>JACZUI010000050.1 GCA_022573225.1 Acidobacteriota bacterium
CGCACTCGCCACTCTCGTCGACGTGGGAGACGAGGTGGTCTATTCGGATCCACCATGGTTTTTCTATGAGTCGATGATTCTCTCGGTTGGTGGAGTGCCGGTGAGCGTTCCCGTCCGCGCCGAGGACCACGACCTTGATATCGACAGGCTGGCCGAGGCGATCACTCCGAAGACCAGGCTCGTGATCGTGAACACGCCTCACAACCCCACTGGGCGCATCTACCCACCCGCCACTCTGGAGCGGTTGGCGACGATCTTGACCGAGGCCTCCGATCAGCATGGTTCGCCGATCTATCTGCTGTCGGATGAGCCTTACGCAAAACTCGTGTTCAGCGACGCCGAGTTCACCAGTCCGGCCCAGTACTACCCATACACGCTGATCTCATACAGCTACGGCAAGGTCCTGCTGACTCCTGGCCAGCGGATCGGCTGGCTGGCGCTTTCGCCACTGATGCCAGACCGGACATCGTTGCGCAACGACATCTTCATGGCGCAGATTGCGAGTGGCTGGTTGTTCCCCAGCGCGATCATGCAGTACTCGCTCGCCAAGATCGAGGCTCTCTCCATTGACCTTGTGGAGCTCGAGCGGAAGCGCGACCTCCTTGTGGCCGAACTCCTAGCGATGGGCTACGACCTGCGACCGCCCGAGGGGACGTTCTATCTCTGGGTGCGCTCGCCAGACCCCGACGATGTCGCCTTTGCGGAACGGATGGCGACCCAAGGCGTACTGGTGCTGCCCGGGACTACGTGCAGGTCACCGGGCCATTTCCGGATCTCGCTCACGGGCACCGCCGAGATGATCGAGCGCGGTCTGCCAGTCTTCCGGTCAGCCAGATGATGCTTATGGCGCTGACTCACGCTCGCTAAATGGCAGGTATGAGTGCGGGTCTCGAAGCGATTGAAACCGCCAGTCGCGACGAGCTGCTGTCTCTCCAGCTCGAGAGGCTTGCAACGACCCTGCGCCACGCGTACAAGAACGTGGACCAGTATCGGTCGACATTCGATGCAGCAGGGGTATCGCCCGAGGACTGCCGATCGCTCGAGGATCTCCGTCACTTCCCGTTCCTGACCAAGGACACGTTTCGGGAGAACTACCCGCTTGGGCTGCTGGCCGTGCCTCGCGAGCGGGTCGCTCGGATTCACGCCTCGTCCGGTACCACCGGAAAGCCGACAGTGGTCGCCTACACCCAGAGCGACATCGACATGTGGGCAATCGTCATGGCCCGCTCCATCTGGGCTGCGGGCGGCAGACCCGGCGATGTTGTCCATGTCGCCTATGGCTACGGGCTCTTTACCGGAGGTCTTGGCGCTCACTACGGGGCGGAAAGGCTCGGCTGCACCGTTATCCCCGTATCCGGCGGACAGACCGCGAGGCAAGTCAGCTTGATCCACGACCTCCAGCCGCGCATCATCCTTGTCACCCCTTCGTACTGCCTGAACCTGATTGACGAGATGGAACGTCAGGGCCTCGATCCCACCGACACCTCCCTCGAAATTGGGATCTTCGGTGCCGAACCGTGGACAGACGAGATGAGGCAGGAGATAGAACAGCGTCTCCAGATCGATGCGGTAGACATCTACGGCCTAACCGAGGTCATCGGGCCCGGTGTTGCACAGGAGTGCGTCGAAACCAAGGACGGGCTCACCGTGTGGGAGGACCATTTCTACCCCGAGATCATCGACCCCGACACCGGCGAGATACTTCCCAGCGGTGAGGAGGGCGAACTTGTCCTCACCTCGCTCACCAAGGAGGCCATGCCGGTCATCCGCTACCGAACAGGAGACCTGACCCGACTTCTCCCTGCCACGGCAAGAACCATGAGACGAATCGCTCGTATCAAGGGCCGCACCGATGACATGCTCATCATTCGTGGGGTGAACCTCTACCCCAGCCAGCTCGAAGTCATTCTGCTCAGAATCCCGGAACTGGCACCGCACTACCAACTAGAAGTCGTGCAGGCAGGCAACAGCAACGGCCTCGTCGTCCACGTCGAGTCGAGAGAGCACCTCGACGACCCGGCCGCTCGCGCGCTGGCTGCAACAGCCGCAGGACGCATCAAAGACGGCGTCGGCATCACTGTCGAGATCCGAGTTGCAGAGCCTGGATCGGTAAGCCGCTCGACCGGCAAGGCGCAACGAGTCGTCAACCGCACATCCTGACCGCGTCCGTTGGGAGGCCGGCCGATGAGGGAGTGTGCTGCGATGCCGAGGTCAGTCTCGGTTTGGGCCCTTCGCGAAATGCTGTGTTTTGGCACCCCGGGTGCCCTAGTCGGCGGAGAGGACCTCTGCTGGCGGCTGCTCTGGGGGTGTGATCCAGTCAACGACGGTCGCCAGTCCTTCGGAGAGCCGGGATCGCAGGGAGTAGAACATCTGGGACCGTCTCTGCCTTATGATTTCACGGCCTTGCTTGTAACGGGCAGCTTCGGTTCTCAGCTCGTCGGCCCTTCCTGCTCGAGGTGCCATCGCGATGTCGGTCTGTTCCCAGCTCATGTGTCTCAACCCTTGGTCGGTATCGGCCTCTTCTGACGGGCCAGCTAGGACCAAGGTAAGGATTACTGGACCGGCTGTAACCGGTAGTGGCTTCCCAGATATGGGGCTAGGCACTACCCATTCCCGACTAGTCGCTACCTAGTCGGCAGGAAACCCTGCTCGGTGGCCGTCTTGACCGCCTCGTCGCGTGTCGAGACGGCGAGCTTGCTGATCACCGCGGCCACATGGTGCTCTGCCGTCCTGGGTGAAAGAAAGAGCCGGTCGGCGATCTCAATGTTGGAAAGACCCTCATCAAGCAGTTGGAGTACCTCCGCCTGCCGGGCGGTGAGCCCAGCAGCATGATCCCTGGTCTCCCGGCCCTTGCCCCGAGGCACCGAGACTCCTTCGTCTCTCAGAGCTTTTCTCAGTTTGGCGGCCACCGCGGTCGCCCCCAATTTCTCGAACACTTCGACTGCTTCCAGTCGAGAGGCCTGGTCTGCATGCATCAGCGCCAGACCCCGCTCGTATGGAATTCCCTTCTCCTCCCAGATGACGGCGGCCTGAGCCGCCTTGCCCTCCATGACCAGGCGATACGGTGTTGCGATTTCCTCCGGAGCCTCGGACAGTTCGCCGAGTTTCCAAAGCCAGAAGGCAATCGATCCCGGGGAGTAACGGAAACCCTTGGAGATTTCGGTGCCAATGATTTTCTTGAATTCGCTCACGGGCACATCGGTATGTCCAGAGATCCAGGCGTATTCGGCGAAGGCTGCCGCGGCGGGAGCCAGACGCTGATTCTCATCGGCGATGACCGCCATCTCCCAGGCCTCGATCAGGGTTGATCCAGCCGTTTCCCGACCTCTCCTCGCCGCGATCACACCCATGATCGGTAGAGCAACCATGAGACTGAGCGCCATGCTGTTTGCCAGATCTGTCGTCAGGTCTTCTGCTCTCGCCCAGTCTCCCTTGAGTTCGAGGATCCTGGCATGCATCGCATTCGCATAGGCTTCCAGGGCTGGGAGCTCGTGGCGGACAGCCGAGGCAATTGATCTCTGGATGTAGTCGGAAGCGATCGGGAGATCCCGGAACTCAGCGGCTGCCCAAGCATGGTGCATCAACGCTCGACTCTCCTCGTACCACTGACCGGTCTCCTCGGCGCGTCTCGAGGCCTCGTCGAGACTCTTCCGCCCTTCCGGGTAGTTGGCGATATTGGCAACGATCCCACGGTGATTGAGCGAGCGGACGAAGATCCGTTCATCGATGTTGGGTCCTCCGGCCTCCAGCGTTCGATCGACCAACTCGGGCACGGCCGAGACGTTGCCCGCCATCGTCTGCAGATAAGCGTTGACCTCTAGCGCCCGGGCGAGATCAGCACCGTCTGGATCCACTCCCAGAACATCCACGGCCTCGCGGGCGCACCGTTCGGCTCGGCCCCGTTTCCCGGCGTTCTCATAGAAGTGCGCCGCTTGTGCAAGGGCTCGTGACTCCGCTCCCGGTTTGCCCAACTGCCGATAGTGGCGTACAGCCATCTCGCTGAGACGGATGGCCCCGGGGACATTGTCGACAAGAAGCTCCTCGCGTGCCCAGTCGTCGAGATACGGTCCCAGGGCCTCCGGTGCGAGCCGATCGAGGTGGGGTTCGAGCTCCCGGAAGTCCTCTACGGCCTGAACATGGCTTCCCATGGCCGCCGCATATCGCGCCGACCGAGGTGCCAGGTCAATCAACCTGTCGATATCGTTGGCCTCAACCGCGCAATGGATGAGAAGAGAGGGGTGGGTCTCCTCGGGAAGATCATCGAGGACCATACGGTGCTTGGCGATCCGCTCGCTCCCGGTCAGGGCGGATTCGATAGCCCGACGGATCAGGTCGTGACGGAAGCCGACCATTTCGGAGTCGATATTCAGCAGGCTTCGTCGCTCACATTCATCAAGCCGGCTCTCATCGACCCCGGTGAGACCCAGGGCATCCGATCTGGGGATCGGCTCGGGGATCACCGAGAGCATCTTCAACATCTCGTGGGCGCCGACAGACAGTTTTCGAACCCTCGCCATCACGGAGTCCTGAAGTGAAGACGGAACTACGTCACCGTCTACTGACGCCATCTCTGTCACCAGGAAAGGGTTGCCATTGGTTGCGGTCATGACTTCGTCCGGATCGAGACTGGACTCAGAGATGATCGAGGCCACAGCCGATCGCGAAAGACCGCCCAGTTGAATCCTCACCACGCTTTGAGTGGGAAGATCACCGATCACGCCACGCAGAGGGTGGTCATAGTCGACCTCACCGTCGCGGTAAGTGAGAAGGAGCAGTCCGTTGGTTCGAGCTATCCGACGGCCAAGGTATTTGATGGCGTCGAGGGTTGCCTCATCCGCCCAATGGGTGTCCTCGATCACCATGACGCTGGGACGCAACGACCGCGACAGGAGATCCAGAACCATCTCCAACAGATGCGGGCGGTCACCGTCGTCCAGCGGTTCCTTAAGGGTTGGTTCCAAACGGGCCATGTCCCAGAACGGCCCCAGCGGCTGCGGTATGAACAGATCATCACACGCCCCAAAATGGACGTGCACCTCATCAGAATGTGACTCGACAAACACCCGGACCAGAGAGCTCTTGCCGATACCGGCCTCACCCCGAACCAGCACCACCTTCCCCCCTGACGAACTGATGTCGGCCAACAAACCAGCCATCAATTCGAGCTCTTTTTCCCTCTCCAGAAGCACGAGACGCAGCCTACCGAAACCCCGACAACGGCTATGCCCATGTGGTGGCGTAGGGTCCCCCTTCGGCCGCTTACCGTCTGAGGATGAACCGGTGGCGGGACGGCACGCAGGCCGCAGAGTTGAACGTGAAGGAGACCACGGTGACGCACGTTGTTTTTGGTACAGGCCCTGTCGGACTTGCTCTCGTGGAGCACCTTGCCGCCGCCGGGGAGAAGGTGACCGCGGTCAATCGTGGTGGCCGCGCCGACGTGCCGCCTGGGGTCGACGTCGTTGGTGGCGACGCGTCCGACCCCGAGTTCACCACGGAGGCTGTTCGGGGCGCAGCGGTGGTCTACCAATGCCTCGGTCCTCCCTACGACAGATGGCCGGAGCTGTTCCCACCGCTTCAGTCAGCCGTGCTACAGGGGGCTGCTGCCGCGGGAGCGAAGCTGGTGTCGTTCGAGAACCTCTACCTCTACGGCCCGACCGACGGTGCACCACTCACTGAAGATCTGCCGTCCGCGGCCACCGGCCCCAAGGGGCAGGTGAGAGCACAAATGGCCAGGGATCTTCTTGCCGCCCACGATGCAGGCACGGTTCGAGTCGCGATAGGTCGTGCGTCGACCTACTTCGGACCACGCGGGCTGGTGAGCAGCATGGGGGAGCGCGTGTTCTACCCGGTCATCGCCGGGAAGAATGCCCAGGTCATAGGAGATCCGGACCAACCCCATACGGTCAGCTATATACCTGACATCGGTGCCGGTCTTGCCACCTTGGGCGCCCGCGACAAGGCGGACGGGAGAGCGTGGCACCTTCCCAACGCGGACACCATCACGACCCGTACCTTCATCGAGAAGATCTACGAGGCCGCAGGGACAGACGGCAAGGTGTCAGCAATGCCGCGCTTCATGGTCAACCTGGTCGCACTCTTCAACAGCAACGTGAGGGAGCTCAAGGAGGTGCTGTTCGAGTTTGAGGAGCCATTCGTAGTCGACTCAAGCGCCTTCGAATCGGCCTTCGGCCAGCGCGCCACCCCACTCGACGAGGCGATACCCACCACTGTGGAGTGGTTCCGCGCCAGCCCGAAGTAGACCAGACCTTCAGCGATTTGGTGAAGTCGACTCCCTTAGGCTGGGCAGGTGAAGCTCTACAAAACCCTGTGGGGGGCAGTCGGTGCCGGCGCCCCTTTCGCCGACTTCCGCAGTGCCATTCCGCGTATCGCCGAGTCGGACTGGGACGGCGTCTCGGTTGCGCTTATCGCCTTCGAATTCGACCCCGAGATCGGCACGCTCGAAGAGTTGGGGGAACTGTGCGCCAACTACAACCTCGGTCTGTCGGTCATGGTTCACACCTTCGGAGAAGATGTGGCCGGGCACCTCGATCATCTACGTAAGGAAATGGACCGCGCCGCTGCGGTGTCGCCCCATCACATCATCTGCCATGGCGGGGTGGACGCCTGGAGTCTGGAACAGGCCAAGGAGTTCTACTCGGGGGCTCTTGCCTACGAGGCGGAGGCGGATATTCCGGTCGCCCACGAGACACACCGAAGCCGGCTCCTCCACAGTCCGTGGCAGGCAATCGAGATCCTCGACGCCTTTCCCGACCTCAAGACGGCGCTGGATCTGAGCCACTGGGTGGTCATGTCCGAACGTCTGATCCACGACCAGGAAGCAGCTATCAGATTGGCTGCTTCCCGGGCGATACACGTCGACGCCCGGGTGGGCCACGAACAAGGGCCTCAGGTGCCCGACCCTCGAGACCCCGCTTGGTCGGATCACCTCAAGGCTTTCGAAACATGGTGGGATCTGGCGATCACACCCGATCGGGTGGTGGTCCCTGAATATGGACCGCCGCCATACCTTCCCACAGTCCCTCACACCGGGGAACCGGTGGCTGACCTCTGGGCGATCTGCGACTGGGCCAGAGACCGGCTCCGCACCCGCTACGCATAGCCTCCAGATCGACCGTACATGCGGTTATGACGGTCCTTCAGCGCTGCTCAGTGCCTACTTCTCGGTGTACCAGACGGCCAACGCAATATGCGACCAAGCCGCGTTCGGTTGGGATAAATCGTTCGTGTTCTCGATGACGATGTTCGGATGCTCGGCGAGCCACTCGTTCACATTCGCCTCCAGGCTGTCGAACTGTGTCTTCATGTTGCCAGACTTCACAGAAAACAACTTCAACTTCATGCGTGCATCCTTCGCTCGGCGAGGCTCAGGCTATTCAACTGCATTGGTACGCACACCAGCACTAATGGGCGGTTTCATCTGTGAGATCGGCGAAGGCCCACCGATAGAGTCCGCCACATGGAGATCATCACAACCATTGTCGGACAAGGTTTCACGAAAGACATGTACGAGAAGCTCCGGCAAGGAGTGAACTGGGACGACGAGCCAGTCGACGGTTGGATCGCTCATGTCGTGTACTTTGACGAAGCTGGCGGCATCCACATGACGAACATCTGGGAGTCGGCGCAACACATGCAGGTGGCGTTCGCCAACCGTTTCGGTCCTGTAATGAGGAGAATTGGCATCCCACCTCCACACGTAGAGGTCAACGAAATTTTCAACTTGAGCGTGTTTCAAGCCACCGGCTAGTCCTCGCTCAGCCGACTCGCACATGACAGCGATGGGTGGCTGATTCAGGATCGAAGTGCCCGCTCAGAGACCGATTCGGGAGTTCTGGCGATTGCGAGACCAGATTCTGCCCATTCGAAGGGTCTTCAACCCGATCTGTAGGGTGAGAAAGGATGGATGTCACTACCGGGTACGCCCAACTCGGCGACGATCGGATCGCCTATCAGGTCATTGGTGAGGGGCCTGTCGATGTTGTTCTCACAGTTGGGTGGTGGGGCTCGTTCGATGTCGAGTGGGAGGACGCAGCGATCCGATCTTTCTATCAACAGATGGCCTCCTACTCACGGGTTATTCGTTTTGATCGTCGGGGTACTGGAGCGTCGGACTCGATCCCACTTGATGCTTTGCCGCCGTGGGAATCGTTAGCTGAGGAGATCGAGTGTGTCATGGATGCGGTCGGCTCCGAACGAGCGGCCATCGTTACGGCCGGTGGGGCTGGTCCCGCCGGCATGTTGTTCGCCGCCACTCGTCCCGATCGGGTGCGGGCACTCGTCTTGTATCAGACGACTGCTCGATATCTGGAGGATGACGACTACAAGATTGGGTACTCCGAGCAGGCGAGGGAGGATTATGAGAGGCGGTTTCGGGAAGGATGGGGCACGGGCGAGGTGATTGATCTCCTTTTTCCGAGCCGAGCGGGGGACGATCGATTCCGGAGTTGGTACAGCAAGGTTCAGAGATCGATAAGTAGCCCTAGAGCCATCCAGAAGTACATGGAGGCCGAATCGGCAACGGATGCGCGTGATCTGTTGTCAGCGGTCAAGGTCCCGACTCTGGTGATCCATCGAACCGAAAACGAGTTTTACCCACCAGAATGGGGGAGATATCTAGCCTCTCACATCGACGGTGCACTCCTCGTCGAGCATCCGGGCGGCGATGTTGCCCCCTACTGGGATAAACCGGAGCTATTCCTCAACACCTTCGAGGAGTTCTTGACCGGAACTCGCAGAGAGGCACCCAAGAATCGGCAACTCGCCACAATTTTGTTCACCGACATCGTTGACTCGACACGCACCGCCGAGGCCCTTGGAGATCGCAGGTGGCGTGCCCTGATCGACCTCCACGACGACACCGCCAGAGCCCTTGTCGCCGACTACGCCGGCCACTTTGTGAAAACGACCGGCGACGGCATCGTGGCTACTTTCGACGGTCCGGGCCGAGCGATCCGAGGAGCGACCGAACTCCATTACGAGCTCTCGAAAGCCGACCTCCGTATCCGTATCGGAATCCATACCGGAGAAATCGAAGTTCGCGGAAGTGAGATCGGGGGAATCGCCGTACACCTTGCTGCAAGGATCATGGCCGAAGCAGGAGCCGGCGAGATCCTGGTGTCGCGAACCGTACGTGACCTGGTCGTGGGCTCGGACATAGCCTTCCAAGACCGTGGAAACCACGCGCTCAGAGGCATAGAAGGCGACTGGCAGCTCTTCTCGGTTATTCCGCCGGGAGGAGCCACGAAGCCGCAGGAAAACAGTTGACGGCAACTCGTCTTTCTGCAAGGCATCACGCACAGAAGGGCGCAAATGTTGCGGGTTGGCAGATGCTCTAGCTGACCCGGTACTCCACGGCGTTGCCGCTCTTGCCCACGGCAACTATCACGTCCGTGATTCGCAGGCAGTAAGCCATCTGTTGGGCTGCTCGGCGAGGTCGTCCCAGTTCACGGGCGAGATCAGAGGTAGTGAACCGCTCGGGTAGGCCGGCGGGCAGCAGAGCAGCGAGGTCGTCGCTGTTGCTGATAAGCAACGTGTCCACGACGTCGATCAATCGACGTTCCTCGACGGTCCAGCCCTTGCGACGCCACGAGCGATCTGGCGTATGACGTCTGTACTCCTCCTCATTGGTCAGGATCACATCGATCTCCAGGTGTGGGTGAACCAGAAGATCGGGGAAACTCACTAGTTCGGCGAAGACATCGGTCGGGTCGCCGTGTCTTGGTGAGCGCCTTCTACTGAGAACGGTGCCGTCGGCTTCCACCTTGACGATCCACTTGTCGATGGGGATCGGGTGAACGATGCGCACACGGTGTCCGAGTTCGAGCAGAGTCGTGACCTTCCTTTTCATCGAGGAGAAGCCACGTGTTTGCACCTCGATCAGCAAGTCCTCTCGGACCAGGTCGATCACAAACCCGTCGACAGGGACCTCGACGCGGTCACCGGCTCTGGAGTACCACCGCTTCAGTGAGGCGTGCAGTGGCTTCTCCCGGAGGGTTCCGATATGAGGTTCAACCTCTTTCATCGGAACGATCGTAAGGGCAATCCAAGTCACACTCGATGAATCCGCGTCGGCGCACACAACGCGATCTTGTGTGTGGCGGCGACTACTGGGCGCTCTTTATCTCGACTTCGATGACGTGAGTCGGCCCAATGAGTATCTCCGCCTGATGCTCCTCACGCTCGACCCAGACGGCTTCCCCTGGTCGCCGATCGACTATCGAGTCATCACCCTTCTGGCTGACGGACTTCAAACGGTATGAGCCGACCGGCACTACCACTCGTGGTGGATGCGAGTGCATTGGGATCTGTTGGCCTGGAGGGCTTCGAACTTCGAGAATCCGAACGTGCTCATTCTCGAACACGATCTTGTGACCAACGGGATCGACTGCGGTGGAGTCTGGGGCCTTGTCCATGACGCTCCCTTCTAAGTGTTCGTCGGCCCAATTTATGCACGGTCGGGCCGCATCGGAACGTCGCTCAGAGACTGACTACGCTCCGCGACCGTGCCAGCGTTCGACCCTCAGCCGTTCACGTTGAGCATCGACGAGGATGAGATCTCGGATCTTCGCCGTCGGATCGCTGCGACACGCTGGCCCACCCCGACGCCTGGTGATCCCTGGTCGCAGGGCACCGATCTCAACTATCTGCGTGGGTTTTTGCGATTCTGGGCCGATGAGTTCGACTGGTCACAGCAGCAGAGACTGCTGAACGAACTTCAGCACTTCCGGTGCGAGATTGATGGCGTTCGACTGCACTACATCCACGAACGAGCACGAAACGGGATCGGTGTCCCGCTGATCCTGACCCACGGTTGGCCGAGCTGTTTTGTTGAGTACGTCAAACTGATACCGCTCCTCACGGATCCGAAATCCCACGGTATCGACGGCCCAGCCTTCGACGTCGTGGTTCCCTCCCTTCCTGGTTACGGATTCTCCGAGCGTCCAGATGCCGTCGGCGTCAATTACGCCTACGTCGCCCGACTGTGGAACCAACTCATGACCAACCTCGGCTATTCGAGGTTCGGTGCTCACGGCGGCGATTTCGGGTCAGGCGTGTCAACCATGATGGCTCTTCAAGAGCCTGATCGTCTTCTAGGTCTGCATCTCACGAATCTGGACATCGGGCACTTCGACCCGGGAGAGCAGCCATGGACGACCGCTGAAAAGGAGTTCCTCGAAGAGCTTGACCGATGGGCAGAGACCGAACGCGGATACTCGGCGATTCAGTCGACCAAGCCGCAGACCCTTGGGTACGGCCTCAACGATTCGCCGGTCGGACTCGCAGCCTGGATCCTGGAAAAGTGGCGCTCGTGGACCGATTCGGACGGTGATCCCGCCCTCCGGTTGTCCAGAGATTTTCTGGCCACGCTCCTGACCATCTACTGGGCCACAGGTTCGATCACGAGCTCGATGCGGGACTACTTCGACAATCGATGGCACGGCGTCGAGGTGAATCCCAGCACCTACGTCGGCGTGCCCACTGCCATTGCCGTCTTTGACCATCACTTCGTACCAGAACCTGAGCCGCCACGCGAGTGGGTGGAACGGCTGTACAACGTGCGCCGATGGTCTGAAATGCCTGCTGGAGGGCATTTCGCCCCGATCGAACAGCCAAGACTCGTGGCACAGGACCTCGCAGGCTTCTTCGCAGATCTCGCTGCACCCCAAGACAGCGTGACGACGCTAAGACCACGCCGATAACGACCCATACGCTTGCTCCGGAGCACCCCGCGCGGTGTCGACCTTTCGTTTCAGGAAATGGGTTCGAGCCGCAGTGTGGTGTGGAGGACCTCGGGGAGGACCATCGCATCGAGCGATTTTCCCTTCGGGTACTTCCGAAGAAACCCCTCCGATGCTTGCCTGATTGACTCGTCATCTGTAGCGGGGACAGCCCGGAAGGCAACTCGGGTGTCGCCGACGATCAGAGCTACCTCAGGATCGGTGACCGCTCTTTGATACCAGCGACCTGAGTCTCCGCGGACGGAGCGCACGTACAGCCTCTCGTTTTCGGCAGCCACCCAGATCACGGTTCGGTATACGCGATCGCCGGCCCGGGTTTCGATTGTGGCTTCCTTTGCCGCAGCCAACAGATCGATGTCTTCGGTGGAGGATGGCATTACAAGAACAGGGTATACCGCCCTTTACGAGCACATACGTCCCTCTCCTGCTCTACCTGTGGGTCATTTTCGGCCTGGGAGTTGTGGTGGGTTGCTGCCGAGGGCGAGTAGTGCGAGGGCGATGAGAGGTTGGGGACCGTGGAACCCGAACGCGATTCTGGTGAGCAACCGGATTTCGGTGTTGGTCGATTCGATGAGTCCTTGGGAGAGACCGTGGTCGAGGTTGGCGTCGATGGCTTGGCGGTGTCTGGTGATCTTTTTGGCCAGTTCGATAAACGATGGGAGTTGTGATCGGCGGGCCCAGGTCAACCACTTGTCGAGTGTTTCTTTGCCTTCGGTTCCTTTGACGGCGAACACGTAGCGGAGGCCTTCTTTTAGTAGGTAGGCCCGCCACAGTTTCGGATCGGTTTTAGCGATCCAGTCGAAAACCTAGAAGCAGACAGGGTGCAACCCGCGTCAACCCTCCCCAAACCACCCACGGATAGAGCAGAAGCCATAAGTGCCTGATTGTGCGGCTCCTGAATTAGTGAAAATTTCTTCACATTTGTTCTTGACTTCAAGTCCACTTGAAAGTGTAGGTTGAGAGTTACGACGACCACAACAGGTGATTCGAGAGCCGAAACATGACATGACCGGAACCCACCGGTCGCCAAGACCTTTCTAGGAAGAGAATGTAGGACGAGAAAGAAGCGAATTGCCACGAGCATGCCCTGACCGGCGTCGTGATTCCAGCCATCGGTTCATGTGTCGACTGTGGTGTCGGCGTGTGCGCCGATCACAGCGAGCTTATCGAGGGCACGAAATAGGTGGCTACCGGCAACGCCCTGCAGAAACGCACGGCCCAGGCCCGCTGGCTAGTTTGCCTGTTCGATGCCGCCGGTCGAGAAGTCGGTAGCCGCGAGTCGCTTGCTGTCTGAACCGGCACGCACAGCCCAGCGATTCAGTGCTCACCGGCCGACCGTCATTAACAGAGCAATATCTAAGACTCAAAGTAACCAACCACCAGGAGGACAACATGTCAGACAGCGCAAGCCGGCGCTCGGAGTCGGGCGCAAACACGTCCATCGGGAGTTCTGCGACCCGGCGTTGGTGGCCGGATCAGTTGAACCTGAGGATTCTCCACCAGAACTCCCCCGAGGCCGATCCCATGGGCGAGGAGTTCGACTACGCCGAGGAGTTCAAGACCCTCGACCTGGATGCCCTGAAGCGGGACATCGAGGCGGTGATGACGACGTCGCAGGACTGGTGGCCGGCCGACTTCGGCCACTATGGGCCTCTCTTCATCCGGATGGCGTGGCACGGCGCCGGAACGTATCGCATCGGCGACGGCCGGGGCGGCGCGGGCTCCGGCACCCTGCGCTTTGCCCCCCTCAACAGTTGGCCCGACAACGCGAGCCTGGACAAGGCGCGCCGGTTGCTCTGGCCGGTCAAGCAGAAGTACGGCCGGAAGATCTCATGGGCCGACCTGATGATCTTCGCCGGTAACTGTGCCCTGGAGTCGATGGGACTCAAGACCTTCGGTTTCGGCGGCGGGCGCGAGGACGTGTGGGAGCCTGAGGAGGACATCGACTGGGGGCCTGAGGACGAGTGGCTAGGAGATGAGCGCTACAGCGGGGACAGGGAACTCGAGAATCCTCTCGGCGCCGTCCAGATGGGTCTGATCTACGTGAATCCGGAGGGGCCGAACGGTAACCCGGATCCGCTCGCCGCAGCCCGGGACATACGAGAGACGTTCGCTCGCATGGCGATGAATGACGAAGAGACCGTTGCGCTCATCGCGGGCGGACACGCGTTCGGCAAGACTCATGGTGCCGTCCAAGAGCAGTACATCGGTCGCGAGCCCGAAGGCGCGCCCATCGAAGAGCAGGGCCTCGGCTGGAAGAACGTCTCCTCCAGCGGCAACGCCGGCGACGCCTACACGAGCGGCCTGGAGGGGATATGGACCACCGAGCCGACGAAGTGGGACAACAACTTCTTCGACAACCTGCTCGGCTACGAGTGGGAGCAGACGAAGAGCCCCGCCGGTGCGACGCAGTGGACTCCCAAGGACGCATCTGCACAGGGCACGGTGCCGGATGCTCACGATCCGTCGAAGCGGCACGCTCCCATGATGCTCACAACGGACCTCGCGCTGAGGTTGGACCCGATCTATGCGCCGATTTCGAAGCACTTCCACGAGAACCCCGAGGAGTTGACAGATGCATTCGCCAGAGCGTGGTTCAAGCTGACACATCGCGACATGGGCCCCCGCTCGCGATACCTCGGACCGCTGGTTCCTGAGGAGCAGCTTCTGTGGCAGGACCCGGTGCCCGATGTCGATCATGAGCTGACCGACGATCAGGAAATTGCTGCGCTCAAGAAGGGGATCCTCGGATCGGGACTGTCCATTTCCGATCTGGTCTCGGCTGCCTGGGCGTCGGCAGCGACCTTCCGCGGCACCGACAAGCGCGGTGGGGCCAACGGGGCCCGCATTCGGCTCGCGCCGCAGAAGGACTGGGAGGTCAACAATCCGGCCGAACTCGCGAATGTGCTGCAGGCCCTGGAGGCGATCCAGACGGAGTTCAACGCCTCACAATCCGGCCTGAAGAAAGTCTCGCTCGCCGACGTGATCGTTCTAGGCGGGTGTGCCGCCGTTGAGCAGGCAGCGAAGAACGCAGGGCACGACGTGCAGGTTCCCTTCTCGCCCGGGCGCACGGACGCCGGCCAGGAGCAGACCGACGTCGAGTCCTTTGTCGTGCTCGAACCCACCGCAGACGGGTTTCGCAACTACCTTGCGGGCTCGCACAAGCGGCCGGCGGAGGAGCTGCTGGTGGATCGGGCGTACATGCTGACGCTGACAGCTCCAGAGATGACGGTGCTCGTCGGCGGCATGCGTGTTCTGAACGCGAACGTCGGCCGCTCTGAGCATGGTGTTTTCACCGAGCGGCCCGAGACGTTGACTAACGACTTCTTCATGAATCTGCTCGACATGAACACGGCGTGGCAACCGTCTGCCGCATCCGAAGGCCTGTTCGAGGGGCGGGATCGGAAGACAGGCCAGATCAAGTGGACCGGCACTGCCGTTGACCTCGTATTCGGTTCGAACTCCCAGCTCCGAGCCGTTGCAGAGGTCTACGCGTGCGACGACTCGCAGCAGTCGTTCGTGCGTGACTTCGTGGCTGCGTGGGACAAGGTCATGAACCTCGATCGCTTCGACCTTGCATGATCTGAGCAGACAGGCCTGGTAACTGGGAGGTCGACCGAGAGTGGCGAGCAGTCGCCGAGAACTGGTCAAGCACCGCGAAGGGTGATCTAGTCGGAGCCGGGCTCCAATCGCGCCGAGGTGAGAGTTTCGAAACGTTGGTGGCCCCAGTAGGACTCGGACCTCGTCCCTCCGCAACAACTGGAGGAGTTACGCCGGCGCCTCGAAGGCCTCGACCTGTCCGGGGGCGGGGTCGTGCTAGTGCGCGGCGAGGCCGGCATTGGTAAGAGCTCGTTGGTGTCTGAGTTCATCGCCCAGACTGCGGATCTGGCGCACACTCTCAGCGGCGGACGCGATGACCTGCTGATCGCTACCGGCTCTTCCTCTCGCTCCGTACCATGCAGAACCATGTCGCTGCCATCCTCATAAAGCTCGACGTGACTTCGAGAGACGCCGCCGTCGACGCGGCCCGCCGTCGAGGCATGCTCACCAATCCCTGACCAGCCACAAAGCTGAGTATCCACCGACCGAAATGTAGGTAGCCGGTACTCATGACCGGCGCCACCGCACCAGATACGTTTGCCGCTACCACCTGCAAAGCAAGCCGGGAGATAGCAAATGGCGCTTTTCATGGACGTGCACAACATTTGAGGGCGGTGCCTCGGCTACTGATGTCGCCGAAGCCCACCGGGCCGATCTCAAAACCCAGGACGCTTACGGCGTGAGCCACCGACTCGCCCCGTCTTCGCGCGTTCGGCTGTCATCCAACCGCCTAGGCACCCGCCCCGAACCGGCGGTGCCTACTCTCGGGGGGCCAGGTACCGGCCCCACCACTTCTTGGCGGTGTCGATTCCTCCGACGCCAAAGGCGATCGCTATGGCAATGCCCGCGGCTGCCGTAATGATCTTCACGATGTCCTCAGCGAATCGGATGTCGAGCAAGTCGAGCGCAGCGAGAACGCCGGACACGATTATCACGACCCTGACGACTGGCGAAAGCCAGCTGATCTGCCGCTGCTCTGCGAACGGTCGTATGAGCTCGGTGACAAAGTTGGCCACGGCAGCAGCAACTAGGACGAGCGCAGTTGCGACCATGATCAAGGGCAGGACCGCGATGAGGCGCCGCAACAAGTCAACGATCGGATCGACCTCCAAAATTTGAAAGACGATCAGCCACAGCAGCAACATGAGGAACGCATACGCGATGTTTGCCACCAATGCGGCCGGGCGTCGTTCCGATGGTTCGAGCGCGGCGGCCAGACCCGACTTGTCAAAGACAGTCTGGGCTGTCTGGCTCTCTAGGAGACGTCGCACCCCGTTGCGCAGCGCTCGGACTACCCAACGTCCGACGATGAGCAAGAGGATCGCCACCAGGATCTTTGGCAGCCACTCTCCGACGGTTGTGCCCACGCTCTCGAAAGCATCCCGTACACCCTCTATGAATCGATCCCACGCTTCCGACATGCTGTTCCTTCTCGTTGGCGACTAACCGTGAGTCAGACACTACCTCTTCCCCATGATTCGTGAGCCGCCTCGGTTTCGAGGTGCCGTGTACGGTGAAGCCCGCCTCCTAAATCGCGCAATTTTCCTCTATTGAGGCGGATGTTCCAGGCATACCAGTCTGCGGTCCAAGCCCTGGCCGTAAGTCACACAGCCCGACACCATGCGACGGGTACCCCACCCTCTGAGAGCGACACGGGACCACGTTCGCATCGGTCCGGCGCCCCTATACCTACCGCCATCCGACTCCGTACCGATCACAAGTAGCCTGATTCTCATGACCCAGTCCACTACACCCACGGGCAGCATCACGTTCACCGTCCAAATCGACCGAGACG
>JACZUI010000008.1 GCA_022573225.1 Acidobacteriota bacterium
CCGCCCAAGGGCCACTCAAACAGAACATTTCGTAGTGACTCAAAAAACATTCCACCCCGACCCCTGGCCTACCTCAGCCCAACCAGTGCGGAAGTTGGGGTAAGTCGCGCCAGCTCCCCATCCATTACAGCCAGGATTACATCAGACCCGTGGCGACCTCGACCATGCGGTTGGAAAATCCCCACTCGTTGTCATACCAGGAAAGCACCTTGACCAGATTTCCGCCGGCGACGATGGTGGACAAAGCATCCACCACCGAGGAGCGGGGATCTCCCTTGTAATCCATGGACACGAGTGGTTCCTCGGAATACCCCAGGATGCCTTTCAACGGTCCCGATTCCGCAGCTTCGCGCAAGGCGGCGTTGACCGCTTCCACGCTGGTGGACTTGTCCAGTGTCACGGTGAGATCGACAATGGATACGGTAGGGGTGGGGACACGGATGGAAAAGCCGTCCAACCGGCCCTGCAACTCGGGCATGACAAGCCCGATGGCCTTGGCGGCACCGGTGCTCGTGGGAATCATGGATAGCCCAGCGGCGCGCGCCCGGCGCAGATCCGGATGGGGCTGATCCAATATGCGCTGGTCGTTGGTGTACGCATGGATGGTGTTCATCACGCCGTGTTGTATCCCGAACTTCTCGTGAAGCACTTTGACGACCGGCGCCAGACAATTGGTGGTGCAAGAGGCGTTGGATACCATGTGGTGGCGATTCTTGTCGTATTGATCCGAGTTGACCCCCAATACCATCGTGAAGATTCCGTCGCCCTTGGCGGGGGCGGAGAACAGCACTTTCTTCACGCCTGATTCCAGGTAGTGTCCCCCGTATTCGGCGGTATTGAATCTGCCGCTGGCCTCTATGGCCACTTCCACTCCGCGCTCGGCGAAATCGAGCTTGGTGGGTTCGGTCTCGCAAGTCACGGGGATGGTTTTGCCGTCGACGATCAGATCGCCGTTGGCCGCTTCTACCTCCCCCGGGTACGAGCCGTAGGTCGAATCGTACTTGAACAGATGGGCCAACGTCCGCGCGTCTGTGATGTCGTTGATCACCGCCACGTCAAATTCCTGATTCCCTCTCGCGGCGCGGAGCATGTTTCTTCCAATTCGCCCGAAACCGTTGATGCCGATTTTCATGCCAGGTCTCCAAAGTTGGCGCCGCGCCCTATTCGGCAGGCGGCCAAGTGGGTCAGATGCGCACGGCTTCCGTATCTTCGCCGATCACCGTTCGTGATCCGTCGTCCTGGCCATGATAGCACGTGTTCCCGCACACGTTCCAGACGCACCCAATGGGGAAGGGTACCGGTAGCCGGAAACGCCCGCCGGCGGGGCCTACGGCAGCCGAGCACGGCGGATGGCCATCGCGGCCGCAGGTCCTATGGCTGCGCATCCCGGCGGTGGCGCCCAGGGCCTGGCAAGACGTTCTGATGAGTCAGGTGCGGCCCGCGGGTTGGGGGAGCAGCTCCTCGGGCGCCTCGGATTCATAGGGCGGGGGTTCGGTCTGCTCCAGATCGATGGTGAACGACTGCACCGTGGAGTAGCCGGTTCGTTCTTCTTCCGGTGAGCGGCCCAACACCCGCCAATAGACGGTGCCCGTTTCCTCCCTGAGCATCAACCCCCTGGCCATACCCGGCAACTCACCGGGCAGACGGTGCCGATTTACGCGATCTCATTCACCAGCAGCCGCACCGGTTGGGCGGTTGGTGCGTTGGGGACGATGCTCGTCACCGTCGACGGCGGAAACAAGTGGCGGCCGATCCGCGGCAGGAATCGCCGCGTCGCAATTCTGTCGGTTCACAGCCGGCGGCGCAACATCTCCTTTTCGTTGCTGGCGAAACTCTCGGCGGACCAGGGCTACCGCAGCACGGTTTTGCTCCCGTCACGCGGCGATTTCGGTCCCGACGGTCCGGTCGACATGACGCTGGATCGCAGAGCCAATGCCGCGGTGACGGCGGCGGGGGGCAGCGCGGTGGAACTGGGGTGGCGGTTCCCCGTCGCATTACCGGGACTCGATCGAAATCAAAAACGACTCTGGGACGACTGGAACCTGCGTTCGGAGGGCCGGTTGCGGGAAGTGCTGCTCGGGTCGCTCGTTTCGCAAATTCGAACCTGGCGGCCGACCGTGCTGATTCTCGATGCCGCGGCCAAAGACGATGCACTCACGGGACTGCTCAATCAAGCCGTGATTCAAGCCGTCCGGCAGGCCGGCGAGCCGGCGCACTTCATTCGCCCCGCCGAATTGACGGGACTCAAATCGTGGAAGGTTTCGCGAATTTACATCCGTCTCGCCGACGGCAGTTCCGGGCACGCAAAGGTCTCGCCGCACGAGTACCTTCCGCATCGCGGGACGGTCAACCACATGCTGGCCACGGCCGCGGAGTCGCGGTTGCAATCCCCGCGCCGGCAAACCGGGAAACAGGAAGCGTACCGGCTGATTCTCGACCGCACCGAGAAACGAAACGCCGGGAAACGCGGCTTCTTTTCCGGGCTCGTGTTATGGCCGGGATCCGAAGCCCGCCGGTTGCTGGCGCCAATCGATTCCAACGAGCTCGCCCGGGCGCGGTCGAAGAGGCAACGCAGACGCAACCTGCGGTTGGCCGTCGCCGCGGCGCTTATCGTGCTCCTTGTGGGAGGCGGCTCACTGTGGATCATCTCTCGTGAGCAGAGCCCACCGATTGTCACGACGCCACCCAGCACCATTGCTCAGACGACCACGAGCTCGACGTCCATCCCCACTACGACCACGCCGACGACGACTGTCCCCGACCTCGGCCCGAGCCAGCTCACCAGGTCGGCGGACCCGTTGCTATTGCCATTGTCGGCTGCTCAGCCGTGCGGAACGGAGGATGAGCTTGCTGCCTGGGCTTCGTCGACGCTGCCGGACTTTCCGACTGATGCTGTTTCGGCGGCTCGAGCGGCGTTGTCGGGGGAGGCGTCAGTTACCCCGAAGAGTCGTAATGGCCCCGTCGAACAGATCAGGGTCCTGATGGTGGCCCGGAGGTCTGCTCGTGAACAGCGCATCCAATCATTGAACCAGCTGCGGCATCTGGTGTTCACAGCACCCGAGGAGATCCGGGTCAGGTTTAAAGATCGTCCTAAGAGAGGACTGGTGTCTGAGGCGGCAAACATGCGGCCCTGTAAGGGTTCCGACCCGGTGACATACACAACGAACCTGGTGATCCGGAACCTGGCGAGACGGATCAAGGCTCTCAACACTGAGATGGCAGACATCGACGGAATGCTCACCGATCTGATCATCCAGACTGCTCCGGGACTGTTGGACCAATACGGGGTCGGCGTCGACACTGCAGCCAGTTTGTTGGTGGCTGCTGGTGACAACCCGGACCGCCTCTCATCGGAAGGCTCCTGGGCGCATCTCTGTGGAGTGACACCCCTACCCGCCAACTCGGGGAAAGTGACCACCAGGTTCCGGTTGAACCGGGGAGGTGACCGTCAAGCCAACGCCGCCCTCTACCGCATCGTCCTCACCCGCATGAGCTCACACGACGAAACCCGCCGGTATGTGACACGGCGACGGGAAGAAGGGCTATCCACCCCAGAGATCATGCGCTGCCTCAAAACGATATGTGGCCCGCCAAACCTACAAACACCTCCCCACATGATCTGAAAATCGTGGGAGGGGGTCTGACCCAATAAACCGGCTGACATGCCCACCAGCATTGTCCTGATAATGACCTGTCGACCCCACCCACCCCCCTTCTTGGCGGACCGTGTGACCTAATAAGAGCCTGCCCACCAACAGGTGTGGCCCACCCCAGTCCTGTCCACCCGCCGGCAACTTGACAACATAAGAGCTTCATTATGTGCGGCCAGTCAGGGTGGGCCTTCGCAGGAGGTTCAAGCTCGGGGTGTTGCATTAGCCGCGGCTTCTCTCTTATCCCGTCAAACCAGGCCGGGGACAAGAGAGAACGGATGGCCAAGCCAATACCCACCTGACTCGGCCACACACAGCAGCTTTGTGAGCGACTCAGATTGTCGGCTGTGGACGGTCCTACGGCTCGTCGGACATCCGAGATCCGCGGCGCATCAAGGCCCCCCCCCCCGACGACCGGGATCGCGACTCCCAGAACTCTGGTCTCATCCGAGGGGGCCACCGCTATGGGCACATAGCCAGATCTGGTCGACCCAGACACGGTCTTCTCACATGGGGTCTGTTGGGTTGGCATAGCCCAGAGCCACATCCGCGGCCAGCGGCTGCCGACGGCGGGATTGAGGAAGGCTTGGAGCCGCGACCCGCGACTCCAAGCTTGCACCGACTTTCAGGATTCGTGGCGGGCTTTGAGGTTCTCCAATTCGCGATTCATGGACTGAATACCTTCGGTCCACTCCTCGTCGCTTTGGTTGGGGAATCGGGCGAGTGTGAAAAGAACGTCGGACCCGTCGCCATTGGGCACAACTCGCACGGGAACCGGTGCGCCAAAGGGCGCTCCCACTGGAGCCAGATACATGTCGATGATCCCCTGTGCGGTGTCGCCGTCGATTCGCATGAGGACCGGTCCGCCCATACGAGGCGCATTCATCTGCCATGTGCCGTCCCTTTGATCTTCAGCGACACCAGTGAAGAACTCTGTTGCCCATTCAAGGTGAGAGGAGGGATCGGCAAGATCGGCGCTTACCGTTTCGGGCGGGGCGTCGATTGTGATGGTCACGGTTGTCGTTTCGAGTGTGCTCATGGTTGTCTCCTTCTAAGGTCGTCAGGCTCTCTGACGATCTTCACACACTACAACTCGTCAGATATACTGACAATTCCATGAATCTTGCGCGTCTGCTCCTGGAACGATTCAGATGGTTCGACGACGCTCTCCGGAGCCGACTTGCCGATCAAGGATTAGCCGAGCTGACCACAGCTGAGTCGATGGTCTTCCCGTATCTCGACGCAGAAGGCACCCGCCCTGCCGATCTGGCCCGGCGGTTGGGAATCACAAGGCAGTCGACACAAACACTTGTCCGGGGTCTGGAACACAAGGGGCTTGTAAAGCTTGTCGACGATCCAGACGACGGACGGGCCAAAAGGATCAGACTCACGCCTGCCGGGAGACGGTCAGTTCCTCTGGCTCTCGAAACATTCGCTGAGTTGGAGCGGGAGTTGTCAATGCGAATCGGGACCAGGAACGCTGCCCAATTGCGTAGCGCCCTAGAGGCCGACTGGGGCGAATCACCGGCCGCTTTGAATAACTAGCTGCTCCCAGCCGTCAGGAATCGAATTGACCGAGATTCATCACCGAGAACTATCGACGGCGGCCGCCGCCGGGGGTCAGGCTTTGGTGCGCAGCCTCTCTAGACCGTCGAGGATCAGATCGAGCCCGAACTCGAATTCGGTCTGGTCGTCACACCAGCCCAACGTCGAGTCGGGATCGTCGTGGGCGACCTCCATCATCATCCCGGCCAGATACGGGAGCTTATCTGCCATCTGCTCGAGCATGGCCGCGGCGTCCTCATCGGCATCGTCTGGGTTGTCGGAGAACAGTTCCTGGGCGAAACCCAAGGAGCGGCTTCCCAGCACATGCATGGCGTGATGGGCGAGGTCGTACGAGAACCCTCCTTCTCGGAGAAGTCCGAGCAACGCGTCGAAATAGCGCATTGTCAACATGCTTATTTCGGTTCGCGTCTCGAAGACTCCAACTGCCCACGGATGCCGCAGCATTACCCGGCGAGCTGTGAGAATCCTTTCGCGCAGCGCTATCTGCCAGTCGACTCCGTCGGTCGGTGGGTCGAAACCGCCTGTAGCTTCTTCGACCTCACTCATGACCGCGTCAATGACACCGTCCAGCACCGCCTCTTTGTTGTCCACGTGGTAGTACAGAGACATTGCCTCGACCCCGAGATGCTCTGCGAGCCTGCGCATGGTGAGTGACTCGATGCCGCCTTCATCGGCAATCGCGATGGCGGCGCGGAACACCCGCTCCTTGTTCAAGGGGATTCGGGGCTGTGTTGTTGTTTCGGTCTCGGAAACCATCTGATTCCAACTTACGGTTGCGTTCTGTCCACTTGACAACCTTACTACGTACGACATATCTCACAATGTACGAATACCTATCAGAGTCGAAGATATGGAAACATCAAACAAAGAGAACGAGGACCAAGACCTTGTGGAGGAGACCGCTCCAGGGGACAGGATGAGGGCGATTGTCCAACTCGCGTACGGCTCGCCTGATGTTCTTCTGCTCCAGGAAGTCGACAATCCGGTCGTGAACGACGATGACGTGCTCGTGCGAGTTCGAGCGTCATCCGTGAACGCCCTCGAATGGCACCTGTTGACTGGCCTCCCCTACCTCGTTCGCCTCCAGGCCGGATTACGGAAGCCCAAGCGCATGATTCCGGGCAGCGCCATGATCTGATGTTCGATGTACCAGGGAACCGTCCATGGGCAGACTGCAACCGCGTTTTGCGTCGCTACGGCACCTAGGTAATGGTCGGAGGGCCCAAGGGTCGTTGGGTCGGACCTCTGCCCCACCTGCTGGGAGTAAAGGTGGCTTCGCTGTTCGGGAACCAGAGAATGGGTTGGTTCGTGGCTCAAATGAAGAGGATTTGAATTTTCCTGTCTGAATTTCTCGAATCAGGAGAAGTGGTGCCGGTCATCGAGCGGACCTATCCGCTCGAAGAGACAGCCGCGGCACTCCGGTATCTGGGTGAAGGTCATGCCCAAGGAAAGAACGTCATCACCGTCTGAGCGCGGAGAGACGCCATGAAGTGTTGCACTGGGAGGGAGTCTGTCGGATCTCGTCAAACCAGCCCAGCCTTGACGGCGCCTCTCAGCCCTTCCATACTGGCGTCAAATGAGAGGCAGATCCGATCGAGTAGCTCGAATCATTATCGCGTAGGGGCTCGCGTCTTCTTACAGGCGCTGCCCCGCCTCAGACCTCCGCACGATGCGGGGGTCTTTTATATTCCGAAAGTGAACCCGCATGAACAAAACAGCCGAGATATACGACACCACACTTCGAGACGGCACTCAGGCAGAAGGCCTCTCTCCCACCGTCGGGGAGAAGCTGCGCGTCGCCCGCCTCCTCGATGAGCTTGGAGTCCACTACATCGAAGGAGGATGGCCCGGCGCCAACCCGAAAGACGATGAGTTCTTCGAGCGCGCCAAGAAGGAGCTACCCCTCCAGCAATCCACCCTTGTTGCATTCGGCTCGACCCGTCGTCCCGGAAGTTCCGTGGCGACAGACACCCAGGTCCAGGCACTCCTCGCTGCCGACACCGACGTGATCTGTCTAGTTGGAAAGGCGTGGGACAGGCATGTGACTGGAGCGCTTCGCACTTCCCTCGAAGAGGGACTGGACATGGTTGGCGAGACCATCGACTTCCTCCGCTCGCGGGGACGACAGGTCTTCTTCGATGCTGAGCACTTCTTTGACGGCTACCGGACCAGCCCTGACTACGCCCTCGCGGTCATCGACAACGCCTCCGCCGCCGGAGCCGAACGCGTCGTGCTCTGCGATACAAACGGCGGAGCCCTCCCCACCGAGGTGGCCACGGTGATCGAAGTGGCTGCGTCGCGGATCGAAACCCCGCTGGGTGTCCACTTCCACAACGACTCGGACTGTGCTGTGGCCAACTCACTGACCGCCCTGGCCGCGGGGGCCCATCAGATCCAAGGATGCATCAACGGCTACGGAGAACGCACTGGCAACGCCGACCTGTGCGCGGTCATCCCCAACCTGACCCTCAAGTCGAACATCGAGACCATCCCGTCGGAGTCGATTCCCCGTCTCTACTCCATCGCCCAGCAGGTCGCCGAGATCCTCGGGGAACCGATCGACCCCCGGCATCCCTATGTGGGGTCGTCCGCCTTCGCTCACAAAGCAGGACTTCACACCTCCGGCCTGGCCCGGCTGGAGGGTGCCTATGAGCACATCGATCCGGGTGCCGTCGGGAACTCGGCTCGCATGCTCTTCAGCGAACTGATGGGACGATCGACTGTCCTCGCCGTTGCCAAGGAGAAGGGCTGGACCCTCGATCCGGTAACGGCACAAGCCGTGGTCGACGAGGTGAAAAGGCTGGAACACATTGGGTACCAGTTCGAGGCGGCAGACGGCTCGTTTGAGATGCTGGTTCGCAGGGTCGGAGGCGACCAGCCCGACCTGTTTCAGCGCGATTCGCTCGAGGTGAACATCCTGACAGCGGCCGATGGTCAGGTCTCTGCGACCGCCAGGTTGGTGTTGACGGTGGACGGCGTCAAAATCGATGTCGAAGCGCAAGGAGATGGACCGGTCAACGCACTGGACCAGGCACTTCGTCAGGCGCTCGCAGACGCCTACCCCGAGATCGAACGACTCCGGCTCACCGACTACAAGGTGCGCGACCTCGACTCCTCCGATGGGACCGCAGCTCGAGTACGGGTCTTGGTCGAAACGAGCAACGGGCAGTCATCCTGGGGAACCGTCGGAGTACACCAGAACATCATCGAGGCGTCGTGGCAGGCGCTGAGTGAGGGCATCACGGTCGGTCTGCTCAGGGCTAAAAAGCTCCTAGATGAAACCGGCTAGATAAGACCGGTCGTATCCATCGGCCCATCTATGACCTGAGCACCGAACTCCTCCAGCGCCCCTGTCACGACCGCGGCAGTCTCATTTGTGGCGAATGCGATCACTGATGGCCCCGCTCCGGACCTGGCTGCGTGCAGGGCACCTGCCTTTTTGGCCACTCCGATCATCGCGGCCACCTCCGGGCTGAGCGAAGCACGTGGTGCCTCGTGGATCTCGTCACCGTGCGCCGCCGCCAGCATCTCGGGGTCTCCGGTGATCAGCCCGGCCGTCAGAGCCGTCACTCGAGCAATCGTACGCAGGACACGGTCATGAGGGTGGGTGTCATCGATCACTCGCCTCGCCTTCGCCGTGGGCAAGCGGGTCTCGGGCACGGCCACGATAGGGCGCAACGAAGGGTGCATCGGAAGTCGAATCGGCAGACCCTCGGCCGGAATCAGGATCAAACCGCCGTATACCGCAGCAGCGGTCTGATCTGCATGTCCTTCCATTTGGGTCGCAATGCGAAACACCCGGTCGGGCGAGGCCTCTTCGCCGATGGCGCGCAAGGCGGCGGCTGCACCAGCAACATAAGCCGCCGCGCTTGACCCGAGCCCCTTGGCGATTGGTATTGATGTGTCAACCGTGAGGCGAAGTGGCTGAGAATCGCCCACGACGAGTTGTGCCGCTGCGAGAACACCATCGGGCTCCCCATCCCCCGGTCGATCGATACCGACATGGTCTACGTGCCAGGCGTCACTGACCTCCGCCGTGACGGTGCAGCGACGTTCGATTGCCATCGCCAAGCGATCGAAGGCCGGACCCAAGTTGGCTGTGGTCGCGGGTGCCGAAGCGGTGACATGGCTCATGGGTTGAGCCTATCCACGGTTACCGTCACCTTGTGTCCGACCTTCTTGACATCCAAAACCTCTTTCCCGAATTAGTCATAGGGCTCGGCCTCGCCCTTCTCTTCGGCAACGGTTTCGCTTGGTGGAAGCACAGACGAGGCGAGACGCCCAAAGGGGTAGAGGAGGCCGCCTACCGGCCCGGGCGGGTGCGATTTCTCGTCGCGGTAGGGGTGCTGATGACGGTTTGGGGAGCAGTAACCGTCTTCGCGTGAGCCAAAGGCTTTGGTACCCTCGGCCGACACATGCGGGTGTAGTTCAATGGTAGAACACGAGCTTCCCAAGCTCGGAGCGAGGGTTCGATTCCCTTCACCCGCTCCCATGGACAACCGGCATACACGAGACCCTGCCCAACGGCCCGGAGCCGAGCCCCGATTCCCCCCACCCGCTCCCATAGACAACCGGCATACACGAGACCCTGCCCAACGGCTCGGAGCCGAGCCCCGATTCCCGCCACCCGCTCCCAGATGATCTTCTCCGACCGAACAATTCGCGAGGCAGTCGAATCAGGCTCGATAGTCATCGATCCCTACGAGCCATCCTTTGTTCAGCCGTCTTCAGTGGACTTGCGGGTCGGCGACGGTTTCAGGGTGTTCGTCAACCACCGGTACTCCCAGATAGATCCCCGTTCCCCCCAATCAGACCTGACCCAGTTGGTCGCGGTGGGTCCCGAGGATCCATTCATGCTCCATCCAGGTGAGTTTGTCCTTGGATCAACGCTTGAAAGGATCAAGCTCGGCGATGATGTGGTTGCTCGTCTCGAGGGCAAGTCGTCGCTGGGCCGGCTCGGCCTGTTGATACATTCGACAGCCGGATTCATCGATCCCGGCTTTGAAGGCCACATAACCTTGGAGTTGTCCAACGTGGCAACTCTGCCTATAGCGATCTATCCGGAGATGAAGATCGGTCAGATCAGCTTCTATCAGATGACCACCGCTGCCGAATTCCCCTACGGCTCCCCGGAATTGGGCTCTAAATACCAGGGTCAGACCGGGCCGACCGCGAGCCGCTCACATCGTGATTTCGACTCCATGGACGACAAGGACTAGCGCATTCGCGTAGAGTCAATTTGTGCCCAATCTGGCCGTCACGGAGGCGCCGGGTCGACCAGAATGGGCGTCAGTAGTCCCCGACCCAATTGAGTACCCTCTTGAAGCCTCCACAGCTTCACGGGTCAGAGACGAACCCCTCCAGCGGCAACCTCAGGGTTGCCGCTCGTCCGAATTACGGTCAGCCGCAGCCTCGATACCGGTGATAATGAGCTCGACCGCCGCGGAGTAGCTCTCCTCAATCTCCACGGGAAGACCAAAACCCCGCTTCGCCTCCAGATCGAGGAAACCGTGTAGCAGGCTCCTCAAGGCTCTGATCAGATGAACTGCCTCGGACTGTGGAATCCCCATGTCGAGCAGTACGTGAGCGATTAGGTAGACAGGCTCCGCCATAGCGTCGTAAACCTCGTCATCCTCACCGGGTCTTGGCGCCGGCAGAAACGACTGGTAAAGCCCGGGATGCTCTTGAGCAAATCGACGATCGGCCCTGGCAAGGGAGCGAAGAGCGTCGGCACCCTCAAGACCGTCAAGCGCCTCCGTGACGATCCCCGTGAATACCCCTGCCGCGTGAAGGGTGATAAGTCGACGCAGTCCAGGCAGGCCTTCGACGTGGTTGTAGAGAGATGGGGTCTTGATGCCCAACTCGTTGGCGACAAGGGTGAGTGTCAAGGAGTCGAGCCCATCCCGATCCGCAACGCGCACGGCTGCCGCAACGACATCATCCACATCGATTCCCACCTTGCGGCCCACTTAGGAGCCCGATGAACAATGTATGGCACTCAACTCGACGAACGGCATTCTCCAGCAGACTCCAAACCCATCTAGCTCGCATTCTCCACGCGCGTCTTCAGGGCTGCATTCATCGCTTCAAATCCAGCCCTTGTCCCTTTCTCCAAAACCCGAAACAGCAACGGCACGATGATCCCGGTGAAGGTCTCGGAATGAGTCAGTCGAGTACCGCCGTCGCTCTCCTCCAACTCAAACCTATGACGCCCATCGAAGGTGCCTCGCACGCCGAGATGACCGAGCCATTCGAATACCGAACCGGGAATCACTTCGGTCACGGTCGGTCTGAAGGTGATCGGTTTGCGACCGGGTTGCTGCATTTTGACCTCGAGGTGCTCACCCGTGTCGATGGTCCCTTTGGCCTCAATGATGAATGGGTTCCATTCCCCATATCGTTCGAGCTGCGTCAGAACTTCCCAGACATCTGCTGGGCTGGCCTGGATCGTGGTTTCGGTGACAATTCGCCTCATGTGGAAGACGCAGTCGACGACCGAAGACCCACGCTCTGGAGCGCGGCGAACAGTCCGACGACTCCTGAGACCACAGCAAGAAGCGCTGCCCCCTCTGAAGTCATGGTCTCAGGGAAGACTCCAATCAGAACCACGGCACCCAGCACCCAGACGATGTCAACCATCACAGTCAGCGCCGCGAGCCGGCGATTGATCGGACTTCTCCTCGAGACGACATAGACGGTCCCACCGAAAACCGCGACACTGACGCCAACAACACTCAACACGAGCGGGGGTACGCCCATGTACGCCCCCAACGGCGTGGAGAAAACGAGTGCGATGGCCCCCGTCAGAATGCTGAACAGTCCGTTGCCGGTCAGGGAGTACCGAAGAAGTGTCGCGTCCGGTTGAACCCTATTGATAGTTGTCATTCTCAACCTCCTTGTGGATTTATGACTAACTGCATTAGTCAATGTAACTAATGTTGTTAGTTATCCGCAAATCCTGGTCGGTTTAGGTGACATCTCGACCGAGGTTGGCAAAACGGGTGAATTCCGGTTGGAACGTCATGTCGATAGGGCCAGTCGAGCCGGCGCGGTGCTTGGCGATGATGATCTCGGCGATCCCCCGCTTCTCTTGCTCCTCGGGGTGGTAGTACTCGTGGCGATAGATGAACATCACCACATCCGCGTCTTGTTCAATGGAGCCGCTTTCGCGAAGGTCGGAGAGACGGGGGCGCTTGTCCTCCCTTGCCTCGAGCGACCGGTTGAGCTGGGAGACGGCGATGATCGGCACCTCGAGCTCTCTCGCGAGGTTCTTGAGGTTCCTGGTGATCTCCGAGATCTCCTGCTGACGGTTCTCACGGGTAGAGGCCTGCATCAACTGGAGGTAATCGACTACTACCAGCGATAGCCCTCGCCTTCGTTTCAGACGACGGGCCTTGGCTCGAATGTCAGTGACGGTGACCACCGGCGAGTCGTCGATGTAGATCGGCGCCTTGTACATCTTCCCGGCGGCGTCGACCACCTTCTGCCAAAGCGGTCCGAGCTGACCCGAGCGGAGCTTCATCGAGTCGACCTTGCCCACCGAGGAGAGAATGCGTTGGACGATCTCCTCCTTCGACATCTCCAACGAGAAGATGGCAATCGGCTTACCGGTGCTAGCAGCATTAGTGGCGATGTTCAGTGCAAGCGAGCTTTTTCCCATACCGGGCCTTCCGGCAATTACCACAAGGTTGGCCGGTTGGAGCCCGGCGAGTTTCTTGTCGAGGTCGACAAATCCTGTGCTGAGCCCGGTGAGGTCAGACCCCAGCTCCTCGAGGGCCTCGATCTGCTCGAGAACCTGGTTGAACATGGGCCCGACCTCGAGAAGCGCCTGCGACGAACGGCGCTCGGCCACTGCGAAGACCGCCTGCTCAGCACGATCCAGAACGGAAGCGATCTCCTCATCGATATCGAATGCGATATCGGTGACCGTGCCACCCGCCCGGATCAGCTCACGTCGCTTGGCGTGTTCCTCGACGATTCCGGCGTAGTAAACGATGTTGGAAGTAGAGGGGACGACGTCAACCAGTCGGGTGAGGTACGCAACACCGCCGATCTTCTCGAGCTCTCCTTTTCTACGAAGAACCTCAGACGTGGTGACCGCATCTATGGGCTGACTCGTGTCGAAAAGCTCCCGCATGCCCTCGAAAATCGCCTGGTGAGCTGGAACGTAGAAGTCCTCTGGATGAATGCGGTCCATGACCTCGTTGACCGCATCCTCCGAGAGAAGAACAGCTCCCAACACCGACTCCTCCGCCTCGCGAGAATGCGGTGGGTTTCGGTATCCGGGGCGCAACGGCGGTTGTTCGGTCAATTGATCCATTGAAGTCCTCATCTACAAGATGGCATGCGCCACTGACATTTCTGAGGTCTTGGCGCGCAAGACCCCGCCGGGGCGGGGAAGCTGTGGCCGAAGCGCTAGCCGCCGTCAGCGGGGGAAGTGAGCCGAAGATAGACCACGCCGTAGGGTCGGCCAACCTCAATCGGTGTTTGTTTTTCGCGGTGGAAGACATTGACAGAAAGGCGCGAAAACCGACACTATCTGCGGACTTAAGACCATTCCGTGTGGCCATACAGCCAGATATGGCGCCAGGAACCTCAGGTAACGAGGAAGAAGGGGGGGTTGTCTAGGCGGGGATGATGTCCAGGGTGAGGGGGAATTCCACCTGTTCGTGAAGCTTCACCTGGATCTCGTGGAGGCCGATTGCCTTGATCGGCTTGGCCACCTCGATCTGGGTCTTCTCCAGCTCGATGCCAGTGAAACGTTTTACACCCTCCACAACGTCAGCCACGGAGACCGAGCCGTAAAGCTGTCCCTCGTCGCTGGCCTGAGCAGCAAGCACCACCCGGGTTCCCACAAGCTGGGTAGCGACATTCTCCGCTGCCTCCTTGGCAAGACGGTCGGCTTCGGTCCTGGCGGTACGGGTTGCCTCAGCCTGAGCGAGCATCCCCTCGCTGGCCGGCACACCCTTCTTCTTGGGGAGCAGGAAGTTGCGTGCGTAACCGTCCGAGACGTCTACCACATCACCGCGCTGGCCAAGCTCCTCAACATCAGCCGTGAGGATCAGCTTCATCGTGACCCGATATAGGGAAGCAGGGCCATCTCACGAGCGTTCTTAATGGCTACAGCCATCTCACGCTGATGGCCAGGGCAATTGCCGTTGACCCGGCGGGGTCTGATCTTGCCCCGGTCGGAAACGTACTTGCGGAGGACCGCGACGTCCTTCCAGTCGATGTACTCGACCTTCGCCTTGCAGAATGCGCACGGCTTCTGGCGAACCCGACGGGTATCAGGGCCGCGGCGGCGCTTGGACCGCGGGTTGTTGGTGCTCTTTCTTCCCATTGGTTTCTAACTCCTGATCAAAAGGGGGCCTCGTCGGGGCCGTAGCTCTCACGAGCGACCGGTGCAGGCGGAACATCGCTGCCCTGGCTACCCGCCTGGTTGCCTCCGAACTCACCGCCGGTTCGAGCCGTCTTGTTGACGGTCGCCGTGGCCCAGCGGAGGGACGGTCCAATTTCGTCGATCTGGATCTCGACGACAGAGCGCTTGTCGCCCTGGTCGGTCTCCCATGAACGCTGCTCCAAACGACCGGTCACAATGACCCGGGCGCCCTTCTGAAGCGACTCGGCGGCACTTTCGGCCTGCTCACGCCAAACGGTTCCGTTGAAGAAGCTGGTGTCCTCCTGCCATTCGCCATCCTTCCCGCGCCAGCGGCGGTTGACCGCCATTCGGATCTTGGCCAGGGCCACTCCCGAGGGGGTGAACCGCAACTCCGGGTCGTCGACGAGGTTTCCAATAAGTGTGACGTTGTTCGACATCTGAGATCTCCTCTACTCAACTCTCACGTCCGACTATGCCGGGCTGGTGAGACAGATTCCAGTCAGGCACCGAGCCTGACGATCTTGTGTCTGACGACTTCATCTGCAAGCGAGAGCATCCGGTCGACCGAATGGAGCGCATCGGGCTCGGCCTGAAACGTCACTACCGAGTAATAACCCTCCGAGAGATGATCGATCTCGTAGACAAATCGACGTTTGCCCCATAGATCGCGGCCCTCGATAGTCGCACCGTTCTCTGTCAGGTGTGACTCGACCTCGGCGACCTTGGCATCGATGTCATCCTCAGCCAGATCTGGCCGATGAATCGTCATGACTTCATATTCGCGCATATGACCTCCTATGGACATCCGTAGGGACGGCCCCATCACACCGATGGAGCAGGGGTTTGACGCACCACGGCGCGAGACGCCGGTGCGGAGCCACAATGCTAAACCGCTTCAGCCGCTTTCCACAGTCGAGAGAATGTCTCCCGGCCGAAAGTCATAGGTGCCCTGCGGGGTCTCCAGCACCCACCTGATCGGTCCCGGTGATCCGTGGCTGGTACACGGCCGTTGCGGGCACGGTTCCATCTCCGCCGTGCCGATCAACAGACCGTTGGCATCGAACCACCAGATGTCGAGTGCCATCGGCGTGTTGAACATCCCGAAGGAGACGCTCGCGGGCACCTGATAGACAAACAGCATCCCGTCGATGTCGTCGGGGAGTCTCTCCACTTCCATCAGGCCCTGGCGACGTTCGTCGGCATCGTCGGCAACCCAGACGGAAAGGCCTTCGTCTGAAACCTGGATGTCGGCTTCCGGGAAGAGTGAAACAGACGAGGGGATCGCGCCACTGCAGGCAGCAATCACCAGAAAGGCCGCTACTCGGACGATCGTCCTCTCAACAGTTCGGACGCCACTTCATCCGAAACGTGGTAACTCTCCTCCTCGGCCGGAAAGGCGCCTGTCTCGACATCGCTGATGAATTCCTTCAAGGCCGACACGGCACCATCAGCGAGGTTGGCGTATGAGCGCACGAACTTGGGATAGTGACCATTACCAAGCCCGAGAACGTCGTGGAACACCAGGACCTGACCATCGGTCCCGGCGCCGGCACCGATTCCGATCGTCGGAACGTCGACCTCCTTGGTGATGATCTCTCCCAGCACATCTGGCACCCCTTCGATGACTATTGCAAAGCAGCCAGCGACCGCAAGGGCCCGAGCATCTTCGATCATCTCTTCGGCCGCATCGATCAGCTTGCCCTGAACCTTGAATCCGCCCATCTCATGGACCGACTGCGGGGTGAGCCCGACATGGCCCATCACCGGTATCTCCGCGGAGAGGATGGCGTCGACCATGGGGAGCCTCTTGATGCCGCCCTCGAGCTTGACCGCCTCGGCGCCGCCCTCGCGAACCAGCCTCCCTGCGTTTCGCACCGCGTCCTCTGGCGATATGTGAAAGCTAAGCCACGGCATGTCCACTACCAGTAGAGCGCTGGGCTCGGCTCGCCGCACTGCCCTGGTGTGAAGCACCATTTCGTCCATGCCCACCTCCAGGGTCGTGGACATGCCATGGACCACGTTCGCAACCGAGTCACCCACGAGAATGATGTCGATACCGGCGCGGTCGGCAATCATCGCGCTCGGGTAGTCATAGGCGGTGACCATCGAAATCTTGGGACCTCCCTTACGGGCCCTGATCTGGGGGGCGGTGACATGGGCGGCCATGGGACAAGGGTACCCGCCGTCTCGTTTTGTGATCTGTCGCACAAATGCTCCGAGCCTGTTGCCGAGCGACTTGGCGAGGGCAGGCATCGACGCCAGTCGCTTTTCCTACGACCCCAACAGAACGGATCCCTAAAGGACTCCCCGCACCCACTCGATGTCGGCGGCCTGCTCCTTGGCGCCGCCAGGAGTCTCCACCACAATCGGCGCTCCGGCCGCGGCGAAGGTGGAAGCAAGATCCTCCTTCGGTATCTCCCCGGACCCCAGGTTCTGATGGCGATCTCGGCGGGAGTCGAACGAGTCCTTTGAATCGTTGGCGTGAACCAGATCGATTCGTCCCGTGGCTTCGAGAATTCTCTCGACCAGCTCGTCGAACGGCTCGCCGCCTGCCCACGAATGACAGGTATCGAGGACGAAACCGACACCGAACTCTCCTATCTCACCCCAGAGCCTGGAGATCCAATCGACCTGTCTGGCCAGAGCCTTGTCACCGCCGGCCGTATTCTCGATCAGCACAGGAACCTCCGTGTCGAGCGCCTCGAGCGCCTTGCGCCACCGGACCAACCCCTCGTCTTGCGGGCCATCCCCGGTGACATGGCCGCCGTGAACAACCACACCTGCTGCGTCAATCTCGGAGGCGGCGTCACAGGTGTCCTGGAGGATCTTCCGGCTCGGTATCCGCACCCGGTTGTTGTCTGCACACAGATTGATCAGATACGGGGAATGGACGTATATGGGGATCGACGATCTCTTCAGGAGCGTCTCGTCCTGGCGCGGGCTGGGCTTCTTCCACGACTGCGGATTGGAGAGGAATATCTGGACCAGGTCAGCCTTCCGCTCCTCGGCCTCAGCCAACGGGTCCACCGAAGGCACATGGGCGCCGACAAGCGTCATGAGGATTCCCAGATGTCCGCTGTTCGATGCCGGGTCTCGCGACGGGCCGCCTCCACCGCATAGTCACCGATGCCCACCGCTACTTCGACAGGATCTTGTGACCAGTCCTGAGACAGCAGGCCGAGCACCCGATCCTCGACCCAACGGGCGCCCCAGGGATGATCGGGCAGCCCGGCGCGCCCCAACACTTTGATATTGAGCAAGGAAAGAACGTCGCCTTCGTCTTCGATCTCACCACCGGCAACGTCAACGACGTTCGACCACCGAATCAGGTCGGGCTTCCGAAAAGGCCCCCGGAGACGCACCGCGAGACCATCGTCACGGCACTCGACGACCTTGGTTGGGAAGAAGAGCTCCTTTAGCCCCCAGAGGATCAGAACACTCGCGAAGAGCAGCATGGCCCAGGCGTAGATGACGTCCCGGGGCTCAAATATCTGAGTGTCGTCGGGCCGGAAAACGATCTCGCGAAGCCAATTGGTGATCCGCCTGTTGGTGAGAACGTCGATCGAGATGATCAACAATGGGATGGCGCCGATGGCCAGCAGCCACATCCGAAGAGCAGACCGACGGACGACTACATCCACTACTTCACCCCCAGGTCATCGGGCGACACCAGTGCCACGTAAGGGATGCCCCGTTCTCCGAAGGCACGTTCTGCCTTGCCGTTGGACCGGTCGAACAGAGCAATGGCCTGAGCGACCTCGAGCCCTGACGCCAAAACGACATCGGTCGCCTCGACGGCGGCGCTCCCTGTGGTGGTGGTGTCCTCGAGAATCGCCACCCTGGCGCCTGGAGCGATCGGGCCAACCACCCTGCCGCCCGTCCCATGATCCTTGGCCTCCTTCCGAATCGAATATGCCATCAGATCGCGTCCTCGCGAACTGGCCACCATCGCAGTAGCCATGGCGATCGGGTCGGCGCCCAATGTCATCCCTCCCACGGCCTCGATCTCAGGGGAAAGAACGTCGAGGACCGCCGCGCCCACAAGCCAGGCCCCCTCGCCACTGAAGGTCGTCTGCCTGGCATCGAGATACCACGAAGCTGTCTTGCCTGAACGGAGGGTGAAGGGTCCGTCGGTACGCAATGAATGGGCGCGGAGATGATCGATCAAAGCAGCGTTTGACACGACACAATCGTAAAGACCGCTGCGGGCTTTGCGCTCTATCTGATCGGTCATCATTCTGGACTACCGTCGAACTCATGGATCTCTTTCTCATACGCCATGGCCAGCCCGACTGGGCGCCGGACCGCATCGCTCGAAACAACCCCGATCTGACCGAGCTAGGCCGTGAACAGGCTCAGCGTGTCGGCCACCGGCTCGGGTCGCTCGATCGGGTGGACGAACTTTGGGCCTCTCCCATGAACAGAGCACAGCAGACCAGCGGTCCTGTAGGGACCGAGTTATCTGTTGACGCCGAGACGCATCAATGGCTCCAGGAGCTCAAGAGCCCTCCGGAGTGGGATGGCTCACCACAGGAGGAAGTGGAAAGGATCTTGATCGAGTCCCAGTTCCGCACGATGGATGAGATGTGGAACGGGTGGCCCGGCGGGGAGACCTTCAGGGCCTTTCATGAACGGGTCGTCACCGGCCTCGAAGAGACCCTCGACTCCCACGGGATTCATCCAATGCAAGAAGATCATCGTGCTCTGTGGGGGCTGGACGATCCAGACAAGAGGGTGATCATCGTCGCCCACGCCGGCACCAACGCAGTGGTCCTCGGGCACCTCCTCGGATTGGACCCGGTCCCCTGGGAGTGGGAGCGCTTCCGCCAGCCTCATACCGGAGTATCCCGGTTGACAATGGTCCGGGTGAGCACAGGATGGGCGTTCTCGCTCCGACAGCTAGGCGATGTGGCCCACCTTCATCCTGGAATGGTGACTGTCTAGCTGCCCTGCCCCGCGGTTACTTGCCGAAGCGGCGATCGCGGCCGGCGAAGTCACGTAGTGCCCGGAGGAAGTCGACCCGACGGAACGCCGGCCAGTTGACGTCGACGAAGACGAACTCGGCATATGCAGACTGCCAGAGCAGAAAGCCGGACAGTCGCGATTCGCCCGAGGTCCTGATCAAGAGATCAGGGTCGGGGAGATCACTCGAATACATGTGGCTCGCCAAGACGTCGGCGTCGATTCGATCGGGGATCTCGCTGGGCTCAACACCTTCCTCAACCAGCTCGGCCACCAGGTCCTTGACGGCATCGACGATCTCTTGGCGACCTCCGTATCCCATCGCCACGTTGAGCCGGCGCGAGCCGTCGGGGTGAGCCGATTCTGCCTCCTTGGCCGCTGCGACCAGATCGTCGGGAAGCAGGTCCAGGCTTCCGATGAATCGGATCGCCATGTCGTACCGTGAGCACAGATCCGGAAGCCGATTGAACAACTCCACCAACACTTCGAAATAGGGGTCGAGCTCGTCGCTGGGCCTCGACAGGTTTTCCCTTGAAAGCACCCAGGCCGTGACCGCGGGTATCGGGAGCTCATGCGCCCAACCGAGGAAATCCTCGAAACGCTCCATTCCTACCCGGTAGGAGTCGGTATAGGTCGCCAACCCCTCCTCTCGAGCATGACGCCGGTGACCGTCGAGAACGATCCCGATGTGTTTGGGGAGACGATCCCGGTCCAGTTCATTGAGAAGTTTGCGCTCGTATACGCGGTAGAGCAAACGTGGAGCCATGACGAAGACCTATCGTACCCGTCACCTCCAAGCCCCTCACTCACCGCCGGCTCGAAGTGGCCTTGGCACCCGGCCCGCATAACCTGATGGCATGAAACGGGTGACTCTCGGCAAGATGCAAAACCCGATCAGGGGTTTTCTCCACGGTGCGGCCGCCGCAGCCGCCGTCGTCGGATTGTTCGTCCTTCTCAACCGTGCCCGGGAAAGCGGACCTGCCATCACCGGCACTCTGATCTTCGGGGGTGCGCTGCTCATCATGTACACGGTTTCAGCTTTGTATCACTCGATTCCATGGGGCGACCAGTGGAAGGATCGGCTCCAGCGGGTCGACCACTCGATGATCTTCCTAGTGGTCGCCGGCACGTTCACGCCCATCGCCATCGCCGCCCTCGACGGTGCTTGGCTGGTAGTCGCCCTTTCGGTGATCTGGGCAATCGCGCTCACAGGAATCCTGCTGAAGGCGTTGTTGCCGAACGTCAAGACCTGGCTGTCGCTAACGCTTCAGATGGTGATGGGGTGGTCGCTCCTGGTGTGGATCCCCGCCATCAACACCCAGCTCGGGACCGCAGCAGTCGTCCTGATCGGCATTGGGGGCCTCTGCTATTCCGTCGGGGTGATCATCTTCACCACCAAGCGACCCCGGCTCTTTCCTCGCAGCTTCTCCTATCACGAGCTGTTCCACGTGCTCGTCATCACAGGCAGCACCCTGCATTTCCTCGTGATCTTTTGGTACGCGATCCCTTTGACCGCCTAGAACTTTGGCGAAATCGCCCACTGCGGGGCCTCACCGCATAGGGCCTCGATCTCATCTATCTCCACAGGGACCGACGCGCTCATGTTGATGTTGCCGTCGGGGGTAACCAGAAGATCGTCTTCGATTCGAATACCAAGCCCGAGGAATTCCTCAGGGACAACATGCGTGACTTTCTCGGCGCCCTCGCGCTCCGCGGCCTCCTTGATGGAGGCAGCAACATCGCCCTCCTGGACTCTCCGGGTCAACCACTCATCTCGGCTGTATTCAAGGAGAGTGAGTTCGATCTCGGGCTTGCTCGGCGAGACATACAGCCCTGGCTCGATGGTGAACGACATGCCGGGCTCGAAAGGCCGGTGGGCGCCTTCGATCCGGGATGCGCTTCGATCGTGAACATCAAGACCGAGCCAATGACCGAGCCCGTGAAAGAAGAACGAGCGGTAATGATGCATGCTCAGCGAATCGCCGACTGACCGCGGGAGCAGGCCCAGGTCGACAAGACCCTCGGTGAGAATCCTGACTGCCGCATCATCGAGTCCAGCGAACGAAGCGCCAGGGACTGCGCCGGCAACACCGATCTTCTCGGCGGCCAGAACCACCTCATACAGGGCTCGCTGGGCCGCGTTGAACTTGCCATTGGCCGGGAAAGTCCTCGTGATGTCTGCCGAGTACCCCTCGATTTCTGCCGCGGCGTCGATCAGGATCAGGTCATCGGCCTCGACCCGGGCGTCATTTTGGACGTAGTGGAGAATGCAGGCGTTGGCGCCTGCCGCCACGATCGAGGGGTAGCCATTGTGTCTTGCTCCGCTCATCCGCCACGGATATTCGGTGACAGCCTGCACCTGATACTCGTAGTGCCCGGGTGCCGCGAATCGCATCGCCTCCCTGTGGCCCTGAGCCGAGAGTTCGCACGCCTTTTCGAGAACCTTGGCCTCGGAGGCAGTCTTGATCAGCCGCATCTCTCCAAGAACGGTGGAGAGGTCCATGATCGAGGAAGGGGCCTTGGTCCCGAGGCGATCCCGAACCGCACGGCTCCGATTGAGCAGGGAGGTCATCCTCTCGTCGTAAGTCGGGTTTCCGATCTTGTACCAGAGAACCTCGCGCCCGAGCATGTATCGCCTGATCACCTCGTCGAATTTGCCCACGTCAAACGCAGCGTCCGCGCCATAACGCTCTTTTGCCCCCTCAACCCCGGCTCGATAACCGGTCCACGCCTGTTTCTCGGGATCGCGCGGCCGAACGAAGAGGGCATAGTCGCCGTCGTCGTGGCCGGGAGCGACAACGGCAATCGCATCCGGCTCGTTGAATCCGGTCAGATAGAGAAAGTCCGGATCCTGATGGAAGTCGAAATGAACGTCGTGACTACGAACCTCCTCGCCGGCTGCCGGAACAATGGCAACCCCGTCTGTCCCTATCTCCTTGGACAAACGCTGTCTGGCTTCAGCGAATCGATCTGACATCGCGGGCACGGTACTCACCGCGGAAAGCCTGACAACCTGGGCCGCCTCAGGGCGCAGGGAGGTATTGGAGATCGACGATCAGGACAAAATGGTCAGAGCCGAGATTCGGCCCCAGCCTCCGATCCCGCACTGTCATGGAGTCGCTGTGAAGCAGATGATCGATCGGCACTCGAAACAAGGCGTTGGATGTCGCGGCAAAGGAGGGCTGCAGCCCGAACCCGATCTGCGAATTGAGAAGGTCGCCCTCCGACACCAAGTTTCGAAATGGGGCCGACCACGGCGTGGCATTGAGATCGCCGACCACGAAGTAAGGGCCGCTTCGCTCGGAAGCCCATCCAGCGGCAAACTCGATCTGGGCATCGCGCAATGCGGCACGATCGGCGGTTGTTGGCGCGAGCGGATGAGTCGACAGCACCTGAACCGTCTCCGGCCAGTTGTCGGGTTGGTAGGTCAGCTGCACTGCCCGGGGTTGTCGGGCCGCAAATCCGTACGAAATGGCCTCCACCTCATCTTTGACCAGTACGAGCGTTCCGAAGATCAGGTCGTCAGACCGAGCCCTGATGACCTCGTAGTCGAGGCCGGCCGACTCGATCGCCACCTCCCAGGGGCGACTTGCCTCATATAGGAACACCAGGTCGGGTTCAACCGATCTGATGTACTCGATTACCTCGACATACTGCTCGTTGGTCGACAGCAAGTTGAAACTCATAACCCGGAGATGGGGCAGGGAAGGATCAGCCGCTTGAGGGGAACCCAGATAGAGCGGAGCCACGAAGACGAGGTTGACAGCCGCAACTGCAAGCACCGCGTATGCGATCTTTCGCCATTTCGAGGCGAGCAACACCAGACCCAACACCGTGAGCGCCACCAGATACTGGGCCCTGAAGTTGGCCAACACATCCAGCCACCAGACCCAAGCGCCCGCAAACGCCGCCAGACTGATCGCGGCAAGTATCAGCGACGGAACGGCGACCACGATCATGCCGCAAGGGTAGAAACGTCAAGCGTGTACGGCCGTGCCGACTCTCAGAGGTTGGACACCCAGTTGGCTATTGCCTTGCCGATCTCAGGGCCCGAGTCCTCCTGGATGAAGTGGATTCCTGGGACCGTCACCTCGCTCTGGTTGGCCCAGGAGCGGCAGACCTCCCGTTGACGACCGATCAATATCGAGCCGGGGTCGGCGTTGATGAAGAGCTTCGGCACTTCTTGCCCCTCCATCCACCGCTGATTCGCCTTCACTATCTCCACTACATCGGCCGGCTCGCCTTCGATCGGAATCTCGCGTGGCCACGTGAGCGTCGGGCGCCGCGACTCACCCGACTCGAGGTAGGGGGCCCGGTAGACATCCATCACCTCTTCGGACAAGGATCCCAGCACCGACGAGGGAAGAATCCTCTCCACGAAGACATTCTTCTCCAGAATGATCTCGTCACCGGCTTCAGACCGCATCGCCTGGAAGAGCGAGCGGGCGTTCTCCGGCCAGTCCTCCCAGGTCATCGGGGTGACAATTGCCTCCATGTACGCCACGCCTTTCACCACATCTCGATGACGGCGGCCCCAGTCGAAGGCAAGCGCACCGCCCCAGTCGTGTCCGACCAGCGTGACGTTGCTCTCCGCCCCGACCTGGTCGAGAAATGCCTCCAGGTACTCCTGATGATCGGAGAAGCGGTAGGCCTCCCTCCCGCTGGCGATCTGGGCCGAGTCTCCCATCCCAATCAAGTCCGGAGCGATGCAGCGACCCATCCGCGCCACTTCAGGAATCACATTCCTCCACAGGAACGAAGAGGTTGGGTTGCCATGTAGGAAGACAATCGGGTCGCCGCTGCCATGCTCGACATAGGCCATTGAAGCCCCCAGCACCGTTAGTTCCTTCTTTTCAGTGGGGTCGAAACTGTTGGCAGACATCATCGGAGGATAGGTCGCCCCATCAGCCGATCAGTCGGCGAATCTCACTCACCTGTTCCCGCACCGACTCAGGGGATCCGGAGCCGATTGTTGCCCGGGCTCTGACGGACGTGGCGGGATCGAGCAGGCTGAGATCTGTCTCTTCGAACGCCTCATGGCAGTTCACAAGGTCGGTCAGGGTTGCGTCAGCCAGGGTGAGACCACGAGACTCGAGACCGGACACCAGCTCGCCGACTCTCCGGTGGGCTTCCCGAAAGGGGACTCCGCGCCGCACCAACGCTTCAGAAAGGTCGAGGCTCACCGTCTCGGGAGCGGGCATTGACGGCGTGTACTCGACACCCTCCACAAGCTCGATCATCGCAGCGATCGCCGATCCCAGAACATCGTCTGAGTGAAAAACGATCCTCTTGTCCTCCTGAAGGTCGCGGTTGTAGGTCAGGGGGAGTCCCTTCTGAAGGGCGAGGATCGCGCCCATGTCGCCGACAACTGTGGCGGCCCTACCCCGGATCAGCTCTGCGGTGTCCGGGTTTCGCTTCTGGGGAAGCGCCGACGATCCCGTGCTCACCTCATCGGACAGCTTCACCCAGCCGAACTCTCGTGACGACCACATCACCATCTCCTCTGCCAACCGTGACAGGTCGATCATCGACTGGGCGCAGCAGAACACGTATTCGGAGACAAAGTCCCTCGATGCGACGGCATCGAGCGAATTGGGGATGACACCATCAAGTCCGAGGCTCGACGCCACCATCTCCCTGTCGAGAGGCAGGGAAGAACCAGCCGAGGCCCCAGCGCCCAAAGGGGAAAGCCGAATCCGACTCAGTGAATCGGCGAATCGGTCAGCCCCTCGAATTGCCATCCAGGCATATACCAGTAGGTGATGCCCGAGCGTCGTCGGTTGAGCCTGTTGGAGGTGGGTGTAGGAGGGGATCACCGTTTCGGCGTGGACCTCTGCGATCCCGGCCAGAGATCCAGCAAGCTGGTGAAGTTGCATGATGCGTTCTCCGCCCGCCCGGCTCAGATAGAGACGGAGGTCAAGCGCGACCTGGTCGTTTCGGGACCGACCGGTGTGTAGTTTGCCGGCGACTTCGCCCACAACTTCGTGAAGACGGCGCTCGACAGCGGTGTGGACATCCTCATCGGTCTCGACGAAGGCAAACTCTCCCGCCTCTGCCTCGACGAGAATCTGGGAGAGACCGTCAACAATGACATCCGCCTGGTCCTTGTCGACGACACCGGTCTCACCGAGCATGCCGGCGTGGGCTATCGAGCCTTCAATGTCCACTGTGAGAAGTCTCCGGTCGGAATCGTCGACGGTGAACGCCCAGGTGCCTTCGGACGGGGCTCCTTCAAACCGGCCCCCCCACAGCGTCATGTGTCGCGCCCCGTTCCGAAACCCTTGATCCTCAGCGCATTGAGGTTGATGAACCCGGTGGCGTCTGCCTGCTGGTAGACATCGTCGGCTTCGAAGGTGGCCGTATCCTCCCTGTAGAGGCTGTTGGGCGACCGGCGGCCAACGATTCTCACCGACCCCTTGTAGAGGACAAGACGGGCCTCGCCGGTCACCGGCTCCTGAATCGAGTCCATTGTCGCCTGGAGGGCAAGACGCTCTGGAGAGAACCAGAACCCGTTGTACACGATGTTTGCGTACCGCTTGGCGAGGTCGTCTCGAAGATGAAGGATCTCACGGTCAAGGGCGATCGATTCGATGGCGCGACGCGCTGCATGGAGAACGGTTCCGCCAGGCGTCTCATAGACCCCCCGGCTCTTGATCCCGACGAACCGGTTCTCGACGATGTCGACCCGGCCCACGCCGTGGTTTCCGGCAATCTCGTTGAGATTTGTCAGCAGCTCGACGGGTCCGAGCACTTGTCCGTCGATCGAAACCGGGGTGCCCCTCTCAAACCCCACCACAAGCTGGCGAGCCTCATCGGGTGCGCTCTCGGGATCGACCGTCATCCGGAACATGCCAGGCGGTGGCGCCGTCCAGGGATCCTCGAGATCACCTCCCTCGTAGGAGACGTGAAACAGGTTGGCATCCATCGAGTACGGGGATTCCCCGGTTACCGACACAGGGATCCCGCGACTTTTCGCATAAGAAATCAGGTCGGACCTGCCCTTCAGGTCCCACTCTCGCCATGGAGCGATCACCTTCAGGTCGGGAGCCAGCGCTGCGGTCGAAAGCTCGAAACGGACCTGATCGTTCCCTTTGCCGGTGGCGCCGTGGGCGATGGCATCGGCGCCGTGCTCCCGGGCGGCAGCGACCAGACCCTGGGTGATGATGGGTCGCGCCAATGACGTGCCCAGGAGATACTCGCCTTCGTAAACCGCCGCGGCCCGCACCGCAGGGAATACGGCTTCGGTGACGAATGCCTCTTTGAGATCGTCGACCAAGCCGAGGGCAGCGCCAGTGGCGAGTGCCTTCTTCTCTGCCTCGGCTACTTCTTCACCCTGGCCCACATCGGCGGTGTACGCGATGACGTCCGCTTCATAGACCTCCATCAGCCACGCCAGGATCACCGAGGTGTCGAGACCTCCTGAATAGGCGAGAACTACCTTCACTCTTCCTCCAGATCCGGTGACGATCCGCCTGGGTCAGGCAGGCCTTTTCCGATTGCCCATTCTCTGACAACTGCAAACGCTTCTGACGCCGAGTACGGGCCTTCGTCGATTCTCCTCTCGAGGAGAATCTGCATTATCTCCCCGACGGTCGGCCCAGGTCGAATGCCCAGGTACTCCATAACCTGGTTGCCGTCGACGGGAGCTCGAAGCCTGGCTAGCTCTTCCTGTTGCCCGAGTACATCGATCCGTCGCTCCAACTCGTCGATGCGGCTCTGAATGGCCCTTTCCCGCCGCTCATTTGCAGTCGTCACGTCACACCGGACCAGTTCGTTGAGAGGCTCGAGAAGATCTCCCGCGTCGCGCACATATCGGCGCACTGCAGCATCGGTCCAGCCCATGACCAGGGTGTGAGGCCGAAGGTGAAGAAACACGAGCCGCGACACGTCATCTACCAACTCTCTGGGGTACCTCATGGCCTTCATGCGGCGTTTGGTGATCCGGGCCCCGACCACCTCATGGTGATGGAACGAAACCCCGCCAGGACCAAACTGCCTGGTATCCGGCTTGCCGATGTCGTGAAAGAGGGCAGCAAGCCGAAGAGTGAGGTCGGGTGACGTCTTGTCGACCACGGCAAGTGTGTGCGCAAGCACATCCTTGTGTCGATGATGCGGATCTTGCTCCATCGCCAGAGATGGCAGTTCGGGCAAGAATTGCTCGACCAGTTTGAGTCTCACCATGTCAAAGAGAGCCGCGCCAGGGGCCGGCGCGACCATCAGCTTGTTCAGCTCATCCCGGACTCTCTCGGCGGAGACGATGCCAAGTCGCTCCCCCATGCCCGCCACCGCGCTCAAGGTTCGATCGTCCGGAGTGAAGCCGAGCGTCGCCTGGAATCGGAACAGCCTCATCATTCGCAGGGGATCGTCGGAGAAGGAGACCTCCGGGTCCAACGGAGTTCGCAAAACGCCGGCAGCCAGATCAGCCAAGCCTCCATACGGATCAACGGGCTCCATGTCCGCGACGGAAACGGCAATCGAGTTCACCGTGAAGTCGCGTCGGGACAAGTCGGTCTCGATATTGTCGGAGAACGTGACCCGCGGCTTTCGGGAGTCGTCCCGGTAGACCTCGTCACGAAAGGTCGTAATTTCCACCGTCCTTCCGTCGTGCCGGGCTGCGACTGTCCCGAAGGTGGCTCCCACCGTGTAGACCGCGTCCCCCCAGGTGGAAATTAGCTCTTCGATGCGGTCAGGATGCGCGTCTGTGGCAAAGTCGAAGTCCTCCACCGGGCGCTCCAGAAAGGCATCCCGAACCGACCCTCCCACGAGGTAGAGCTGATGACCGCCACGCTTGAAGATCTCCGCCAGTTGAACGGGTGGGAGATCGGGCGCCACCAGAAACTGAAGACGTTTGGGTATCACGGGTCGCCAGGATACGAGCTGCTTCCTCCACCCGGAGCAAGATGTTTCCTCCCCCTAAGGCGCAGCAAGACATTTCCTCCCCTCTAGCGGAGCGAGTTTGGGGAAGGTGCCCCGGAGGGGCGGAGGGGGCAGCACTCGAATACGCGCAACGTAGAAGGGGCCGGCAATAACCGGCCCCTTCACGATCCCCAGCGGAATGGTTCTAAATCTCGATTCCCACCGACATCGCCTTGGCCTTCATCTCGTGGACGTTTCGAGCGTATGGCAACGCCACGGGCAGGTCGACAACGTCCGCAACGACCAGTTTGAGCAGCGACTGGTCGAAGGTCTGCATGCCAAAGAACTCGCTCTCCTTCATGATCTCGACGAGGCCCGAAGGATCAGAGCCGGCAAGGATCCACTCTTGGGCCCGCTCGTTATTGGTGAGCATCTCGCAGACGAGGACCTGCTTGGCGTCCTTGGTCTCCAGCAGCCTCTGACTGATGATGGACAGCATCTGGGTCGCGAGCTGACCTTTGACGACGGACTGTTCGGGTTCCGGGAACATCGAGATGATCCGATGAATGGTGTCTGCCGGATCCGTGGTCCGCATCGTGGTGAGGACGAGATGCCCGGTCTCAGCGGCGGCGACGGCGGCTCTAGCCGTTTCGACGTCTTCGATATCTGAGATCATGATGACGTCGGTGTCGTGGCGAAGCGCACCGCGAACAGCGTCTGCGATGTTCGGAGTATCCACTCCGATCTCGCGCTGAACGACGACGGAGCGCTTGTCCGGGTGGAGAACCTCGATGGGGTCTTCAACGGTCAGAATCGAGACGACCCGGTTGGCGTTGATCCAATCGAGGATGGAGGCAATCGTCATTGTCTTGCCCGATCCAGACGGACCGGTGACTATCACAATCCCTGCCTTGCTTTTCGCCAGCTTCTCCACCGCGGGCGGTAGACCGAGCTCTTCGAAACTCTTGGCGCCGGGAACCACTCTTCGCAGCACAAGGGACACCGATCCGCGTTGTCGAAAAGCAGTGGCCCTGAACCTGCCCAACTCGTGACGGCCATAGGCAAAGTCGGCGGATCCATAGCTCTTGAAGTCAGATGCAGCCTTGGGGGTGAACATTGCCTCGGCATATGCCTGCGTGTCTGCCGGGCGGAGCGGCTCGAATCCGTCCACGCGACGCAACTCACCGTCGACGCGCACCACTGGAGCCGATCCCACCTTCAGATGGATATCGGAGGCACCCGCCGAGACCGCGTCGCGGAGAAGATCGTCGATGTTGATGTCCATAAATCCTTCCGAATGTGACCCAGCCCTGTATATCGGCCTGATATCAGAAGGGTTTAGGACCTAGGGGTGCCCAGTCTCAGAGGGACCAATGGCGCGAGATGGCCAAGACGGCCATCTCCAGAGCCGCGGTTGCCTCGGGCGGCGAAGTCAGAGGCTCCTCTTCGGCTACCTCGCCGCTAAAGCCTCTCAGAGTTGCGGCGGTGGACTCCCGCAGCGCATCGAGGTCATATCCGCCTTCGAGGGCAATAACGGTTCGGTTCGGTTCGTGAACGCGGGCGAGCGTTGCGGCGAGCATCCCAAAGTCCGACGCCTTCAACCTGAACTGGCCGAGATAGTCGTTGACATGAGAGTCGTATCCTGCGCTGATCAGCACCCAGTCGGCTGAAAACTCGGCCACGACAGGCAGGACAACCTCAGCCCAAGCCCGGAGGTACACATCACCGCCAGTGCCGGCCGGCAACGGAATGTTGATCGTTGTCCCCTTGGCCGCGCCCACCTCGATGTCTTCGATTTCACCCTCGTACGGATAGAAGGGGCTCTGATGTAGCGAGACATACAGGATCCCGGGATCGTCCATCACGATCGACTGTGTGCCGTTCCCGTGATGCACGTCCCAATCGAGGATCGCAATTCGCTCACCTTGACTTCTGAGTAGGGCGGCCGTCACAGCCACGTTGTTGAACAGGCAAAACCCCATCGCCCTATCTGCGAAGGAGTGGTGGCCAGGGGGGCGAGTCATCGCGAACCCCACTCCGTCGAAGCCATCGGACATGGCCCGTGTCAAGGCGGCGACACCCCCGGCCGCCGTCAGGGACGCCTCCCAGGTTTCGCTCGAGACGATCGTGTCCATATCGAGAGCACCGCCGCCGAGTCGACAAAAAGTCTCCAACATGGCGATGTACTCGGGATCGTGAACGAGAGCCAGCTCCGACCGAAGTATCTCCGGTGATTCGAGGGTGACTACCTCCAAACCGGAGTCGTCGATGCCCCTCAATACCGCGCCCACTCTCTCCGGACGCTCCGGATGATTCCGACTGGTGTCGTGTTCGACCGACGAAGGGTGCGAGGCGACTAGGACGTTCACTTCCGTACTCTCCCATATGTGTCCAATCGGCTCCACCTCGACGGCGAGTGGCCATCACCAGTCATCCTCCGGAAGGGATGGGCCAAGGCGGTGGCCAGGCCCTGGAACGACGATCTGAGTGATATCGCACTGCGACTCGAACGGGGTGGGCACTCCTTCCTCAACCACGTATCAGCGCATCTGGCCGAACTGGTCGACGGGTCGGTCTTCTCTCCCGCCCTTTACGAGTTCGCCACCAGGATCTGGCGTAGGGCCGGCTACGCCGACCAGATCCATCTGGACATCATGGAACGCTCACTCGGCACAGTGACTGATCCCGGCCCCCACCCGACGTGGGTCGAGGACAGCCCTGATATGCACGCGCTGGCCTCTATCGATCGGCGAGCCTTCGAGGGTTTCTGGCAGTTGGGAGAAAGTGGCTTGTCCGAGGCAGTCAAGGCGACGGCCGCGGCCGTGGTGATCATGGCCGGTGACGATTCAGAGCCATTTGGGTATGCGATCGTGGGAAGCCAGATGGACACCGCGTTTCTCCAGCGGATCGCCGTTGTTCCCGATCACGAAGGGTCAGGATACGGATCATCGCTGCTCAACGCCGCAACCGCATGGGCCAGAAAACGGGGTGCCCGCACCATGATCCTCAACGTCAGACCTGACAGCACAAGGGCGCGGGATTTCTATCTCCGAGCCGGATTCGACATGACTGGATCCAAGCTCCATGTGCTCAGGTTCGAAGGTTGACCGTCGCGACGAGCCCGCTGAACAATGTTTCGCCACTCCTTGGGGCGGAATGGCGGGGCCGAGGATATAGCGAGTGGCGATGAACTGGTCGTCGAGAAGAGTGACATGCATTACTCAGCAGACTCCTAGCTGCTGAACTAGGAGTCATGCCGCCACCGATCTCAGACCGATATCGCCTGGAGATGCGGTTGGGGCGTGACGGGGACATCGAGGAGTGGCTCGCCACCGACACCTCCCTGGAAAGACCGGTCTTGATCCGCTCGTTGGGCCCGGAGACCACGCCCGCACGCCGACGACAGTTCGTCGAGTCCGTCGGCGCGGCTGCGAAGACAACGCACTCCCATCTGGTCCGCGTCTTCGCTGTCGAGACCGTTGAGGGTGGCGCTTACTCCGTCTCCGAGTGGCCCGGCGGGGCCAACCTCGAGGATCGGGTCGGCGCAGGACGGGTAATGGATCTGGAGGAGTTCTTGCCCAACGCCGCGGGTTTGGCCGGCGCCCTCGCCGCCCTTCATGCAACCGGGGATCCACACGGACACGTAGATCTCTCCTCCATCTACTACTCGGTCGCTCATCCGGCCAAGCTGGGTTCCTTTGGTCGGCCTATGAGAACCGACATCGATGGTGACGTCAGAGCCCTCGCGGGCGTTCTGGAATCATCAGTCACTGGTTCCGCTCCCGGCGGGCCTCCCCCGTCGGAGAGCATCGACGGCTTTCCGAGGAGTCTCGATCGGATACTGCGCCAGGGCCAGTCGGGAGGACTCACGGCTGACGAATTGGAGAAGGCCTTTCTCGCCGCGCCGACGGTGCGGGTGCCACAGCCTGAGTCCCGATCCACCTCGCGCAGATTGCTTCTGGTAGCCGGCCTCCTGGTGGTGGTTGCGGTCGGACTTGTACTCCTCGGCAGGCTCTTCACGGGTGGGGGACCGATCCTGCCGGTAACTCCAACTCAGGTCACGCCCGATCCTGCGGAGACGGTTCCCAGTAGCGAGGCAACCGTCCCCGTCCCACCCATCTCCATCCGCAACACAGCTTCTTTCGATCCTTTCGGCGAAGGAGGTGAGAACGACGAACTGATTCCGAACCTCTTTGACGGAAACAGCACAACAACGTGGCGCACAGAGCGTTATCAGACGCCCCTTCCACTGATCAAGCCTGGCGTGGGTCTCCGATTCGATGTCCAGGGCACCCCCGGCGAGCTATTCCTGATCGGGTTCTCGCCCGGCACCGTCTTTGAGGTCTACTGGGCGACCGCAGCCGATCCTCAGCTATCGGGTTGGGAGCGCATCCTGGGTGCCCAGGCACCCCGGGGATCCGCGACTCTGTCGTTGCCGCCCAGATTGGACGGTCACTGGCTTCTCTGGCTGACTGATCTGCCCGAGCAGGGTGACGGAAGCTTTTTCTCCACCCTCTCAGAAGTACGATTCTCGCCGTGACGTCGCCAGGAACCGATACTGAGCTGATTGCTCGCGTGGTGTCTGGCGACCGGGACGCCTTCGACGGGCTGATGCGAATCCATGAGGATCGGGTGTTCTCGGTTTGTCTTCGAATCATGGGCGACCGGGAGAATGCACTCGACGCCACGCAGGAAACCTTTCTCACCCTTTTCCGAAAGGCCGGACAGTTCAAGGGTGAGTCCGCGCTCGGGACGTGGATTTATCGAATCGCGGTGAACACCTGTTACGACCAGCTCCGGAAGGCCAAGCGGCGCCCGTCCGAGCATCTCCCCGACTATCTCGATCCGGCTGATCCGTCAGCCGAAGACGCCATGGAGTCGGCTGCCCTCAGGCCAGATATCGAAGAAGCCCTCAAGGCCCTTCCGCCCGAATTTCGAAGCGCCGTCGTCCTCTCCGACCTGGAGGGGCTTTCCATGCCAGAAACGGCCAATGCGCTTGGCATTCCGGTCGGCACCGTCAAGTCGAGAGTGTTTCGAGGCAGACGTCTTCTTGCCAAGAAACTCGGGAACCAAACAGCCACATGAGAACATCAAACCGAACGCATGCATAGGCACGATCTCAACACGATTGCCGCGCTAGCCGACGGCTCCCTGAAGGATGAGGCACAGGCCCGCGCCCTGGTCGAGACATGTGACGAGTGCAGGGTTGAATACGAATCCCACAAAGTCGTCATCGCCGCTCTCGCTGCGGTCGAACCAGTAACGATGACCGACCTCGAGAAGGCAGCTCTTCACCGAGATCTATGGACCGACCTGAGGGCGGATACCGCGCCGGCCGTCAAGACTCCACCGTGGTGGTATCGGTGGTCCTATGCGGCCGCCGGCGTTTTCGTTGTGGTCGGACTTGTCGGTGTCGTATCGCAACTGGGCGGTGTCTCGACTTCGGACAGTGCCGCACCTGAGGTGTTCGAGACTCCCGACGATGCGTCGGGAGTCGCTGACCTGGGGGCACAAGACGGCGGTGGGGCTGATGAAGCCGCAACGGATGAAGCCGAGGCGGCTGAGACCACGATCGCCGCAGTCGAGGATGCCGGCGGCGGAGCGGAGCCACTGAGTCGCTCCCTCGACGCCGCTACCTTCTCGCTCCTCGTCGAACAGGCTCGGAGTGTCGAGCCCACCTCCTCCGAAGCCGCGGCGACCTTTTCCAACGATGCGACTGCTCGGCGTGCGGCCGAGTGTGTCGAAGAGGCCGGCCTGTCGGCACAGGAGGTTGTTGGCGAGGTTGAAGCCTCGACCATGTATCTACTCACCGTCGCGATTGGCGAGGAAGTCGACGCAGGTACAGTCTTCACAGTGGTTGATTTCGAGACCTGCCAGGTGCTCTCCGTCGAGAATTGACCGAAGCGGGTGAGGGCGACTCCTCACTCCGCCCCCAGGCCTCGGATGCATCTTCGCTTTCTTTAACTAATCTGCTCCTCATGGAAGAACTCCCGGCGAGATTTGCCGATCTGCTCGAGAAGCTGGCGCTCAAAGTCAGATCCCTGACAGTGGACCGAGTGGCGGAATGGATTCGTGTGGGCGGGTTGGGAATCCTGGCCGGCACTTTGGCGTTTACGGCATTGCTCTTCCTGTTGTTTGCGATCTTCGGTGCGCTCGAGATCCCGTTGACAACCGCTGGAGCTCTCGCATTGGTAGGTGTCCTTCTCATCTCGATCGGCGGCTACATGTGGATCAAGAGGACTTGACAGAAAAATGACTCACGAAAAGCTGATAATCATCGGATCTGGCCCCGCCGGTCTCACCGCGGCCCTCTATGCGGCGCGGGCAGACCTGAATCCCAGGGTTTTTGAGGGAACCGCCGCAGGCGGCCAGTTGATGATCACCACCGACGTCGAGAATTACCCGGGGTTTCCCGACGGGATCATGGGCCCCGAGCTCATGGACCAGTTCCGCAAACAAGCGGAACGCTTCAACGCACGCCTCCAACAGGTCGACGTCACCGAGGTCGACTTCACATCCACCCCGTTCAGGATCAGTGTCGGAGCCGACGACTACACCGCGGACGCTGTCGTGGTGGCCACCGGGGCTTCGGCTACATGGCTCGGCGTCCCCGGGGAGCAGACACTGACCGGCAAGGGCGTCTCGGCATGCGCTACCTGCGACGGCTTCTTCTTCCGCAATCAGGAGCTCGTCGTCGTCGGCGGGGGGGACACCGCGATGGAAGAAGCGCTATTCCTCACCAAGTTCGCCTCAAAGGTGACCATCGTTCATCGTCGTGACGAGTTCCGAGCGTCCCGAATCATGGCGGCACGGGCGCTCGCTGATGAGAAGGTTGACGTCATCTGGAATTCGATCGTTACCGAGATCCATGGCGAGAATGCTGTCGAGGCTGTGACCCTGGAGGACACCGAGACAGGCGAGACAACCCGGTTCAAGACCGACGGCGTGTTCGTTGCCATCGGCCACAAACCCAACACTGACGTCTTTGTGGACGAGTTGGAGCTAGACGACAACGGATATATCGAAGTCACCGAGCCGGGAACGACCAGGACCTCGGTAGACGGTGTCTTCGCCGCCGGAGATGTGGCGGACCATATTTACCGTCAAGCTGTGACTGCAGCCGGTACCGGGTGCATGGCGGCCATTGACGCCGAACGGTGGCTGGGAGCCCGCTGAGCAATGCAAGCTGCCAAGGAATGACTCATCAGTGACCCAGGTTCACTGAATAGCAATCAAGGAGAATCTAGAAATGGCTGAAATCGTCACCCTCAATGATGGATCGTTCAACGATGCCATCAGCGGTGAGAGACCAATCCTCGTCGACTTCTGGGCCGAGTGGTGCGGGCCATGCCATGTCATCGCTCCCGTGCTCGAAGAAATCGCCGGGGAACAGGACAAGATCGATATCGGCAAACTCAACGTCGACCACAACCCGCAACCCGCGGCTGCTCATGATGTGATGAGCATCCCAACCCTCATACTCTTCAAGGACGGAGTCGAGAAGAAGCGCATCGTCGGGGCAGCTCCCAAGCACCGGCTCCTCGCCGAACTCGCCGAGTTCCTTTGATCGGGTAGCCCCTCCTAAAAAGCCCCCCTCCCCGGCTCCGCCGGCACCCCTCTCGTAACGGACGCGTTTCCTCCCCCTCGAGCGCAGCGAGTTTGGAGGAGGTGCCCCGAAGGGTCGGAGGCGGCAAGGTCGGAAGAGAACCCCCCTCCCCGGCTCCGCCGATACTGCCCCTCCCACTGGAAGTTGGATACCGTGGGCTCATGCGGCTCTACCGAGCAGGAGACGAGGGTAAAGCGATCGGTGACATCCAGGACCGCCTCGGTGCTCTTGGCTTCGACTCCTCTCCGGACATGCGTTCGGTATTCGGCGAGGGGACCACGGCTGCGGTATCCGCGTTTCAGAAAGCCAAGGGTCTGGGTGTCGACGCCATCGTTGGACCCGACACCTGGCGATCACTTTATGAAGCCGGATATCGGCTCGGAGACCGGCTCCTCTACTTTCGTCGCCCCATGATTCGGGGAGAGGACGTTTCCGAGCTCCAGTCTCGTCTCAACTCACTCGGATTCGACTCGGGCAAGGTCGACGGAATCTTCGGGCCGGACACCGAAGCCGCCGTCATTGAGTTCCAGCACAACCGCTGCCTTGCTGAGGACGGCAAGAGCGGGCCATCGGTGGTGACTGAATTGCATCTGGTCACCCGGGGTGAGATGAAGGAGGGCCGGCAAGCGGTCCGAGAGCGGGAATGGCTGCGGAGGCTTCGGCCGACTATCGCCGGAGCCCGCATCTACCTCGATGCCGGCTGCCGGGACCCGGAAGAAGCAAGAGGGGCGTGGGAAGCTGCCTCGGCGACTGCCTTCGCCCTACAGGAGCGTGGTGGCCTTCCAGTTCTTTCCAGATCTCAAGACATCTCCCTGCCAGAGAGGGTCCGAGCGCGAAGGGCAAATCGTCTCGGCTCCGACCTGATCGTCGCTTTCCAGATCAGTCACGATGGTGAGGATCGGGTCTTCTTCTTTTCCTCGGAACACAGCCGCTCCGAGGCCGGCGCGATGCTGGCCGGCTCGATGGCAGACACAACCGGCGGTCTGGTCGAAGGACGCGCCAGCGCAATGCTCAAAGAGACCCGGGCACCCGCAGTGATCGTGTCCCGCAAACGCCTCGATGCATCGATTGGGGAACCTGTCGTCGAGGGGCTCGTGCAGTTCTTCGCAGAAGCGTCTGCTAGCTGACGAGGGAACGGTAGAGCCGCTCCAACTCCTCCACGGAGCCAAAACGTATCTCAACTTTGCCCTTCTCGTTGCGGTAGCTGATCTTCACAGCCGCTCCGAGTTTCTCCGTCAGACGACTCTCCAACTCTATGATTTCGACCGGGCGCAATTGTCGGACTCGAGGCGGCGGTCCGGCCTCGATCTCCCGGCGCGACCTGACTGCATCTTCCATCTGACGGACGCTCCATCCCTCATCCCTCGCCTTTGTGGCCAGATGAAGCGCATACTTGGTGTCCTCGACGCCTACCAGGGCCCGGGCGTGGCCGGCCGAGAGGTCGCCGGCATCGACCATCTCTTGAATCTCGTCCCCCAGTTGGAGAAGTCTCAACGTGTTGGACACGGTTGGCCTCGACTTGCCAACCCGGTCAGCCACTTGCTCCTGTGTCATACCATGATTCTCCAGGAGTTGCTGGTAAGCATGTGCTTCCTCGATGGCCGTCAGGTCTTGACGCTGCACATTCTCCACCAGGGCTTCGACCAGTGTTGATCGCCCGGCAGTCTCCCGGATGACGGCCGGGATATCCACCAGGCCCGCCCGTTTCGCAGCTCGCCATCGGCGCTCCCCGGCAATCAGCTGGTACCCGTCGTCGACTGCTGTCAGCACCACCGGCTGAAGCACACCGACCTCGTTCATCGATGCAGCAAGTTCCTCCAGGGTCTCATCGTCGAAACGGCGACGAGGCTGATCGGGGTTGGGCTCGATCTGATCGAGGGGCACATTGCGAAAGCCGGAGGCCTCTTCGTCTTCTCGGGTGGGTATGAGGGTTTCAAGACCTCGCCCCAAACCCGACCTTCTCCCAGTCATCCTTCCACCTCCTGCAATCCGTTTCTCTTCCTGAACTCCTTGCCGAGGTGTCGATATGCAATGGCGCCCCGGCTCATTGAGTCAAACGCCTCGATAGGCTCGCCAAACGATGGCGCCTCGGAAAGACGAACCGATCGCGGAATCACCGTCCGGTAGGCGATGTCACCGAAATGCTTCCGTATCTGGGTGGCGACATCCCGGGACAGATTGGTCCTGGCATCGAACATGGTCAGCACCACTCCTCCAACCTTCAAGCCGGGATTGAGATTTGAGGCAACGAGATCGATATTCTTGAGCAGTTGACTCAGACCCTCCAGGGCGTAGTACTCACACTGGATCGGGATCAACACCTCGTCGGCCGCGGCCAGGGCGTTGACGGTGAGCAATCCAAGTGAAGGTGGGCAGTCGATCAGCACGACGTCATAGTCTTGATTGGTCTGCTCAATTGCCAATCTAAGACGTGTTTCACGTGAAAACTGAGTTACCAACTCGATTTCGGCCCCGGCTAGGTCAATCGTTGCCGGAACAACAAACAGATTCTTCACCGAGGTCGGCTCGACCGCATCAGCCAATTCTGCCTCCTTGAGGATGACATCGTAGATGGAAAGCTTGATGGCTCCCCGGTCGATTCCGAGCCCGCTGGTGGCATTTCCCTGGGGGTCAAGATCGATCAAAAGAACCTTGACACCCTGAAAGGCCAGCGCGGCACCCAGGTTTATCGCGGTTGTGGACTTTCCGACGCCTCCCTTTTGATTGGCCAGAGCAACTATGCGGGGATGACGGTCGGTCACGATTGCTGCATCATAAGGAGCCAGACATCCTGGTCAAGAACCGAAGCGGGAACGTGAACCGTCTTCCAGCCCTGATAGGACGGTCGCGAATCCCAGGAACCTCCGATCAGAGCCCGGCCGCCGGTCCCGAGACGCCCACCCAGTTCCCGTCGAGCCACGTCTGGAGTAAGAGTCGCCCGGGAGACAATTGTGGAGATGCTTGACGGGGCGTCCGCAATTTCCCCTTGTCGCACCTCAACATTCTTCAGACCGAGGATCCGAACTGCGCGTCGGGTCAATGTTGTACGCCGCCTCGACCGATCGAGCAGGACAAACTCGACGGCCGGGTGGAGGACCGCCAGCGGAATTCCGGGAAGGCCCACCCCGGAGCCGAGATCCCAGACTTCATCCGAAGAATCATCGATGACGATGGAAAAGAGAATCGAGTCAGCGATATGACGACGATCCACCTTCGTCGCCTCGGAGGGGCCAATTCCCCCGGCCGGCACCGCCTCGTCGATCAGCCAGTCGCGATACCTGGCCAGTCTTTCCACCATGTCGACCCTGAGATCGACACCGGCCCACCTTGCGCTCCGCTTCCAGTCTTCTTCCGCCCCCGTCCGGCTCATCGTCGGATACGTTCCCTCACAGGGACCACCTCAAGAAGGCAAGGTTCCACGTGAAGCAAAATAGCCCGGGGAGACCCCGGGCCATTACTTGGTTCATCGCCGTTGTGCTATTCCTCTTCGCCTGCGTCCTCGGCCTCGCCGACGTCTTCGGCATTGCCGGCGTCCTCGGCATTGCCGACGTCCTCAGACGAACCGGCCTCGGCGGCCAGAACGACATATCGTCTAGGAGCCTCGCCCTCGGAGTACGAAGTCACTCCATCTCGCGCCGCGGCAGCATCATGGATGACTTTTCGGTCGGCTGCGCTCATCGGCTCCAGCATGATCTCCCCACCATCTGAGGTGAGTTGGTCGATCAACTGATCGGCATAAATCGTCAATGCCTGCCTACGTCTTTCCGCGTATCCGGCAATGTCGAGACGCAGCCTGGCCGTGTCCTGGCTGTATCGCTGAAGTACGGTTCGGGTGAGTTCGTGGATAGATGAGCGAACCGACCCTCGCACCCCAACCAACGCCTCGGTTTGCTCACCGTTCACGTTGGCCACGATCACGTCATCGTCGATCGAGGTCTCGACGGTTCCCTCCAGACCGTATGCGGCCACCAGACCCTCGAGAAACTCGCGGGCAATCCGTGCCTGCTCTTCGAGGCCGACGATAGGTCGGTCGTCGGTTTTTGGTTGATCCCCTTGTTGACCACTCACATCTCGTCCTTTGCCTTGGCTTCTGCCCTGGTTCCGGTTCCGACCATTATTACCCGATTGAGACCGATCCTGCTGCTTCGAACTCGATCTTGATCGGCTTTGTGCCTTGCGACGCCGATCATTTCGGCGTTTTCTTGGCTTGCGGTGTTTGACTCGAACAACTGCATCCTGCCCCCCAAATCCGAGGAATCCCTTCTCGGGCTCAACTAATACTTCAACCGCAACATGCTCCCGATCTTCGACACCGAGCTCCTGCATTGCCGCTTCTACCGCGAGGTCGACCGATTTGGCACGAACCTCAATTTCGACGTAACTCACGTCACCTCCTCTTGCGCCGACGGCGCTTGTTCGAGGCACCCTGCTGTGGCTTCTTGGGTTCTGATGCCGCGGGGTCCGGGGTGGGACCCGATTCCTTGGCGGCGGTTCCCGGCGGGGTTGGGCGCCCATCGATCTTGAAAATCACGACTTGCTGTCCTAGCCGGAACAGGTTGCTGGTCGACCAGTAGAGCACCAGTCCGGCCGGAAAATTGTAGGAAATAAAGCCAATGAACAAGGGCATTATTCGGGTTATTGCCTGCTGTGCGCCGGCGCCTTTCTGGTTAGGCCGATCCTGACCGTAGGTGGCATGCCATTGTTGGACATACTGGGTCGCCACCATGATGGCCATCAAGGCCAGGTATGGGAGAGCGACAAGAAGACCGATCTTCATCGCGTCGGACGGTCTGACACCAAGATTCATACCCAGGAACGGATCCATTTCGAGACCGGACACCCACGTCTGGCTGTCATTTACGAAGCCGCCGGTGGAATCGAGGGTCAAACCCAGAGCGGATGTCGGATCTACCGGCTGGATGGCCTGAGCATCGATGACGGGCCGTCCGGCATCAAGAATGAGCTCATTGGTTTCGGAGTCGATCTCATACTTGATCGGAGTCTGGAGAAGCCGGAACAGGGCAAACCAGATCGGCATCTGGACCAGTATCGGTAGCAAGCACCCTCCCGGAGTGGCGCCGGCCTCCTTCTGGGTGGCCATGAGACGCTTCTGCATCTCCGGCGGATCGTCCTTGTACTCGGCCTGAATCTTCTTGATCTTCGGTTGAATCTCGGTGAAAGCCCTGGTCGCCCTGGTTTGCTTGAGGGTAAGCGGGAACAGCACCAGGTTGATGGTGATGGTCAGCAGAATGATGGAAAGGCCATAAGCCCATCCATCACTGAAGGTGGGAGTGAGGAAGTCGTAATAAAACGAGAGCACGGTGCCCAGCAACTGCTGCAGCCGGGCGAAAAGGTCTCCAATCATCAGCCTGCTCTCCATTTCTCAGGGACGGGGTCATAGCCTCCGGGACGAAGCGGATGACACCTACCGATCCGCTTGATGCCGAGCCACCCTCCCCGAAAAATCCCAAACCGCTCGATCGCCTCGAAGCTGTAATGCGAGCAGGTCGGCTGGTACCGGCAGTTGACCGACAAGGTAGGACTTACCAATTTCTGGTAAATCAAGATTAGTGGCAGCACAAGGTTGCGGGGACGGAGATAAGTGGTGGCCCGTCCCAAGGAGTCAGACATCGGCAAGCTCCCTCATGGCGCGCTCCAACCACCCCTGCAGCCTGGTGTGGGGCACATCGGCAACTTGTTGTGAGGCGATAATCACGTAGTCATGTCCTGGATTGAGCTGCAAGCTCCGGATGCAGTGACGCAGTCTTCTCTTGATCCGGTTCCGGGTAACCGCGTTTCCCGAACTCTTCGATACTACGAGCCCGTAACGTGCTGGTCCGGGATGCTCGGAGGACGCCACGACGACGAGACCTCCAGACCGGTATCGCTTTCCCTCATTGAGCACTCTTCGAAAGTCGCGAGGGGAGCGTAAGGATTCAAGATCAGGCGGCGAGACGCTTCCGGCCTTTTTGGCGACGCGACTTGAGAACGGCGCGACCGGCCCGGTCGTGCATCCGATGACGGAATCCATGACGTCTCTTACGTCTTCGCACCTTGGGTTGATAGGTTCTTTTCATAACAAAAACCAGGGGGTCGAGGGGAGGTAGTCGCCCCAGGTTACGGATATTTTCGGAGCTATGTCAAAGTCCCCACACGGCCAAACTCTGCTCCAGGATGGGCGCCCGAGATGTGATCCGCGAAGATACCGGTTAAATCGCGAAAAGAAGTTGAACCCCGTTTTTAGCCTTTCGAGAGCTTCGACCACGCTCCAGAGTCTGGAAAAATCACCCACTACCTGCGGGTTTACTGTGGAAAAGGCCATGCTGAGAAATCCCCAACGACGATTCTCGCGTTCTTGACTAGCTGCATTCCGTTGACCGATACTCCGCTGCCTCGGCCCTGAGACCGTCTTCGACTTCCCCGCCATTGCTGGTGACGTGACCGCCCCGAGACAACAATTGAACGCGGCCCGCTCGATCTTCACAGTCCTTTCCACAGATGTGGATGGATCTGTGGATAACTCGCATTGGTGGGAGGAGTAAATCTTGGCACAAGCACAACAGACGCCCGACAACTGGAAATCCTTCCAAGAAAATCTGATAAGTGGAGTTTCAGCGAGCAACTGGGAGACCTGGCTCTCTCGGCTCGAGCCCGACTTTCGTGGAGAGTTACCAGTTCTCGTCGCCCCCTCCGAGTTCCACTTGCGCTGGGTGCTCGACAAACATGGTGACCTGGTCACAAATGCGTTTCGTGACGTGTATGGGCCCGATGCCACTCCTCAATTCCGGGTGAGCGAGACGCAGCCGGCCGAGGCCGAGGATTCGGCTGCCAAGCCGGATGCCAAACAAGACGATGCCACGGTCGCCACCACCACAACCTCACCCTCCACCGCCCTCATCTCGAGATATCGATTCGAAAGCTTTGTCGTCGGACAATCAAACCGTTTCGCGTGGGCGGCCGCCATGGCCGTTGCGGAGCAGCCCGGGGCTCACTACAACCCACTGTTCATCTATGGCGGGGCCGGTCTCGGCAAGACCCACCTTCTCAATGCGGTGGGGCATGAGGCCCTGGAGATGTACCCATCCCTCGTCGTGCACTACGTCTCGTCCGAGAACTTCCTAAACGATTTCATCGATTCAATCCGTCGCAAGCGTCCCGACAACTTCAAACAACGCTATCGGTCGGTCGACATCCTTCTCCTCGACGATGTTCAGTTCTTTGAGGGCAAGGAGCAGATCCTCGAGGAGTTTTTTCACACCTTCAACTCGCTGTATGAATCGGGCAAGCAAATGGTGATCAGCTCCGACCGCCACCCAAGGAACCTCTCGACGCTCGAGGACAGGCTGAGAAGCCGATTCGAATGGGGGCTTCTCACCGATATCCAGCCCCCAGACGTCGAGACCCGGTTGGCGATTCTGCGACGCAACGCCGAATTCGCTCCTCGTCCGGTTCCTCTGGAGGTTCTCGAGCACATCGCTGGTCTTGTCTCAGACAACATCCGAGAGCTCGAAGGTGCTCTGACCCGAGTCACTGCATGGTCTGCTCTAAACCGCCAGGACATCGATCTGGAGACAGCCCAACGGGTGCTCCAGGACATTGTGACCCCCGATGAGCCTGTGCCGCTCGGACCTGAAACCATCATCCGAACCACCGCCGCTGCCTACGGTTTTTCGGTGGAAGATGTTCTCAGCCCATCCCGGCGGCAGCCGCTGGTTCTGTGCCGACAGATTTCGATGTATCTCTGCCGCGAACTCACAGACCTATCCCTTCCCAAAATCGGGGCCCAGTTCCAGCGAGACCACACCACCGTTCTTCATTCGGTAGAGAAGGTAAAAAGGATTCTTCGGTCCGACAGAGCCGTCTTTGACCGGGTCACCCAACTCACACAGGACCTGAGGAAAGGTGGCGGGATATCCACAGCCTCCTGAGTTATCCACTGGCATCACCGACTTGTTCGCGATTGCTCACCAGGGAGATGCACAGGCCTTTGGCCAGTTGCCACCGGAGATTTTCTTTGCTATCCACACTTCCACAACCCCCTACTACGACTAATACTCTGATAATGAAGTCTCAAGAACATAGAAGAAGGGAAACATCCTTGTGAGAATCCGAGCGCAGCGGGATGATCTCGCAGACGTTCTCGTCCGTGCCAACCGCGCCGTTGGAACTCGCACCGCTTTGCCTGTTCTCCAGGGCCTTCTCTGTGAGGTTGCCGGATCGATTCTTCGGGTCACCGGGACCGACCTGGACATGACGGTGACGACCTCGGCAGAGGTCGATGTCCTCGAGGAGGGTCGAGTTGTGATACCGGGTCGGCTCCTCACCGAGGCGGTTAGAAAAATGCCCGCCGGCCAGGTCACCATCGGCGTCAAGGACAATGACGTCGAGATTGAAGGCAATGGGCCCCGGTTCACGGTTCGTCCACTGACTATCGACGATTTCCCGGTGCTGGACGACGTCGTCGTCGATGGTGTTGAGGTCGACGGCGAGGCTCTCGCTGAGGCAGTTGGTCAGGTGACCATCGCGGCGTCGAGCGATGGAGCACGTCCCATCCTCACCGGTGTGCTGTTCGAGAGTTCCGAGGCCGGGCTGAGAATGGTGGCTACCGACTCTTATCGTCTCGCCAAGAAGGATCTGGCAGGGGTGGGGCTTGAAGGCACAGGTCTGGTTCCGGCGCGGGGACTCCGGGAATTGCCGAGGACCATCGGATCCTCGAAGGTGACTGCCCAGTTGGGCGATCGTGAGGCCGTGTTCAGTTCGGACAAGGGCATGCTTCGACTCCGACTGATCGATGGCAGTTTCCCTAAGTATCAATCGCTTCTTCCGGACACGTATCCGAACCAGGTGATACTGGAGAAAGAAGCACTTCTCGACGCTTTGGGTCGCGTGGCCCTCGTTGCCGAGGATCACATCCCGGTCCGTCTGAAGCTGACAGACGGTGGGGTAGAGGTGACAGTCAGCCGGCAGGATGTGGGCGGGGAGACCGAACACCTGGAAGGTGAATTCTCCGGCACCGACGAGGAAGTCACAATTGCCTTCAACCCGCGCTACCTACAAGAGGGTGTGACCGTCATATCGGGTGACTCGATCAGGATCCGGGTGATCGACGGGTTCAAGCCCAGTGTGCTGGACGACGGTGGCGAAGGGGATTACATCTACCTCTTGATGCCCGTCCGGGTCTGAATGCGGGTTGACTGGCTCTCACTTTCTCAATTCAGGTCTTATCAATCACTCGAGTGGGCCCCTGATCCCGGTGTCAACGTGCTTGTCGGTCGGAACGCCACCGGGAAGACCAATGTCCTCGAGGCTATTGGCTATTTGGCCGGTCTGAAGTCTTTCCGATCGGTTCCGGATTCAGAGCTGATCGCCGACGATGCCGGAGCTGCCGTGATTCGGGCGGCTGTATCGGGAGAGGATCGAGAGCGTCTCATAGAGATTCAGCTCAACAGGTCGGGCCCGCGACAAGTTCAGGTCGACAAGAACAGACTTCGACGTAGCACAGAGATGTTGGGTGTCCTCCGAGTGGTTGCCTTTCTGTCGGACGACCTCGATCTGGTAAAGCGCGGTCCCAGCTATCGACGTGACCTCCTGGATGAGATTGCGGTGCAGTTCTGGCCGGCGGCTCATCTCGACCAGGCCGAGTTCGAGAGATCGCTCCGACAGCGAAATGCGTTCCTCAAGTCGGGCGACCGGGATCAGACCACCCTGTCAGTCTGGGATTCTCGATTGGCCCAGGCGGGTGGAAGAGTGCTGGCTCGGCGCGCCAAGGCAACGGGACTCCTGGCTCCGCTCCTTGCCGTGGCCTATGGCGAGATCTCGAGTGACGGCCTGGAGGCAGCTCTTGGCTACCGAGCAACCTGGGGCGACGGGACGCTGGGCAACCGCACGGCCGGTGACTACGCCGATGATTTGGCCCAAGCCCTGGAAGCCTCCAGACAAGCCGATCTCGATCGGCGACTTACCACTGTGGGCCCTCATCGGGACGAGCCCGGGTTCAGGTTGAACCACTCGGAAGCCCGTACCCATGCCAGCCAGGGGGAACAGAGATCGATAGCACTCGCGGTGAAGATTGCCAGCCATCGAGCAATCGGAGACCTGTATGGCGAAAGCCCCATTCTGTTGCTCGACGATGTGTTCTCTGAGCTTGATGCGGGCCGATCGGAAGCCCTGGCGGCATCACTCCCCGAAGACACCCAGACGATCATCACCAGCGCCAGGCCCGAGGACGTGCCTCTCACCGGCTTGCAATGGACCGTTGGCGACGGCATATCGAGATGACCGGCGACGGCGACCTCAGCTCATTCGAAACTTCCCTCGACGAGCTGTTCAGGAAGATGGGCTTGCCCGATCCGATCGTGATGTCCCAGCTCGTGGATGAGTGGGACACCCTCGCAGGGGAGCCGTGGAAGGGCCGTTCGCGGCCCATTGTGTTGAAGGGCAAGTCGTTGATCGTCGAGACTTCGGCTCCGTCCATGGTGGCCTTTCTCCGGTATGGAAAGGCGAGTCTCCTCGAGGCTCTCATCGAGCGTTTCGGACCCGGGGTGATCGATCAGATCGAGGTTCGTCCGCCCCCCCGAAATTGACGTCACAAGGGTCTTGTGCGATTGGTTTTTGTCAGGTAAATCCTATAAAATGACAAACGTGGAATTTTCCCTCGGCACAGCCGGGAATCTCCATTGAGCCAGGTCATCTAGGAGGGTCGTGACGGCGACGCGGGATAGTTACGAAGCCAAGGACATCACAGTTCTCGAGGGGTTGGAGGCGGTTCGCCGACGACCGAGTATGTACATCGGCACAACTGGCCCAAGAGGGCTTCACCATCTCATCTGGGAGGTGGTCGACAACTCCGTCGACGAGGCGATGGCGGGGTTCTGCTCCAAGATCGACCTCACTCTTCGAGCCGACGGTGGGGTTGAAGTCTCTGACGATGGTCGTGGCATCCCCATCGAGAAGCTTTCGAAAACCAAACGCTCCGCACTCACGACGGTTCTGACCACGCTCCACGCCGGAGGAAAGTTCGAACAAGGTGCGTACACCGTCTCAGGTGGGCTCCACGGTGTCGGCGTTTCCGTGGTCAATGCCCTCTCCAGCCGACTCGAGGCAGAGATTCGTCGCGGTGGGAACGTCTACTTTCAGGAGTTCAGGGACGGGAAGCCGAAGACCAAGGAGCCGAAGAAGATTCGGCCGGCAAAGAAGACCGGTACCACGATCCGATTCTGGCCGAGCACGGAAACCTTCACCGAGTCAGTCACCTTTGACTACGACACGATCGCTTCTCGCCTTCGGGAGACGGCCTTCCTCAACCGCGGGCTTCGCATCACCCTCACCGACGAGCGCGACGGAGAACCGCGCGAAGTGGCCTTCCTCTACAAGGGCGGCTTGGTCGACTTCGTCAAGCATCTCAACTCCAAGCGAGATCCTCTACATGCCCATGTCATTGACATCGCCGACATTGGGGGTGAGGCCGAACTCGAAGTGGCCTTGCAATGGACCACGTCCTACACCGAGTCGGTTCTCTCCTTTGCCAACAACATCAACACCCACGAGGGAGGAACCCATGAAGAGGGGTTCCGGAAGGCGCTGACCAAGTCGATAAATGAGTTTGCCCGGTCGAAGGGCCTGCTCAAGGAGAAAGACTCCAATCTGACCGGCGAAGACGTCAGAGAAGGCCTGACAGCGGTTCTTTCGGTTCGGGTCAAGGAACCTCAGTTCGAGGGGCAGACCAAGACGAAGTTGGGAAACACCGAGATCCGTTCGTTTGTGGAGAAGTCGCTCAATCGGCGTCTCCCGGAGTGGCTGGAGAAGTACTCGACGGAGGCTCGGCGAATCGTCGAAAAGTGCATCAGCGCAGCCAAGGCACGCGAGGCTGCCCGTAGCGCTCGGGAACTCACCCGCCGAAAGTCTGGTCTCGAATCCGGTGGCTTGCCGGACAAGCTGGCTGACTGCTCCAGCCGCGACCCCGCCGAATCCGAGGTGTTCATCGTTGAGGGCAAGTCAGCGGCCGGCCCGGCCAAATCAGCGCGCGACTCGGCCATCCAGGCCATCCTCCCCATCCGGGGCAAGATCCTCAACGTCGAGAAGGCTCGCTTGGCCAAGGCCCTTCAGAACGCAGAGGTCCAGGACATCATCACTGCGATGGGAACCGGTATCGGTGAGGATTTCGACGTCTCCAAGGCTCGTTACCACAAGGTGGTGATCCTGACCGACGCGGATGTGGACGGTGCCCATATCCGGACGCTCTTGATGACGCTTTTGTTTCGCCACATGCGCGGTCTCATCGAGGCAGGCATGGTCTACATCGCCCAACCGCCGCTTTACAGGGTCAAGGTGGGCTCGAAAGTCCACTATCTCAAGGACGAGGCCGAGCTCACGGCGTTCAAGCAGGACCATCCCAAGGTCAAGCCCACTCGTTTCAAGGGTCTCGGCGAGATGAACCCCGGTGAGTTGTGGGACACCACCATGAATCCGGAAACACGAACGCTGTTGCGAGTGGAGATGGACGACGCCGCCAGGGCGGAGGAGGTATTCGAAGTCCTGATGGGCGACGACGTGCCTTCCCGCAAGGCCTTCATCCAGCGTAACGCCGACGATGTCAGATTCCTCGATGTGTAGGCCAGGAGCAGATACCCCGTGAGCGACGGAACCTTGGAACCAACATCAGGCACCTTTGATGTCGAGATCACCAACGAGATGGAGCAGAGCTTCATCGACTACGCCATGTCCGTCATTGTTTCTCGAGCACTGCCCGACGTGCGCGATGGTCTCAAACCGGTTCATCGTCGGATCATCTATTCGATGTTCGAGAACAACATCAGTCCGACGTCGGCCCATCGCAAGTGCTCGAAGGTCGTCGGAGATGTCATGGGCAACTACCACCCCCACGGTGATCAGGCGATCTACGACGCGCTGGTGCGCATGGGCCAGAGCTTTTCGATGCGACACCAGCTGATCGATCCCCAGGGCAACTTCGGCACGGTTGACGACCCGCCGGGTGCTGCTCGCTACACCGAGTGCCGTCTGAGCAAGCTCTCCACCCACCTGTTGGATGGGATAAAGGAGAACACTGTCGACTTCGTCGACAACTACTCGGGTGAGTTGCAGCAGCCCTCGGTGCTGCCGGCGCGGTTCCCCAACCTTCTGGTCAACGGGTCACAGGGCATAGCCGTGGGGATGGCAACCAACATACCGCCGCACAACCTCGGTGAGGTGATCGACGCCGCGCTGCACGTAATCGACAACCCAGATGCCGACTCCGAGGAACTGATGCAGTTCATCGAGGGCCCCGACTTTCCCACCGGTGGATTCCTGGTCGGTGTCTCCGGGATACGCGATGCTCTCACCACAGGACGGGGCTCGGTCAAGATCCGGGCAGTGTGCGATGTCCAGGAGGTCAGGAAAGGTCGCACCGCCATCATCGTCACCGAACTCCCCTATCAGGTTTCCATTGAACGGATCATCTCCAAGATCAAGCTCCACGTGGAAAGCAAGAAGATGACCGGAATCGCAGAGGTTCGCAACGAATCCTCCGATCGGGTCGGCATTCGCCTCGTCATCGAGCTCAAGCAGAACGCGATCCCGCAGGTGGTGCTGAACCAGCTCTACAAGAACACGCCGCTCCAGGATTCCTTCGCATACAACATGGTGGCACTGGTCGACGGGGTGCCCCGCACCCTCAACGTGGCCGACATCACCGGGTACTACCTCGATCATCAGATGGAGGTCATCGAGAGGCGGACCCGTTTCCGTCTCGATGAGGCAAACGCTCGGGCTCACATCCTCGAAGGGTTGATCACTGCCGTCGACAGCATCGATGAGGTCATCAGAGTCATCCGGGGATCGTCTGACACGGCTGAGGCGCGTACCAACCTCATGGAGCGGTTCGAGTTCTCCGAGATCCAGGCCAACGCGATTCTCGACATGCCCCTGCGGCGGCTCACCGCGCTGGAAGTTGACAAGCTGCGGACGGAGTTGGCCGAGTTGCAAGGCGTGATAGCTGAGCTCGAGTCGATTCTCGCGGACCCCAAGCGCCGGTGGTCGATCATCAAGGAAGACCTCGAGGACATCAAGGATCGTTTCGCCAACGATCGTCGTAGTCGGCTCATCCCTGATGAGGGCGACCTCAGCCTCGAAGACCTGATCGCCGACGATGAGTTGATCGTGACTGTGTCTCAGGCCGGCTACATCAAGTCGGTGACCGCATCCACCTATCGGACTCAGGGGAGAGGGGGCCGCGGGGTGAAGGCTGCCGAGGTACATGGCGAGGATGTGATTCAACATCTGGTTCACACCACCGCCCACGCCTACCTGCTCTTCTTCACCAACAAGGGGCTGGTACACCGGATCAAGGCCCATGGGATTCCGCGCCAGTCTCGGACGGCCAAGGGTGTCCTCGCCCAGGCGGTGCTGCCGCTCGGACCGGAGGAGAAGGTGCAGGCGATCATCGATACCCGCGACTATGAGACGGGTCGATATCTGGTCATGGTGACCAAGAAGGGCCAGGCCAAGAAGACCGAATTCAAGGAGTACGACTCCCGAAACCAGACTTTGGTCGCCATCAAGCTGGCGGACGACGACGAGCTCGTATCCGTTCGCACCACCACCGGCAAGAACGACTTCTTGATCTTCACCCGAAACGGGATGGGAATTCGGTTCGCAGAGTCCGACCTGAGGAGCATGGGCCGCGGAACTCAGGGCGTTCGAGGTATCAGACTCCGTGAGGGGGATCAGGTCGTGGGTGCCGTCTCCAACGTGGACGGTGACGAGGTTCTGCTGGTGACCTCTGGTGGGTACGGCAAGCGGACCAGCATGGAGCAGTTCAGACGTCAGACCCGCGGTGGCATAGGCGTGAAGGCATTCAAGATCACCAGAGTTCGGGGGAATCTGGTTGGAGCCCGCGCCGTCTCCAAGGAAGACGATGTGTTCCTCATCTCGTCGGCGGGAATCGGAATTCGCACTTCGGTAGGCAAGATCAGCCGCCAGAAGCGCGATTCGACCGGCGTCAAGGTGATCGACGTCGGCGAGGGCAACGAGCTGTCGGCTTTCGAGATCGTTTACGACGACGAGGGCTGAGGAACCTCTCCAGACCGCAGTGTCGTTAGACACCGGGGGGTCGCTCTTAGACTTGCCCGATACGCAGGAGCCCAGATGGCAACCGTTCGCCGGGTACGACGAATAATTCGAAAGATCGATCCCTGGACCGCCTTGAAGGTCTCGGCTGTGCTGTGGGCCGTGATCGGGCTAGCAGTGGTTCTTGGCGGCGTGATCTTCTGGTCGGTTCTGGAACGGTCCGGTCTCCCTCATCGGCTGACCGAGTTCCTCGTTGAGATCACTCTCATCGATCCGGGGAGTCAGCCTTTTGCCAATGTTGAGCAGTTTTTCCGGGTCCTGGTCTTCGGATCCGTTGCATGGTGGGTCGTCATGACCGGCGCGACCGTGACTCTGGCCATCACCTACAACCTCGTCTCTGACGTAGTCGGAGGAATTGAGGTCGTCGTCCTCGAAGAAACCCTCAATCCGGTTGTCGTCCCAGCTCCAGTCCTGCATCCACCGACGGACTACCGAAACGAGAATGGCTCGCCGATCACAGTCGCGCCAGACAACCAGGCCGACATCCCCACTCAGGAGAGCCCGCCGGTCAAGCTCTAACCCCGGGCGGTTTCGTCGGGCCGGGGGAGAAACGGGGCCGGGGAGCAAAAGGGGAATGGCGGACACGCCACCTTTATCCCTCGCCCATCACCAAACCCATGCTGGTCGCTGCCACCAGATAGGGATATGGCTCGCCCCACACGGGAGTGGGGTCCGAGCCGACCAGTGCTATCCCGGCGGCGAGGGTCACGCCGCTCATGAATCGCCCGTCGTCGACGACCGTCACGCTGCGGCCTGCGGATCTGACCAAACATGCGGCAAAGGGTGTTGCCGATTTCGCTACGGCCAATCGCTGACCAGAAAAAGTCGTATCTGTCGCCTCCGAGGCTCCAATCGGGTCGGGAAATCGAATCTGTCGATCGGTGCCGGCATCGAGCGCGGGATGTGCCAGGGCCACCAGCTGTGGGTCGGGTTCTCCGGCGGCCATTGCCAGGGCCAGGCCACGTGGGGATGCCCCCCAAACAGTGACACCTGGCGCCTCATCCTCTCCGTCCCAGATGAGAGGCACGCCATGGTGGCGCGCCTTCGCAGGAGCCTGCGGCCCTACACCCAGGAGAAAGTCGCAACCTTCAGCTGACTCGACCACTGGGAAGTTCTTGCTCCTGGCGGGTCCGATAACCACGACATGATCGATCCCGGGATGGGCAGAGAGGGAGTGTGCCGCTCGCACCGCGGTTTCGCCGGTCGCAAGTACGCCGATTCTCATGTTGGACTTGTTCGGCGCTTCATTCGCCATGAAGTGTAAGACTGAGCCGATGGTTCTAGACATCGACCATCTGATCATTTGCGTCGCCGACCTGGGAGCCGCGGCCGACGAATTCGAGAAGAGGCACGGTCTTCTCTCTGTGGAGGGAGGTCATCATCCGAGCCACGGCACCGCCAACCGGATCATTCCCCTTGGACCGAACTACATCGAGTTGGTGTCCGTCGTCGACCAGGTCGAGGCGGATCAGAGTTCATTTGGTTCCTGGGTATCTTCTCATTCCGGTGGTCCGTTCGAGGTCGATGCCATCGCGCTTCGAACCGACGATCTAGCCCCGATAGCCCGACGCCTCGGACTCGAGGAAGTGGCGATGTCGAGGATCCGACCTGACGGTTTTCGGCTCGCGTGGAAACTCATCGGCATCAACGAGATGATCGGTGCCAGGTCCCTCCCGCTGCTGATCCAGTGGCTGGTGGCACCCGAGGAGCTTCCGGGACAAGCGGATGTGGATCACCGCGTGGAGACCGGGGGAGTGACGAAGATCTTGCTATCCGGGGGCGGGAGGCTCCGATCCTGGGTCGCGGGTGCCAAAGCTGTCGAGGTGCAAGACGGTGCCCCTGGAGTCCTCGAGGCCCAACTTCAGATCGATGGGCGGACGGTGGCACTCAAGGGTGCCCGGACCCCATAGGGTCGAACCCATACCGCAACGTCTTGCTCTACACCGCCGCGTCGACCAGCAGGCTCCTCGTGACGGTCCACTAGTGGATCCGCTTGTCGACGCCGATCCACTCCTTCTCACGTAGCGCGTACTTCTGGATCTTGCCGGTGCTGGTCTTGGGCAGACTCGAAACGATGTCGACGCTATCGGGTGCCTTGAAGTGAGCCAGCCGGTCTCTGACGTGTCTGATGATCTCGGCGCCGTCCGTCGTGTTTCCCGGTTTGAGCACGACGAACGCCTTGGGGCGCTCCCCCCACTTCTCGTCTGGGATGGCGATCACCGCGCTCTCGAGAACGGCGGGGTGTGAAGCGATAGCCTGCTCCACCTCGATGGTTGAGATGTTCTCACCACCGGAGATGATGATGTCCTTGGAGCGGTCCCTCAGGTCGATATACGAATCGCGATGCCACACCGCGATGTCTCCGGAATGGAAGTAACCACCATCAAAGGCCGTCTCGGTGGCTTCGGCGTTGTCGTAATAGCCCTTCATGACGTTGTTGCCCCGCATGACAACCTCGCCCATCGTTGTGGCGTCCTTTTCTATGTCGACCAGTTCGGCGTCGACGACGCGAGTCGGGTCGGCGATGAGGTAGGAAACTCCCTGACGGGCGAGGAACTGCGCTCGTTCTGCTACCCCCAAGTCGTCGAATCCATCCTGCATCTCGCATACGGTGTGCGGTCCGTAGGTCTCGGTGAGGCCGTAGACATGGACCAACCGGGCGCCCAGCCCTTCGATCGCCTCGATGATCGTCGGGCTCGGAGGGGCACCGGCCGTGGTGACCGTCACCATCTGAGGGAACGGATGGGCCTCGGGGGCGTTCACCAGGTTGATCAGCACGGTTGGGGCGGCGTTGAAGTGGGTGACGGCGCAAGAGTCGATGAGCGCCCAGATCTCCGCCGGGTCGGCCCCGCGGAGGCACACATGGGTGCCTCCGATGGCGGTGACTCCCCACGTGGTGCACCACCCGTTGCAGTGAAACATCGGAAGCGTCCACAAGTACACCGATTCAGGGGTGTGGCCGGAGTGGATGATTTCACCGAGGGCGTTGAGATAGGCGCCACGATGGGTATACATGACACCCTTCGGCTGACCTGTCGTTCCTGAGGTGTAATTGATCGAGATGGTTCGCTCTTCATCGTCCACTTCCCAGGGAAGTGGGTTGTTCGATCCCCTCGCCAGGAAGTCATCCCAAGTCGTTGTCTCGTAGGCGACAGCTACTTCGAGGTCGTCGATGTTGACGATCTCCTCCAACGCGGCGAGTTCCCCCACGACCGGGGCGATGTTCGCCAGTAACTGGCTGTCCCCGATCAAGATCTTTGCGCCCGAATGGTCGAGGATCGTCCCGATCTCCTCCGGAGAGAGTCTCGTGTTGATGGCGACAAGCACGGCCTTGAGCAGCGGCACAGCGAAATGTGCCACAAGCAACTCGGGAATGTTGGGGCACAGGAGCGCCACTCGGTCGCCCTCCCCAATCCCTGAGGCCTCTAGAGACCGAGCGAACCGAGTCGTGATGGCCGCCATCTCGGCGTAGCTGATCTCGCGTTCTCGATAAACGATCGCTGTCTTGTCCGGGTAGACAATCGCCGACCGTTCGAGGAACGACAGTGGTGTGAGCTCGGTTCGGTTGACCGTGTTCACGCCGCGCCCTTCGCCTTCCTCCCGACCATCTCGGGCCGCGCCGGCGTCACGATCGCCTCATCCTGGTGACGATTACTCCGTTGGTGTCCATCGCATGCCTCCAGCACATCAGCACCTTATGACCCGGGTCCGGGATCCTGTCGAGATGCGGGCGAAGCCGTGCATTGGATTTTCTCGGAGGGCTGTGTTGGCGGCTCGGTTGACTGGTTGAATTCGTGTCTTGGCAGAATGACCGCATGGAAGGCCAGTCCGCCCCGGCTCCCCGTGTCCTTTTTCTGTGTACTCACAATGCCGGCCGGTCCCAGATGGCGGCAGGGTTCATGCGAGCCCTGGCGGGAGGACGGGTGGAGGTGTTCTCCGGCGGATCAGAGCCGGCCGACACCGTGAATCTCGCGGCGGTGGCTGTAATGGCGGAAGCCGGGATCGACATCAGTGAAGAGACGCCACAGCGCTGGACCGACGATGAAGTGAGAGGGGCCGACGTTGTCGTCACGATGGGGTGCGGCGACACTTGCCCTATCTACCCGGGCCCAAGCTACGTCGACTGGGGTGTGGAGGATCCCGCCGGCAGAAGTGTTGAGGATGTGATACCGATTCGCGATGACCTGGAGCGGCGCGTTCGCTCACTTCTTGAACTCCTGGCCCGGCCTGCTGACTGACCCAGCGGTCACTCATTGCGGGAGAGCTCACCCGCGACCTCTAAGGCTTGTTCGAGGTCGATGGCCCCCTCGATTCGAACCGTGACATTGTCGACGGTGTAGAGGAGTGTGTTTCCGGCGAGGCGTGCCGAGTCCTCCAGCACATGCCCATCGCGATCAAAGAGGATGACGATGTGTGGCTCTCCCTCAATCCAGAAACCGTCGTTCCCCTCGACATCGACCAACATCACGGACGTCCTCGTGACCAGGAGCTTTTTCACAGCCAGTTCGTCGGTGTCAGCGATCAGTTGAGTTATCAGGAGTTGGTATCCCCCCTGCCCGGTCCCGTATGCCAGCGTGACCATCCCACCAGGCACCGAGGTGTCGAGGAATACGGCGTCGGCCTCCGTATTGAGTGTCATCACATCGAAGGCGGCCTCCCCAGTGGCCTCCCTTAGGGGAACCTCGTCTCCTGATGGAATCCGCTCGACGGACGCCTCCGGCAGCTCATCGACGACCACGATCGCGATTGAGCCGATTCCGAAGAAATCCGCGATGGCAGCCCGTGGCCCTGGAAGGGCGGCGATGACGAGGACAAGGGTCGCCACACCGGCAACGGCTACCCAACCCCGGTGGGGGCGCCAGGGGATAGCGGGCTTCTTCTCAGGAACATGGAATGTGGGCGTAGTCGGGTACGAGATTCGTTCGCCCAGATCAAACAGATTCTGCTCGAATCGATCAGGCATCGAGATCCCCTACCTGGGTTCGTAGTCTCTCCAGCCCTCTAGACATCCGTGACTTGACAGTTCCCCTAGGAATCCCGGCGGCTGCCGCAGCCTCGCTTTCGGAGAGCTCGAGGAAGTATCGGAGGCCTATGACAAGACGCTCCTTCTCGGGAAGGCCGTTGACCGCTCGGATCAGGCGTTGGTCGGTCTCATTGGTCACAGCCGCAGTTTCTGGCATGGTTGTGGCCGATTCTGAATCGGGCTGATGTCCCGCCCTCGTCTCGTAGGACAGTCGTCTCCGTCCCGACCGAGTCAGATTGCGTGCCTCGTTGCCGACAATCTTCAGGAGCCAGGGCCGGAAGGTGGCTCCTGGCTTGAATCGTCGAATCTGGGTGTAAGCCTTCATGAATCCATCCTGTGTCGCATCCTCTGCGTCTGCGGCTGATCCGGTTAGAAGAAAGGCCACTCGGAAGGCAACATCCCTGTGCTGCTGGACCAGCACGGCAAAGGCATCCCGATCGCCGTGCCGAGCCTTGGCTGCCAGGGCTGCGTCATCACTGGCCAGATCGGCTGAGTCGATAAGCCGTCACGACGCCTTCAGGCGACGAGGGCGCCTCCACATCGCCCATATACCGATCAGTCCCGCAAGAAGGATCAGACCAGCGATTGCCACGGCGGGTGGAGGAGACGTGGCTGGAGTTGGTACGGGCGGCGGTGGAGCGGCTTGAACCTCAGTTGCGGGAGTGCTCTCGATCATGTCGGCAGGCAGGGCGACAGGCACATCGAACGATTCGGGCACGTCGGCACCGTACTCGCGCAGCATCATTTCCAGATCTGCCGGGGAGGAAAACCAGCCGCCCGTGGTAGTCACGTCGAGCCCAGGTATATGTAGACCAGGCTCCATATACACCAGGGCGCCGCCATCGGCCGATGGGTAGAGGAGAGCCTCGACTTCGCTCCCTTCAATATGCCAGGTGATCTTGAACTCGGGTCCGAGTTGCGCGGTGGGCGCCTCCGTGAGTATCCCCAGACCCTCTCCTGTGACGTCGGCTGAGAAGACCAGCTGAAAGAAGCCGGTGGCTTCCCCGAACTCAACTAGAGAGCGTCCGGACCCGGGTTCCCCTTCGCTGGTCAGGCGGATGGACTCGCCGCTCGGACCGTCGATGGTCGCTCCTTGGATCCCTTTGGCAAGGGCAGGGAGGGCAACGAGCATTACAAGTGCCGTGGCGATAAGGGTTGTCGTTCGTCTGATGTGTCAATCCTTTGTTGGACACCCCCTCTACACCGCCCACCGCTATCTGGTTCGCGGTTTTCTGTGGTTGCGGCGATCTGTCTGAACGATGTGTGGGGTTGACGGGAGGGGACGGGCTCGGAAGGAGAAATCCCGAGAAGGCCGTGCGATGTTGGGAGCCGGCGAGGCGGGCTGTGTGAGCCATCACAGCTGGCCGTCAGGCGAGCGAAGCCAGAGCTTCCACCACTCGATCGACTTCTTCCTCGGTGTTGTAGTGGACAAATCCGACTCTGAGGAGACCGCCCGTCTCGAGGGTCCCGAGTCGGTCCATCACATTCACTGCGTAGTAGTGGCCTGACCAGGTGTAGATGCCTCTTTCAGCGAGACTGGAGGCCAAGTCGCGCGGATCCCTGCCTGCGACGGAGACGGCGAAGGTGGGGACTCGTCGGGTGTCGTCTGCCGGCAGACCGTGAATCCGGGCTTCGGGGATGGTCGCCAGCCCCTTCCCAAACCGGAGGGCGAGATTGGACTCGTACTCGGAGATCCGGCGGAAGGTCTCGCCAAGACGCTTCCTCCGATTCCCCTCTGGCCCGGAGAGACTTGCCAGATAATCGACTGCTGCGGTGACTCCGGCGATGGCCTCGAAGCTCTGGGTGCCAGTTTCCATCTTCCCTGGAGGATCGGAAGGTGCGGGACGTACCTTGTAGAAGTCCAGAGATGCGAGGTGCTCGAGCCTCCCAAACAGCATCCCGGTGTGGGGACCGAAGAACTTGTACGCCGAGGCGACCAGGAAGTCACAGTCGAGTTTTTGGATGTCGATGAGCCGATGTGGTGCAGCATGGACCGCGTCGACGTACACCAGCGCCCCTACCTCATGGGCCATGGCGCTGATGGATGTCACGTCCACCACCGTCCCTAGCGAGTTGGAGGCAAGGCATATCGCCACGAGTCGCACCCGGTCGTCGAGCACCTCCGCGATTGCTGAAGGATCCAGAATCCCCGTTGTGTCATCGAACTCGGCAACACGAACCTCAACCCCGGCGTCGGCCGCGGCCCTGATCCACGGGGTGTAGTTGGCGTCGTGGTCGAGGCTGGTAGTGACGATGGCATCACCGGGCTTCCACGTAGAAGCCAGTGCCCTGGACACCGCGAAGGTGATGCTGGTCATGTTCTGCCCGAACGAGATCTCCGCTGGAGAGGCACCAAGGAGATCGGAGACAGCGACCCGTCCCAGATGGACGATCTCGTCGGCATCGCGTGATGCTCCGAATCCGCCCTCGAGATTGCTGACCCCGTTGATGAGCACCTTGGACATCGCTCCGATGACCTTGCGAGATGTCTGGGTGCCGCCGGGCCCATCAAGGTAGGCAACCGGTGTCGCACCCTCGATCCGAGCCAGGGCCGGGAACTGGCTTCGGATGGCGTCGATGTCGAGTTGCATCATGTCTGTCTAGCAGTCACGCCGGCGACGAAACGGCGGACTGTCAACCGCGGTCAGGAAAACCGTTTCCGGGCCCGGGATAGCATCAGCGGGTGACACTCCGAAGCACAAGCATCGCCAAGATCCGTGGCGGCTCGTTTGATGCCCTGGTCATAGGAGGCGGGATCAACGGAGCCGTCTCGGCCGCGGTATTGGCCGGGCGAGGCGCCGAGGTTGCCCTCGTTGATCGGGGGGATTTCGGTGGATTCACCAGCCAGGCCTCCTCGAACCTTGTTTGGGGCGGGATCAAGTATTTGGAGGGATTTGAGTTCGTGCTGGTTCGAAAGCTGTGTCGGTCTCGAAACAGGCTGGTGCAGGCCTACCCAGACAATGTCAAGCCGATCAGTTTTCTCGCCACGCTTGACGACACGTCCCCGTACCGACCGTGGCTGGCGGCCCTTGGCTCAGTGGCCTATTGGGTGATCGGAGGCTTCAAGACTCATCGACCGCGGTTGCTCAGCCCCAACAAGATCGAGGAGATGGAACCCGTGGTCAACACGGCTCGGGCTCGTGGCGGGGTCGAGTACTACGACGCCTACCTATCGGACAACGATTCGAGGTTCGTCTTCAGCTTCGTGAGGTCAGCTCTCGACGCCGGAGCGAGAGCTGCGAACTATGTCGAGGTAGTGGATGCCAGCCATCAAAGTGGACGTTGGCTGGTGACGCTTCGGGACACCGAGTCGGAAGGAGACCCCTTCACCTGCTCCTGTCGCGTTTTGGTCAATGCGACAGGACCCTTCGTCAGTGACCTCAATGCTCAGCTCGAGGTGAGGACCGAGCATCGGGTTGTGTACTCCAAAGGTGCCCATCTCATTGTTCCTCAGATCACCTCAAGCGACAGGGTTCTTGCCTTTTACGACGACACCGAACGACTGTTCTATGTGATTCCGATGGGGGCGCGATCGGCGATTGGCACAACCGATACCCGTGTCGATTCGCCTTTCACAGAGGTGACAGATGAAGACCGTGACTTTCTGCTGGACCAGATCAACCGACGTCTCGATCTTTCATCACCGCTGACTCCATCAGATGTCATCGCCGACCGCAGTGGTGTGCGACCCCTGGTTGTGAGAAGCGACAGCCCCGTGAGCAAAGATGTCGATTGGACCAAACTGTCGCGGAAACACGAAGTCGAGACTGACGCGAAGCGAAGCGTCATCACGATTTTCGGTGGGAAACTCACCGACTGCCTGAACGTCGGCGAAGAGGTTGCCGACGCGGTGGAGGCGCTGGGCGTTCCCCTGGAGCCAGACACACAGAATTGGTACGGAGAGCCGGCCAGCCACACCCGTGAGGAGTTCTTTCGTCAGGCCCGGCTGATGCATCTCGACGATCTCCGGTCGACTGAAGATCTGGAAGCCCTCTCCGAACGGTTGTGGCGTCGATACGGGAGACGCGCTTTTGGGATGCTTGATGAGATTCGCAAAGACCCAAGTATGGGCGAGGACATCATCGAGAGCGCCGACTATGTCCGAGTCGAATTACATCTGGCTGCGGACACAGAGATGGTCACGAAGCTGGAGGACTTTCTTCGCAGGCGCTCCAAGATCGCCCAGGTCATACCCGACAGCGACGTCATCGGGTCCCCCGGGCTTGAGGAAGCCGTCAGGATTCTTTTCGGCGACCGAGCCGACGAGAAACTCGCTGAGTATCTCCGCGAACGAGAGATCCCGATGGTGACATGAGAACGGCTCCAAGCCGCCCGTCGGTGACGGAAGGGATAGTGTGCCGTGACTTCACTGCCAGGAGGATCGACGGATAGGCGCGAGGAAGCCGAGACGTTTGGTCCACATCCCTATGGGACGGTTTGGTGAAGCCGCCGAGATGGCCAAAGCTGCGCTCTACCTCGCCTCCGATGAGTCCTCCTACGTCACTGGGACCGAGTTCGTGGTCGACGGCGGGATTACCGCCGGATATGTGACGCCCCGAGTGATGAAGCACGGCGACCCCGTGGATCACGCCGAAGGCTCCTCTCAGAGTCGGCTCAAGGGCTGGATTCCAACTTCAAACGTATTGAGAGCTTAGGAGCCGAGCACCTTGCCCTTTTGGCTCGCGAACTCCTCGTCGGTGAGCACACCCTGCTTATGGAGATCCGCCAGTTTCTCCAGTTCGGCGGCAGAAGAGTCTCCAGATCCGGCGACGCTCTGTATGTATTCCTGTTGGGCACGCTGCTGGCTTGCAGCCTGCTCCAACCCTCGCTTTTGCATGTCGCCACCATGGGCGATCAGATAGATCAGCACACCAAGGAACGGCAGGATTATCACGAAGATCACCCACGTCGCCTTGCCGAATCCACCCATGTCACTGCGGAATATGTCGCCAAAGATGGAGATCAGCAGCCATATCCAGGTGATGAACAGGAAGAACCAAAGCATGGCCCAGAACAGGTCTAATAACGGCACGTACAACCTCCTCGTATCGATAGCTCCTACCTTCGCCCCGGGGAGGACCAATTGCAGAAACCGCCAGTTCGCCACACTACCTTGATTGATGAAGCCAGGTATGGGGCCACCCGGGAGGGAGTATCGAGCTCTAGATGTGTTGGCTCTTCACCATGTCGTAGAGACCAAGGGTCTGCATCATCTCAGCTTGTCTCTCGACCGCCTGTGGGGGGAGCGGAATACCGGTGCCCTCAGCGACTCGATTCATCATCTCGAAGTTGCCGAAGACGGCGGCAGCGTCAACAAGCGATTCCGCTCCGAGTTCTTCCAAGACGGTCGCTCGGGCCCTCTGGGAGGCAGAGATGTCCCCCTCGACCATGCGGTCCACCAGACCTACCAACGCCAACCCGCCGGGGACGCCAACATCGACGGCCGGATCGGCTATCCCCTCGATCTTGATGTCGTACCCGTGTACCTCGCCGCTCCACCGGAGCCGCCGTGCGTGGCTGAACACTCAGTAGAAGCACTCGTTGAACATCGAGATACGCGCCGCAATCGTCTCCAGCTGAGGTGTGTTCAAGCCTGGTTCACGAGCGAAGTGCGGATCGCCCATCTGCTCCTCGGTCATGTACAGAGGTCCGAACATCGCCTGAAAGGCCTCAGCCTCAGATGGGATCAGGTCGAGCGACACCGGGATCGGCCCCGGTGGCATCGGTACATGTCCTCGGCGACGTTTGAGGCCTCTGGTGATCTTGCCGGTCGCCGGGCCGGGCTGCGGAGTAGGGAGAGGCTCCGGATCGACGCCGAGCACCGTATGGAGCCGGTCCAGCGCCGAGAGTCTGGCAACGATGCCGATCGTCTCGACGGTCTGCGGGTCGCCGACGTCGTTGGCGGCTTTTCTGACGTGCTCGGCTGCGACCGTCGCCGGGTTGGAGTACAGATGACGGGCGAACTCCTCGAGCCGACCGTTGGCATCGAGACCTCTGGCGACTTCGGCCAGCGCAACCCGTTCCTCCCCAGACAGGGAGTCCCCGGGCGCGGCGAGCGCGGCAAAGGATCGCGCCTCCATCTCGATCAAGTCGTCTCGCACCCGAACCGATGCGTTTGCCAACTCGGACATGGTCGTGACCCTATCGTTCACCATCAATATGGCTCGGGCGCTTGGGAGTCTGCTGATTGATGCCGTTGGTCAGATCGGCGACCAGGCAGGATCGTGACCGAACGCAACATGGTTCTCGATGAGTACGTGGCGGCAATCACCGACGCCAAAGACTCCGGCCTTCCTATGCAGCTCGCCTCGAAGTGGACTTCTTCCTCGAGACGATCGAAGGGCCGCGAACACAATGTGATCGATCGCGCCGAGTCCTACTCGGCGAACCCAACACGTGATGGGCCGATCTACTGCGGCCAGCCGGACCACGACTTCTTGAGACGGGAGAACCCCGCTGACATGCGTCGGCGGGGTTCTCTGAGTCGATTGAGTTCGTGTGCTTACGGGGCCTCGTGCAAGGCGTGCAGTACCGGTGGGCAAGGACCGCCACAGGTGAACACATCGGTCATTTGCTGCCGAATGTTGCCTGGGTCCTTGGGCCTATGGTTGAGAATGACGATCAAGACATCGTCGGTTGCGGCGTTACCTAGCAAGTCCCCTTCGGCGAGACGTCCCGAAAAGCTGGCCGTGCCGTCCTCGCCTGCGATCCGTCGGCCCGCTTGCGCCGCAGGGGGTGGGAACCCGTTGACGGAAAACCACGCCGAGTAGCCGTTGCCGGGGGCGAGACCGACCACCTCAAAGGTCATCGACACGCCATTGTTATTTCTGACCAGTGTCGATGTTCCGGTGATGCTGGGGTCCCCAGGTGCGACGGAATCGACCGTCGTGCTCGTTGCTTCGCCCGCCAGTGCGGCCGGCGCCATCGCCATGCCCATGATCCACGACAGCCGTAATAGCAACTATTGATCTCCTTCTCATCTCGATACTCCTCTCTTGCCAGGTGGCAGGTCCCTACCGGTTTCGGGGGACCTAGTGATTGCAGCGACCGCCAATTCCATGGCGTGTTTCCGCATGACATGTCTGCTTTCTCCGTGCCGGTTTCCAGGTCCTTCTGACTCGGATCGACAACCGGCCGCGAGAGGAACGTAAGGAGCGGTCCTTAGTCGGAACCTGATGACGACTTGACGACGGCTGTCGGGTCAGCAGCGGCGTTGTGGGTGAAGACCACCAAGACCGGCCAGCAGAGGATCGTGTCGGCGGCCCGGGCCGGTAACGACAACGAGTTTCTACTGTTTTTGGTGTCGT
>JACZUI010000009.1 GCA_022573225.1 Acidobacteriota bacterium
GTACTCACCGGGAGCGAAAACGATGGTGAAAGTCCCCGCATTCGACCCAGATGTACAGGTCATGAGCTTGTTGATTTCAGTTGTCTGCGGCGTGTCCACGAAGGTCCCGCCAGAACACCCGAGAATCTCAGCCCCCTCAGTGACCTCGAAGGTCCCCCCGACGGTCCTCGAACTGAAATCGAGTTCGGTCTCGATGGTCACCGGTCCCGATTTTGTGGTGTCCCCTCCGCACGCCGTCAGCAATATCAGGATCGCAGGCAGAATTCCGAGACGTTGATACCGCAACCTATCTCCTATCGCTGCGTGGATACGACCCTACCCCACGAGGAGCTGAGCACGCCCAGTCGTCCGCTCCATAACCGGCTGGGAGTGATGATTAGGGCTGGTGTGGCTTCCACCGGTCGGGCGGTGGAACACCTGTTGAACTGCTAGTTCCAGCTCGGTCGGGTCACGGCCGCCGTCCCGGTGGTTTCACCACCCCTTTGGCCTTCTATCAACGAAAGGGGCGGCCATGAGAATCATAGGTATTACTGGTGGTGTGGATACTCATGCTGATGTCCATGTGGCGGCGGCAGTCGATCGCAACGGTGGGTTGTTGGGTGTGGAATCGTTTCCCGCCGACCGGGCAGGTTATGAGGAGCTGTTGGGTTGGCTGGTCGGTTTCGGCGAGGTGGAACAGGTTGGGGTTGAGGGGACTGGATCGTGGGTGTTGGTCTGGCCAGGTTCCTCGGCGATCAAGAGATCGTGGTGGTCGAATTGGATCGTCCCAACCGTCAGAAACGCCGCAAGGTGGGCAAGTCCGACCCCACCGATGCTGTCTCTGCGGCTCGAGCTGCGTTGTCGGGGGAGGCGTCGGTGACCCCGAAATCCTCACCCGAATGAGTTCACACGACGAAACCCGTAGGTATGTGACACGGCGGAGAGACGAAGGCTTGAACACCGCGGAGATCATGCGCTGTCTGAAACGTTACGTGGCCCCTTTCAACCTGGACAACTCCGAGACACTCGCAATCTGGTGGGGTTGGTGGGGCTGAGGTGGCGTTGCAGGCAATTCCGGGTTTACCGTCCCGGTCGACCGATGTGTTGGAAGACGTGTGTTCAAAGCGACCCACACACAGAGATGGACGCCTTCATCATGGAGCTTGTGGATGGCGGTGTACTGGACGAGCTAGTCGAGGACCAGAAGCGGCACCTTCGCAGCCTGGGCACATCACCGACATCGCGTATTGGTAGCGTCCCAATGGACTTACACGTGGAGGGTCATGACCGACGACCAGTTCCGAAACAATGGAGAGGAACCTGCTGCCAGCCAGAGGAGGATCGGCCTCAGGCTCGGACCGATCGTTGGCCTGGGGGCTCTCGCCCTGTTCCTCGTATTCATCTTCCAGAACGGCGAGGACAGCGACATTCACTTCCTCTGGTTCGACTTCGCATTGCCTTTTTGGGTACTCGCGGTTGTCATCTTCGCTCTGGGCATCATGTTCGGCTGGTTCGCCAAGTGGCGGCAAGGTCGTGAGAAGAAAGCGGCTAACTCAGCCGATTGATCACCCACATCACGCCTTGCACCAACCGCCAGCCGAGATAGAGGGCGGTCAGAGCAAGCATCAACTTGAAGCTCAGGGGAGCCTTGACATCTTCAGGGGCGCGGTCTGGCTCAGTCATCTGTCTCTTCCTGAGCGGAAGACGATCCTCACCGGGTTGCCGGTGAAATCAACCTCGTCGCGGAGTCGGTTCTCGAGGAATCGGACATAATCGGCGCCCAGTTCTCCACCTGACAGAAACACAACGAAGGTGGGAGGCGCGGTGCCGGCTTGGACCGCATAGTGGATCTTGGGTCGTCTTCCCTTTCTCACGGGGGGCGGATGGGCGGAGGTCCACGCTCTGACGAGTCGGTTCAGCCGACCCGTGGCGATACGATTCTGTCTCGCCTCCAAAACCGCTTCGACCGCTGACCCAAGACGACCCAATCTGGCGCCGGTCAGAGCAGCCACTCTCAGGGCGGGCGCCCACGCGACAAAGCCGAACCTGTCGGGCAGCGATATCTCGGTGATCTCACGCTGTTCCTCATCGATGGCATCCCACTTGTTCAGGACGATGACGAGGCCAACCCCGGCGTCGACGACCTCACGAGCAATCCTCTGGTCCTGATGGGTGACACCATCGGTGGCATCGACAACCAGGATGGCCACGTCCGCACTGGTGAGAGCCTCCCTGGCCCTGAGCACGGAGTAGAAATCGGCGTCTTCGGTGATCTTTGGCCTGCGCCGGATCCCTGCGGTGTCAACCAGGACATAGGGCTCCCCATCCATTTCGATCTCCACATCGATGGGATCCCTGGTTGTCCCCGGTACCTCTGAGACGATCACCCGACTCTCACCCGCCAACGAGTTGAGAAGGGTGGATTTCCCGACGTTGGGACGGCCCACGATCGCGATCCGGGGCAATTCGTCGGGCTGGCGTGTCAGATCCTCGGCCGGCAAGTCGGATACCAGCTGATCCAGCAATTCGCCAACGCCTCTGCCGTGATAGGCGCTGATCGAATATGGCTCACCCAGGCCAAGCCCCCAGAGACGGTCGATGTTCCCCTCCAAGGTGTCGTCGTCGACCTTGTTGGCGACAACGATCACTGGCAGCCCGGACCCGCGGAGAATGGATATCATTCCGGTGTCGTCGTCGGTCAGTTCCGCGGTTGCATCAACTACAAGCAGCACCGTATCGGCACCCGACACTGCCGCCTCGGCCTGCTCCCTGATCGAGAGGTTGAGCCCGCCATCGGGCTTCACCTCCCAACCGCCCGTATCGACGAGGATGAACTCGCGACCGATCCAATCGGCCTCGAACTCTCGCCGGTCGCGGGTTACCCCCGGGTTCTCCTCGACAACCGCACTGCGCGAGCCGATGATCCGATTGACCAGGGTCGACTTGCCGACATTGGGTCTTCCGACGACGGCCACAACAGGCAAAGAGCTCATTGGCAGATGACTCCGCAGCGGATCAGACGCTGATCAGTCGAAGCGCTTCGGTCGCCGTCCACTCCCGATCCTTCTCCAGCCAGGCTGTGTCGCGTGGCGGCCGAGCGGTGACTCCAGCTTCGACCATCGCCTGCACTGTCGACACGAAGGCGCGGAGCTGGGGAGGAAGCGGAAAGTACTCCTCCTCCTCGGTTGAGGACCACAACTCAAATCCTTGAACAGGATCGAGCTGGTCGATGACATCCTGGACAAGATGGTCGGGTGCCGAAGCGCCAGCGGTCAGACCGACCGTGGTGACACCAGTCAGCCAATCGCTTTGGATGTCCGCCGCGGAGTCGATCCGATACGCGACGATCCCGTTCTCCTTCGCTACCCGTACCAGAGCCTGGGTGTTCGATGAGTTGTGCGAACCAACTACCAGAATCAGGTCGCACTCATCGGATAGCTGGCTCACCGCCTCCTGACGATTGGTGGTTGCATAACAAAGGTCGGACTTCCGGGCGATCGCAAGGCCGCTGAACCTCTCCTGGGCATCTTCCATCACCGCCACCCACTCGTGAACCCCGAGAGTGGTCTGGGCCAGGAGGGCGACCTTGGTCGGGTCTCTTGGTTGGAAGTCGCCCAACCCTTGCTCCGGTTCGATGAGTGTTATCGAAGAAGGAGCCTCCGCTACGGCTCCTACTGCCTCGTCGTGACCTTCATGGCCTACGTAGATGATGTCGTAGCCCTTGCGTTCCATTGTCTTGATCTCATGGTGGACCTTGGTAACGAGAGGACATACCGCATCGATTACGATCGCTGCCCGCTGGGCAGCACCCGACACAACCTCTGGCGCCGAACCATGAGCCGACAACATCACGGGCGCCCCTTCGGGCACCTGATCGATGTCATCGACAAACACCACGCCCAGCCGCTCGAAAGCCCCAACAACCCATTCGTTGTGCACGATCTCGTGGTAGCAGTAGACCGGTCCATCGAAGATCCGGGTCATCCAGGTCAAAGCCTTGATGGCCATTTCCACTCCGGCGCAGAATCCTCGCGGTTGAGCGAGCAGGACACGTTGAACGGTCATAGCCTCATGGTAGGACTGGTCGAAAAGACATCATGAGTCGGCGACAAGGGCCACGATGCGGTCAACCACCTGATCGATATCGAGGTCGGACGTGTCGAGGACGATGGCGTCGTCGGGAATCGTCAACGGTGATGCGGCACGGGTCGAGTCAAGGTGGTCCCGGCGTTGGATATCTGCCAGCACCTCCGTCGTGTCCTTGTCACCGACTTGATCGGCACGTCGGGCTGCCCGCACCTCAGGCCTCGCATCCAGGTAGATCTTATGGGATGCGTTCGGGAAGACGACCGAACCTATATCCCTGCCCTCGACCACGGCCTGTCGGCCGTTGGCATCCAGCCAGGCTCGCTGGTGACCGACCAGCAACGCTCTCACTGACGGGTGGGCAGACACTTCGGACACATGCAATGTCACCTCAGCAGACCGAATCGTCTCCGACACGTCTTCACCATTGAGGATCATCCTGTCGCCCCGCTGGCTGAACTCGGCCTCGGCGACAATGCGGCCGACGTCCTCAGCGTCGGATAGGTCCGCTCCTGCCGCTAGAGCAGCCAGAGTGGCGGCCCGGTAGAAGGCCCCCGTGTCAAGATATGGAATCGCAAGCCGGCGTGCCAAAAGACGGCTCACCGTGCTCTTTCCGGTGCCGCTGGGCCCGTCCAACGTGACGATCAGATCGGTAGTCACAGAAACAGAATCTAGTTGCAGAGGACCCCGGTTCCGAGGGCGTCCAATGGGGATTCGGACGATGGGGGTGTGGGGGCGGGTCTCTCCGTCTACAGCAACCTACTGCCCCGTCTCATGGCGAGGACCGGTCAGTTGTCGAGGCGATCAAGCATTCCCCAATAGCCCGGCCAGGTCTTGGACACCACAGCCGGGTTCTCGATGTCAATGTCGCGGGCAATCAGACGAAGCAGGCCGAACGACATCGCCATCCGATGGTCCCCATAGGTGCGGATCGTCGTCGGCACTATCTCTCGCGGCGTGATGATGAGCTGATCGCCATCGATCTCGGCTTCTCCGCCGATCCTCGTTATCTCGGCTGCCAGCGCGGCCAAGCGATCTGACTCCTTGTAACGCAACGAGTGGAGCCCGTGTAACCGGCTTGTCCCTGAGGCCACGAGACAGGCAACCGCAAGCGCCAGCGCCCCATCGGGAGAGTCGGAGAGGTCCGCATCGAGCGGCTCAAGTCGATCGCCGGGGCCCTGAACAGTCGTAGATGTTGCGTGCATGTCAACCGTGCAACCCATCTCCTCCAGAAATCCGGCCACGGCAAGGTCCGGCTGAAGGGAATCGGCCGGTAAGTCCGGGACCGTGATCCGACGACCGGTGATGGCTGCGGCCACCATGGGATAGACGGCAGCCGAGGCGTCGGGCTCGATCAGGATCGTGGCGCCGCGAAGTCCCCCATTCTCAACCGTGAAACCGCGTCGAGTGTTCTCGACCTGGCCTCCGAAGATCCTGAGAACTTGCAGGGTCATCTCCAGGTAGCCCGCAGAGCCACGAAGCGCCTCGAGTCTTATCGTCAATGGGTCTGAGGCGAACGGGGCGATGAGGCTCACGCCGGTCGCGAACTGCGTCGATTGTGACGCATCGACAACCACCTCTCCGCCCCTGATCTGTCCCCTGCCCTCGACCACGATCGGGAACTCGTCTCGATCCGATAGGACAGCGGCGCCGAGTTGGGTCACGGCATCGATGATGCCGCTCATGGGCCTAGAGGGAAGACGGCCCTGTCCAACCAGCACCGTTTTTCCATCAATCAACGCCGAGATCGCGATCATGATCCGAGCCGTCAGACCCGACTCTCCAAGATCGATCGGCGATTGAGCCTCTCGAGGACGCCCTCCGACCCCGTCGACTGTCCAGGTGTCAGACGAGTTGTCGATACCGGCGCCGACGCTGCGAAGGGCGCCGATGGCGGCCCGGGTGTCGTCCGAATCAAGCCCCCTGGAGAGGGTCGATTCGCCCTCCGCCAGAGCGGCGGCCGCCAGGGCCCTTATCGTCAACGACTTGGAGCCCGGCACCGGGATCACAACCGGATCAGCGGAAGAGTTCCTAGGAATCACTGGTGGTCTGTCGCCGATCGGGTCAGACTCCACACCTCGTCGGAGCTCAGCCTCCGGCTCTCCCCCGACCGGAGCCGGCCATCGACGATGGGGCCGATCGCGGTTCTGACCAGCCGAACGACCCGATACCCGACTGACTCCGCCATCCTTCGGATCTCCCGGTTGCGACCCTCCCCCATCGTCATCTCGATCATGGTCTGGTCGCCACTCTGATCGACTATTCGCGCCGACAATGCCTTCGCCATCCCATCGTCGAGCATGATGCCCTCAGCGAAACGGCGGACGGTGGACCTACCCACTTCACCCTCGAGAAGCACGAGATACTTCTTGGTGACTCCATACCGAGGGTGAGTGACCAGATTTGCCATCTCCCCGTCGTTGGTGAGGAGAATCAGCCCTTCGGAGTCGGCGTCGAGCCTTCCCACCGGATAGAGACGTGTCGGTGACTCGACCATGTCGACCACCGTCGGGCGACCGCCAGGGTCATGTGCGGTGCTGATGACTCCGGTCGGTTTGTAGAGGAGATGAGTCTCCCTGGCCGGATTGACAGGGATCAGGGCATCATCGATGTACACCGACTCTGCGTCGACGTCGACCCGGTCACCCAGAACGACCAGCCGCTCATCAATCCTCACCCGTCCCGCAGCGATAGCCTCCTCGGCGGCTCGCCGCGACATCAGCCCGGCATGGGCGATGGCTTTCTGGACGCGGACCCGCTCCGCCACGGTCAGACCGCGCCAGGCCTGAAGGGCTCCTCTAGCGACTCGACCACATCTGCCGGCGGAATGTGGTCGGCAAGCGGAGGCAGGTCGCCAAGCTCGCCGATTCCCAGTTTTTCGAGGAAGACCTCCGTGGTCCCATAGATGGCCGGGTTGCCCGGGATGGAGAGACGACCCTTCTCCTCGACCAGGCCGACTCTCTCCAGCGTGCGAATGGCCGAATCCGAATCCACACCCCGAATCTCAGACACCTGGCTTCGAGCAACAGGCTGGCGGTAGGCGACTACAGCCAGGGTCTCCAACGCAGCGGGCGAGAGCTTGCGGGCGGTAGCCGACGCAGAGAACCGCTCCAGATACGGATAGGCGTCGGGCTGGGTGTAAAGACGCCACCCACCCCCGACCTCCCGCAGCGCCAGTCCGGCTTCTCGATCTGCCAACTGAGCATCCAACTCCGCGAGGAGCCCTTCAACCTGGACCACCGAGATTTCGAGTACCTCGGCCAGTTCTCCGACCGGGACCGGGCTCTCGGTAACGAACAGAACAGCTTCGAGCACCGCCAGATCTCTCACTATGACCACTCCGATGTCAGGTCGATAGTTCCGTCGGACCGATGTCGAACCTCGATATCCGACAGCCAGTCTTGTTGCGAGACCTCAATCAGCCCCCAGCGGGCTAGCTCCAACAACGCCAGGAAGTACGACGCCACCTCCAGGGGCCGCTCACACTCCTCGGTCAGCTCCTCAAAGCTCGAGTACACGAGGCCGGCCACCTTGGTGCGTATGTCGATGATCGCTTGCTCTACGGAAGGCAGATCAAGATCGAGATGATCGAGATCGAGTTCCTGAGCCTTGCGCTCGAAGACGCGGTGGGCAATAGCGACGAGACTGGCCGAGTCGACAGGAAGCTCCATGAGGTCCGATCGCGGGGTGATCTTCTGGTCCAGCCCTGACACCCGGGGCACATACCGATTGGCTTCCTGGAGGCGGCGGAGGAGGACGGCCGAGACATCCTTGAAAGTGACGGAGGCCAGGAGCCTGGACAGGAGCCGGTCACGTTCCTCCATGAAGGCAAGCTCCTCGTCGACATCCAATTCTGAGCCCGAGGGGAGGAGTGAGCGCGCCTTCAATTGCACGAGCGTGGCCGCAATGAGGAGGAACTCGGAGGTCACCTCCAGGTCGAACTCCTTCATTTCGTCGACAAATGCGAGGTACTCCCCCACAACGTCGGACAGACCGATCGTTGTCACATCGACCTGGCGTTTGGTGATCAGCTGGAGAAGGAGGTCGAGCGGTCCTTCGAACACTGTTGTCTTGACGTGAAATGTCATCGCGATTGCCAGGTTATAGGGCGCCGGACCAACACTTTCGCCTTTGGCGGCGCATCCGCGATCGTCAGCGCCGCCCACGCGGCGAGATCCATGCCCGCGGGTCGAGAGTGATGATGATGACGGGCAAACTCGACCACCAGATCGGCACTGCCAATGGCTGCCAGTTCCTCTGCCGCAATGCGGCCGTGATCGCGGTACTTCGCCATTCGCGACGGAAGTGGTGCCTTGATCGCGATCAGCACCGAGGTGGCAGACCGCGCAACTACTCCAAGGCCTGCATGGCGTTTTCCGATGTCGTGGAGCAACGCCGCCCCAATTACGCGGGTATCACGGATACCCGCTGCGACGATCGACAGGGCCGCCTCGTACCCGTGCCGCTGGTCAGAACGAGGTTGCTCGAAGAACAGCCGGTCCTCCGCCTCGCTCAGCCATGCGCCTATCGCCGCCACCTCGTTCGCCCGCAATGGCGGCGCGCTCAGGACATCGAAGAACCTGTGAACCAGATGGACCGAGGAGCCATCGATAGCAGGTGGCACTAACTCGCGATTTTGGACTTGCAATTGATGCAAAGGACGGATGCGGGGCGAAACTCCAAGCGCGCGTCGGAGATTCTGTTTCCGCAATTGTCACAAGTCCCGTATGTGCCCGCCTCGAGATGGGCCAATGCAGCGTCGACGTCGTCGAGCTGCGACTTGAGCGAATCCACCAACCCCAGCACTTCGGTCCGCTCCGCGGTGACTGCCGCGGCGTCGGCGAAGCTTCCACCAAAATCCAGGTCGGCTCGGAGGTCACCCGTTTCGGCTGCCCCCAGATCCTCGAGCTGGTGTACAAGATGAGCACGCTCCTTTCGGAGGGTGTTCTCCGCTGCGGTGATGTCGAAGGACATCATCTACTCCTCGGGTGGGCCTGGACATAGATCTCAACAAGGTGGCTGGAACTCACTTTTGTGTAGATCTGGGTTGTGCTGATCGTAGCGTGGCCGAGGAGTTCTTGGACGGTCCTCAGGTCGGCGCCCCCCTCGACCATGTGTGTAGCCGCGGAATGGCGGAGGACGTGCGGTGAGACCAGCGCCGGGTCGATGCCGGCGGCAATGGCGTTTTTTCTCACGACGTCGAAGGCACCTTGGCGGCTGAGACGTCCGCCCCGCAGATTGAGGAACACGGGATCGGCACTTTCGGCACTGCGGAGCAACCGGAGCCGATCGGGAAGCCAGCGGGTTATGGCCGCCACCGCCTTGCCACCGAGCGGGACCAGCCTCTGTTTGTCCCCTTTGCCAGTGACGATTGCGATCCGATCCTCGAGATCCAGATCACCTAGATCGAGGTCAACGGCTTCGGAGACGCGCGCTCCGGTGCCGTAGAGGAATTCCACGAGCGCGGAATCGCGTCTCCCCATGGTTGTAGAGACATCCGGTGCTTCGACCAGCCGGATGGCGTCCTCAACCGTCAGGGCCTTGGGGAATGGAACTTTTCGCCTCGGGGCTTGCAGAAGAAGGGTCGGATCGTCCTCTCTCAGTCCCTCCCGAGCCAGGAATCGGTGCAGCCCCCTGATCGAGGCGATCTTCCGGCTGATCGTTGAAGGAGCGAGCCCACGCTCCTTGAGAGACGAAACATAGGAATCCACGTCATCAGCCGTTGGCTCGCGCTTATCGAGAAAATCGAGGTACTGGCCCAAGTCTCGCTGATAGGCGGCAATCGTGTTGGGAGCGAGCCCTCGCTCCACGCGCAAGGCCACCAAATACTCGTCAACACATTCCTCGAACGGCCGAGGTCTGTTCTTCACAGTGTGGCGAGGAGTCTGTTGGATAGTGCCGTTGGTCAGATCGGCGGCCAGGCGCGTCACTGGCAAGGACGAGATTTCGCCACTCCTCGGGGCGGAATGGCAGAGCCGAGGACGCTGCGAGTGGCGATCATCTGGTCGTCGAGATGGGTGACATGCATTGTTCAGCTCTCTAAGGCCTCTCTAGCCGGCGTGTAATCGGCCCCGAGGCTGTCGGCAACGGCCTTGTGACACACCATCTCGCCCACGATGTTGACTCCCAACTCCAACTCTGGATGGCTGATGATGGCCGCGCGCACGCCCTGGTTCGCCACGGTCACCGCGTAGCGGAGGGTGGTATTGGTCAGGGCATAGGTGGAGGTGTGAGGGACCGCCCCGGGAATGTTCCCCACGGCGTAGTGGACGACCTCGTGCACGCTGTAGACGGGGTCGGTGTGAGTGGTCTCCCGGGATGTCTCGAAACAGCCTCCCTGGTCGATGGCCACATCCACGAGGACCGAACCGCGCTTCATGCCCCGGACCATGTCCTCGGTCACGAGTTTCGGCGCGGACGCTCCGGGCATCAGCACCGTGCCGATAACGAGGTCCGCGTCGAGAACCTGCTCCTCCAGCGTCAACCTGTTGGAATGCAGGGTCACGATCCGCCCGTGATAGAGAGCTTCGAGCCTGCGCAGCTTGCTCAGGTCCGTATCGAGAACCACGACCTCGGCTTGCATGCCCACGGCAATGGCTGTTGCGTTGGATCCTGCGATTCCCCCGCCGATCACCACGACCTTGCCCGGGGAAACCCCGGTGACCCCACCCAGCAGAATGCCACGACCACCCTGGGCCGCCTGGAGGAAGTAGGCGCCTACCTGAGTGGCCATCCGCCCGGCGACCTCCGACATTGGCGCCAGAAGCGGCAAGGACCCGTCCGGCATTTGGACTGTCTCATAGGCGATGGCCACGACGTCCTTGCGGCGTAGACCGGCCGCAAGCTCCGGGTAGGCGGCCAGGTGGAGGTAGGTGAACAGGATTTGTCCCTGCCGAAACATCGCAACTTCGGAGGCCTGGGGCTCCTTGACCTTCAGAATCATCTCGGCATCGGCGAAAACGTCCGATGCCGTCGGAACGATGGTTGCACCCTGAGCTTCGTACCCGTCGTCGTGGATGGTGGAGCCATCGCCGGCGCCCTTTTCGATCAGCACGGTATGACCGGCATCTGTCAGCTCGCGGACTCCTACTGGTGTGATGGCCACACGGTCCTCCGCGGTCTTGATCTCCTTGGGCACGCCGACAATCAACGGGGATTCCTCCTCTGGGTTATCCGCAGGCTAATGCCTAGGCCGGCCGGATTTGGCTCGCGTTTTCGTTGGTCAGATCGATGGCCTCCTCCGTCTGAGGAGCACGCGTGGCTCTTTTCTCGGCCGCCGACGCCATCAGTCCTAAGAAAAGCGGATGGGGATCGTCGGGCCTCGACCTGAATTCCGGATGAGCCTGGGTGGCGACAAAGAAAGGGTGATCCACCAGCTCGATGTACTCCACGAGGTTGCCATCCGGTGACAGCCCGGAGAGCCTCATCCCAGCGGCCTCGAGATCCTTGCGGTATCGGTTGTTGACCTCCCACCGATGCCGATGACGCTCATAGACGAGCTCGGCGCCATACATCTCACGTACCCGGGACCCCTCCGCGAGCTTGGCTGCGTACAGGCCAAGCCGCATGGTTCCGCCCTTGTCTTCCACATCCTCCTGGCTCGGCATGAGGTCGATCACCGGATGCGGGGTCGAGGAGTCGAATTCGGTGCTATTGGCATCTGAGAGTCCCATGACATTGCGGGCGATCTCGATCACAGCGCATTGGAGCCCGAGACACAGCCCCAACATGGGAATCTGGTTCTCACGGGCATACCTGATCGCCTGGATCTTTCCCTCGATCCCCCGATACCCGAAGCCTCCGGGGATGACAATCCCGTCCAGGTCTTCTAGATGGGACTCCGCGAGAAGGCCGGTCAACTCGTCACTCGGGACCCAACGCAAATCAAGTTTCAGGCTCTGGCTCGCCGCTCCATGCCTAAGCGCCTCCACCACGGAAAGGTAGGCGTCGGGGAGTTCAACGTATTTGCCCACTATTCCGACAGTCACCTCGTCGGTCGCCGACATGGCTCGCTCGACCATGGCCCGCCATCCGTCGAGATTGGGCGGCCCGGTGACGATTCCCAGTCGGTTGCAAATCACCTCGTCCATTCCCCCTTCGTGGAGAACCAATGGCACCTGGTGGATGTCGGCAGCATCTGGCACCGCAATGACGGCCTGAGGCTCGACGTCGCAGAACAGGCTGATCTTCCTACGAACAGCGTCGTCGATCTCTCGCTCCGAGCGCACAATGATCACATCGGGCTGGATGCCCTTGCTGCGAAGCTCGGCGACTGAGTGCTGGGTCGGCTTGGTTTTGAGCTCTTCTGAGGTGGCTATGTACGGCACAAGGGTCACATGCACGAAGACGACGTTCTCCCGCCCCACCTCGTTTCCATATTGGCGGATGGCTTCGAGGAAGGGGAGGCTCTCAATGTCGCCAACAGTGCCGCCTACCTCGGTGATGACAATATCGACATCCTCCGCGCCCACCCTCCTGATCCGGCTTTTGATCTCGTTTGTGATGTGGGGAATGACCTGAACTGTGTCACCCAGATAGTCACCGCGGCGCTCCTTCTGGATCACCGACAGGTAGATGGAGCCGGCCGTGACGTTGGACAGCCGCTTGAGGTTCACGCCAGTGAAACGCTCGTAGTGGCCGAGGTCGAGATCGGTTTCCCCACCGTCGTCGGTGACGAAGACCTCCCCATGTTGGAATGGGTTCATCGTTCCGGGGTCGACGTTGATATACGGGTCCAGCTTCTGATTGACGACCTTGAGCCCGCGTGCCTTCAGCAGACGACCCAGAGAGGATGCAGCGATGCCCTTGCCGAGGCTGGATACGACACCTCCGGTAACGAAGATGTATTTCGTCCCCGAGTCAGCGGATTGCTCCGAATCTGAGGCTGATTCTGGGGAAAAAAGAGGCCCGTCCATGACGGGATGCCAGCGTAGCATCGTTCCAAGAAGAACAAAGGAGCCCGCTCAGCGGCCGGCGGCGGCCAGCAATTCGGTAGCCGTTTCCCGGCCACCAGCACTGTCGGGCATCCCGGCGAGCATCCGTGCCAGTTCGGCCACACGCTCTTCTCCATCCACATGGCGGACAGTTGCAGAGGCGCCGACACGAACCACTACGTAGTGCCTGTCGGCGTTCGCCGCCACCTGGGGCAGATGAGTCACGGCGATGACTTGCGCGGTCGCTGCCAGCTGACCCAGCTTCTTTCCGAGGGCGAGGGCCGCCAACCCTCCGACTCCCGCGTCCACCTCGTCGAAGACGAGAGAACGTGTGCTCTCGCCTCTCGTGGCCAGACGGAGCGCGAGTATCAGACGGGACAGCTCGCCCCCTGAGGCGACCTCGCCTATCGCACCGGGCGTCAACCTCTTGTCAGACGCGAAGAACGTCATGACCCGATCGATGCCCGTCGGCGAGGGGTCCGCTTCCGCAAGGCGATACTCCAACCTGGCGCCTTGCAAGCCGAGGTCGCCCAGGTGTCGGCCCACCTCTCTCGTGACGCTCGTTCCTGCGGCCTTGCGAGCCTTGCTGAGGTCACCGCCCGCTCGCAGGACCGTCTCGAGAGCCCCCTTCAGCTCACCATCAATGGTGGAGGCTCGGTCTATCAGCGATCGCAGCTCATCCGCGCGGTTGGCCGCTCGCCGACCGTATTCAGCCACCTCCCGGAGAGTTCTTCCGTACTTCCTCTTCAGATCGCCGAATAGGTTGAGGCGGGCCTCGAGCTGTTCACGATTTGCTTGCTCTCCGGCCAGGTCGGTCGACAGACGCTCCATGGTGCGCCGCAACTCAGACAGCTCCTCGAACACCCCGTCGGCCGACTCTCTGGTGTCTTCGAGACTGCCGTCCAGGTCGGCCAGACGACGGATGCTGGACACGACAACTCCGGCGCGATCGGTAATCAGGTCCAGTTCACCCAGGGCGGTCGAAACGTGATCGCTGATCGCCTCCGCATTCCTCAACCGACCTGCCAGTGCCTCCATCTCTGCGTCGTCGGCGTCCTCTGCCCCGGCGTCTTCGATCTCCCGGGCCTGGTACGTCATCAGGTCGAGCTCTCGCTCCAATGCCATCCGGTCACCGCCAAGAGTCACCTGCACTTCGAGCAGGGTCTGATAGTCCTTCCATGCGCGCTCGTATCGGCCCAGTACGTCGGGGTCCTCGATCGAAACAATCGAGTCGAGCATCCGCAGGCCGGCAGCCGGGCTGCGCAACCCAAGGTGGTCATGCTGGCCGGCAATCTCGACCAGTGGAGCGACTCTGTCAGCCAAGACAGAGGCCGACACGACGCTGCCCTCGAGAAACGCCTGACTTCGACCTTTCTTCGGGACTCTCCTGCCAACCCCAATCTCCGTATCCCCATCCTGGAACAGCCCATCGACCCGGGCTTCGGACCCGAAGGGCCCTACCGTCGAGGTCCGAGGCTTGTCCCCCATCAGAAGTCGAAGCGCCTCGACGAGCAGGGTCTTTCCCGCGCCAGTCTCCCCGGTGATCACCGTCATCCGCTGGTCCGGCTCGATGACCGCCGCTTCGAGGACCCCGAGGTTCTGAACACTTAGATAGGTGAGCATCAGCCCAATTCGAACTTGGACTTGACCAACTCGACAAACGGTCGGCCGGTCAGCGACACAAACCGGGCGGCTTGAGGGCCCCGACTCACAATGACGGTCTCCCCCGTCGCCAGATGACCCAAGTCGTTTTTGTCGACGGTGACATGGACCGATCGGTCCCGCGCAACGCGAATCGCGATCTCGCTGGTCGCAGGAATCACCACCGACCGGTCGAACAGGGAATGAGCGGCGACCGGGGTGAGAATCAGAGCGTCAAGGCTGTGGTCGACGAGAGGCCCACCGGCCGAAAATGAGTATGCGCTCGAACCGGTTGGGGTCGCGATGATGATGCCGTCGGCGCGGTAGGTCGTGAAGTCGACCCCATCGATGCTGACCGCCAGCTCGACGAGCCGCTGGCTATCGATCTTCTCCACCACCACGTCGTTGACTCCCGATGTCGATACCTGATCGACGGTGGCACAGATGGTCATGCGATCCACGGTCTCGAAGTCGCCGGCCGTAAGTCGGCCAACCACCTCCTTCAGAGATGACGGATCAGCCTCGGTCAGGAAACCCATGGTTCCGAGATTGAAACCGAGCACCGGGACGTCGTAGGCAAGAGCCTTTCGAACTCCGGCGAGCATCGTGCCGTCTCCTCCAACGGCAATGACCATGTCGGGCTCACTTTCCGGGTCGACTGTCTCGCCGCCGGCCGCCTTGATCTCCTTTTCCAAGGAAGTTGCAAACTCGGCGGCGACATCCCGTCCCCTACGCACTTCGAGTGCAAACCTCACTGATCTACCTCCAAGTCGGCCATAGCCCGATCTTTGCGGAGCCACAGTAGGTACTCAAGGTTGCCGTCGCCTCCCGGTATCGGCGATTCCAGCAGACCCTGTCCTTTGAGCCCTACTTCGGCGAGACAGTCGGCAACCTTCCGTATGGCTCGGCGGCGGGCCTCGGGCTCTCGAACGATTCCACCGCGGCCAACCTCCGACTTGGAAACTTCAAACTGAGGCTTCACCAGGACGATTAAATCGGCGTCTTCTGTGGTCAACTCGGCGAGTTTTGCGGCAACAGTGCAAAGCGAGATGAACGACAGATCGGCCACGGCGACCGGGTATGGGCCGCCTATCTCACCTACCTCGACGTGGCGAACGTTGGTTCGCTCCAGGGGGGTGACTCTGTCGTCGGCGCGGAGGCTCTCGTGGAGTTGGCCACGACCGACGTCGAGAGCAAGGACCGACCTCGCCCCGGCATCTATCAGCACCTCGGTAAAACCTCCCGTTGACGCTCCGACGTCGATTGCCTTCTTTCCTTTGACGTCGATGGCGAACTCCTCGAGTGCCGCGAGGAGTTTCAGCGCTCCACGCGAAACCCAACGTCTCTCATCGGAGGAAATCGTGATGGGAGTATCGGTGGTGACGAGCGAGGCCGACTTGGGAGTTGGTATCCCCCTGACCACCACTTTTGCCTCGGCGATGAGCGCCTGCGCCTCGGTGCGGCTCCTCGCTAGATCCCGACGCACCATCTCCGTGTCGAGCCTGTCTCTACTCAGGAGCGGTCCGTCCCTTCCAGAATCTCGCCGAGAAGAGCAGCCAACTCAACGGCCGGGACGGGCAGCACGGCCGGATCCAACTCCTCGAGCTGCAACAACAGGTCTTCGATCTGCTCGGTCTGTTCGGGATTCAACTCCACCATGGCATTATCACTCTTTCTCGATGTCCAGCACGAGGTCTATCGCCTCTCTCAGGTTGGCTGCAACGTAGTCGGCCTCGGAAAGATCGTCGTCTGGCGCCGCTATCCCGGTCAAGACGACCACCGATTTCCAGGACTCGTTCCGCGTCGCCAAGGCGATGTCGGTCTCGAGCCTGTCACCGATCACCCAGGCAGTGCCGGTTACTTTGGACTGCAGAAGACGGCGCATAGGCATATGAGGCTTGCCGGCGACCTCGGGGTTGACCCCGGCGGCGGTAGCCATTGCCGCGACTATCGCTCCGCTTCCCGGCAATATCTGATTCTCTGCCGGGTAGGTCGCGTCGGTGTTGGTCGCTATGAACCTGGCCCCGTTCCGGACCGCCGAAGCCGCCCTGGCCAACTTGTCGTAGGTGAGATCCCAGTCCATTCCCACCACGACCGAACTCGCGGCCTCGGGATCCCCGGTCGTCTCCACTCCGGCCTCGACCAGGGCGGCAAGAATGGCCTTGGACCCGAGCACATAGGTGGGAAAGTCCTCGGAGGAGAGAATCGAGGCTGCGGCCTGGGACGAGGTGACAATGGAGGCCGGGTCCGCCTGGAAGCCCGCGACTCGCTCCAGCTTCTCAGCCACATCAAACGGAGTCCGAGTGCTGTTGTTTGTTGCGAAGTACAGCCCCAGCCGAGCCGCGTGGGCATCCTTGAGAGCGGTATCCGAGCCGGGAATCAACTGTTCCCCCCGATAAACAACTCCGTCCAGATCGCAGATGATGTTCATGGGGACAGGAAATGGTCGAGAACCCGGATGTAGAGGTCCGTCGTCCGGCCCACCGATTCCACAGACACGCGCTCGTCATGCCCATGAAAGAGTGAGAGCATCTCGCTGAAGGACATCGCGTCGTCGAAGAGCCCGACTCCGTAGCAAACGGTGCCCCTGGCCCTCCAGAACCGGGCATCAGTGGCCACCGTCATCAGAGTGGGGACCAGCTCGCGATGCCCTTCCAATTCCTCGACGCCCGCGGCAATCGCCTCCCACAGCCGGTTGCCGGTCGGACTGATGTTGGCGGGGTTGTCCATTATCGGCTCGATCTCGACCAGGTCCGCCGCCGACCCCATGGCCTTGTGGAGATGGCTCTCGACAAAGCTCCTATCCATGCCGGGGAGCGCCCGGATATCGAGGTTCGCACCGGATCGATCGGGGATGACGTTTGACCTCGTGCCGCCATCAACCATGTTCGGTGAGACGGTGAGATGAGTAGCCGCGTGGACATAACTTGCCAGCGAAGGATCTTCCACGGCCATGTCATCGATCGCCGCATCGAGAGAATCCACGTCTTTCAGCCGCGCTACGACCTCCTCATCGAGGTTCAGACTGTCGGCGAATACGGTCCACTCATCCCCGATCAATGCGGGAGTCGGAGTGTTGAAGAGCCCAACCAGCGCACTGGCCAACTTGGCGATGGCATTGTCACTTCCGTATGGGGCCGACCCGTGACCCGGGGTTCCCGTTGCACTGAGTCGGGACCAGTAGGCCCCCTTCTCGCCCACCGACACCGGGATCCGCCGACGGTCACCTACCGGCAGGCCCGGGTAGGCGACCTCGGTCAGCAGGTAGTCGGCGCCCACGAGATCCCAGCTCTTCTCAACGAGAGGAACCGCCCCCAAACTCCCTCCAGACTCCTCATCGGCCACCGCGCAGAACACGAGATCGCCACCCGGAATCTTTTCCCCTGTCAGGTAGGGGCGCACCGCGAAGGCCAGCGCGGCAGCAACGTTGAGCATGTCGACCGCACCCCGGCCGTAGACGAATCCGTCAATTATCTCGGCCCGAAACGGATCGACCGTCCAACCGTCATTGTCTGCGGGTACCACATCGAGATGGGGCACCAGCGCCAGCGATGGAGCTCCCTCAACCGATCCTTTGACCCGATAGACCAGCGACTGGCGACCCGGAGCGGGCTCGAAGACGGTGCCTTCAACGCCAAAGAACTCAACAAGTGTCGTCACCGATCGGACCTCTTGCCCGCTGGCAACCGACCCGTCGTTGACGCAAGCGTTGCGAATCAACTCCCGCATCAGGTTGAGGGAGCTGGTCATGGCCGAGCCTCCTCCAACTCCGCCAGCAAATCATGCATGGTCGGGGTCAGTGCCAGCTCGTTCGCTTTCTCCACGTCAACCCAAAGAGCCTGTTCGGCATCGTCGGATGCTGCCAGTTCCCCGCCCAGCACCGACCCGAGGAAGTCGATGAGGACAAGGTGACCATGGGCGCTGATGCTTTCGCCCGACCAGATCAAGGGTCCTACGACAATGTCGAGCCCAGTCTCTTCCTTCACCTCGCGGACCGCGGCATCCCGCAGAGTCTCGCCATATTCCACCTTTCCGCCAGGCACGGCCCAAAGGCCCTTGCCTGGCTCGTTGCGGCGCTTGATCAAGAGAATCTTGCCATCCCGGACAATGGCCACCCCTACTCCGACAAGCGGCCGATCACTCCCGGTCATCGTCATGGTGCATGATGATGGAGCGTGCGCTGAACCCTCCGGACTCGAAGAAGTTCTTGGCCAATCGGTGACCGGGGAGAACGTGGGCGTCGAATCTTGCGATCCCGCGCTCTCTCAACGCGCCGACCGCCATGTCCCTCATGATTTCCCCTACTCCGACCTCGCGAGCAGCTTCGTCGACGTACACCAGGCGAATGGCCCCAACGCGGACGTCCCCGGCCTGGGCGAGAAGACCCTCGACGCGGGCCACGAGAAACCCAAACGGGTAGCCATCGATCTGGCCAATCAGAACCGTGGTGTCTGGATCGGCCAGGAGGTCTCGTAGCGAGTCGGCGACCGGCTCATTCAGCCCGTCGGCCAAAGGCCACATCGGATGGAGATCGGTCATCTCAGACTCGAGGCCTCGATACAGCCTCACGAGATCCTCTATGTCATCTGTTGTCGCGTGCCTGGCGTCGACGATCATGTTGGGACGAACGGTAACGATCGCCAGAGACGGGATATGCCCCACACGGTCACCAGAAGCATCGCCTCCAGGACTATGGGTAGGCCCATCTTTGAGGTTCCTCGAGTGCGATCCTTGAAGACAATGGGCACTTCGACGACCGCAAGACCTCCTTGTGAGGCGCGCCAGGCCATTTCGACCTGGAAGCCGTAGCCGGAAGCCTGGGCGTCTCGATACGGAAGTGAACGGAGCGCTTCGGCCCGAAATGCCCTGAACCCGGCCGTCGCGTCACGGGTGGGTATCCCCAGCATGACGCGGGCGTACAGGTTTCCCCCTTTGGAAATCAGACGACGATGCATCGGCCAGTCCGGGGTGGATCCTCCCGGCACATACCGCGACCCAATCGCGAGATCAGCCCCGTTTGCAATCGCTTCCACCAGGCGTGGCAGATCACCTGGATCGTGGGAGAAATCGGCGTCCATCTCCACCACGACCTCAGCCCCCTCGCTGAGAGCCTTGTCGAACCCGTTCGCGTATGCGGACCCCAGCCCCTGCTTTTCGGGGCGATGCAGCACCGATACCAGCGGGTTGGATCGGTGGAGCTCGTCGGCAATATGACCGGTGCCGTCCGGTGAGTTGTCATCAACGATCAGAACCCGGTACCCGTGCGCGACTACCGCCTCGGTGATCTCGGAAAGGTTTTCCCGCTCGTTGTAGGTGGGTATGACGACTGTGACTGCTTCAGTAGGCACAGTCGGCGCACAGCATTTTCCGCTTGTTGGCGAGCTGGCTGGTTCGTTTCACCATGAAACAGGACTGGCATACGAACTCATCGGAGCGCTGCCCTTGAGTCTCGACGTCCATGGTCAGCTCCTCGCGCCGGATCGCGCGTAGTTCCTTGACCTCGTCAACCAACTGGGCGTCGGAGGCCTCCTCGTCGAGAACCTTCAGCTCCTGGCTCTCGAGCTCCTCCAGAGCCTCAGTCGTCTCTTCGTCGTGTTCGTCATTCTCGGTCGAGTGCTTGCCGCCCGTTTGGGAGTTGTCGTCGTCGGGACCGTCTTCTATCTCATCTTCGAGTTCGTCGAGCTCTTCGATTTCCTCTTCGACTTCGGAGATCTGGTCGGTGTCTTTGGTAGTCATGAGTCCTTGTGCCCCATTGGGGGTTGCGGGAGTATAAGTCTTGGCAATCAAATCTTGAGGTCGATCGCGGCGGGGACAACCCGCCCGCTCACGGACGTATTCCCGACAAGGTCGCCGTCGGCCTCCACTGGCCACATAGGGTCGGTTTCGAGGGTGAATTCGGCCGCCGAGATCCGCCGTACCGCCTTGTCTCGCAAGTGGGTTCCCTTGATCAACTTGGGTACCAGCGCAGCTACGTGGGTCTTCCTGGCATTGATGATCTGGATGTCGAGGACCCCGTCGACCAGTGTGGCTTTGGGGGCAACATTCCAACCACCGGCAAAGAATTGGGCATTGGCAAATATCACTGCCAGAGCTTCGGATTCGATTGTCCGGCGTTCCGTGGTCAGTCGGATGTTTGCTTTAGGGAACCCTGGCAGGCGGCCTGCAAAGGCAAGCGGGTACCGCGCCGCCCCCAGCCGTCGCGAGATGCGGGGGGCGGTTTCCGCGGCCGCCGCTCCAACCCCCGCCTGGGCGACGTTCACGAAGTAGCGCATGCCCCAATCGCCCTGCAATACGGCGACGTCGATCTTGTAGGTCTCGTTGGTCAGGAGATGTCGGGCCGCTCCCTCAACATCCTGGGGGAGCCCGAAAGTGCGCAATAGGTCGCAGCCCGTGCCAATCGGAAGTATCGCCACCGTCCACCGGGTATCGAGATCGAGGGTGAGCAGGGCGTTGGCAGCCAGATTCATCGTCCCGTCTCCCCCGGCGAGGGCGAAATGGCTCACACCCGCGTAGGCCGCTTCCACGAGCATCGTCGTCATCGCGCTCGCGGATTCCGGAGCTTCCAAATCGCAATCGATTCCGAGACCGACGATCAGGTCGCGAATTTCCGACGGGTCGCAAGACCGCCGGCCCGCGCTTCGATTAACGGCAAGAAGCCACTTGGGCATCAACCCACCCCCTGAGCGGCCACCACGCCGCGGTCGACGAGCTGAAGGGCGCCGCGAGCTTCCTCGGCCAGCTCGGGGGCTATCTCCCGCAACTGACGCAACAAGTCCACCAACTGACGTGACACGCGAACGAAGTCGCCAGGTGCCATCCCTCGGGTTGACAGATCATCGAAAGACGTTCCCGAAACCCATTGGTATGCCAGCATGCCGAACCCGGGATCGGGTCTTCTGGTTGGGGTCAATCTCAGCCTCCGCTCCCGTTCGAAGAGGTCCTTCCAGAGAGATTCGAGATCGTTCCATTGGTCGGTGAGAGCGGCCGTGGGCCATTCAGCCACGGAGGCCGTATCGGAACGAGGCTCGTAGACGAAAACCGAGCTGAGTGCAGCCAACTCCATCGCGTCCAGCCCATGAAAGATCCCATGCTCGAGAGCTTCGGTGACCAGCAGGTCAGACTCGTTGTAGATCGTCCTGAGCCGCTCCCCTCTATTGGTCAGCGACCAGCCGTCCAGGTAGTCCAGCTCCTCGAGAAGGGCTCTGATGGCTCTGAACTCCTCGATGAGACCATGACCCCTTGCCCGTATCACCGAGCGGAGTTGCTCCACCTTGCGACGAGTCCGTTCAGCCTTTCTGGCCGCTTCCACGTGCCGGGCCGTATCGGGACATTCGGCCACGGGATGACTGATCCCCTTGTTGGATCCACGTGTCTTGGTTGTGGGAGCGACAGGCAGACGGCGGAGCCGGCGACGGGTTTCTTGGAGAAAACGACGATCACGTGGGCGCACCTGTCCAGGAAGATCGATCTGGCCTGCGATCTTGGTGCCGTGGAGGATCTCGCGGTTTCCGATCGTTGACACTCTGCCCGACGTCGACAAGACCAGATAACGCACCCCGCCGTCCTTGTGTGAAAGTCTCTTGAGTACCGCGTAACGCCCATCCCGAGCTCCTCCCGTGATGTCCAGAACCTGGCCCGGCTTGAGAGTCGAGGCGATCCTGTCATCTCGAGTCGGTGGCTGTGTGGATTCGAGAATTGCCAGATATTCTTCGATCGAACCCCGATCACACTCTGCCCGGGCCCGCTCCGCGTCGAGCCGCTCCTCCATTTGTCGGAGATCGGCGGAAGCTTCATGACGATCCTCCTCGCGCTGGAACGATGCGAACGACGCTTCGAGAAGCTTCTCGGAATCGGCAAGGCCATAGTTCGCCACGAGGTTTGCGGTCATGTTGTAGGTCGGGCGGAAAGAGGACCTGAGGGGATGAGATCCGCTCGCAGCTATCTCGGTGACCGTGGAGAATCTCACAAATGGGGAGTGCAGCACAACACCAAAGCCCTCGACGTCGATGCCTCGTCGTCCGGCTCTGCCGGTCAGCTGGGTGTAGTCACCAGGCCTCAACGGCTCGTGGGTTTCCCCATTGAATTTCGAAAGGCTCTCCAGGACCACTGTCTTCGCCGGCATGTTGATGCCCAGTGCAAGCGTCTCGGTGGCGAATACCACGCTGAGCAGCCCCGATTCGAAAAGGACCTCGACTGTCTCCTTGAACGCCGGCACCAGCCCCGCATGATGGGCACCGACACCCATCTCCAGGGCCGACACCCAGTCGTCGTAGCCGAGGACATCCAGATCTTCACCCGTCAAATGATCGGTCCGCATTTCCGCGATCTTCCGGATCGCGGAACGCTCAGCCGAGTCGGTGAGCCTCAACCCTGTCTCGGCGAGACGGTGAGTCGCAGCATCACACCCGGCGCGACTGAAAATGAAGTAGATGGCCGGCAGAAGCCCTTCCTCGTCGAGCCGCTCGATGACATCTACGCGATTTGGCGTCTTGAACCTCCGGCGTCGACCGCGCTCGGGACCCATCATGTTCTGAATTCGAGGGTTGGACCTCCGACTTCCCTCTTTTCTGGTGAACGTCGGGAGCAGATGGAGGGTCTGAGCCCCCATTTTGTCCTTGATCATGTAGAGAGATTCGAGTGGGACCGGTCGATGATCGGTAGCCACCAGCCGTGTCGGTCCCCTCCGTTCTCGGACCCAGGAGGCGAACTCCACGTTGTTCGACACGGTGGCCGACAGGCAGACGAGCCTGACGTGCTGCGGGCAGTGGATGATGACCTCTTCCCAAATGGCGCCGCGGGTCCGATCTTGGAGGTAGTGGACCTCGTCCAATATCACGGTGGAAACCCGATCGAGCCGGCGGCTCTCTGCATAGATCATGTTGCGCAGCACTTCAGTGGTCATCACCACGATGTCCGCGTCGCCGTTGATGACATTGTCTCCAGTGAGCAGGCCAACTCGCTCCGGTCCGTACGCGTCGGTCAGGTCGGCGAACTTCTGATTTGAGAGAGCCTTGATGGGTGTGGTGTAGAAAGCGCGTGTTCCCTCGCTGAGGGCGAGATGGATCGCTGCCTCGGCGACGAGGGTCTTGCCGGATCCGGTCGGTGCGGTCACAACCACAGACTGGCCCTCCTCGACCGCCGTAGCAGCATCGACCTGAAAATCGTCGGGATCGAAGGGCAGGCTGTCCCAGAAGCGGTCGAGAGGCGAGGTCACTTTTTGAGAAGCAGCCGTACCAACCAGTACGTGGCCTCATACATGAGGTAGAGCGGCACGGAGAGGATCAGCAGTGTGAACGCATCCCCACTGGGCGTGATGAGAGCCGCCCCAGTGACAATGATGAGCACCGCCCAACGTCGCCCCCTGCCCAGTTGCTCCGAGCTGAGCAAGCCGGCAGCTGATCCCGCGAAGAGAAAGACCGGGAAGAGAAATGCGATTCCGAAGGCAAACAAGAAACGGAGGGTGAACGAGTAGTAGTCGCCCAGGCGCAGGTTGTTGTCGACGTCGGGAAATATTTCCAGTAGAAACCTGAGGCCCCGCGGAAGGCTCCAGTATCCAAACGCGACTCCACCGATGAAGAGGATCACGAGCGCCGAGACGATCGGAATCGCCCACTTCTTCTCCCTGAGTGTCAATGCCGGGTTGATAAACCCCCAGAGCTGATAGAGGATCACCGGGCTGGCGAGGATTACCCCACCAAACAGCCCGATTCTCATCAGGACGCCCCATTGTTCGGTGACCGCAAGAGTCTGGAGCTCGGAGTCCGGTGCTGCGGCGTCGAACGGCGCCTCGAGGAAAGTCCGTAGCTGGTCGACGAAGACAAACGCCAGCACCGCCCCCACCCCAACCGCAATGAAAATCTTGAGGATTCGCCATCGCAGCTCCTCCAGATGAGCCAGCATCGACTGGGGATCGTCGGAGGTCACACCCCGTCCTCATCCTCTGCGACTTCCTCGATGTCATCCAGATCGGCCATGGCGTCAGCAGGAGTCGGGCCCGAGATCGGTTTGGGTCCGGTCCAATCAAGCCGACTCACACCTGCCTCGTCCACGTCTCGCCTGATGTCGTCGACCGGCTTCTTGAGCTCCTCCAGGGGGGCCTTGAGGTCATCGGCCACACTCTTGAGGTCGGCCACCTCGGCTTCTAGGCCCCGGCGGACATCCCTGGCCGCAGCGCGCAGTTCGGCCGTCCACTGACCAAGTTTCTGGGCCATCTCAGGCAGCCGTTTGGGTCCGAACACAAGAAGTGCGATCAGAAGGATGATGATGATTTCGCCACCTTGAAGCATCGACCACAATGGTAAAGCCTCATCGACGCCAACAACGAGAAGATGACGACCCCCTCCGGTCGTCATCTTCCATCGAGGAGCACCCTGCCCGCGGTGCCCGTCGAGACCTGGCCTCAGTTGTCAGCCGGCCAAAAGCCGGAGCGGATCCGGTTCCGACTCGAGGGCGGCGGCAAAAGCCTCGATCTCCCTATCGGTGATCGGATTCGGGATGATGACCTCGAAGGGCACACCCGTTGCGAGAAGGACACTCACCACGCGTGCGTTGGCTGGACGCCGCTGTGGTTCGGTGCATCTCGGGCACCGGAAGCGATAATCACCTTCACGACCGCCCGGATGCAGCTCCAGAGACACGTCGTCTGGGGTGAGATGAATATCGCCACACCGAGCGCATGTCGTCTTGATAGTCGTCATTCCTGGTCTCCGGTCTCCCATAGATAATTGGTGATCGGCAGAAGAACCATCGGTCTGAAGTCCTGTTGTGTAGGTCGTTCGACCCTATCGGTACTTGTCCAACAGCGAGCCGCCAATCTCGGCAACGCGTTCGGCCACTTCGTCTCCCTTGAGAAGCCGGGCCGCGGCCCCGAGCCGGAGCAGCAGCCGGGCTGGAATCTCGGCGTCGACCGAGTAGAACCTGACCTGTGTGCGATTTTTCGTCACCCGCAGAATCTCGACCGGGTAGTAGTCGGGGACCCACTGCGCTCCGGGCCCGAGCGAAATATCGCAGACAATGTCTTCCTCGGAAGGCGTATATCCCACCCCTGGCTCGGGCAGATCGGTCGGCCTCTCAAAAGACTGTTGGGTGACCTGGAGTTTCCTGATTCGGTCGACGCGAAAGTTCCGCTCGCCCTCAACGAGTCGGCAGTAGCCCTGGAGGTACCAGTTGCCCAGTGTGGTGAACACCGTCCACGGCTCCACCTGCCTGGTTGTCTCGATCTCGCGTCCCAGCGAGCGATACGTGATGGTGACAACCTTCTTCTCGGTTGCCGCTGTCCGGAGTTGGCCCAGCATCTGGGACTCGCCGGACACATCAACAGAAAGCGCCATATCGGCGTCGGGCACCACTGCCTTCGACAGTTTCTCTACGGCAGACTCGAGTTCGCGGCTTGCCTGCCCGGAGGCGACAATCGCCATCCCGCCGGCAAGCAGGCTGATCGCTTCAGTGGACGTCAACCGGGGAGCCCGGGCGAAATAGTCGGCAGCATCGATCACGACCTCGTCCTCGTCGATGAAGGCCTCCATGAGATCACCCGGTCCGTATCCCGGCAGACCACAGACAAAGACGGTGTCCAGGTCTCTCGCCAACTCGGTCTCGTTGTATCCGAATCGATCGAGGACTTCGGCGACGCTGGCGCCCTCGTTGGAGAGCACATAGGGAATGAGAGCGAGAATCCGGGACAGCCTCGAGAGGGTGCGCTCGCTGGTCAAGGCAGGCTCGCCATCGCCGACTCGACGCGTTCCAGGATCTCGGCGCGCAGATCATCGGGTCCGAGCACCTCGGCCGAGTCACCGAAGCTCAGAATCCAACCGACAAAGGCATCCCGGTTGGCCACAGGAATCTCGGCCTCGAGGCTCTCGTCGACCGCTGCCGGCACCCCCAGAGTGCGAGCGGCCCACCAGCCAACCTGCGAGTCGAAACGCACCCGAGCCGTCACGGCTGCGTCCTGGCCTGTTTCCCAGGGTTGGCTCTTCATCATGTCCCGAACCTTGAACCCCGGCGGTCTGGTGAATGATCCGGATTGTTCCTCGATTTCCAGATCCTCCATGCGATCCACCCGAAACACACGCTGATCGCCTGAGGTCTCGCCCGCCAAATACCAGTGACCGCGGCGATGGGCTAGACCGTAGGGGTCAAGACCGCGCTGATGGCCCCGATAGTCGAACCGGATGCGGCGTCGCTCGGTGACGGCTCGAAAGAGATCGCCGAGAACCTCGGCCTCGGCGCCAAGGTCGGCTCCGATTGGCTCGAGCCCCATCGCCCGTTCCACACCGCCAAGTTTCAGGAGGCCCTGGAGACCGGCGCTGCCCTCACCGAGACGGACCATCCTCGCGGCCAACGAAAGGGCGACCTTCTCAGGTTGGGTCAAGCCCGGGTCTGGTATTGCGTACTTCTCCGGATCCACGGTGTACCCGTGATCGACCTCCCACGCGTCGAGCGCCTTCATCTCCAAGGGCACCCCCAACCGGCGCAACACGTTCTTGTCGCGCTCGAACATCCGCTGAAAGGCGTCGTCAGAGCTCTGGTCGTAGCCGGGCACGGTCTGCCTGACCTGGTCAGCCGTCACCGGATGCGGCGACTCCAACAGATAGATCAGGAGATTGATGACTCGCTCAACGACCGACTGCATCAACTACTCCTGCGACCAAGCGGCAACTAGAGGCTCTCGATCAGCTTCTCGACCCGCTCGTCGTAGGCCTTGAAAGGGTCCTTGCACATCACTGTTCTTTGCGCCTGATCATTCAGCTTGAGATGTACCCAATCCACCGTGAAATCACGTTTCTTGGCCTTGGCGGCGCGGATGAACTCTCCCCTCAGCCGGGCCCGCGTGGTTTGTGGCGGCGTTCGCACCGCATCGGCGATCTTCTCGTCGGTCAACACCCTTTCGACCATTCCTCGTTCCTGGAGCAGGTAGTAGAGCCCCCGCGATTGGTTCACGTCGTGGTAGGCCAGATCCATCATGGATATCCGAGGATCAGACATTTGAAGACCGCGTCGGTCTGCATATCGCTCAAATAGGCGATACTTGATAACCCAGTCGACCTCTCGGTCGAGTGTCATCGGGTCCTTTTCCAGGCCGGTTAGCAAGTACTCCCAACGGTCGATTGCCGCCTGGACCTCCGTTGGGAAGCCGGGGCTCCGCGCGAACCGCATGGCCCGGTCGAGGTACTCCCACTGGATATCCAAAGCAGACAGCTCGCGCCCGTTGGCGAGTCTTATCTTGCGTCGGCATGTCAGATCGTGGGAGACCTCCCTGATCGACCGAATCGGGTTCTCCAGGGTGAGATCCCGAAAGACGACGTCTCGCTCGATCATCTGAAGCAAGGCGACCATGGTGCCGATCTTGACGAAGGTGGCGTACTCGCTCATGTTGGAATCGCCGGCGATCACATGCAGCCGTCGATATCGCTCGGCATCGGCGTGGGGCTCGTCTCTCGTGTTGATGATGGGCCTCGACCTGGTGGTGGCGGAGGAGACTCCTTCCCAGATGTGATCTGCCCGCTGGGCTATGGAGAAAGCGGTGCCGCGCGGCGTCTGGGCAAGCTTCCCGGCGCCGAGGAAGATCTGACGGGTGACGAGGAACGGGATGAGAACGTCAACCGTTCGATGAAAGTCCTTGTGCCGGCTGATCAGGTAGTTCTCGTGGCAGCCGTATGAATTGCCGGCGCTGTCGGTGTTGTTCTTGAAGACGTATATCTCTCCGCGGATGCCTTCCTCTTTGAGTCTCTCCTCGGCACCAACCACCAAGCTCTCGAGGATGCGCTCACCGGCCTTGTCATGAGCGACAATCTCCTCGATGCTGTCGCATTCTGGGGTCGCAAACTCCGGATGAGAGCCGACATCAAGGTAAAGACGCGCTCCATTCTCGAGGAAGACGTTGGACGACCTGCCCCAGGAGACAACCCGGCGAAACAGATAGCGGGCAACCTCGTCCGGGCTGAGCCTCCGCTGCCCTCGCAGCGTGCAGGTCACTCCGTACTCATTCTCCAGGCCGAAGATCCGTCGATCCATGACCGTAGGCTAAACGGACCCGGCCCCTGCATCACGAATAGGGGACTCTGGGTTAGTCGGCCGCGGACTCTTTGAGATCATCCGAAACATCGAGGCGACGGAATGCTCGACGTCCGTTCGATGTATCGAGAACCGCAGCCTCCCATCCCTCGCTATCGCGACTCTCTGCCCGCCGGAAGGCCTCGGCACCCAATTCCAGGGCCTGGTCGAGACTGATGCCTTCTTCCCATAGTTCCTCCAAGGCTTCTGTGAGCTGTTCGGCCTTGCCCCCAATGGCCACATAGTTCCTCTCATCGAACAACGTACCGTCGTAGGTGACCCGGAAGAGGCGGTGGTCCTCGCCGTCCTCGCTGATCTCGGCAATGAGCACCTCCACCTCGAACGGCTTGGGGTCCCTGGTGAAAATCACACCCAGGGTCTGGGCAAAGGCAGTGGCAAGTCCCATCGCAGTGACATCGTCCCGCGAGTAGAGATAACCCATCAGATCGGCCTGTCGGATGCCTGCCTTGCGGAGAGTCTCGAACTCGTTGTATTTGCCCACCCCGGCAAACGCGATTCGGTCGTACACCTCACTGATCTTGTGAAGCGCCGTTGACGGATTCTCGGCCAGGAGCAACATCCCGTCGGCGTAATCGACTGCCACGATTGAACGACCACGTGCGATTCCCTTCCGCGCAAAATCGGCCTTGTCCCTGACCAACTGTTCCGGAGCGACGTAGAAGGGGATAGTCATTGGATCATCTCCACGGCGCGCTCCGCAATTGGAAGGATCTCGTCATCGTCCAGCTCGACCACGCCATCGGCGTCGATACGGAGCACGTTGGGAAGGATGCCGCGTCTCAAATCGGGTCCGCCGGTCGCAGTGTCCTCCTGAGCAGCCGCCACCAGAGCCCTCACCGCCAACTCAGCCGCCTCGTCGCCCGTCATGTCGTCTCGGTACTCGGTTCGCATAAAGGCCTTCGCTTCGCGGAACCCCGAGCCCGTGCCGCCGAAGTCGATCTCCTCATAACGTCCCCCAACAACGTCGAAGCTGTAGAGACGGCCTCGGTCTTCCCGCTCGTCAAAACCCGCGAAAAGAGGAACGACCACCAAGCCCTGAAACGCCATTGGAAGCTGACCGCGGACGAGTCGGGCCAGGAACGAGGCCTTTCCCTCGAGCGACAGCCTCACGCCTTCGATCTTCTCGTAGTGCTCCAGCTCGACCTGGAACAGCTTGACCATCTCGATCGCCAGTCCGGCGGTGCCGGCTATCGCTACTGCTGAAAGACTATCTGCCGGGAACACCTTGCGGATTCTGCGATGGGCGACGAAATGGCCCTCTGTGGCGCGGCGGTCCCCCGCCATGACCACTCCATTGTCGAATCGAACCGCAAGGACCGTGGTTCCCTCTCGGATCGCAGGCGGCTTGTCACCGGGAGGAAACGACCAGGTTGGTTTGGCTCCAAGGCTGTCGAGCAGGTCGGTGAAGCTGGCACCAGGCACCGGCGCATCGAGAGGCAGAGGCACCACACGGTTTTGGGTCACTCGCCACCCTTTTGGACATAGTTCTTCACGAATTCCTCGGCGTTCTCCTCGAGGACCTCATCGATCTCATCGAGGAGATCGTCGAGTGCCTCGAGGTCCGCTTCGGTTTCTGCCGAGTCGGCTTCCTGCTCGGCGCCCTCCTCTTTGGACCGGCCTTTCGCTTTTGATCGTTCCCGATCAGACATTCATCCTCCTAAGAGTTCCAGTAGGTCGGCCGCCGTCTCGGCTTCATCCAGAAGTCGACCAACCATCTCCTTGGTGCCACGCAATGGCTCCATCATAGGAATCCGTTTGAGATGCGATTCTCCGACGTCGAACACGAGGGAATCCCAGTTGGCGGCGACCAGGGCGTCGGAAAAGTCGGTCACGCATCGACCACGGAAGTAAGACCTGGTCTTCTCGGGCGGATGAGCCAACGCGGCCTTGATCTGATCGTCCGTGAACAGGCGGCGCATCGAGCCTCGGGCTGCCAGCCTGTAGTAGAGACCTCGCTCGGGGTCGACGTCGTGATACTGGAGGTCGATCGCCTGCGCCCTGGCGCTGTCCCAAGTGATGCCGTCCCTCGCTCGATACCCTTCGATCAGATGCTTCTTGGCGACCCAGTCGAGAGTGTTGGAAAGCGACATTGGATCCTCTTCGAGACCGACCAAAACCCTCTCCCACTCTTCGAGAACCTGCTGCCAAACCGGCTCGTCCAGCTCCTTCTCGACGTATTTGTTCAGCCATTCCAGATAACGCCACTGCAACTCCAACGCGGTAGCCGTGCCTCCCCCATCCAGGTCGACGCGATGTCTGAGGGCCGTGTCGTGGCTCACCGTCCAACACGACTCGACCGGATCCAGGAGGTCGAGGGGGTCGGGGATGGCGCCGTCCTCGAGTGCCGCCAGTAGCAGCGCCGTAGAGCCCAGTTTCAGGAAGTTCTGGACCTCGGAGAGATTGGCGTCGCCGATGATCACGTGAAGACGTCGGTACTTGGATGGATCGGCGTGGGGCTCGTCTCGGGTGTTGATGATTGGACGCTTGAGGGTGGTCTCGAGGCCAACCTCCTCCTCGAAGAAGTCGGCTCGCTGAGTTATCTGGAAGTCGACGTCCTGCCGACCGTTCTCAGACCCGACTTTGCCCGACCCCGTGAAGATCTGCCTCGTGACCAGGAACGTCGTGGCGTAGCGGATGACATCGCCAAATGGAGTCTCCCGCGCCAGAAGGTAGTTCTCGTGGGCGCCGTACGAATTGCCCTTGCCGTCGGAATTGTTCTTGTAGAGAGAGACCCGTTTGTCAGAGATCTTGGATACCTCGACAGACGCAGAATGCATCACCCATTCGCCCACCTTGTCGTAGAGGGCCGCCTCGAGCGGGTCGAAGGCCTCCGGCGCGGCGTATTCCGGGTGGGCATGATCAACGTAGAGACGGGCCCCGTTGGCCAGCACCGAGTTGACGACCGCACCCTCGGGGTCGATCAGGCCAAATGTGTCGTGGCCGAAGCCCCGGGCGTCTCGGCCTGGTGACTCCTCTTCGTATGACCACTGCACCTTCACCCGGGCGCCCGGGTAGCTGTTGACCACCAACGATGACGCCACAGCAGGATTGAACCCGGTGTCCCCCCTAACCGCGATCCCAAACTCGGTTTCGGTGCCGAGCACTTTGTGGATCGCCATCAGAGGTATTGACCGCCTGAGACTTTCTCGATCAAGCGGCTCTCGTCATCTCCGCCAACCAGGGTTCGCACGTAGACAATTCGCTCGCCCTTCTTACCCGAGACACGAGCCCAGTCATCCGGGTTCGTCGTGTTGGGAAGATCTTCCTGCTCGCGGAACTCCTGCTTGATGGCACGGATCAGGTCATCCTGGCGGACACCAACGGGCCCACCGGCAATCTGGCGCTTGATGGCGTCCTTCTTGGCTCGTCTCACGATGTTCTCAATCATGGCACCCGATGCGAAGTCCTTGAAGTAGAGCGTTTCCCGATCGCCCGAGGCGTATGTGACTTCGAGGAACCGGTTCTCATCTGATTTCGAGTACATGGCGTCGACCGTTTCGGTGAGTATCTGGTCGATGTAGGCGGGTATGTCTCCCCCGCTCTCTTCGAGGGCGTCGGGATCGATCGGTGTGTTGGCACCCAAATAGATGTGGAAGATCTCTTTGGCCGCGATGGAGTCGGGACGGTTGATCTTGATCTTCACGTCGAGACGGCCCGGCCTGAGGATCGCAGGGTCGATCAGGTCCTCCCGGTTGGATGCGCCGATGACGACGACATTCTTGAGCGACTCCACCCCGTCGAGCTCTGAGAGCAGTTGGGGAACGATGGTCGACTCCACATCGGAGCTGATCCCGGTCCCACGGGTTCGGAACAGCGAGTCCATTTCGTCGAAGAAGACGATCACCGGGACCCCCTCATCCGCCTTCTCTTTGGCCCTTTGGAAAATGAGGCGGATTTGGCGCTCGGTCTCGCCAACCCATTTGCTCAAAAGCTCGGGGCCCTTGATATTGAGGAAGTACGACCTCACGTCGGGGTTACCCGACCGCTCCGAGACCTTCTTGGCCAGGCTGTTGGCCACAGCCTTGGCGATCAGGGTCTTGCCGCATCCTGGAGGGCCATAGAGCAGAATTCCCTTGGGTGGCTCAAGGTGGTACTCCTTGAAGAGGTCACGGTGGAGGTAGGGCAGCTCAACGGTGTCCCTGATCTGCTCGATCTGATCCACCAGGCCGCCAACGTCCCGATATGTGATGTCGGGAACCTCTTCCAGCACCAGCTCCTCGATTTCGGGACGCTCCATCTTCTCCAGAATCAGGCTGGTCTTGGTGTCGATCCTGACGTAGTCACCGGGCCGGAGCTTGACGTCTGCCATGATCTCCGACCGCTGGAGTACCTTCTCCTCATCGGCATGGGCGATAACAACGATCCGACCGTCGTCTATCACCTCACGCACCCGGAGAACCTCTCCCGAGGGGTCGAAATACCTGACGTCGATGATCGTGAAGGCCTCGTTGAGCAGCACCTCCTGGCCGACCTGCAACCGCTTCACTTCAACGCTGGGCTGAGCTGCCACCCGCAGTTTGCGAGAGCCGGTGAGGATATCGATCGTGCCGTCCTCGTTGATCTGGAGCACGGTTCCGAAGTTGTTGGGAGGGGAGGTGAGTTTCTCTACTTCCTCGCGGAGGACGCCGAGCTGCTCCCGGGCTTCTTCGAGCACTGCGGAGAGCTTGTCGTTCTGAGCAGCAGCCCGATCGAGTCGCTCACGGGTCCGCCTCACGTCCGTCTCGAGCTCTTCGACACGCTTGGGGTCGTCACGGAGACGGCGGCGCAGGATCGAAAGCTCCTCCTCCAGTGCGGTAATCACATTCCGCAGCTTGGCGGCGTCATCCATCTTGCGTCCGTCGTCCACAGGCTTCCTCCTGGCTTGGTCGCCTTAGGGGCCATTATACGAAGGGGGGCGGCTAGTTCATTGGGTTCCCGGGACCAACTTTCTTGCCACGGTTGCCGGATCGGGGTTGATGTTTCCTCCCCTCGAGCGGAGCGACACGTTTCCTCCCCTCGAGCGGAGCGAATTTGGGGAAGGTGGCACGAAGTGCCGGAGGGGGGCAACAGACTCCAGATGCGTCAATTCTCGGAGGGTTCCGCCTCGATCCGTCGCATGAAGACGAGGAACCCGGTATGCCCGATCATCTGATGCTCGGGGCGCACCGATCTCCCTTTCACGTTCCAGTCTCGAACCATGAATTCCTTGACTTCGATCTCGGCGAAGCGCCGACTGTCTCGCGCCTCCTTGACGAGTTTCTCGACCTGCGGCACGGTGGGTAGGTAGGCGAAGAACCCACCGCCCGGAGGCTGGTGCTCGGCCGCCGCATTCAGCGTCTCGGAGGGGTCCGGCAGGTCGAGCACGATGCGGTCGGGCTTGGTCGTTTCCACCTGTTCGGCGACGTCACCCGTGATCAGGCTGAGATTGTCGGGAATGCTGCCGAACCATCGCTCGATCGCCTTTCTGGCGTGAGAAGCGTGGTCGTCCCTGATCTCGACGCTCACGACGGTGCCGTCCGGCCCGACCGCTCGGATGAGCGCCATTGTCATCGCACCTGATCCGGTGCCGGCCTCGAGCACCGTCATCCCTGGCCCGATGTCGGCGTAGATGAGGATGGGGCCTAGATCCTTCGGATAGACAATCTGGGCTCCGCGCCTCATCTTGAGGATGTAATCGGCGAGCCGTGGGCGGAGCAGCAACATCTGGCCGCCAGACGAGGAAGTCACCCAGGAGCCGCCATCCATGCCGATGAGGTCCGAATGCGCGATTGCACCCTGGTGGTACCGAAATGTGCGCCCGGCGTCGAGTTTGAGCAGGAAGTGTCGGCCCTTGCTGTCGATCAGAAGGACAGTCTCTCCGGCCTGCAATTCCATCAGAGGAATGCGATGACCGAGACCACGAGGGCCAGGACCATCGAGATGACCACGATCCAGATGATTGCCTTAACGAGCTTCTTGTTCTGCATGATGTTTGAATAGACCCTTGACGCGAGCGGCAACGGTAGACACTTGAAGCGAAGTACAAAGAAATTGGTGAGACGGGTTCTCGGAACCTCGGATCTGGCCGGAGCCGGTCTCGACCGCACCCTGCGCGGCCTCCGCACCGGTGACCAACGCGAGTTGTACCTTGGGCTCGGGCTGGTCGCAGTGGCGTTCCTTCGCCGGACCGCCCCCCGCAAACGGCTCGTCTACCGCAAGGCTGTGCCGGAAGGCTCGGCCATCGTCATCCATCACCGGAGCCACGGCGACCCCCGGATCAAGGTCGTCCGCCCTAAATAACCCTTCTGTGAGTCTTTTTTCGCGGCTCACGGAAACAATGACTCACAGAACGGAATCTGTCGGATGGAACTGACAGGATCGTGGGATGGGGGAATCCATGAAACGCGCTCGCCGAGCCGCATCCAAGTCGTACGGCCTGATCGACCGGAGGACCGCATTGAGTCTCGGTCTAACTGATTCGTCTGCATATCGCCGGGTAAGCAAAGGGGAACTCGACCGCCTTGCTCCAGGTGTCCTCTACACCAATGCGACTCCACCCGGCTGGAGGACGCGGGTGCGCGGGGCCACGCTTGCCGCCGGTCCCAACTCTCTCGCATCCCACCGGACAGCGGCCGTCTTGTATGAGCTCGAGGGAGTTCGAGGTCGAATGATCGAATTGACGGTTCCCTATACCAATCAGCCGTTTCCAGATGATGTGATAGTTCACCGAACACGACGGTTGCTGCCCTCGGACACCGTGGCTGGGATTCCGGTGACCACCGTGGAGCGCACCCTACTCGACCTTGCATCATTGCTACCCGACATCACCCTGGAGAAGGCGATGATGAGCGCCATCCGGAAAGAGCTCACCGCTCCGCACCAGATTGGGGAGCTCATCGCCGAACAGGGAGGACGCGGTGTCCGTGGCACCAAGAGGGCCCGCCGAGTGTTGGCTCTGACCGATGACGGGATCACTGGCAGCCCGTCTGAGGTCGACACCCTCGAATTGATCCGTCAGGCACCGGTCCCGATGCCGGTCTGTCAATACGAGATCGACCTGCCCGGTGGCCTCCACGCGTACCCCGACTTTGCCTGGCCATTGGAGATGAAAATCGTGGAGGTGGATGGACTCGACACCCACGGCTCCGCAGACAGGCTTCACAACGATCTACAGCGTCAAAACCTGCTCATGGAACTTGGCTGGGAGATTCGACGATTCAGCGCTCGAGCGGTCCGCCGTGACCCTCAACGCGTGATCGCCGAGATCGTCATGTTCATCAACGCGTGAAGACGCAACGCCCCGGCTGCGGACACATGGCCTTTCTGTGAGTCTTTTTTCGCGGCTCACGGAAAGAAAGACTCACAGAAAGGATTTCAGACCCGGTAGATCTCGACCAGAGTCTTGTTCCTCGAGCCGCGGCGACGGCCAATGAGGAAGGCCACTGCGATCAGGACCGCCACGGCCACGCCGGCGAGCACCGCGGTGTTCTGAGCCGACTCACGGGTTTCGTCGATGGCTCCGACGATCTCTTGGGCCTTGGCTTCGAGGTCGTCTTTAGTGACTGTCATCTTGCATTCTCCAGACAACGATCCCAGCCGCGCCGGCTCCACCCAACGCGGCTAGCAACCGCGCGAGCACGACCCACCATTCGCCATCGGGCAGGACCATCTTTAGTGCGCTGTACAGGGCGAGAACCAGGAACACGCCGCCCAATGAGAGAACAGCGGCGCCTCCAAAACCCATTCCGGCGTGCTTACCGAGACGTTTGGCCGGCTCGATCGTCTCCTGTCGCAGGTACTCCTGCGACATCTCGATGAGCTCGGTGGTGAGCTGCGGAATCTCTCTTGGGTCAGCCATTGGAAAACTAGAGGCTAACAAGTGCTGGAAACCACGCCACCGGGGGTTATCGTGCCCGAGGAGTGAGGCTAGTTAAGTCACTGACGTCTCTTGGCCCTCGATACGTGGCTCTTTGGATTGGCCAGACCGTGAGCCAATTCGGCACCTACGTTGCTTTTCTGACCCTCCCCCTCCTGGTCCTCCACATCCAGGACGTGACCGGTGAGGGAACGACTCTCGACTTTTCCATCACCTACGCCCTGGAGACGGCTCCGACGATCCTGGTTGGCCTCCTCGGCGGAGTCCTCCTCGACCGGTGGCACCTTCGCCCGGTGATGATCGCCACCGACCTTCTCAGGGCCGCGGCCTTCTTCTACCTGGCGGCGACAGTCGGCTCGTACGGGATCAACACGGTGTTCGTCTTCGCCTTCATAGTCGGTTCGATGACGACGCTGTTCGACAGCGCCCTTTTCTCTCTCATTCCGGCGATTGTTTCTCGGGATCGGCTGGGCGACGGAAACTCCTATGTCGCCGCCAGTCAGCAGGCCAATTTCGCCCTCGGTCCTCTGGTTGCGGGCATCCTCGCTGCCACCACGGGCGGACCCGCCCTCGGCCTCTTCCTCAACGGTGCAACCTTCGTAGTCTCCGCGATCAGCTTGAACTGGGTCGGCCGCGTCGCACATCACCGCGACCCCGACGAGGAAGGGACTTCGTTCCTGGGTGAGGCCGCCAACGGAATCCGATACATATGGTCCGAACCGCGGCTTCGCATCACCACCATCGCGGTGGCGATCCCCAACTTCGTCATGGGCTTCATCGAGGCGACCTTCGTCATCTTGGCCTTTCGGGTGCTCAACGCACAGACCGAAGCCGAAGTTGGCATTCTTCTCTTTGCGATGGGCGTCGGGGGGGTGATCGGCGCCCTGACAGCTCCTCGCATTGCTCGCTCGATTGGGGTTGGCAAGACACTTGTCATGGGCATGGGCGTCACTGGTGTAGCGCTCTTCGCCGTCATGTTCACCACATATGGTTTCCTGACCCTGGCGCTACAAGTCGGGTGGATGATCGGAGTTTCGATCATCAACGTGCCCCTGGTGACGATCCGCCAGCATTATGCGGCACCAAGCATGATCGGAAGGGTTATCTCGGCCACCCGGGCCCTCGGCTGGGCGACGTTACCCATCGGTGCCCTGGTCGGAGGTTGGCTGGGCGCCACAGAGAGCAGCTACCTGCTGGTCGCGAGGATGTTCCCCCTGCTTCTCGTCGGAACCGCCGGCTGGCTCTACACGACCGTGGTGTGGTCCGACACTTTCGGACCAGAGCCCAAGCCAGTGGCTGACACTCCGGCCGACGCCGACGCATAGCCAGGCGAAGCCGTGAACACACTAAAGCTCCTGGGACTGGGCCTCCTCACCGTTGGCGCCATCTTGGGCGTTCTGGCCCTGACTGGCTCGAGCGATTCAGTCTCGGCCTCGCCGATCGTGGCTGTTCGTGGCGTCTCTCCAGACGCCACAAGCGACAACGGACAGCGGAAACTCGCCAGGGCCGACGACGGGACCCTCTATCTCGCCTATTCGGGCCCGATCGAGGGTGTGGAACAGGCCCAGGTCTCGTTTTCGCTCGACAATGGGCAGAGTTGGAAGCCCGAGACGGTCCTCGGTCAGCCCGGGATTTGGTCTGACCTGCCGACCCTCGCAACCGGGCCCGGCGGGCGACTCGACGCCTCCTGGGTCGACTACATCTCGGTAGGCCACGTCTGGCACTCGTCAAAGCAAGCCGGGGAGTGGTCAACCCCAGAGAAGGTCTCGCCAGGCGAGCACTACGCGGGCTTTCCGGCAATGGTCGTTGCCGACGATCGGGCAAATCTGCTCTGGTATGCGTCCCCACCAGACGAGAGACGCGAGCACGGCTCGGCCTATGAGATCCTCCACACGGTCGAGGTTGGCGAAGCCTGGTCGGTCCCCGAGCTGCTCTCCTCGAGTTCTGAGGACGCCCTGAACCCCTCGCTGGCCATGTCACCAGACGGAGCCCTCGAGGCGGCCTGGTTCCAGGTGTTCCAGGGGAGCTACGGCGCCCAACACGCCGAGTACGACGGGACATCCTGGGCCTTTCCGTCCTTGATCTCGACTCGCGACCAGACGGCCACGGGTGTGTCCATCGACGTGGACGGCGAAGGGACGATCCACATGGTTTGGGAGCAGACCAACGAGGACACCATAGGAATCACCTATTCGTTACTTCGTGACGGCGAGTGGAGCGAGCAGGTCCAGCTCAGCGAGTCGTTTTCTCAAGATCCGGTGGTGGCTATTGATGCAGATGATCGCGTCTACGTGCTCTGGACGGAGGACGAAGAGATCCGGGCCCGGATATGGGACGAGGGCTGGTCTCCCACAACGATCCTGGGGCCGGGAACCAACCCCTCGAGTCTCTCCGGTGATGAGGTCCTCACTGCCTGGACCCGCGAGACCGACGCGGGGCCCGAGGTGGTTACCAGCTACCTGGAGCCGACCGGCGGTTCCGATTCGACTCCCTTCTATCTGCTGGGAGCATTGGTCGCCCTGATCGCGGGGACAGTGGTCTTAACAGCCGGGAATAGGCGAGACTAGGTCTAGAACACCTGGAGTAACTAGGCGGTGCTGGCGCCTGAGACGGTGAGCACAGAGCGTGTCTCCGGAAAGTGACATGCCACCATCTGACCGCCGCCCATGTCCTTGAGTTCGGGTGTCTCCACCGCGCATATCTCCTCGGCCTTCCAGCATCGAGTGCGGAACACACAGCCGGACGGCGGTTCGGCCGGGCTGGGCAGGTCGCCTTCGAGGACGATGCGCTCACGGTTTCGCTCGACGACACGATCCGCAACCGGGACGGCTGAGAGCAGAGCCTGGGTGTATGGGTGTTGCGGAGCGCCATAGATCTGATCCCTCGTCCCGGTCTCCATGATGTGACCCAGGTACATGACGGACACATGAGATGCCATATGACGCACGACGGCGAGGTCGTGAGCGATAAACAGGAAGGCGATCCCGTACTCCTGTTGGATGTCCATCAGCAGGTTGACCAACTGCGCCTGAATGGAGACATCAAGAGCCGAGACTGGCTCGTCGGCGATGATCAGCTTGGGGTCAAGGGCCAGGGCGCGTGCGACTCCGATCCGCTGACGCTGGCCTCCGGAGAACTGGTGGGGGTAGCGGTTGGCGTGTTCGGGATTCAGGCCGACCACCTCGAGCAACTCCTTCGCCTTGTCCTTGCGGGCTTTGTTGTCGCCGATCTGGTGGATCACCAAAGGCTCGGTGATGATGTCGCGGACCGTCATCCTCGGGTTCAGAGAGGCATAAGGATCCTGGAAGATGATCTGCATGTCTCTGCGAACCGCGCGCATTTCCTTCTTGCTCATCGCGATCACGTCTCTGCCTTCGAAGAAGACATGGCCCGAGGTCGGCTCGTGCAACCGAAGAATGGCTCGTCCGGTGGTTGACTTGCCACATCCCGACTCACCTACCAATCCGTGGGTCTCGCCTTTCTTAACTCGAAAGCTGACTCCGTCCACAGCCTTGACGTCGCCAATGTGCTTCTTGAAGATGATGCCTCTGGTCAAGGGGAACCATTTGACGAGGTCGTCGACAACCAGAAGCGCCTCGGATCCGGTGTCAACCGTATTTACGGTGCCTCCTTCCTCGCTACTCACCCGATCCACCTCCTCCTCCTACTTTGGCTGACCTGACATCTTCGGCGTTGTGGCAGGCCACCAAACCCGCATACCCAGCGATCGAACGGAGAAGAGGCTTCTCCGTTCGGCACCTGTCGGTGACATACGGGCACCTCGGGTTGAATGGGCACCCCGGCGGTAGCCTGATCAAGCTCGGAGGGGCTCCCTCGATGGGAATAAGCCGCTCGTCCTCTCCGATCAGCGTTGGGATCGACCTCATGAGGCCTTCGGCGTATGGATGAGCATGGGCCTCATAGAAATCATCCGCCCCCGCCTTCTCCACGACGCCCCCGGCGTACATCAGCTGAACTGTGTCGGCAACCGACGCCACGACACCAAGGTCGTGAGTTATCAGTATGAGCCCCATGTTGTGCTCCTCCTGAAGGCTCCCAAGAAGCTCCATGATCTGGGCCTGAACCGTCACATCGAGAGCCGTAGTCGGCTCATCGGCAATCAGGACAGCAGGGTCGAGTGAGAGGGCCATTGCGATCATCACCCTTTGTCTCATTCCCCCGGAGAATTGATGCGGGTAGTCGCCGACCCGAAGCCGAGCTTCCGGAATCCGGACCTGCTCCATCAACTCGATGGCAGCCTCCGTCGCCTCTTTCCTTGAAGCCCCCCGATGCACCCGAAACATCTCTCCGATTTGCTTGCCCACCGAATAGACCGGGTTCAACGAAGTGAGGGGATCCTGGAAGATCATGGCGATCTCCTGGCCACGTACCTTGCGACGATCCTTTTCGGTTAGGTCCGCGAGGTTCTGGCCCCGAAACCTGATGGCATGCGCGTTGACGACCCCAGGAGGCGAAGGGACGATTCCCATGATCGCCTGGGCGGTGACGCTCTTCCCACTCCCGGATTCACCGATGATCGCCAGGGTTTCGCCCGCATGAAGGGTGAACGACACCGACTGCACCGCTTTCACCACGCCTGCATCGGTCTTGAAGTCGACACTCAGATCTTCGACCTCGAGAAGGACCTCTCCGACTTTCTGCTGGTGCGATGGGATATCTGCGACAGTCACCGAGCCAACTTCTTCCATCACCGGTTACGAGGGTCAAGGGCGTCCCGGACCACATCACCCAGCAATAGGAATCCGAGGACGGTGAGGGAGAGGAACAGACCGGGGAAGAAAATAAGGAAAGGATCGGTGGCGATTCGGTCTTGGGAGTTGGCGATCATCAATCCCCACGAGATCGCCGGCAACTGCAGCCCGACCCCGAGGAAGGAAAGGGCGGCTTCGGCGCCGATTATCCCGCCGACACCGATCATGGCAAACACCAGCGCCGGAGCTATGGCGTTGGGGAACACATGACGGAAGAGGATTCTGTTGTTGGAGGCGCCAAGGGCGCGGGCCGCCTCCACGTATTCCTTCTCCTTGGCTTGAAGCACAGCCCCTCTGAAGATTCGAGACAAGGTTGGCCAGCCGAACACGCCAATCACCAACAACACATGCCAGGCATTGCGACCCGTCTCAGCTGCCACCAAATTGAGGAAAAGGATGGCCGCGATTATGAACGGGAATGCATATAGGACATCGACGATTCTGCTGATCACGTTGTCCGTCCATCCACCATAGAACCCGGATGTTCCGCCGGCGATGAGACCTATGAATGAGAGCAGCAGAGTCCCGCCGATACCAATGATGATCGACACCCTCGCGCCATGAACAACCCTCGCGTAGTAATCGCAACCCTGGATATCGGTGCCGAACCAATGTTCGCTCGACGGCTGCAGCAGATCCTGAAACTCCCCGGTCTCCGGATTGCGAAGGGAACACTCGCGCGGGTCGTGTGTGGCCGGCGATGGCAATGTGAACAGGGCCGGGGCAATCGCCATCAAGGTGAATATTCCGATGAGAACGGCGGAAAACCAGAACAACTTCCGACGGCGCACCTGCTTCCAGGCATCGCTGAAGAGCCCCGCCTCTTTCTCGACCACCTCGAAGTCTCCGGCGAGAACAGCCGTCATTTTTGAGCCAACCGCTTCGTCGACGAATCGGTGCTCCTCCCGGTAGGCCTCTTCTGCTGATGATTCCGGGCCCTCGCGCCCGGAATCACTCATACCGGATGCGCGGGTCGAGGACGGCGTAGAAGAGGTCGATGACCAGACTGATAACCAAATAGACAATGACGGCGGCGATCGACAGGCCGACCACGATGGCGTGGTCCCGGGTACCGATGGCCTGGACGATTGTCCGGCCAACCCCGGGGATATTGAACACAGTCTCGGTGATGATCGCCCCACCGAGCAGGCCGGCCAGATCGAGACCGATGAAGGTCACCACGGGGATCAGGGCATTCCTCAACGCATGGCGTCCCACCACCCGGCTCTGCGGAAGCCCCTTGGCTTTTGCGGTTTGGACGTAATCCTCGTTCAGCGATTCAGAAAGAGTGGTTCGGGTGAGACGGGCAACGTAGGCCAACGAAAGAGTCGCAAGGACGAAGGCCGGAAGCACATAGGACCAGGCACCGTCTTGGATTCCACCGATCGGGAATATGTCGAGTCTGATCGCGAAGATATTTTGGGCTGCGAACCCAAGCACGAACACGGGGATCGCCACCGCAAAGGTGGTCGACACCAGCACAAGTTGATCTAAGAATTTGTCCTTCTTGAGGGCGGCCAGGACACCCGCGGACAATCCCATGACTATCTCGATCGCGATGGCGAGACCGGCCAGCTTGACGGTCCTAGGGAAAACTTCTTTGAAGATATCGCTTACCTCGCGACGCCGCAGTATCGACACCCCGAGGTCGCCCTGGAGCACATCGCCCATATAACGGAAGTACTGTTGCCAGACCGGTTCATCGAGGTGGTAACGCTCGATCAACTGCTGCCTCGTGGACTCGCTCATCGAGCGCTCGCCGCCTAGCGCCGCGATCGGGTCGCCGGGCAAAGCGAATCCGGCGAAGAACACCAAAAAGGTCGCACCGATGAAGGTCGGGATCATCAGCAACAATCGCCGTGCGGTGTATCTGACCACGTCGGGCATCGTAGTGGTGCCGGACCTGTCCGCAACGCAATCGCGATGTGGTGTCGCTCCACCGATCATGAGGAAAGGGGCCCCTCTGGGGCCCCTTTCCTTCGATTCGTTCCCTCTCGGGAACTGGTTAGTTGTCAGCCGTTGACGACGATGTCTTCCCAGAGGAAGAATCCGAAGTCGTTGTAGAAGACGTTGCTAACCGCATCGGTGTACACGGTCCGAGCGAGACCGTAGGTCATCGGCATTACCGGGACCTCCTCGCCAAGCAGGATCTGCGCCGCTTCGAGGAACGGAATCGAATCCTCCTCGGTGGCTGCGCTCGTCGCCTGATCCAGGAGTGCATCGAACTCGGGGTTGTTGTACCGCGTGAAGTTATCAGCAGTCCGACTGTCGTACAGCGGTCCCAGGAAGTTGTAGGCGCTGGGATAGTCCCATTGCCAACCGAGACGGAACGGCTCAACGGCGGGCGGGCCACCGGTGAGACCGAGGAACTCGAGGTAAGCAGCCCACTCCAGGGTCAAGAACTCGACCTCGAGACCAAGGTTGTTGGTCCAGTCATTGGCCACAGCCTCGATCCAGTCCTCGTGGCCTCCTCCGGCGTTGAAGGCGATGGTCACCTTGTTGCCGGGGATACCACCGAGCTCGTCAAACGCGATCTTGGCTGCCTCCGGGTCGAAGACACATGCGGCACACTGATCTTGCACCGCACCGGTTGCGACCGGCGGCACGAAGCCGTTGGCCACATCTTTCTTCAGGATCCGGGTGGCGATTGCCTCACGGTCGGTCGCCTGCACCAGTGTCTTGCGCATCAGCGGGTTGTCGTACGGAGGTGTCTGGGTCGGGAATCCCAGATACTGGAACACGCCTGTGTTCAACTCGGTGAATGAGTCCGGGAAATCGGCCTCGCCCTGCTCGTAGAGAGCCGGGTCGCCAAGGTCCAACACATCGATCTGACCGTCGAGCAGAGCCTGATACTCCACGACCGGGTCGGAGATCAGGACGAACTCCACGGCGTCCGGGTTGCCGGCAGTGCCGTAGTACCCGTCGTAACGCTCAAGACTGATCGAGACCTCGTGCTGCCACGGCTGGGTCATCATGTACGGACCGTTACCGATGGGCATGTCGGCCCAACCGTCGGACTCGGTAAGAGCAATCTTGACCGGTGAGAACGCCGGGTGAGCGAAGATCTTCGGCAAGAAGGCCAATCCGCTGTTCAACGTCACCTCGAGTGTGAGGTCGTCAAGTGCCACGATCCCTTCAACGACGTCGTCGCCGACCACGCCTGAGACTTCGCCACCGTTGATGTCATCCCATCCCACGATCCCGGCTAGCGAGCCGTGGTAGGCCACCGGCGACGCCAGGTCCGGATCGGCAAGACGGTTCCATCCATCAACGAAATCCTGCGCGACCAGCGCGGATCCGTCGGAGAAGGTCACACCATCACGAAGGTGGAACGTCCACACCGTGTTGTCTTCGTTGGGTTCCCAAGACTCGGCGACTCCGGCGATGACAGCGCCACCGGCCGGGTCGTAGAGAGTCAGACCGTCAAATAGGAGACGACCTACCTCGAACCCTTCCGAGTCGCTGATCAGTTGCGGGTCAATCGAAGGCGGCTCCGTCAGGGAACCACGAACGGTTCCGCCGACCATGCTGGCTTCCGTGGTCTCGGTGACTTCTTCACCGGCCGTGGTGTCGGTCGTCGCAGCGGCCGTGGTGTCGGTCGTCGCAGCGGCCGTGGTGTCGGTCGTCTCACCAGAGTCACCGCAGGCTGCAACCACCATGGCAAAGACCGCGAGTAGCGCGAGCAAGCGCCATCGTTTGTTACTAGTAATCAAAGTACCTCCCTGTACTTGCAAGGGTTTACCGACGGCTCTAGCCGCCAGGCGGCCCACAGAAGTGGTCCGCAACGCGAGGCTACCGGGGTGGCATTTTCTATGCAACCAATCGTGACGGCTGGACGACACCTGGCGCGACATGATTTTGCCTAATGTCGCATTGGCCGGCGTCGACAAAAGAGACTGACCAAGTGACCCACCCAGCACATTTGACATTGGACGAATTAGCGAAGGGCGTCGACTCGCTTCCGGCATCCCCTACCGATTCCGGCATCGTTGAGATGATCGTGGTTAGGCCAGACGACAACGTCCGGGCTACTCCTGAGACGATCGAGCTGTCACGCGGCTCGGGAGTTGCGGATGATCATTGGTCTAGAGGCAGATACGCCCACAAGCCCGAAATGCAGTTGTCGCTGATGAACGCCCATGTCCTAGACCTCATAGCGGGGACTCGGACACGATGGCCCCTGGCCGGCGACAACCTCGTGGTGGATCTCGACCTGAGTCGTAAGAGTCTTCGTGCCGGGACACATCTCGCCATCGGGACCGCCGTGATCGAGATCTCGGAGAAGGCCCACCGCGGCTGTGCCAAGTTCTCCGCTCGATTCGGAGAAGCGGCTCGCGAGTTTGTCAACCACGGCGACGGGCCCGAGCAACGACTCCGCGGGGTCTATGCAACGGTTGTCGAGGAAGGGATCGTGAGTCTCGACGACGTCACCAAGAGGATGTGAGCGAGCGAGCTGACAGCCGACCAGCGGCCTGAAGATTGAGGCTCATAGCTATCGGAGCGATCGTCCTCTCGGCTTGTTCCATCTCTGGAGGCTCGGGTGCGGACACCTGGTCCGCGTCCACCGTGCCGGCACTGCCTCTGCCGGCCAACATCGTCGTGATCGGGGATTTCGGCAGTGCCACAGAATCGGAATACGAAGTTGCAGACTCAATCAAGGATCTCGCAAAAGTATTGCCCCTGACTGCGTTCGTGACCACCGGCGACAACTTCTACAGCGATGACATTGAAGATATCTGGCTGGCACCCTATGGATGGTTGGAGGGGACCGATACCGAACTTCTCGCATCATGGGGAAACCATGACATCGAGAGCGAATCACGACAGCGCCTTGTCACCGAATACCTGGGAGCGCCGGGGCGGGCGTACTCGGTGTCATTTGGCTCTGTCCTTCTCATCGTCTTGGACTCGAACGACGTGGGGAATGAGAGCCAAAGGAGATGGCTCGTGTCTGAGCTTGAAGGTTCGGGCGGGCTCTCGATTGTCGTGTTTCACCATCCAGCTTTCAGTTGCGGCTACCACGGGACTACCGAGGCTGTCGTGGAATCCTGGGTACCACTTTTCGAAGAGCACGGGGTGGACCTCGTGCTCAACGGTCACGACCACGACTACCAACGGTTCGAACGAGAAGGCGTCACCTACGTCGTGACGGGAGGCGGCGGACGCGCCCTCAGACCACTTCGGCAATGTCCAACGGGAACTCCCGAGCCCCTGGTGTCAACGGATCAACACCACCACTATGTGGTCTTGACTCTGAGTGCGGACGGGATATCCGGGAGGACAGTCGCTGCCGACGGAACGGAGATCGACGCCTTCATGATCGATGGTTGACCGGCTCGTATCGATCTTGTACGACAAGTTAGACAGTTATTCAGAATCGGGAATAAACGTCACTCTGAAGATGCTGACCCTCCACAGACGCGCCGACAAGGCCCACGACGGAGGAGAACGAAATGACCGACAGCATGACACGCACTGCCCTGGTGACCGGCGCAAGCTCCGGACTCGGCTTCGAGACCTCAGCCCAGTTGGCCGAACAGGGATACGGCAGAGTGATCATCACCGCCCGAACGGCCGAGAAGGCCGACGCAGCCCGGCAGCAGCTGGTCGAGCGGACCAACACAGACCCCTTTGAAACGCTTGTACTGGACAATGACCGGCTCGCCACAGTGGAATCGGCAGCCACCGAGTTGGTCGAGCGTGGTGGGGGCATCGACGTTCTCGTGCTCAACGCCGGGATCGCTCCACCGAGCAACGTCATCATGACCTCCGATGGACTCGAGGGCACGGTGGCGGCGACGCTGGTCGGACACCATCTCCTGACCATGCGGATTCTGGAGAATGGCCTGCTGAACCAAGACGGTCGCATCGTGATCTCAGGATCCGAAGCAGCCCGCGGAGATGTGCCGACGTTCCACCCGCTCGACGTGAAAATATTCGCCGACGAGCATTTCAACGGCGACCTCGAGGCGGCAATCGAGTCATACGTTCGGATGGCACCGCCCGCCGAGTACAAGTCGGCCAACACCTATGCGACGGCCAAGCAGTTCGTCGCCTGGTGGGCTGCCGAACTCGCTCGGCAGTTGCCCGAGGGCACTACGGTCAACGCCGTCTCACCCGGAAGCACCCCCGAAACCAACGCCGACCGCAACGCGGCCTTCTACATGAAGTACCTCATGGTGCCCGTCCTCAAGCTGATTCCCGGCATGTCGCACTCGGTGGCCGACGGCGCCGGGAGATACCTGGAGGCCGTGGAATTCGGACCCGAGGTCTCCGGGAAGTTCTTCGCCTCTCCCCCAAAGAAGATGACCGGCCCACTCACCGAGATCCAGATGGACCACCTGGACAACCCAGACGCCCAGCGGGCCCTGTGGAACGTCATGTCGAAAGTAGCCGGCGGAGTAGGCATGCGAGCGACTAGCTAGCCAAAGAACCGACCCATTGCGTTGAGCGATTTCATGGGCTCCGATCACGACCTCGAGCGAGCCAACTACACGATCGACGACGGGTAGTTGGGCGTGAATACGGTGATGCCACCAGCGAGTGCCATGAAGCAATCGTCTCGGTGGCAATCCCTGTCTATCCACACGACTCCTTAGCCTGGCGGTGGACCAGCCCCGATCGCGGATTCCGAACCCACAAGGCAGGATCGGCGGGCAGCCTGCCACCGGTACCACCGCTCTCCCAAACGACTAAGCACAGGGAACCGGAAGACAGGTGCAACCCAGAGCGTCGGAACCAAATGCTCGAAGATTCGGGTGATGGCGCGAAACCCTCTACTTGTCTCCCCAGCGTGGACCAGATGAATCGAACGTTCGACCTCGTCAGATTCGATGTCGTGCTCGGGCTGCGTCTTTCCTATGGGTACCAGCACATCCAACAAATCCATCCTGCGGAATCGGACAATCCAGTCCTGACAAGAAGCGCATTGGTCATCCCAGATGACGAGTAGCTGGTCTTGAGTCAGAAATAGGGGATAGAGGGCGAGCATCTCCAGTGCGAACACGAACAGCTCGCCGGTAGGTCCCATGAACAACATGATCATGGCGTGAAAACCGAGTCCGAGGATGAACGCAGTCGGTCTGAACCTCGGGCTCCATAGGAACACGGCGAGAAAAAGCTCCACGAACACGGCTGCGATGGCCACTGCGCCGAGGAACTCCCTGGTTCGGAGTGGGTCCGGAAACGAGAGGAGTCCACCGTGGAGGGCGCCGGCCAATACTCGGCCCGAAAGGAACTCCGAGCTCAGCTTGGTTATCGCAGCAAATCCATAGACGACAGACACCTGCATCATCAGCAGGAAGACCGTCCAGCGCACGACAGGTCGCTGGACGCGTTTGATTGAGAGTCCGGCACCTGCGTCCGCCAAAGTGAGCAAGAGTACGAGCCACGCCATCAGGTAGAGGTGGTTGCTGTATGTCTGAAGATCGAGAGACAGGACAACGACGATCGCTGCCAACAGGGCGGGACCTGTCAATGAGACACGCCAGCCAATCATGAAGAGGATTGCGGCAACGAACCACACCACCATGACACTCGCCACTAGTGCGGGAGTGGGATCTGGGAACCAGACTGAGAGAGGAGCACGCAGGGTTTCCGGTTCGGTCAGTTTCCCGAGGATTGGGACGGCGATTACTACGCGAATGATGGCGGCCGCTCCGACGATGATTCGTGCGAGGCCCACCGGCCGCGGGTTGGTCTCCGATGTCAGCCAGGTGAGCATTCGTATCCCTTGTCATCCCAGGTAACGGATTCCGCTCCATCGACCGTGTTGCAAAGATGTGGAGGTAGGAGCTCTTCTAGAGGTATGTCGCCTCGGGTCCGTGCCATGACCTCCTCGAGATCGATAACGAGGCTTCCGGTCGAAGTATGAACCGTGAAATCGATCGGATCTCCGACCCTGGAAAACATCTGCCAACCGAACCGCTCTGTTTGATTTCCGTCGCCGAACTGGCTGATCGGGACGGCGAGTTGGAGAACCACAAACAGTGCCACACCTGCGGCGGCCACAGTCCGATACTTCCGCCACTCAGCCATCGTGCCACGCTACCCAGACGGGCCGAAGGATCAACGCACCTAGCCTTTCGCCACGCTCTGGGCTGAACTAGCCGATCGGCGCAAGGCGGGGATGCAGACGATCCGGCCTAAGAGAACGTTATTGCACCCGTTCTCTCAGATGTTCTCCCGGATCCTCTCGAGAGAGCCACACAGCTCGCTCTCGGAGGGCGAAGGAAGGCAGACGAGAAATGCGCCAATACCTTGGTGAACATTCCCGTGCGACCGGATCGGAAAACGCCGGATGCCGCTCATGGACATCCGGTGCGTGGTGTCGGAGAAAGGACTCGAACCTTCATGAGCAAGTCAGCTCACTAGGCCCTCAACCCAGAAGGCCGCCCCACTGTCCGTCGGCTCGGCGTAAGTCCATGCAAATTCAGAACAAACGAACGCGGCCCGTGCGAAATTCAGAGTCAGGTCGAAAGGTCCGTCGTGCCACCCAAGGTATCATCAGCGACGCTGATGCCACGGACCAACTCGGCGGCTTCGTTTCTTGTCAGTCGGAAGTCAACAATTGGTCGAGGTAGTCGCACTATCATGGCAACTTTCCGATCGGCCATCCGAATAGACGTACGCACCACATCTCGGCACTTGTTCTTGAGATCGTCCGCGCTGACAAAGCATCCCTCAGCTGCCACCTCCCACCGCTCTCCTTCAAGCATCAGATTCGCTGTCTCGAGATTCGAGGATCACGTGACCTGACCCGTGGGTTCGGCTACCCCCTTAGATACCTCTATGGCCTGATGGGGAAGTCGAGCTCGTAGCGTAGCTCCACACGAGTCATTGAAGCCCTCGGTTGCCCCGGCCACAATGTATCCGGATCGTGAAGCTGACAACTACGCGCGGGCTCCCAATCTCCCAGGAATCTGACAGGCCGTCTTTGCCGCGCCTACAGCCACTTTGGAAAATCCTCGTGGCACTGGGATTGCTCGCCATATACGTATTCGCGCAACCATGGTCGGAGCGCGGCTACGTCAGCGACGTGGAGGCCGCCACCATTCCGGCTTGGCATTTCGTCGAGACGGGCTCTATGGAACTGACCGAGTTCAAGGACCTCAACCCCTGGTTTGTCGAAACTTCGCTCGGAATTCGGAGCAACCGATCGCCCGGGATCATCGGGTTCGCGATTTTGGCCTACGGAGCGACCAAACCTTTTACGGACGGCTTCGAGAACTGGCCAGGCATCGTCATGGCGGTGTTGGTCAGCTGGCTCGCCGTTCTATTCGTCGCCGCCACAGCTGAGCGAATGAGGGCCGGGCTCTGGCTGGTCGCGGTGATCTTGTTCGGTCTGGGCACGGCGACATGGGGTGTATCGGCAGGGCAACTCAATCCCCATGGTTCCGCCCAGTTGGCGATTGCGATTGGACTCTGGTTTCTGCTTCGTCGCAAGGACCTACCAGCGGGGTTGGCGATGGCTGTGGCTGTGTTGGTGCGACCACTGGTTGTCATCTTGGGAATCGGACTGGGTGTGGCCAAGGCGGTGTGGGATCGGTCCCTTCGTCCCCTTTTTACGATCAGCCTGCCATCACTCTTTGCCGGGATTCTGTATTTGACCTACAACAGAATCCTGTTTGGCTCGTGGAGCCCCAGCGCCGCATACGAAGCCGCGGGAGGGTTCATCCTCGTCGACAACAGGCTGCAGAACATCGTTGCCGCCTTCATAAGCCCGAGACATGGTGTGTTCATCTGGTCGGCCTGGCTTGCAGTCGGTGTCGTTCTCCTTGTGGCCCGGAGAAAACAGCTTCCCGAGTACGCCTGGCTGGTCCCACTTGTTGCTGGTATTTATATGGTCATCCACTCCGCCATAGAAATCTCGGGCGGCGGGTTGCCGTACAACTACCGATACCCCCTCGAGCCTGTGACTTTCGCAGCACCCCTCCTCCTGTTCCTCCTTCCTGACGGTCCGGCGTCCAAGATAGGGCGTTTCTCGTTGATCGCTGCCGGAGCGGTCTCGCTCACTATTCAGGCGATGTTTGTGATCACCTCACGATGCGGCTTCTATCCATCGAACCCAGAGGTGTTCGTCTGTTATTTGTTTGGCTGAACCGACCAATGACCCACGGTGGTTTCAACCGGTGGTTGCAACGTTCTCGCCTGTGAGGAGCTCGGCGAGGGCTTCGGCTGGTTTCTTCCAACCTAGTGTTTGACGGGGTCGGTTGTTGAGGGAGTGGGCGACCTCGCGGAGCTCGTCAGGTCCGTGGACTGACAGGTCGGTGCCTTTGGGGAAGTATTGGCGGAGTAGCCCGTTGGTGTTTTCGTTGGATCCCCGCTGCCATGGCGAGTGGGGGTCGCAGAAGTAAATGTCGATCCCGGTGTCCACGCTGAACCGGTGGTGTTGAGCCATTTCGGAGCCTTGATCCCAGGTGATCGACTTCCACAGGTGGTCGGGCAGCGTTTTGATGGTTTCGGTCATGGCGTCTCTCACCGCTTCGGCTTCCCGACCGTCGGGCAGGTACAGCAGCAGCACATAGCGGGTGGCCCGTTCCACCAGGGTGCCGATCGCCGACTTGCCGTTCTTGCCGATGATCAGGTCGCCTTCCCAATGGCCGGGAACCGCCCGGTCGGCCACCTCGGCGGGTCGTTCCGAGATCATGACCATCCCCGGGATCTTCCCTCGACGTTGGGGGCGTCCCTGCGGTCTTCGTCGGGCACGACCGGTGCGTAAACAGGCGGCCAGCTCCTTGCGGAGCGAACCTCTCCCTTGGACGTAGATGCTCTTGTAGATGGTTTCGTGGGACACACGCATCGTCTCATCGTCGCCGAACTCGGTGGCCAGCCGGCGGGCGATCTGCTCCGGCGACCACAGGTCCTCCAGGTCGGCGACCACCCGCCAACAGAGCTCCGGATTCGACCCCAGTTTGGTCGGTTTCGGCCGGCGAGCCCGGGGGTGTTGCATCCTTTGTGTGAAGTGTCCGAACGACAAGCCTGAACCTGACTGGTTCGGCAGATAGGACACCACGATGACTGCAGACATTGAAGAGACGAGGGGTGAGCCGGTTCGGCCGGTGATCGATGATGACCTGGTGGACCGGTTGATGGCCCAGGTCGATGATGAGGGACTCGAACTGTTGGGTCCTGAGGGCGTGTTGACCGAGTTGACGTCTCGAATCCTGTCTCGGGGTCTCGAGGTGGAGATGACCGAACATCTCGGCTATGAGAAGGGCGACCCGGCCGGGTGGGGCTCGGGGAACAACCGAAACGGTGTGTATCCGAAGACGGTGCAGACCGACGCCGGCAGCGTCCCGGTGGAGATGCCTGCGACCGTAACGCCAGTTTCGAACCCCGACTGATCCCTAAACATCAGCGGCGTCTTCCGGGTTCAACGAGTTGGTGATTTCTCTGGTGGCTCGGGGTATGACCGCCTGGGACACGCGAGCTCACCACGCGGAAATCTACGGGGTGGAGGTGTCCCCGGAGTTGATTTCGAAGGTCACCGACGCCATCATCCCCGGACTCAAAGCTTGGCAGCAGAGGCCGCTCGATGCGGTGTATCCGATCATGTATTTGGATGCGATCGTGGTCAAGGTCCGATCCGACCATGTTGTGGTGAACCGGCCGGTCTATATCGCCATGGCCATCGATGTTGACGGCGCCAAACACGTGTTGGGTCTGTGGCTGGGCAAAGGCGACGAAGCCGCCAAATTCTGGTTGGGGATTCTCACCGAACTGAAAACAGGGGGGTCAACGACGTGCTGATCGTCTGCTACGACGGCCTCACCGAACCCGGTGAGGCCGTCGAAACGGTGTGGCCCCAAACCATGGTCCAAACCTGTGTGGTTCATCTGATCCGCAACTCGATCCGATACGCCTCCTGGAAAAGCCGTAGGACCATCACCGAAGCATTGAAACCCATCTATCAGGCTGAGCTTCCCCCCTGAGCGGGGAGGGTTTGGTTATGCGGCCCGGTCGTCTGTGGTGGCGGCTCGGGCGGCTTGTTCGTATGCGATTGGTGACATCATCCCGATCTCGAGTGGCGTCGGGTGGTGTTGTGCCAGTCGTCGATCCAGGCTGCGATTCTGTGCCGGGCCTTCTCTCTGGTTTTGAACGTGTGTCGGCTGATGAACTCGGTCTTCAAGGTGGAGAAGAACGACTCTGCCGGGGCGTTGTCGAGGCCTGAGCCGACCCTTCCCATCGACTGGGCCACGCCCATGTTTCGGCAGGCGGCGCCGAACTCGTCGGCGGTGTAGGTGGAGCCCTGATCAGAATGAAAGATCGCTCCGGTGACACTGCCGCCTCTGCGTGCCGCGGCCATTTGTAGGGAGGCTTTGGCCAACTCGGCGGTGGCGGAGAGACCCATGGCAAACCCGAGAGCTCGTCGGCTGAACAGGTCTTCGGTGGCGGCGAGGATCAGCGGTCCCTCCCCGGTTGGGATTTCGGTCTTATCTCCACACCACTTTTCGTTCGGACGCTCAGCGGTGAAATCACGGTCGAGACGATCAGGCGCCTTACGGACCCGCCGATCCGCCCTGGTCAGGCCGCCCTTTCGTTTTTTGGGTCTGGGCGACCTCGCCAGGTTCCGGATCATCAGATACGTCGTATATACGACCGACCGTTTCCCCTGTCTTGACATCCCCAACCGGTAGGGGGGTTTTTCTTATGCTCACGGGACGTTTCACCAGCCACGCTACCGGCACCACCAACGCCACCAGGTAAGTTTTCCACATGATCGGAGCGGCCAGTAACGCCAACGGGACCGCCATCACGAACATCTCGTCCCAACCGGGACCGAACCGCGCCCACACAGCGAGGCCCACGACGAGCACCACGCCTGTTACCACGGGCGACACGCCGAACACTCCAGGAACCGACAAGGAGTTGTCGTAGAACGTCCAAACAGTCGGCAGTGCCTCCAACGTTCCGGCGATCGAGACGTTGGGGGAAGCTAGACCGATAAGGTTCAGCACAGTGAACGTCACGCCAACGGTCATCGCTGTTCGCCACCGTCGACCAAGTATCAATGCTACGGCGAGGGGCCACGCCCACAGTTTCAGTGTCACCGCAATCCCGAGCGGTATTCCAGCGAAAGGTCTGTCATCTTCCGCTAGGAGCAACGTGGTCCCGATGAGAGCGGCTATTAGGAAGTCTGTTTGGCCGCGGGCCAACACCCAGGAAAACGGCGGTACGAGGAGAACTATCGGCAGCCAATACACGACACTCGTGAACCGCAGGCTACTGATCCGAGAGAACACCCACACCAGTCCGACAGCCGATGCCACGGTGAGTATCCGCCCGGCCTCATATGTCCATGAGAACGGTAGAACGCTGAGGGGGGACAGGATGACCAACGCACCCGGAATCCGAGGGTGAGGCGCTCCACCAACGCTGGTCAGGTCATAATGGTCGGCGAGATCGTGGAGCGTCTGATACGGGTCAACCCCGTCCATGAACGCTTTGGCTACCAGCCAGTCGAAGCCGAAGTCGGAGTTGATGGCGTGTCCCGGTATCCACGCGAGGGAGAACGCGGCGATTATTGCCGCGGCCCCCAGTATCTGTTTTGTCCCCATCGACCCCCCGCCTTTTATGCGTAGCCCAGGAAGGGTGTCTGATACGTCCCGGAGCTTATGTCTTGGAGCTCAAGCTACACTTTCAGTGGCGAACCTTGACGGGTGGTGGTAGCACATAACGCGCTCTTCTGCTCTATCCGTCGGTGGTTTGGGGAGGGTTGACGCGGGTTGCACCCTGTCTGCTTCTAGGTTTTTGATTTGTCTAACGGGAGCGGAACCAAGAGCATGCGATCGACCCACAGACCGTTCGCAAGCGGGTCTCGGACATTCTCGAGTTGATGCAGACCGAGGCGCCGAGTACCGATAGAAGACGACGTGAGAGGGAGAGGCGCGCTTCTCTGGACTTGGAAGGCGAGGATCTAACTTGTCTGGTACTCAGTCTTGAAGAGGAGATGCATGAAGCCGCCGAAGATCTCAGATTCGAGTACACCGCACGATTGCGGGACGAAGTCAATGAACTCAAACGAGAACTCCGCGAGGTGGCAGAAGCCGGGTAACCCCCGGTCGAGTTCGGTGCCTATTTACCAGACTCGCACTAAGCCAAAAACTCCTATTAACTGCTGGTGTCTGAAGGGTTTGAAGATATGACGGCAGGGAACTCGAACAAAGGAGGCAGACGTCGGCCTTACCCCAGGCCAATCGACTATTTCATACTTTCCATGGCCGCCATGAGCTCGCCTCTGGCGACCTGGGCAAACAATTCCGTCGGAATCGGGCATCCGGAAAGACTGATCCTCCTCGGGGCGATTCCCTGGTTGATCGGGGTAGGTTTCGTCCACTTGTCCATGGCCCTTGGGGCTCGACGTGTGACGGTGGTCGGGACGGTGTTCGTTGCCACCCTCGTTTTCATGAGAGGGGCCCCACTGCTTAGCGCTCTCGGGATCTTGGCTGGGTATGCGGTCGCGATCGTTTCGGTCTCGATCGTCGGTTATCTCATCTCGCGAAGGAAAACTCAAGGTCTGGTGCAATCTGTGCTCGTGGCTGTCAGCATCGCTCTCTTCGGAGGGGTGTTGGGGTCCCTTTATGAAACGCGCACGTCGATGGGGGTAGATGTCGCTCTCTCGAACAGCGGGGACCCAGACGTTGAGCTGCATGAAACGCCGGATATTTTCGTCGTACTCACGGATGGCTACGCGGGAGTGATCACATTGGCCGAGGACTTTGGAATCGCGAATTCACCGTTGTCGGTTGCCCTTCGCGACCGCGGATTCCAGGTTCCAAAATCAGCGTGGTCGGCGTACGCTTCCACAGAGTTCTCATTCTCCTCTCTGTTGGATATGTCTTACCCGGTCGGTCCTGGAACCGGGGTCGAGCCGCTAACAAAGAGCAGGATGTACGAGATCATTGGCGGAAAGAATCGTCTGGTAGCCGAGTTGCACGAAGCCGGGTATCGAGTCACGATGATTGAGTCTGGTTCTAGTGGAACTCAATGCGGGGGCTACATCCACCGGTGCATTCCTTCGCCGTTTCTCGACGAGGCCGTGTTCTGGACCGTGGCCAGGACACTTGCTCGCCCTTTGGTTCTCGATTCGCGTGGCTACGCGTTCACCGTCGGGACTCAGAGCACGATGGCTTGGCTCCGAGATAATGCTCACGACATTTCGACCAACGGCACGCCCGATCTCATACTGGCTCAACTCATGGCGCCCCACCCGCCATTGTTCCTCAACGCGGATTGCGATCACCATTATGACAACGAGTTGAGTGGGCTCTTCCTTGTGAGAGGCGGTGATGACGTCGACCGACGCCGAGAGGCCTACATCGAGCAGGCACGCTGTGTTGATGGGTTCCTCATCGAGTTGGCTGATTTGGTGGATGACGGTGCGGTGATGGTTTACGTCGCCGACCACGGAACCGATTCCCGGCTCCAACTAGTGACGCACCCGGCGGATTGGGATACTGAGGGTGTTCGGGAGCGGTTGAACATCCTCATGGCCGTTCGAGCCGGGGAAGGGTGCTCGATCGGCGACCCGGTCCTCCTTCCCAACCTGATGAGAAGAGTGCTGTCGTGCCTTTCGCAGGACCCGGTCCCTGATCTCGAGCCACGGATGTTCAAGAGCGCCGCGATTTCTTTTGACGGTGAGAAATCGCCTGTGATCGAAGTTGGAGATGACCTGGTGACGAGCCTGATGATGGCCGGAGTAGACGACCCTACACCAGAGAATGAGAGCGGATAGCGGTGTTCCATTCAGTGAGCTCATGGAGCGCGCGATGAGGAACGTGGACGCTCGGCTAAGCGGTCTACGGCAACGAAGAAGGCAAAGTGGTCGTTTCCTTCTCCTGCGGATCGACGTTGAAACCCGACAAGTCACCCACACAATCCAAGTATGAAATCGGCCATACACCCCTTCTCTTTCGATGGGGCGATCTGGGTGCCGAACCTCGAAGATGGCACACTTACACGCATCAAAACCCGATACCACCCAAGGTCGGTGGACGGTTAGTGCTAGGCGTCCGACACTTGACGCGCTGAACGGGAACTCTTCGACTCGAATCCGCCGGCTACGAAGATTTTGGGCGAGATGCTGCGCCTGCCAAGGGTCAAAGACCACGCGCGCCCGGTTGTACCTGCGGTGAGCTTCGAACAGCCACGCTTCCACGTCCTCGAGTTTGACCGGATTCGATCGGGTGCCCGCCCATGTCTGCTGCCGGTCCAAGACAAACCTTGTCGAATTGCCTGCCTGTTCTAGATGAGCGACCGTGGCAACTGTCCTGTCGTGTTTCAATCCGACGTCCAAACCGATGACGTACTTCTTGTGCTGCTTCGGTAGCTGCGGAGAATCTACGGGCGGGGTCAGCGTGGCAAGACCACAATCTTGTCTTCTGCCGACAGAACGGAACTCCAGAAAAGCCCGAGCGGATCACAAGCGTCTTTCGTGAACGAGCGCACGCTGCGGGATTGCCGAAGATCAGATTCCATGACCTACGACACAGCTGGGCGACCAACGCACTCAAAGTGGGAATCCATCCCAAAGTTGTTTCGGAACGTTTGGGGCACATCTCCGTTTCGCTGACCCTCGATGTCTACAGCCACCTTGCGCCGACGATGACCAAGGAAGCAGCGGAGAAGGTCGCAGCTCTTTATCAGGTAGAGGTTCGGTAGAAGCCCACACCAATCCGAACAATCGTTCGAGAGACATCAAACGAGAAAACCCTCCCTGACCAGGGGGTTTTCGTGTCGGAGAAAGGACTCGAACCTTCACGAGCAAGTTAGCTCACTAGGCCCTCAACCTAGAACTGCCCGTGACGGCTGGTGCCAGCCCGTAGCTAATAGTCAGGGAACACCTAGCGAAATCAGGGAGCCAGCACTGGGTTCCTGTCGTCCCATGTCGGCCGGTTACAGATAGTTGGGTTGCGCGATGGTTGCAAAGATGAACCGTCACCGGGCTTTGCTAGGCGGTTAACTCGGAACTGATTGGCCGCCCATAAGTGCCGTTATGTGCGGCTCATGGTTTCGGCTTGATAGAAGTACAACTGGTATCGCCACCCGTCAACGCGAGCAGATGGTTCCCGTGTACAGCTTGTACGGAACGGTTCTGCGGCGGACTGGTTGATCGTTTCTAGCCGCTCACAATTGCGTTGTTGGTCGGCCTTCTAGAATTGTTCTATAAGACGAATTGCCACTTTTGTTGTGTCGTTCGGCCTCGCAGGCGGGATAGTCCTGGCCCGTTTTTCTGCGGAAGCCCGCCCGGTGGCGTATCTGCTACGACCATTCGTTGCTGTTGTTGCCATCGCCGCTGTGATTGGAGCGGTATCACTGATCGCCCGCCGTTTCGATGTGCTGTTGGCGGCTGGGCTCACGGTGGCGGTTTTGATCCCTCTGTCGTTGTGGACTTTGCTGGTGCCCCTGGTTGCTTTGGCGGTTGGTCTCGCAGTCAAAATCTGGGACTGGATAACTCACCTCCCGCGTCTAGTAGTGGCAGTGTCACTATTCTTTTTTGTCGGCGGGCTGGTCCCAGTCGTCCCAAGGCTGTTCTCCATGCCCCCGGCGGGGGCTGCCGAACCACAGTCGGGCGTTCCCATCTATCTGATACTTCTCGATGGGTATCCGAGGGCCGACAATCTCGACGACCTCGGCATCGACCAATCCACCTTCATTTCAGACCTGATCAAGCGTGGCTTCGATGTCTACCCCGATGCGTATTCGGACTATGGATGGACTTATTTGACCTTGACCAACATGCTCACGGACGGATATGACGGCCCTGACGGATACCGCGATGCCGATCTGAGGGCTTCTCTGCGGCAGCAGTGGCGGCTTCCAGACGGGTTTGTAACTGTGGCTCCTCCATCGGGACAGTCGACAATCCCAGGAGTCAGGGTGCTGAATCCTGGAGGACCCACTGTCTTCGAGGAAGGTTTGCTAAGAAACTCCTTGTTTGCCTACCTGCCAGGGGCGAGTACCTTCGTTGCAGACGGCTTGCGATTGCAGTTAGACCGCAGCATCGAGACCATCTCCACAACTGACGAACCCCGTGTCTTCGCCCACCTTCTTGCACCTCATACACCCTTCCTTTATGACGCGAGCGGAAACCCTCAACCGTTGCCTCCCTGTTGGCCGAACTGCAATCCGTTTGATCTTGACCTTGACGCGCTCGGGATGTCTTTGGACGATTGGGCCGCCGGTATGGAAGGGAATATCAGCTTTCTAAACGACCGGGTTATCGAGATGATTGACGCCACTATGGACGGGCATCCAGACGCGGCAATTGTGTTGTTCTCGGATCACGGGGGCCGCTACGACAAGCCCGAAACGGCGGAGTGGTACGAAACTCTCCTGGCCGCCCGTACGCCACACCACCCCATGATGTTTTCTGGCGACCCGCGTCCTGGGTCAATCATTCAGACGTTCGGCAACCTCGGATACTGGTCGGAGTAATCCAGCTATCGCTCTTCAAGATGCCACGCAATACCTGAGCGCATAACCGGCATTATGTGCGGTTCCTGACGCCGTGATCAGCCGTTGCCGTTATGCGGCCAGAGTCGGTGTAGAAACGGCTTGTCTTGTGGCCTCACGCCACGAGAAAAGCCGCCCGGTGTGACACCTCAGGGAACTTCCGCTGTGTAGGAACCACCAGAGCGGCGAGCCCGGCTAGCGCCAAGAAAAGCACCAACCAACGCCAGAACGGCTCCGAGTAA
>JACZUI010000051.1 GCA_022573225.1 Acidobacteriota bacterium
ACGACCATGGTGATCGGCACCGCAGGCCGGATCGCCGACCGACTCAACCCGATTACGGGGGCTGAGCCCCAAACTTTCGCGCGCCGAATTGACCGAAAGATGAGGCGGAGCTGAGGGCAGCACTTCATCACGGCATCGCCGACACGAAGGAAAACCGCTGACCCATGAACGCCATCCGCCTCACCCCGCAGTCCGATCAGCTCCAGCAGCTGGAGGACGCAATCAACACGGCACAGGTCTCGGGCTGGGACGTCCTCGCCGCCGCCGTCATTTTGGTCGTCGCCTACCCGATAGGAAGAGCCGTCGCCAAAACGAGCAGAGTCGTCGCGCGGCGTATCCCGAACCTGCCAGACGATCTGGTCATGGATGTTGGCCGCCTGACGAAGTGGTTTACGTACCTCATCGCGGTTGCGTGGGCGCTGAGCTTCCTTGGTGTCAACGTCGGGTGGGTCGCCATGGTCATTGCCGTCGTTGTAGTTTTTGTTTTCCTCATGGCCAGGCCCATGGTGGAGAACATCGCAGCGGGGACGCTGCTAACCGTACGTCCTTCGTTCGGTGTCGGCGACCAGGTCGAAACCGCTGGGTACCGGGGCACCGTCGAAGAGATCGGTAGCCGGAGCACCGCGATACGGACCAGCGACGGGCTTCGTATCCATGTTGCCAATATCGACGTCCTCAGCGCACCGATCGTCGTGTACACCGCTTACGACTCGCGGAGAGCTGCCTTCGACATCTCGGTCGCCCACGACACCGACCTCGACGAGGCAACGCATCTCCTCATCGAGGTGATCGCTGCTGTCGACGACGTACAACAGGATCCGGCTCCCGAGGTGCAGGCGACCGGCTTCGCCAGTACCGCCATCACGCTCTCGATCAGCTACTGGTATCCATCCTCCATGACATCGGATTCCTCGGTGACCGATGGCGTTATCCGCGCCGTGAAGACCGCACTCAGCGAGGCCGAGATCGAGCTGGCGGTGCCCCTGTTCGGTGTCGAGCGTGCTGCCCCCTCTGCCGCCACCCATAGCGGCGATGTAGAACCGGCGACCGATGATTCCGCGGCCACGCCGGACGGAGCACAGGACGGTTCGAAGTGACAAGGTTCAGCGCCTTCCGGGCTGGTCCGAGGGTGGGTTGTCGGCCAGGGTATCCGCCGCGGCTTGGCCCGCAGGTGGGGGGATGCAGGCGAGCCACGAAACGATCTATCTGTCGCTGTTCATCTTCCGAGAGTCTCGGGACGAGCGACCGATCCCCGAGCCCAACGCGGTGTTGAGGGCGACCAGCCTTGCGACGAGGAACACAAGATAGATCTGGCCGAGCACGACGGCGCCCGTCGCGATCGCGCGTCCGACGTCGCTCGCCGGAGCGATTCGTCTTGTTGCCGACCCTCAGCCATGGCGGGGGTCCTAGCGAAAGCCACCCCGACCCCCAGGGGCTCGCCACCAGCGCTGGCCGTAGGATGCAACCACGATGGCTGAATCAAACATGGAGGGACGGAGAGGATCCTGGAGATCGTGGCCGCCTCAGGATCACGGCGGCTTGACCGACTGCTTCTCGGACCAGGCGCTGTAGGCCTGGGCGCCGTAGTAGGCGGTGCCACCGTGCAGGAAGACACTCAGTGTCACGGTCACCACCATGACACCGAAGAGCCCTTCGCCGAGGTCGATACCGATGTCTTCGACCACGATCGCAGCGAAGATGATCGACGCCAAACCCCTGGGCCCGAACCAGCCCATGAACGCGGTCGTAGCTGTGCGGAGGTCGGTGCCGATCATGGAGATGGCCACCGGGAGCATGCGCACCACCGTGAGGCTGAGGACGGCGTAGACGATCGTCGCTGGGTTAAAAGCGTCGATGTTGTTAGCGAGGAGGATGCCGCCGAATAGCATGAAAGCCAGCATGGTGAGGACGGTGCCGAGATCGTCGGCAAAGCCGGCCACCGACTTGTCCATCCCCTGTATCACATGGCCGAAGACGAGTCCGGCGACGAACGTGGCGATGAAGCCGCTGCCGCCGAGCTCGTCGGCGACGAAGAGGGAGAACAGGGGCACGATCACCACCATGATCTGCTGCCACTGTTCCTGCATGAGTCCTCTGGCCGCGGCAGTCTTCATGGCGAATCCGGCCACGAGACCGAAGAGGCCGCCTACAACGATCGCCACGCCGACGCCTTCGAGGAACAACGACCAGAGTCGTGTTCCCTCCTCGGCGGCGAACAGGGCAAGAAAGAACAAGAGCACTGGGAGGGCGATGCCGTCATTGAGCCCGGACTCCACCCCAAGCGCCTCGCGGATGCGTCTGGGGACCCTGGGATTTTGGACGACGGCGAGGCCGAGGGCGGCGTCGGTCGGCGCCATGACGGTGGCAATGATCGCCCCGCCGATCAGGCCAACATCGGGGAGGACAACCACCGCCGCGAACGCACCGGCCGCGATCGTCAACGGCATCCCGATCCCGAGGAGGCGGGTGGCGAGTTCGAAGTCCTCGGTCCATGACACCAGCCGCAGCTTCATTGCCTCGGTGAACAGCACCAGTCCCAGGGTGATCTCGAAGATGGTGGAGACGCCGTCGCCCTCGACGAGCACGTCCCATGCTCCAACGGTGGCGCCGAGGAGTCCTGCCGTGACGAAATACATGGGTCCCGTGATCGGGCTTCGTCCCAGGCGGCGGGAGAGGAGCGCGTAGACGACCGTGGTCACGCCGAGATATGCGATCAAATACACCACGCCCAAACCTCCCGAAAAAAATGTCCGATCTAGGACCCCTCAGCGTGCAACTCTGCCATCGAAGTCCTTCGTTCGCTGGGATATCGGCCGATGCCCTTGCCCCGAGAGGCAGTGCGAGTGGTGAGGATCCCGGGACGACCCGTCGGATCCCAGCGTCGACCTCTCTCCCACGGACTGTTCTGGGAGCAGAGGGAGCCCAGCAACCATCCCTCGGTGCAGCCCTGTCCTTGGCATGAGGGATGCTCCGAACGAGTCGAACAACGCCACGGTCTTCAACGGCGCCGCCGGACCGGCCGTCAACGGTTTGATCGAATCCGCCGCTCGTTCGGCTACTGAAATCGCTGTGATCTGCGATGTCATGGCTGCGAACATAAACGTCGAAGGCTTCCGGCGACCTACCCCCTTCGGGTGGGTCTGCGGCGTAGCCGGCGGCGTATCTTCGAGCTACGGAGCCAACTTCACGCACAGGAGGAATTGCTGATGGCAGCCGAAGAACGAGGCGTACCGGCAGGGCTGCCCGTCCAGAGAGTGCCCCCTATCGCGAGGACGGAGGAGCGATGAGTCAGATCCCACCCGATGGTTGGTATCGGGACCCAACGAACACCTACACATACCGCTACTGGGATGGTGCAGGGTGGACCAACCAGATCAGCGACAGAGGCACGAGCGGAACCGATCCCAATCCGCTGGCTGCGTCGGTCGCCGCCACACCACCGGCGCCAGGCACGGCTGCTGAGGGTTCGACGCCGACCCCGACGACAGTCGAGGTCACCCAATCGGGAGGTGGCTTTTCGTTTGGGACCTTCGTTGCTGTTCTGCTCGTCATCGTGGCAGTCATCGTCCTCGTCGTAGTGTTGTTTGCAGCCGGCGGCGACGACTCGACGTCGACAACCGTGGTCCCGGCACCGACCGAGGCTCCGGCAACCACCACCGGCTCATGAGATCTTGATCTGGGCTCTGCTGTCCTAACGGCGAAGGAGACGCCAGCGAGGTGGCAACATCTCTCCCGACGCTGATTACGGCTGTCAGGACTTCCGAGGCAAATCGTTTCGGAACGGGCATTTGCCGGAGCCAACTTCGCGGGCGACATGTCTCGCGCCACGCTCGAAGGGGCGAAATGGGATGACGAAGCCGGAGCCCCGCCCTTCTTGGACGACGTAGGTCAAGCCGTAAACACTCTGTAACGCGTGTGAGGCACCGACCCTCAGGTCGGTGCCTCGACAGTTCGCGAGACGTGTCGCCTCGTTCTGTTCACAAAAGGCTCAGCTGGCCTCGGCCTCCGCCTCGCTGACGTCCTCGTCCAACGCCTCCTCATCGAGCTGCAAATTCTTGGTGATGACGTCGTCGGCGCGAGTCATGGCAGCGGCCACCTGGTCTTCGACATCTGCAGCCGCAACCACGATTAGCCCTGCCTCTCCGGCATCCAACCTCTCACCCAACTCCTTGAGATCGGATCGACTCATACCAGCGGACGCGTGGCCCGCGATGGCACCAAGAGCCGCACCGCCGCCGGCGGTAGCTGCGAGCAGTCCGCCACCGATCGCTGCTGCCGGGAAGAGCGCCAGGCCAAGCCCGGCGGCAAGGCCCCATCCGGCGCCGTGCCAGGCACCTTTGTGCATCGGCTGCTCGTGCTTGTCGGCGATCTTGACCTTGCCGTTGTCCTTCTTTCTGATCACGGCGGCATCGTAGGTCTCGATCAGATCCGTGCTTTCGTAGACGTCCCTGACCGCCTCATAGTCGGCCTTGGCAGCCTCGTAGTCCGAGTAGACCCCGCCGAACGCGACGAGCGTGTCTGCTTGACCCATATTTCCGGTTTCCTTTCATCGCGGGCTTCCCCGCCCCGGTCCAATAGGCTCGCAGGCGGTTCTTAGCCGGTACTTTAAGGTAAGCACGGGCACCGGGAATCACCCGATTCGGGTAGGGCGTGCTGATGCTGGTGATGAGGTCTCCTAGCGACCGGATCGCCAGCAGCTAACCCTGAAGAACGAGAATACCCAGGCAATGCCTGGGTATTCGTTCGTAGCGGGGGCGGGATTTGAACCCGCGACCTTCGGGTTATGAGCCCGACGAGCTACCAGACTGCTCCACCCCGCGTCGGTGGAGCCATGATTGTACGGCTGTCGGGTAGTTAGGACAACCAACGCTTTGGGGCTTCGCTCTAAGGAGACCACACCAAGGTGGAGGGGTGGAACTGACTCCATGCGAACCAGAAAGCTTGGTGGGCAGTAACAGGCCCGTCGGGTCCGACGACTTTCAAGCCGTCTCCATCGAGAAAGACCTCCAGGTTCTCATATCCCACCCGCTCACCATCCAGGAGTGTCGAACGAGTCTCCAACACGGGAAACGCGAGGGGCACACCATCTGTGGCGATCACCCCGACAACCAGGTTCTGAACGGGAAGCCTCGGATCGACGGGGCCAACTGGAAATATAGGACCGTCCGTATCACGGTCACCCAGAGGGTCCAGTCGATAGGTCCGGCCGATCCCGCCATCCTGAGCAATAATTCTGGACTCGGGATGAGACTTCTTCCACTCCCCCCAGGTCGATGCGACCACACTGACTTGTTCCAAGACCACCTGTGCCTCACCCAACGGGCCCGAGAGAGCCTCGCCGGTGAATGTGTCGAACACCGACATGGTCTCGAGGTCGTACATCACCTTGTTCGACCTCGACAGCAGGCCGGAGGTACGGAGGACAACCGTGTCGAATTCCTCTGGCACCGACTCGGTGAGATAGGCCTGCGCCGATCCACACAGAGTGCAATACGGAATCCCGAGCCGGCTGCTCCCGAGGGTGAGGTTGACCATCTCGTGCACCTCCATCTGATTCTTGGGTAGCGCCAGGGCCTCGTCGTCGACCACCACGCCGAAAATAATCTCGTTATCGGGATACCAGTCACCTTCGTCGGCGGGCACCGTGGGTGGGTCATCGAGGGCCGGGATACAACCTCGCGGGCAGGGGTCTATGTTCCCTAGAGGCCGATCGTCGATGAGAACTCCGCCCCATGTCACCAGCCGCCAGTCGATCGACACGTTCTCCTCGAAGAACGCATCCCATCTCGGTTCGACAATGGTGTAGATCTCGCGCTTCCGCTGGTCATAGCCGTCCCAAGCCGGGAGATCCCATGCGATCAAGTGATTGACGGCCGGTACGAAGCTGGAGCGGGGATCGGCGCTCACCGAGGCCCCTGTCAGCGACTCGAAGGCACGGGCCAGTTGGGAACCCGGCCCGGCACCTTGGAAGAATCGCATCAGGTCGGCCAGGAACCAGGCGACTCTGGCATCACCACCCGCGACGATCCCGTCGAGGGCCTCAGTCTCGAAGCCACCCTGACGTATCGAGACAATCAGTGATCCCAACTCGTTTTCCACTCCGGGGTCGAGGGGCCCGTCAGGCACTGCGGGCGGTTCGGGATACTCGGTATCGAACTCAGTAGGTTCGATGAAGCTTCCCGAGAACTGTGGTGTCGAGGCAGGCGCGCAGGCAATCACAACCATCAGAAGGACGCCCAGTTTGCTCATCAACCACAAGCTAAGACCACATGCCTAAATCGAGGCGAAAGCTCTGAGCGGTACGGTGCAGGCATGACAGAAGCCAGCGCACTCACCGACCCCCGTCTCGTCTCGGTGGATCACCGTGTTGTGCGTCACGGCCGAGTGAACTCGCTGGAGGAAGCGGCAACACTGCGCGGTGTCGAGCCATCGGCTGTGATCAAGACGATGGTGGTGAGACGGTCAGAGGATGACTACGTGTTCGTCCTGGTCCCCGGGGACCGGGTGATCGACTGGCCCAAGCTGAGAGACCTGCTCGGTGAGCGCCGACTTTCGATGCCCGATCAAGACGAGGCCCTAGCGGTCACCGGCTATGCCAGGGGAACTATCACGCCGTTTGGATCTACCAACGCCTGGCCGGTCATTGCCGACCAGCGGGCCGCTGACGGCTCAGTGTCAATAGGAGCCGGTGCGGCCGGGGTGTCGATCACCATCGAGGGGTCGGAGCTGGTGGAGACCCTGGGGGCCGAGATAGCCGATGTAACCAAGATACGGGACTAGCTCCAGATCAGAGCCCGGCCCATGCCCGGGCCGGGCTCAGATCCGTGGTGGTCGGTTCCGCTATTCGACGAGGCCACGAACATGGGGTTGGGACGACACTGCCGCCTTCACCTCCGGTGTTCCGCGAACCTGTTCGATCTTGTACAGGGAGTGTGCGTTCGACCCCACATCTGTGGCCTGGGCAGCCTCAACCCCCGATGTCCTGAGCTGCTCCAACTTGGCCAGCCCGTAGACAGAGGTGCCAATTCCAGCCGACTGTGCAGAGCTCGGGGCTGCCGGGGCAACACCCGATGTCCTGAACTGCTCCAACTTGGCCAGGGAGTTCGCACCCAACTGTGACGGCACAACCGTCTTGACCAATGGGACGGCTGCCGCATCGGCGCCTCCCAACATCTCGGCTTCCATCAACTTGCGCAAGGAGTAGCCGTCAATCGACTGCTGTTGGGCAACCGCGGTCACGTCTCGGCTGTCCTGAGTCATCATCCAGGCGACAAACCCGGTGCTGATTACCCCGATGACGATACCGACGATCAGGTTTCGCCATCGTGATGACGCCTGAATCCGACCAACGCCTGCTGTCTGTGTCGTAGCCATTTCTGTCCTCCTCGGTCGTTCCGACTTTCGACACCTCAAACGTATGGGTTGAAGGAGAGAAGATCATCGGTGAGGCCTACCCATATCGGCATGACCACCTACCTAGATCGAAGCGAGCACACCTAGTTCGTCGGCGATCCCAACGGCCTCTTCTCGCGTGGCGGCACTGAGCTTGGACAGAATCGCAGAAACGTGGTGCTCCGCGGTGCGAGAAGAGATGAAGGGGCGATCGGCAATTTCGGGGTTCGACAGACCCTCGGCCATCAAAGCGAGGACCTCGGCCTGACGGGCGGTCAAACCCACCGAGTGCTGTCTGGTACTGAGACGCGGGCCCGCCGGAACTCCCTTTATCCCTTCGTCGCGGAGCTCACCGCGAATTCGAGTCGCCAGGCGAGCCGCACCCAGTGAGTCGGTGAGGGTCAGCGAACAGTCTTTCGAGATCCACCTTGGCGGCATCAGGGTCGAAGGGCACATTGTGATCAAGCCAGTGCGCTTCGGCGATCAGCACCCGCATTCCAGGGGCTGTCGAAGGCTCCTGGATGAGACCGATCATCGCCTTCGGCCATGGGGTCAAGTTCTGATCGACATCCGTCCAGATATCAGCGGCTGGACGAGCTTCATCCTCGGCCTGGTCAAATCGACCGTGCTGAAGGTGTCGCCTGAGCATCAACATATGAAGAAAGGATCAGGCTCCGTCCAGCTCCCTACCGCCATGGCTTGATCCGCCCAGTGGATGTCGTCGATGACGACCACGGTCGGTTGAGCCCTCCTGTCAAGAAGATGGGTCAAGGCCCTGAAAAGATCGCGCCGATCTTCGGCCTCCAAAGCAGCCAGGATCTCTGGATCGTCGTCGGCCATGTCCCAGAATGCTTCAAAAGGCCGCGGCGTCAGGAGGTCATCGCATGTTCCAGACAGGAGGTGGACCTCACCCTCATGCTGGGATGGGCTTATCCCAAGGTGGTTCCAGCCGTGCCCGGCAATAACCGCTTAGCGGTAGCGCCAGACGATGCGACCCCGGGTGGGGTCGTAGGTGCTTACCTCGACGTCCACGGTGTCGCCGGGAAGAACACGGATGCCGCGACCGCGACGCATGCGGCCCGAGGGCTTGGCGAGCAGCTCGAAACCACTCTCCAACTTCACCTCGAAGGTCGAGTCGGGGAGCATCTTGAGGACGGTGCCTCGCATCCGTATGTATTCGTCTTCGTCTTTTGCCATTGCTTCCTTATGGGGACGACCACAACTCTAGGGACTGATGCCCGGTTGAGGGAATGTGACTCGGCGCGAGTCAGCCTAGGGCGGCAATGCTGGCCTCGACCTCATTGACCAGAATCGCCCGGGCCTTTTCGGTCAGGCGCATCGCCTCATCAACCTGACGCTGATACTCGGCCAGGTCACCCGCTTTCAACGCTATGTCCGCGGCTTCGAAGGCGGCGGCGGCCTGATTGAGCAACTCCTCGACCGTGTCCCCGTCAGGACCGGAAGGTGGCTCGACCGGACCGGAAGGTGGCTCGACCGGACCGGAAGGTGGCTCGACCGGACCGTCACTGGTACCGAAGATCAGGGCCAACGCACCATCTAGGGTCTCGTCCCACTCCACCTGATCGCCAAAGACAACAGCCACCCGTCGGAACTCGGGAAAGGAGCCTCCTTCCTCCTCGAGGAATATCGGCTGGATGTAGATGAGGGAGTCTTCGATGGGCACCACGAGAAGGTCACCCTTGATGACATCTGACCCTCTCCCCCGCCACAGACTGAGTTGCTCGGCGATATCGGCATCCTGTTCGATCCGCTGGCCGACCTGCTCGGTCCCGTCGACCAGCTCGCCCTGCGCCATCCGGAAGTCGATCAAGCGCCCGTAGCGACCCGGCGTGGAGTCGGCCACGAGGAAGCTGGACATGTTCCGCTTGTCCCGCGGAGTGAATGGCTGTAACAGCAGATAGGAGAGGTCGTCCTCCCCTGGCAGCTTTGTCAGCAGGTAGTAGGGCAGGATCTCCGCCCGATAGTTGATGCCGCTGACCGTCTGATCGCCGAATAGGTACTCCTGGCCGAGCGACGAATTCCTCGCGATGGTGGAGGGGTCTGCGGGAAGTGACCAGGCGTCGTTGCCGGTGAAAAGCTCGGTGGGGTCTACGACGTGATACTCCAGATAGAGCTCGCCCTGGACCCTGAAGAGGTCCTGGGGGTAGCGGAGATGGGCGTCGAGGCCATCGGGCATCTCGTCGGCAGGGGTCAGAAGGCTCGGGTAGGCGGCCTGCCATGCCCGCGCTACGGGATCAGACGGGTCAAACAGGTAGAAGGTGACATCCCCGTCGTATGCGTCGATGACGGCCTTGACCGAATTTCGCATGTAGTTGACGCCGGGGCGAAGGGTCGACGATTGGGTAAGTCTGCCAACCGCCTCCCGGGTGAGGGGCTGTGAATAGGGGTAGAAGTTGCTGGTCGTGTACAGGTCGACGACCCACAGAACCCTTCCATCCATGATGACTGGATAGGGGTCGGTGTCGACATGGAGAAACGGCGCCACATTCTTCAGCATCTGCTTGATGTTCCGCTCCACCAGAACCCTGCTGTCCGCCCGGACCTCGGGCGATATGAGAAGGTTCAGATCTCGATAACGGAACGCAAAGGCGATCTTCTTCCAGAAGTTGCTGAGGACCACCCCCGCATCACCCGCGTACTCGTTCTTCTGGGTGCTTCCCTCACCGGGAAGGGGAAAGTCGATCTCCTGGGGTGCGGAGCCTGTCTTCACGATGACCGGCCGGCCCGGCTCGTATGTCTCGCCAAAGTAGATCCGGGGCTCGTCGAGTTCGAGACCGGGAACGGCTGCGTCGGGCGGAACGTCCTTGAGGAGGAACTCCGGCTGACCGCCCGATCCCACAACGTTGGCCTCGTTGACCACCGCGCCGACACCGTGGGTATAGAAGAGAGTTTCGTTTTGCCAATCGCTTCGGGGAAGATTGACCTCCTCCAACTCCCGAACGGCCAGCATCACCTGGGTCGGAGTACCTTCGGTCTCGTAGCGGTCGGTGTCGACCACCCCCAGCGTGTAGTAGGGCCGAAGCTCCTGGAAGTTCTGGTAGGTTCTCGGCAGCACCGAGGTGTTCCAGAGTCGAAGGTTGTCAATCGTCAGTCTGTTGGCCTCGATATCCTCAGCGGAGAGGTCTTCGGTTGCCCCGAACGCCCGCACCTCAACCTGGTCCAAGCCCCAGGCCGCACGGGTGAACTCGAGGTTGTTCTCGATGTAAGGCGTCTCCTTCTCCAGGGCCGAAGGGGCGACCTGGAAACGCTCGATAACTGCGGGATAGATGGCACCGGCGGCGATGGCCACCACGATCCAGGAACCGACCGCTACGGCTGCGAGCGTCCAGCCCCGTCGGAAGATGTTGACAATGAACAGGACCGCAGCGACCAGGGCCACCAGAATCAGCAGCCGATATGCCGGCAGCCGGGCGGTCACGTCGGTGAAGCCAGGTCCGAAGAATCCCTGGGCCCGCTCTGAGAGGGTCAGCTCGAACATGTCGAGGCGATATACCCCGGCTCGCACCAAGGCGATCAGGGCGAACATCACCGAGATGTGGATCTTCGCTCCACGAATCGTGGTGAGTCGACGCCCGGCGTATCGGATCCCTCCGTTGAAGTAGTGGGCGACGATGATGATCAAGGTCGAAAGCAGCAGCAGGTTGAACAACCAGTCGAGTGCGGTCTCCCACAGGGGAAGCGTGAACAGGTAGAAGCCGATGTCCCGCCCGAATATCGGGTCGCTGACCCCGAAGCTCTGGCCGTTCATGAACAGGAAGACCTGGTCCCTCCAGGTCGCCACCGACAACCCCAGGATGAGGGAGAGACCGACAGTGAGCAAGAGCCGGACCTGTTTGATGCGGGGCTCGATCCACTCGCGGAACCTCTCCACGAGTTCCTCCTCCTCGCTCAGGTCGAAGGGCGCCCACCGAGGCGAGAGACGGTCAACGAACTCCAGGCCGAGCCAAAGGACCAGGAACGAGAGGGCCAGGCCCGAAGCGCCGAGCAGGATCGTCAGCCCCCAGCGTTGCAACCAGATGTCCTCGTATCCGACAGACTCGAACCAGAGGTAGTCGGTCCAGAGCGTCCCCAGAGCAGTCAGGGCCAGGTAGATCAGGGCTCCGACGATCAGGATGATCGTCAGCGGCCGGCGCCGGCGAGACGATCTGAAGTTGGAGGGGACCCTGGTGAACATCGCGGTTGAGGGTAATGGGTGCCGGGGATTGGGCGACCGGGGCACTCTATGAAGGGGCTTCCCCGCCAAATGGGTGCGAGTGCGCTAAATCGCACTCATGCCTTGCCCCGTTGTACTCGGCAAGTCGGCGGGCCGGTCTACAGGACGATGATCAGGAGACAACGATGGTGCACTCACACCCGGTGTGAACCGGAGGGAGCGACGAACGGGGATCAGAGGCAGCGTCGACGCAGGCACTGCACGGGGTGCCCGCTGCCGCCCAGACGACGTCGGCGTCGGTGGCCGAATCCGCCATCCCCTGGTGATATCCACGATGGGCTAGCTCCCGAACACGGCGCTCAGCCTCATCGGTTCGCCAGGCCCGGAAGACCCTCGAAGTAGACGACTGCCGCTCACGCTGACCATCGCCAGCAGCAACCAGAGCCTCGCTGACGGCATCGGCCAGGGCCTCACCAAGGTCGTCTGCCGCATCCGAGTGCGGGGTGTCCGGCCGCTTCAGCTTTGAGCCAACCATCTCCTCGGCAGCGGTGTGCCCTGCCGAATAGCTCTCCGCCCAAAGCCCGATCAGGTCGGCCCGCATCGCGTCCGCCAAGTCGGTCGCCTCAGGAGCCCAATCGGCATCCGTTCGGAGAGTGTCGAGGGCGACGTTCTGTGCATCGGTGACCGCCTTCTTGACGCCTCTCAACGCCCTGTTGGTTATCGGAAGCAGCCGGCTGTCGCGGTCCTCGATCCGGTCATCTGAAACGGAAGCGCTCGCTTTCTCACCGACCGCTGGCGGTGGCGACTTGGATTCAGGTTCAGGTTCAAGCTCAGGTTCAGACTCAGAAGAAGGCACCTCCGCCTCGGCCGCCGACTGGGGGGTGTCCCCCCGCAGCGAGGCAAAGAGAGCGCCAACCTCGTCTCCTGCGGGTGCCGGCGGCGATGCGGGCTCGGTCGCCATTTCGGACGACTCGACTTCGAGCGCTTCGGGCGCAGACGGCTCGGGCGCCATGTCCTCCGCCACATCCTCGGCGGTGCTAACCGCCTCGGGGAGAGAAACAGGCTCGGGCACCGGATCGGGTTCAACAGACTCGGTCGGTTCCTCGACCGGAGCCTCAGGTTCAGGTGGCGGGACAGGTGTTTCAGGTTCAAACGAAGAGACAACCCTGACCGTCTCGCCAAGTTCCCAATTGGCAATGTCGTTGGGAGCCGCAGTGGGCACCACCCGGACGGAGGAGCTGTCGGTTGCGGAAAGGTCGAGGTCATCCCGACGCTCTTCGAGGGATCCCTCCAGTCGGCCGAGTGTGGATCTCACCTTCTCGAGTTCTTCGAGCAACTCCTCGCGTCGCTCTTCCAGGGCGCGGGTCCGCTCCTCGGCTGCTGAGGCCTGCCGACGAGCCTGGTCGATCAGACCATCCCGCCGTTTGGTGGCCTCGGCGGTGATCTTCTCAGCATCCATGCTGGCCCCACGAACCAGATCCTCGGCCTCGCGACGGGCCGAAGACGTGAGGCGGTGGGCTTCCCGTTCGGCTTCGCCCATTGTGGTGAGCAGCTCGCGCTCCGACTCCTCTCGCAACCGCTTTATCTCCGTCATCGATTGGGCAAGCAGCTCTGATCCGGTGGTCCAGGCATCTCCTCTCAGAGCCTCGGCGTCGTTCTTGGCGTCCCTTCGCACTCCCTCCGCTTCTGCCATGGCCTCGGATCGCCACCTGCCTGCGTCGTGCGAGGCGCGCTCCCGCATCGACTCCGCAGCCTCCCGGGCTGCTTGCAGAACTGCTGACACCTCACGGCCAAGGTTGTCGAACTCCGACCGCAGATCCCGGTCGGCGTATTCGCCTAGTCGGGCCTCCAGGCGCTCCTTCTCTTCGGTCAGCGCGTCGAGTTCGGCTGCCAGAGTGTCCAGGTACTCCGCGACCTGGCTTCCGTCGACGCCACGAAACACCGTGCGAAACCGGGCACTGCGGACATCATCGGGCGTCGGGTCATCGGCCATTCGGGGTTAAAAGATACAGGTTGAGTCGGGCCATCCTGCCGTTTGGCGTCTAACGGCTCAATACGAGACTTCGGGGAGAGCTTCGAGAAACGCGATTGCCTCATCGACGTGCGCGATCGGAATGATCTCGATCGACTCTCTTTCGGCCGTCAAGGCAACTTCGTAGTTGCCTTCCGGGACGAACACATAGTCCGCGCCCGCTGCCTCGGCGCCCACCACCTTCTGGCGAACCCCGCCGATGTTGCCAACCGATCCGTCGGCTCGGATGGTTCCGGTACCGGCGATGATGTGGCCCTTGGTCAATTCGCCGAGGGTCAACGTGTCGATGATCGCCAACGTATGCATCATCCCCGCCGACGGACCACCGACCACCCCCGTCTCGATGCTGATCGGGAATGGTGGCTCCCGAAGCTCACGAACAGAGATCCCGATCATGGGGCCACCTATCTCGTCCTGACGTTCCACCAGCTCTACCTCCACGTACTGCACCGAGCCCTCCCTCGTGATCTGAAGTTCGATCACATCGCCCGCCTCAAGCCCCTCGAGAGCTTCGGAAAGGTCGGACAACTCGATGATGGGAACTCCGTTGAGCGCGTCAACCGAATCTCCGACCTGGAGAATGTCGGCAGCCGGCAGACCGTCGCCCAGGTCGGTGATGAAGACATCGGTGGGAACCATGCCCAAGCCCAGATGGTCGAGGGCAACGGCTATCGCGATCTGGTGGGAGTCATCCATCTGGTCGAGAACCCTCTCGCGATAGTCCTCGTCCGACTCGTCAGGCGGCCGGACATGGTCGCGGCGAACCAGATCGATCGTAGGGTCGATGCCGACGATGATGGCCTCGAAGATATTGACGTCCTGACTCACCAGGGTCAGCATGAGAAGCTCGCCTTCGGGCGGATAGACGTCAACCTGCTCGGCAACGATGGCATCTGCGGCGTCAGAAACCGGACCCGGCGAAAACGCCAGATACGGGATCTCAATGTTCCAGGCAGCGAGGAGAAGCACACCCGCGGCGAACAAGGCCCCCAATAGATAGAGAGGCCAGGAAGATCTTCGGCTCGGTTTGTCTTCCATTGATGAAATCGTAACGGTCACCTTTGTCTACGGGTCTTAGACGTAAGGTTGCACGCCAACGGTTTCCAGGAGTTAAAGCCATGACATCAGCAGTGATCACCCAGCGGGTGCTGCCCCGGACAAAAGCCGTGTCTGTTGTGCTTGTGGTCTCTGCGGCGGCATTGACAGCATTGGCAGCGCAGTGGGTCATCCCGCTGCCCTTCACCCCGGTGCCGATCACCGGGCAGACCTTTGCCGTTCTGCTCACCGGGGCTGCGCTGGGGATGAGGCTGGGAGCCGCGGGTCAGTTGCTATACGTCGGAGTCGGAGCTCTGGGCGCACCTGTATTTGCCGGCGGCAACGGTGGTTGGGAAGTCGCCACCGGGGCAACGTCCGGCTATCTGGTGGGGTTCGTAGTGGCCGCCGGTTTGATCGGATACATGGCGGAACGTCGCCAGGACCGCACCTTCTCGACGATGTTCACGGCCTTCGTACTCGGCTCGGCCGTCATCTACGCGTTCGGTGTGGTCGGGTTGATGATCGTGCTCGACATGACCCTGGTTGAGGCAATCGTCGCCGGGGTGATTCCCTTCCTGGTGGGTGACCTCATCAAAGCCGCCGGTGCCGGGATTCTCCTTCCCGGGGCCTGGCGCCTGGTCGGTGAGGGCTAACACAGCTTCAGGAACGCGAGACCTCGCGGATGGCGGTGGCGATCTCTGCCGGAACCTCCTCCTGGAGGAAGTGGCCGGCGTCGGTGGATGTGACCGGGGCTTGGGGAAGCAGGCGGGACACCCGGTTGCGAAGTCTTCCTATCACCGGGTCGCGATCACCCCACACGATGGCGGCCGGGCCGTCGTAGCTCTCCACGAACGCCTGAACATCGCGCATTCGCTCGACTGTCGGATGTTCCATGGTGTCGGGCACCATCCGAACCAGTGCAGTGACGGCTTCATTGCCGAACTTCCGCCGAAGCGGGTATCGGTATGCCCGCGCTACCTCGCCCCGCATCGAACTCTTGTCGCCCTGAGCGAACCAGAGCGAACGCTGGGGAAACCCCAGATTCCTCGTGGTCCACGCTCCCAGACCCGACGAGAAGAACCGGTGAAAAGTCGTGGGCTTGAAACCGGGCCTGGGCGGGCCGATGCCCGTGTTCATGACCACCAACCCAGCGATCAACCCCGGAAACTTGGAGAAGGCGCCCAGCCCGATAGGTCCTCCCCAGTCCTGAACCACAACAATCGGTCGCTCGAGCTCCAGTTGATCGACCAGCGACGCCATCCATCGTGAATGATTCT
>JACZUI010000052.1 GCA_022573225.1 Acidobacteriota bacterium
AGCGGATACCCCCTTTACCGGGGCCGCGCACCTTGTCGTGGAGCACCCGATATCCCTGGAAGTTGTGTACGAAGCCGTCGTCGAGAACCACGGGAAGCGTCAACTTGATGGTCCGCTCCGGCTCGAAGAGCAACTCGGCCACCCCACGCCAACCTTCGAGGGGATGCACGAAGGGGACCGCTCGATCGAACTGGCGGCGTGCGATGTGAAAGAGATCGAGATCTTCGGTAGATGTGGCCATCAGATTCCCCTGTTTTCATCCCTACGATCCCAGGCGCGGGGCTCGAGCGGAAGAGGGCTTTAGACCCCTCCTTTCAGGCCGTTTGGCCCTCACCGAGCTGAGCACGAATATCGGCCTTTCTGCCTAGTTGGTGACCCTTGTCGTCCGACGGGAAAGGGCGGCTCCACGTTGCAACGCCACGCCGATGCCGACCAAGACCGCTGTAGTGAGCGCAACGATCGGCCCCTGAGGCGTTGGTAGCCAAATGCCCGCCATCCGTCCCGGCGTGGAGGTCTACCGGGACCGACCGATCCTGTATGGGTGCGGGAGCCTCATCAACGACTCCGAGGTTCGCGACAGCTCTGACTCGGGGGGGTGAGTGTATGGGAGCTGCCGTCAAACTCACCTGCAGGGGACGGCTATTCCTCCTGAGTTTCGCGGGACGTTTGGCCCTACTGCCCAGCAGGTCGGTCACATAGCCTTGGATTCAACGTAGCACCACGGCCAGCTGCGCCTGGATGTGGTGAGGGACGGTGCTGATTCATCGGTGACTTCACCGACCGGCAATGTGACCTCGTGGTGCACAAGCTGAAGGAGCGGTGGAGATGAAGGAATGGTAGAAATGAAGCGACTTGCGATCTTGACAGTCCTCGGAGCCGGGGTGGTTCTAGCTCTGCGGAAGATGGCTCAAATGGGAGCCGGCGCAATGCGAGCACGATGCTCGGAGATGTGCGAACGAATGCTCGACCAGATGCCTGAGTCCTTTCCTCCCAATCGCATGATGGCCGACCTCGACTCCTTGAAGGAACAGACCGCCCGCATCCTCGACGTACTTGAGCACAGAACCGAGGATTAGTGGTCTCACCCGTCGGTTTTTGCAGATTTGTGTCGTCAGGTTTGATAACGGCACCTCGTTTCCCTGGCGTTCGAATCACGACGAACGGCAATCAGCTGGTCTCCTATCACACGGAGGCGAGGATCACTCAGGGGGGCGTGTTCTATCCCATCACGCCATCTACCGAGATGGGTGAGCAGTACCAGCAGTCCTTTGCCGAGGGGAAGCTGGACGTCTTTGGCAACACCAAGATCGCCATCGAGGCCGAGGGTGAGCACGCTGCTCAGGGTGGGGCAATTGCCTTTTCTGTGGCGGGGCACCGGGTGGTCAACTTCACTTCCGGCCAGGGCATCGTCTACGGCATCGAGCAGTACTACCACGCCCCGGGCAAGCTCTCGACCATGGTGCTCGAGGTCTCGGCCCGAGCACTCACCAAGCACGCTCTCAACGTCCACTGCGGCCACGACGACGTTTACGCCGCGATGGACACCGGCTGGATCATCCTTTTTGCACGCGACTCACAGCAGGCGGCCGACCAGGCCATCATCCTCCGCAAGGTCACCGAGCTTTCTCTCAATCCGGGGATGAACGTCCAGGACGGGTTCCTCACCTCGCACCTGGAGCGGACCTTCTACAAAGCTGAGTCGGACCTGTTGCGCGAGTTTCTCGGTGCTCCCGACGACATCATCGAGTGCCCCACAGAAGCCCAGCGGCTGCTCTTCGGTCCCACTCGGCGCAGGGTGCCGGCGATGGTCGACCTGGAGAATCCGATACTCCTCGGTCCGGTGCAGAACCAGGAGCACTACATGAACGGCGTCATCGCCCGGCGCAACAATTTCAATGAGCCGATCCTCGGTCTCCTCGACGACGCTTACAAGGAGTTCGGCGAGCTGACGGGTCGTCAATACGGCATGGTCACCGAGTACGCCACCGAGGACGCAAACGTGGTGTTCGTCTCACTTGGGTCGGCGGCGGAGAACATCGAGGCTGCGGTCGACTATCTGCGGGACAATGACGACGCCACGGTCGGGTCGGTCCACATCAACGTTTTGCGTCCCTTCCCTGAAGCGGCGGTGGTGGAAGCACTGGCAGGAAAGAAGCGAGTCATCGTCCTCGAACGCACTGACGAGCCACTGTCGGCAGACAACCCGCTCACCAGGGAGGTCCGGGCCGCGCTGGCCAAGGGGGTCGAGGCGCACCACGAGGGTTACGACAACGGAATCCGCCCACTGACGCCCGACGAGGTTCCCCTCGTCGTTAGCGGCTCCTACGGCCTGGGCTCGCGCGACTTCCGCCCCGAGGCGATCATCGGTGCCTACGAGTACACGATCGGTGAGCGGTCCCGCCAGGACGGCAAGAAACTGGCCGACGGCGAAACGTACTTCGTCCTCGGCATTGACCACCCCTACGCAGTTGAGGCGGAACGCACCCCCTCCCTGCTCCCAGAGAGCGCTATCGCGGTCCGTCTCCACTCAATCGGTGGTTGGGGCATGATCACCACCGGCAAGAACCTAGGCGAAATCATCGGCGCGATCGGCGACGACCTCATCAAGCAGCATGACGAAGTCGACGAGTTCGGCCGTCCCAAAGAGGTGCTTCACGTCAGCGCCAACCCCCGCTATGGATCGGAGAAGAAGGGGGCGCCCACCGCGTATTTCCTGGTCGTCGCCCCGCAACGAGTAAGAGTCAACTGCGACCTTCACAACGTAGACGTAGTACTTTGCTGCGACCCAAAAGCGTTCACCCACACCAACCCCCTCGCCGGTCTCAACGAGGGGGGAACGTTTGTCTGGGAGTCCGAAGAGGACCCCGAGACGGTTTGGCAGCGGATCCCGAGTCACTACCGCCGGGAGATCATCGACAAGAAGATCCGCATCTTCACGCTGCCCGGTTTTCGCATTGCCCGTGAGGCGACCGACCGGGAGGATTTGCGGTTTCGTATGCAGGGCAACGCCTTTCTCGGTGCATTCTTCAAGGTGTCCGGGCTCCTTGAGGACTACGACGTCTCGCACGCTCGCTTCCGGGAGATCGTGAAGAACCAGTACAAGAAGAAGTTCGGACGATTCGGTGACGAGGTCGTCGAGTCGAACATGACGGTGATGACCAACGGCTTCGAACTTGTCCAACACGTACCACCTGGGGAGGTGGAAGCGTCGGACCGCTCCTCGATGCGGGAGCCGGCGCTGGCCGCCTGTGACTCCTGCTCGGTGGACATGTCGTGGCAATCACCCAAGGCGGGCCAAACCGTGCACATCCCACTGGCCCAGATCTCCAACTTCGAAGGGGAGTACCGGTCCGGCCTCGGTTACAACCAACCGGCGTCGCCGCTGGCGTCGGTGGGGATGATGGCGGCGGCGACCGGGCGCACCGCCTCCAAGTATGTGGCGCGGCGTGAGACGCCGGTGTGGATCGCCGAGAACTGCACCGCCTGCATGGACTGCATCACAGCCTGTCCCGACACGGCCCTACCCAACACCGCACAGGACATGGCGACAGTTCTCCAAACTGCGGCCAAGGCCTACGTAGTCAACATCGAGCAACGCAGGAAGCTGATCGCCGAGCTCCCCGGCCTAGAGACCCGTCTCCGAGCCGCGATGACCTCCGAGATCGCCGACAAGGGATCGACACCATTCAAGGAGCTGATCCAGTCTGAAATTGCAGGCCTTGACGGGATCGACGATGTCGCTCGCGGCCAGTTTATGGAGCTTTTCGAGAGGGTTCCATTCGCGTTTCACAAGACAACAGGGGCCTTCCGCTCGTTGGAGCGCAAAGAGGAGGGTACGGGTGGGCTCTTCGCCATCATGGTCTCGGATCTTTGCAAAGGTTGCGCCGAATGTGTGATGGAGTGCCCGTACGAGGCGCTCGAAATGGCCGACGAGACGGCCGAGCTCAACGCCGACCATGTCAGCGGAACCAACTTCTTGGACATGTTGCCCGACACTCCCTCCAAGTATCTGGGGAGGTTCGATCCCGACGACCCGGTCAGCTCACAGGTTGCCCATCTCAAGAACCACCTGATGGTGCGGAGCAACTACGAGGCGCTTGTTTCCGGTGACGGCGCCTGCGCCGGTTGCGGTGAGAAGTCGGTGATCCACGCTGTCACCAGTCTCACACAGGCATACATGCGGCCGCTTTTCCATGCCAAGGCGGATCGCCTCGACGAGAAGGCGGAGCGACTCGATCACGAGGGTGCTGTCCAGCTTCTGGCGCTTCGGGACCGCAATCCCACCGAGTACGAGATCTTCCGCAGGACCGTTGCCCACGTGATCATGGGCCTCGGCGGTGAGTCCGACGACGACACGACCGCCCGTCTCGAGGCGCATGGGGAGATCAGCGATGCTGACATCGTCGAGGCGCTGACGGTCACGATGCGTCAGGACGCCTTCAACCATCGTGACCTCCAGGCGATCGAGGGTGCCCCACCCAACGGGATGTCCGTGATGGCGATGGGTGCCCACACCGGCTGTAACACGGTGTATGGGTCGACGCCGCCCAACAACCCCCACCCCTACCCGTGGATGAACTCGTTGTTCCAGGACGGCTCGACGGTCGCATGGTTGATCGGCGAGAGCTTCATCATGGACCATTCGAGAAGGTCGGTGGTGCCCGAGCGCCTTGCCGACCGTCTCCTTGATCGGCCCGACGAGGTCATTACCGAGGCGGACTACTTTGAGATGACCCACATGACCGACTCGGCTCTTACTGCGAACGAGATTCGCGAGCTACCCAAGGCCTGGGCCATCGGAGGAGACGGTGGCATGGGCGACATCGGCTACCAGAACGTGTCGAAAGTGATGTTGCAAAACCGACCCAACGTGAAACTTCTCATGCTGGACACCCAGGTGTACTCCAACACCGGTGGCCAGAATTCAGACTCGACTCCGATGCTGGGTGGCGGCGACATGAACCAGTTCGGCGTCGCCTCTCAAGGAAAACTCACAGAGAAGAAGAGCGTCTCCGAATCGTTCCTCGGCGGTCACGGCTCCGCCTACGTCGCGCAAGTGTCGATGGCGAATACCGCCCAGTTCTACAAGGCCATCCTCGAAGGTCTCGACTACCGCGGCACCTCATTCATTCAATCGTTTACCACTTGCCAGCCCGAGCATGGGGTGGCAGACAGCATGGCCACAGTCCAGGCAAATCGGGTCAGGGACAGTCGCGGCATGCCCCAGTTCGTACACAACCCGGCCAAAGGCGAGACCTATCCCGAGACCCTCGACCTCGCCGGCAATCCGAACCGGAACCGGGACTGGGCGCGGGTCAATTCCACCGCCACACATGAGGATTACAACTACACGGTGGCTCATTGGGCGACGACCGAGGTCCGGTTCCGGAAACACTTCCGCCGCGTCGACGATACCTCGGGGCTCGTCCACCTCGACGACCTGCTGGTTTTCATCACCCAGGATGATGTCGTTCAGAGGCATGTCCTCGACCCTGACCACCCCTCTTATGTGCCCGACTTTGGGGTTTTCATCGACGTCGACAACGGTGACGGCACCAGCGACTTTGCCGCCCTGTCGAGACAGATGGTGCTGTTCTGTGTGGAGCGCCGCAAGGCGTGGCGCATGTTGCAGAGCCGTGCCGGCGTGGAGAATCAGGATTACGAAGCGCAGAAGACGGTGCGGGCGGCTCTGGCCGATGACGAGGTGGTGCCGGACCGATTCGCATCCGTCGTGGAGCGGTTCGCCGAGGAGCTGGCGTCGCGCGACGCAAACGATTGATGAACATCTGAAGAGGTTGGTCACACCTGCATGCACGTCAACGGCGCCGCCGAAGGGGTTCTCCCGATGCAGCGAGTTTCGTCAACGATCCGAACCCCTACCCCTCGCCCGAGGAGTTCCCTGGCGACACACTTGCCGGTGTAACCAAGCCAGTACTTCGTTCGCGCTCATTGGTCATTGGGACTTTTGGCCGTAGCGGAGCTGGCACGCCGCTGGCACTCTCGGTGCCATGCACTTCCAGACAACGATCGAGCCCTTCCGCATACATTCCGTCGAAGCGATCGCACTGCCCGACGAGAACCAACGCGAAACCGCTTTGGAGCGGGTTCACTACAACCTCTTCGGTCTCCACGCCGACGAAGTGATCATCGACCTCTTAACCGACTCGGGAACAGGCGCCATGTCTTCCCGACAGTGGGCCGGGATGATGCTCGGCGACGAGAGCTACGCCGGAAGCCGGTCGTATTACCGGTTTCGGGACGTCGTCCACGACCTGACCGGCATGCCACATGTCATACCGACCCATCAAGGCCGCGCTGCTGAGAGGATCCTGTTCACCGAGACGCTGACATCTGGTGATGTCGTCCCCAACAACACCCACTTCGACACCACCCGGGCCAATGTCGAATACCAGGGAGCCGGAGCACTGGACATCGTTATCCCTGAAGGGCTCGAGCCCGATTCGAGACACCCTTTCAAGGGCAATGTGGACGTCCAACAGCTGGAAAAGATCCTGGCAGACGACGTACATCGAGTGCCGCTGGTGATGGTCACTGTCACCAACAATTCCGGAGGGGGTCAGCCGGTGTCCATGGCCAACCTCCGAGAAGTCCGCGAGGTCTGCGATCGCTACGGCGTACCCCTCTTTCTGGACGCATGTCGGTTCGCCGAGAACGCCTGGTTCATCAAGACCCGCGAAGACGGATACCTGGACAGGCGGCCGAAGGAGATCGCCCAAGAGATGTTCGCCCTGGCCGACGGCTGCACCTTCCCCGCAAAGAAGGACGGTCTGGCCAACATCGGAGGATTCCTGGCGATGCGCGACGCCCGATTAGCCGAACGCTGCCGCAATCTCCTCATCCTCACCGAAGGATTCCCGACCTACGGGGGACTCGCCGGATACGACCTGGAAGCGATCGCGGTGGGTCTCGAAGAGGTCGTCGATGAGCACTATCTGCGATACCGGATTCGCTCCACCGCCTATCTCGCCGAGAAGATCAACGCGGCGGGGGTGCCCACAGTTCAACCACCGGGCGGCCACGCCGTATACATTGAGGTACGCAGTCTCCTCCCCCACATTCCGCAAACTCAGTATCCCGCACAGGCCTTTGTGGTGGAGCTCTACCGGATCGGAGGAGTGCGCGGTGTGGAGATCGGCTCGGTGATGTTCGCCAAGCCCCAACCCGACGGCACAGAGACAGCGGCACCAATGGAGCTCGTCCGCCTCGCCATTCCCCGCCGAACCTACACCCAGAGCCACATCGACTATGTGGCGGAAGTGGTAATCGAGGCAGCCAGTCACACCGACGAAATTCCGGGCTATCGGATCGTTCGCCAGCCACCGTGGTTGCGACACTTCACCGCCGAATTCGCCCCGATCCCGAGATAGAACTGGGGTCGATCGGCTTTTCGGGACTAGACCAGGTTGCAGGGAGCGAATGACATCCGTTCTGCCAGATCCGTCGGCCCGATCTTGGACACTCGTTCCTTGCCCAGCTTGAAGTTGTACCGGAGATTGAGCGGCTGAAGGTTCGTATCTCTCGAGGTGACCGAGTTCGCCGGACTGCCCGGATACAAGAAATAGGTGAAGGTCACACCACGAGGCACCGTGTCTGCCACATATGCCACCGCCGTGAAGGAACCTGTCGTCTTCTCACCGAGTTGGTCGATCACGTTATCGGACTCGATCGACAACAGGTCGCCGCTGACGATGCCCCACGCCACGGCATCATCGGGATTCACCTCCAAGAAGTTCATCGGCCACCGCTGAGTCGCGTACTCGCGTCGGGCGAAGTCGGAGAGGTTGTTCCAAAGGTGGTTGACCCGGCCGTTGAGCACCCACCCCTCGTCGCCTTTGGGACCAATCAACTGATCGCGCTCGGCCACGGAGTCCCAATCCGGAAAGACGAAGTTGGCCTTGCCGGAGTTCGTCTTCCACTTCATGTCCGCGTGGAGGCGTTCAGTACCCACCAGTTGGTCCCCGTCCCTGATGATCGGGGTCTGGATCCCGGTCGTGCCGAACTCGCGCAGCACCTCATGAGCACGCATCCCCCTCTCCTGTGCGTATTCAACGAGTGCGGCGTAGTCCTGACGCCCGCCGGCCGAGCCCGGACCCGCCTCTTCGAGGATCTCGTTGAGCGGTCTGTTTACGCTCGACCCTAACGGCCGCCGATTCAGCGAGAAACGCCCACACCACCACCGCCGCCCCGTAACCGAGTAGGACCGGAATGAAATAGTCCTCGCCACGCAGGAAGAGAACAATGGCGATGAAGACGCCAGCCATGAATGCCATGCCAGCATCGACCCAGTAGATGAGCCTCGTTTTCGCCATGACCTATATATCTCCTTCGGAATGTTGTTTCCTTCGGGGAGCTGGTCCTCATCGTGTCATCGAATCACCAAGGGCGAAAGAGGCGAAAGTCACCAAAACAACCGTACATAACCGCTCAGTGTCATCCTTCGGTTTCGCCTGGCGGGTTGGTTCTACATAACGGTGCCCGCGGTGTTGTATCTGTGGGTCATTTTCGGCCTGGGAGTTGCGGTGGGTGGCTGCCGAGAGCCTCTCCTGGCATGGGCGGCCGGGATCTCCTGGAGCAAGATCGCAGAAACTTTCGGGTACGTCGGCTCAGGCCACCCAGCAGCCGTACGGCGAGGTCGTTGAGCAGGTGTGACTCCATCGCGCGAGAGGATGCGCTGCGACCGGAAACAACGCGAAGCAATGAGAACAACAAGCCCAATTGCAGTATGGCGTTTAGTGCATAACCGCAGGTCAGCGGCTTGGGTGATTTCGGGCTCATAACCCGAAGGTCGCGGGTTCAAATCCCGCCCCCGCTACTACATAACCGCAGGTCAACGGCCTGGGGGTTTTCATTTGTCTCGGTCGGCGACGTTATGTCCAACGTGTGTCAAACCCGAAATCGGCAGATATCGGGTGCCCGAACTCCTCGCTGGCGAAGAAACCACGCTTTTCTGCGACAACGTTGACGACGAGCGGCTGCTCTATACGAGGTTTGTCGCTCGGAGTGGTGTGCGGCTGGTCGGGTGTTGTCGGTGCTAGTCCGGTACTTATCATTGACCTAGTAGGTACTTTTAGGAACCTAGTCCTGGAGTCATGGACGAGCGGACTTCAGGGCGGGATCGATCCCGTGACGACGCCGCCGAGGAGATGGTCGATGACGTCTTTGGCCCGGTAGCTCGATGCGCCGTCCCCGAGGAAGCGTGCCACCTCGGCGACGTCGTCGCCCGAGGTCACAAGGATCGGTTCGACCGAACCATCTCGCCTGATCTGACCGAGGCCGACGTTGGACATGAGGGCGTTACAGAGACACCTGCGCCCCACTGTGTCGGCGATGTTGCCACCCTTGCGGACGTAGTCGTCAACCGGCTCCGAGGGACACCGCCAACCCTTCTTGCCGTCTTCATCGAGGTAGGCGGTTCGGAGATATCCGAGGTCACAGATGCGGGTTCGTTTGGCGTACACCTTCTGATCGGCCAGGGTCTCGGCCAGTTCGACCACTTTGAACGGGAACCCGGTGGGCGAGCCGATCGGATCGGTGAAGACCCGCACTCGCTTCTGGCGGCTCTCCTCGAGGATCCGCGCCTTGACATAGGGCTGGAGGCCCGATTCCTCGCAGTATGCAAAGGCGGTGCCGACCTGGACACCGGCGGCGCCCTCAGAAAGAGCAAGCTTCACCTGCTCCGGACGTGCGTACGAACCGGCCAGCCAGAACGGCCGGCCCAGTTCGCGGAACACCTCGAGGTCGAGGATATCCTTCTCCCCGTAGATGGGCTCGCCGCGCTCATTCAGCCCCGCTTTGACACGCGGTGGTGCGTTGTGGCCGCCGGCGGACGGCGCTTCGATGATGAACCCGTCAACCCGGGACTCGACCCTACGGACGAGCATGGTGGCGAGCACATGGGAAGCCACTATGGCGAGGAAATGGGGTCGCTTGGTCGGGGGGAGAACACCACCGCCATACTCGGTCGGATCGAACCTGAGGTAGGGATCGTCTTCCGGTGTGGCCTTCTTCATATCGATCTTCATCTCGACCGGCAGTCCTTCGGCCAGGCGGTCGAGGATGCCGGGGATCGCGCGCGGGATTCCGGCGCCGACGAGGACGTGGTCCACTCCCGCGAGCATCGCGCCGTACAACGACGGGAGTGTCGGCGCTTGGATTTTCTCGAGAAAGTTGATGCCCACAGGGTTGGTATGGCCTTTTTTGGCGAGCCACACCTCAACGAAGTTGCTCACCACCAGAAGGTCCTCGAGCCGACGTGACAGCTTGAGCTTGCCCATTGGTTTCTGCTTGAAACGTGCCTCGGGGGCCTTGCCACCCTGGATGAAGTACCGATCGCGAATGTCATCGACGATGTCGGGAATTGGGAACGCATCGAGCGCGCGCCGGATGTGCCCGCCTGGATCGCCGAGCTGAAGTCGCCGGACGAGCACGGCGTCGATGGCCGTGCCTGAGACGACGCCGAGCTGGCCCTCGGAGGAGACTGCCCTGGCAAGACGCCAATCCGAAACGGCCACTCCCATGCCGCCCTGGATGATCACGGGATGGTCCGTCACGACGCGCAATCGCAAGTGTTCTGCCTTGAAGGCTGGTCGATGTGCCCTGGGATGGCGGTGTCGATTAGTGCGCTCTCCTTCCGGTAAGTCTTGTCATCGGTTCGGTCATCACCGGTCTTAGAGATTCCCGCTGGTCTGTGAGGGTTCGTGCTCTGGAAGTAGGCCTCTTCTAGTCGCGCGTCCGAAGGGACTCGGACCTTTTCCTTCTGATCCAATCGAGATCCGGGTCAAACCCCGGATCCTCTGGCTCGTTGCCTGATTGTCAGTCACCACCGCAACCGCCCTCTGAGGAATCTTGGTCTCGGCTGTCACATTTGCCTCCCCGCCCCTTTCTTGTCTCGAGCCATCATGCGGATACTCGTCATTAGAGGACTAGATGCGAAAGTCCCTAGATGTAGGGATTCTGCTTCTAGGACCACTCCCTTCATTCATCGACGATGACGGTCACTTGTTCGAGAATGCGATCGAATGGCTCGCCAACGGGGGGATCACCAAGGGTTGTAACCCGCCGGTCAACGACAAATTCTGTCCTGATGATTTCGTGACCAGAGGCCAAATGGCCGCATTCCTCAAACGGGCACTCACATAGCAAAGCCAGCTCGACCTACTGCGCATCCACTTTCACGATCTGCGATATACGCATGCAACTCTCCTTCTTCAGGCCGGAACTAACCCCCAATGTGGTATTAGAGCGGACGAACGTCACTGAGCGCTGATTGGCGCCAATGGCGTTTGGCTGGCCGAGGGCCTCTCGAACCGTGGGGATGTCAAGTTCCGGTACCCGTATGACAGGTTGGCTCCGCCACCTAAACGACACTCGATCGCGGGTTATGAGCGTCGCCTCGTCGCCCTCCTCAAATCATCTTCGAGAAGACCGGACGGTCATCCGACCGACGAGCCGTGTGAACGTCGAAGACGCTCGCCAGTCGCCGCACGAACAGCATTCCCAACTCGGTGGCGCGCACTGTCGAGCCTTCTATGGTCACCATCCCCTCCTCAACCAGCCCACCGGGACTCGAGAGGCTTTCGATCTCGGCGGCGAACACTTCCGGGCCCGACACCTGGAACCGGGAAGCCGCCGCGGCGAGGTCGACGACGCCGTTGCACATCAACTCGGTGATCACGTAACGCCGCAGCTTGTCGTCACGATCCAGCCGGTATCCCCGTTCGATCGGGAGCCGGCCGCTGTCCACATCCTGGTAATAAGAGGCGAGTCGCCGGTGATTCTGGGCGTACGCTCCGTCCACATCGGAGATGCCAGACGTGCCCAACGCCACCATTTCGGTATCCCGCTTGGTGGTGTATCCCATGAAGTTGCGATTGAGGGTTCCGGCTGCGGCGGAACGGGCCAGCTCGTCTCCTGGAAGCGCGAAGTGGTCGATGCCAATGTGCCGATAGCCGGCTCCAGTCAGCCTCGAAACCACCGCAGCCAGAAGGGCGAACTTCTGCTCGGTGCCCGGGAGCAGAGCCTGGTCCAGCCGCCGCTGGTGAGGCCGCATCCAGGGCACGAAGGCAAACGAGTAGACGGCCAACCGATCGGGACGCAGCGTCAGCACCGTGTCGAGTGTCCTATGCAGCGTCCCCTCGTCCTGGCCGGGAAGACCGTATACCAGGTCGAAGTTGATCGACTTGAACCCAAGCCGCCGGGCGTCCCGGTACAACGCCACGGTCTGCTCCTCGGTCTGGTTGCGACCAATCAACCTCTGCACCTCGGGGTCGAGGTCCTGAACGCCGAAGGAGACACGGTTGAAACCCAGGTCGACGAGTGCTTCAAGATGCGCTGCCGTCGTCACCCGCGGATCCACCTCGATCGCCACCTCGGCGTCGTCGGCAAGCTCGAATCTCCCGAGCAGTCCGCGATGGAGCTCAGCAAGGACGTCGGGTGGGTAATAGGTGGGAGTCCCACCACCCCAGTGGTACTGGACCAGCAGACGCCTGTCCCCGAGTCGTTCCGCGATCAGCGCCGCCTCGGCCACCACCCGCCCCAGGTAAGCGTGGGAGATCTCGGAACGCCTTGTCACGACCACATGACAGGCGCAGAACGAGCACCGCGCCTCACAAAACGGCAGGTGAACATACAGGGACAAGGGCTGGCCGGGTCGGTGGGCCGCCGCAGCGAGCCGATCGGCGTACTCATCTGGCCCGAAAGCCTCGGTGAACTCGACCGCAGTCGGATAGGACGTGTAGCGGGGTCCGGGCCGGTCGTGGCGAGTCAGCAGCTCGGGAGTGACCTCGATCACGACCTCACCGCCTCGACGAACGCGGTCACATGCTCGGACGGTGTGCGCCGGTCGATCCCATGCCCCAGGTTCATGATGTGTCCGGGGCGTCCGGCCACCCGGTTCAGCAGTTCCTGGACCTCGGAGGTGATGGCTGCGGAGTCGGTGAGCAGCACATCTGATCTCGGATAGACCGGCCAACCTCGGGCAAACCGGCCGACCCGCGACACAAAGCCTGCGCTCACTGAACCGGCGCCGTTCCTCGCCGACTGACCTCGTCTCCGGCGCCCGGGCGCTGTTGGCCAGCCAAGAACGCCACCCCGAAGGCGACCGTCCACACGAGGGCGCCAAAGGCGACATGGGCGATCCTCACCACTTGTCCCCAGATCGGTGAACACGGTGGCATCCCCGGCCACGACCTGGACCGAGTAGAGCACCAGCGGCAACAGTGCCGGCCGGGCCCAGCGCCCCAACCGAAGAGCCACGAACAGATATCCCAGGTAGGCCAGGAGGACTCCTGCAGTTATCCGGTGGGTATAGGCGTCACCAAACATGAGCGCGGCCCAGCTCTTTGCCGTGTCAGCTCTCCTCGGTCAGGGGAAAGAGGACGGTCCCGGTGCGGAGGTCCTCGACCCGTATCGCCTCCATCGGGCAGTTCTCGGCAGCCTCGACGATGCGTTCCATCGGATCGCCACCCGCGTCGATCACGCACGATTGCCCCTCGTCGGTGAGTGCGAACACCGACGGTGCGACCTGGATGCACATCGTGGAGCCGACGCAGCGGGCGAGATTCACTGCGATCGTGGCTTCAGCACTCATGGGAACTCAGAACACCACCCTGAGCGCCCTCAACGAACGTCCAACGACGGTCGGGAGGTACTCCAATTCCTCGGTTTCGAGCTTGGGGCAGGGCAACCGTGACGTTAGCGCCGTGAACGCTTCCTGGGCCTCCATCCTGGCGAGGGGGGCGCCGACGCAGACATGAATCCCGTGGGCGAACGCCACATGCAGGTTGGGATCCCTAGTCAGATCCAGCACATCCGGGTCCTCGAACTGGGCCGGATCCCGGTTGGCGCCCGAAAGACCGACGAGGACCCGCTGTCCCGCCTTGATCGTCTCTCCCCCGATCTCGACGTCCCGGCGCGCCCAGCGAACGGTCGTCATGACGGAACCGTCGTAACGCGACAGCTCCTCCACGGCGGTCTTGATGATGCCGGGATCTTCCTTGAGACGCTCCCACTGGTCGGGATGGCGGATCAGCGCCAGGGTGCCGTTGGCGATCAGGTTCATCGTCGTCTCGTGACCGCCGAAGGCGAGGAGGACGCAGGTCGCCACGACATCGTCACGAGTCAGCTCGCCGTCCATCTCGGCGCGCAGCAGCAGGCTGATGAGATCGTTGTCAGGGTTCTTCGCCTTCTCCTCGATGACGTGGGTGAGATAGTGGGTGAGATGGCCAGCGAGGGCGCTGATGCCCTGGGTGGCGAACTGGCGACGGCGTGGCTCGTCGGCCCGGATGAAGAAGAAGAGCCCGAGCTGCTCCGACCACTCCTTGATCTTGACCCGAATGAGATCCGGCACTCCCATCAGCTCCAAGATCACCGTCATTGGGACCTGGTAGGCGAAGTCTCTCACCACCTCCATGTGGCCTTGTGGCTCGATCTCGTCGAGGACGTCGTTGACGATCTTGCGAACCGTGCCCCGGTACGTCTCCACCATCTTCGGGCTGAACTTGCGGTTCACCAGCATCCTCAGCTTGGTGTGCAGGGGCGGGTCGGTGAATACGATCCACCGTGACAGGACGTCGAAGATCGGGGCGATGGGCTCGACCTCGTTTTCGGTGAGCTCCCGCTCGAGGTAGCCCATCCGATCTGACGAGAAAGCCTCGGAGTCCCTGAGCACCTGCACCACGTCGTCATGGCGGGTGAGGACCCAGCCGCCCCATCGGTCATTCCAATGCACCGGATTCTGGTCGCGCAGCCGGCGGTAGTAGCTGTGCGGATCGGCGATCACCTCTGGTGCCGTCAGATCATCACTTACCGAAAGAGCCATACCCGACCTCCTTCACAGGACGACGACCGAACCCAACGAACGATCGTTTACTTGGTTGTTATCACTCGTCGACTGTGCCGGCTAGGGCCATTGGTCCCAAAGGGAGACACGATCCGATGTCGGCGCAGCCTCCGGCACTTGCCTGCCTGGGAGGTGCTCGACGATGGGGGGAAAGAAAGCGAAACGACGAGCACCAAAACCCAGTCTCGGCAAGGCATTTCGCGCATTCCCTCAGGTCAGCGATCTGCCCGTTCTCGGGCTCGTAACCCGAAGGTCGCGGGTTCAAATCCCGCCCCCGCTACCACATAACTGCAGGTCAGAACCCCTCCGCGAGGGGTCCTTTCTTTGCCGAGAAGGTGCAGCCGTCGGCCAGGGTGAACATCTCTTGTCTAGAACTGACGGAGGTTGTTTACATCTGGGTTCTCCAAACGGAAGGAGAATCGGATGACGGAGCGAGAGCAGACCTCACGGACTTCTCGGAGGTTGGCCATCGACACTGGCTGGCCCCCTCCCGAATTGTTGGTGATGGTGACCATCACCGGAGGCACTCGAAGCGCGTCGTCCTCTAGGATCTTCTCCAGCTCTCGGATGTCCAAATTGCCTTTGAAAGGTGCGTTGTGCGCGCCGTTTCGGTACCGCCCGGTTGAACGATCAAGGGCCGTTTGACCCTATCGGGTGGTAGATCAGTCACATACCGTCGAATTAACCGGATGTTACGTGTCTTGTTGTCTCCTCGCCGCATGCCGGAAGGGCCGTTTTGGGGGACGGCCCTTCCGGATGGTGGGTGGGTGTCTGGTTATGAGACCAGCTCGCGTATTCGTATTGCTTGGAAGCGGAGCACCCTGGTGATGGTGGCCAACCCGAAGGTGATGGCGACCAGGTAGACAGCGACGCCAAGACGACGTACCGCCTCCAGGTTGATGGCTGCGGTTTCGGCACCAGCAAGGCTGAGAGATCCCGAGGACACCTGGGCTGCTACCACCAGGTGGATGATCGAGGCGATGAGCAGAGTCATCATTCCCATTGCCATGC
>JACZUI010000053.1:0-4674 GCA_022573225.1 Acidobacteriota bacterium
TCGAGAGTTCGGAGACGTGCGACGAACCGAAGCAGTTCAACCTCTTCGGCGTCGTACTCCCGGTAGCCCGAAGTGCTTCTGCCCGGCTCGGGTAGTAGTCCGAGTGATTCGTAATATCGGATCGCAGACGTGGCGAGACCCGACTGGTCGGCCGCCTCGCCGATGCGCAATGTATGTTGCATGTCATCATGGTAAACCTTCAAGGCACTTGAAGGTCAAGGACGATCGCGTGACCCGTACGACGGAGCTGTGGAAGTGTCGATGGCGCGGCCTGGCTGGTGGGCTCGCAGGTCTGGTTGACTGTTGGATAACACCTCGAGGACGTCATGGCAGGTCGTCGGACCAATCTCGCATTGCTCATCTTGCTTCTCGCCGCCGTAATCACCGGCTTCACCAGTTTCGCTCTGGGCACCAGTTCGACGACCGCGATCGTGATCGGACATGGCATCTTGTCATTGGGGATCATCCTGCTCGCGCCCTGGAAGACAGACATCGCCCGACGGTCGATGCGACGGCGGGGTTGGGCGCAGGGCCTCTCGCTCACTCTTGCTGTATTGACGGGTGTCGCATTGCTCAGTGGCGTGCTCCAGACCAGCGGGCTTGTCTCGAAAGTCGGGCCAGTCACGATGATGCAGATCCATGTCGGCTCCGGGATCGGAGCGGTTATAGCGCTCCTGGCCCACATAGCCGTCCGACCCGTACGAATGCGTCCGGTCGACTTGAGCCGACGCAACCTGCTCCGAGGTGGTGCTCTTCTCGGAGCAGCCGGAATCGTCTACCTGGGTATCGCGCAGGTTTGGCGTCTTCTCGATGTCCCTGGGGCGAAACGGAGATTCACCGGATCGCACGAAGTGGGGTCAGGGGACCCGAACCAGTTCCCAACCACGCAATGGCTCAACGATCGGGTTCCGGTAATCGATTCCGACTCATTTCGAGTGCGAATTCTCGATACTGAGTACTCGAGTCAGCAGCTGATGGCTTTCGGCGACTCGATGGATGCGACTCTCGATTGCACCGGTGGTTGGTTCACTGTCCAGAGTTGGCAGGGTGCGAGCTTGAGTCGCTTCATCGGTGAGGGTTCCGGCAGAAGCATCCTCGTCCGATCTGTTACCGGATACTGGCGTCGCTTTCCGATCGAAGACGCCGACCGGCTCCTGTTGGCATCGCACATCGGCGGTGAGCCGCTGACCCCGGGCCACGGAGCCCCGATGCGGCTGGTGGCGCCCGGCCGGCGTGGGTTCTGGTGGGTCAAGTGGGTCGACTCGGTGACCGTCGACGACGTGCCCCCGTGGTGGCAGCCACCCCTACCGGTGGCTTGACCAGGTGGGCGCAGGTCGGCACCGAGCGACGGCTCCGGCGTCAGTCCATCAACAATTCGGAGTATTCGTTTCGAACAACCTTCTTGTCGAACTTGCCAGTCCCGGTCTTGGGGATCTCGTCGATGAACACCACACGGTCGGGCAGCCACCACTTGGCCACCTTTCCTTCGAGGTGGTCGAGGATCTCCTGCTCGGTGATCTCGACACCTTCTCGGGCAACCACAAACGCAGCCGGCCGTTCCTCCCATTCGACATGCTTGAGGCCGACCACTGTTGCTTCGGCCACACCCGGGTGGCCCATGATCAGGTTCTCGAGATCGAGTGAGCTGATCCACTCTCCGCCCGACTTGATGACATCCTTGGCCCTGTCGGTGATCTTGATGTACCCCAGCGGGGAGATCGAGCAAACATCACCGGTGCGGAGCCATCCATCCACGAATGACTCACTGGAGCGGGGATCGTTGTAGTACTCGGCCGCTATCCAGGGTCCCCGGATGAGAAGTTCGCCGAAGGCAACGCCGTCGTGGACCAGCTCCTCGCCCGCTTCATCGACGATCTTCACCTCGAGGCCGGGAATGGTCATTCCGGCGGTCTCCATGACATCGAGCTGGCGCTGGAGATCCCAGTCTTCCATCTCCGGCTTCAGGGTCGCCACGGATGCGATCGGGTTGGTCTCCGTCATCCCCCAGCCCTGCACCACACGTATGCCCTGAACCGTGTAGTACCACTCGATCAACGCCCTGGGCACCGCCGAGCCGCCGCAGAGGAACGCCCTGATCGAAGACAGCTTTATCTCGGGATTGGCTTCCAGGTAGAGCTTGATTCCCGTCCAAACCGTGGGAACACCTGCGCTGAACGTCACCTTCTCGTTCTGGATCAAGGGCACCAGGCCCTGTGGCGTGAGGTCCGGGCCCGGATAGGTCAGCTTCGCACCCTGGGTCACCGCCATATACGGGTAGCCCCAGGCAGAGGCGTGGAACATCGGCACCACCGGCATCACGTTGTCGGATGCAGAAATCGGGTAGTTGGCCAGGTTGGAGATGGTGTGTAGGTATGTCGACCGCTGGGTGTACACCACACCCTTGGGGTCGCCGGTGGTACCCGACGAGTAGCAGAACATGAGGGGCGATCTCTCGTCCAGCCTCTCCCATTTGCCATGTTCGGGAGCATCCGCAATCAAGTCCTCATACGCAATGGAGCCGGGCAGGGCAGGGTCGGCGTTCTCCCCCATCACGACATATTGCTCGACGTTGTCCAAGCCTTTGGCAATGGGAGCCAGAAGCGGGACCAGATCGGGGTCGACGAAGATCACCTTGTCTTCGGCGTGCTTGATGATGTAGTCGAGCTGGTCGGCAAACAGCCGGATGTTGAGGGTGTGGCAGATGACACCCGTGTTGGCCGTAGCCCAGTACAGCTCGTGGTGGCGGCGGTTGTTCCAGGCAAACGTTCCCAAGACGTCACCCTTGCCGAGCCCGAGAGTCTTCATCGCCGAGGCAAGGCGTCTCACCCGGGTGTCGGTCTCTCCGTAGGTGGTTCTCACAATCGATCGGTCCGGCTCCACCGACACGATTTCTTGATCCGGATAGAGCCAGACCGCACGGTCGTACAAAGTCGACAGGTTGAGCTGGAAGTCGTCCTGCATGTGGGGCATCAGCTATTCCTCCAAGAGTTTTCTCTTCTGGTCGTCAAATTCCTGAGCAGTGAGCTTGCCCTGGTCGTGGAGCCTCGACATGGTCTCCAATTGCGAAGCCGCAGACTCAGCGTGAGCCGGACTGGTGCCGGAGGATCGCATATCAGCCATGCGAGTCTCCCGGACGTCGTAGATCAGCGACTGGACACCTTCAGGATCGGGAATATCCCGGTAGCGGGTTTGTCCGTGGGTTCCGGCCGATTCGATCATCAGGTCACCGGTTCTGAAGACCCGCTCGAACACCGACTGCTTGAAGGCCACGTCGTTGATCACCTCGAGCGGGATCTCCTTGCCCCGCTTGGAGATCCAACCAGCACGGTAGACAACCCGCTCGTTCGTGACGACGTGGATGGTCGTGAACCATGTGGTCAGCCCTCTGGCGATAAGGGCTATCGCTGCGATGACGAGGACGAGCAGAAGCCAAGCCGGAAGCAAGTCGTTCGCCGCCAACAGGCCGATCAGGACAAATGCGAGGGTGGCCAGCAGGATCTCGCGAAGGATCGACGACCAATGAGGCCTGAACTCGCTGGCTATCACCTCGTCGTCGCTCAGGAGTCTTTCCGGGTATCCCATGGCTTGGAGAGTAACGATCACGTCCCGGCCGCGCAGCCCCAAGCGTGTGCAGATCCCGGCGTCCAGCACCGGGATTTACACACGCTACAGGGTCCGAACGCGAGAAACCCCGAGGGAGCCTTGGCCGAAACCTCAACCCTCTCGGGATTCCCGTCCCAGTTGAAATCGGGCCGGGGACCCAACTCCGGTCGGGAGTTCGCCGGGGGCCGAAGCCTCCGACTGCAATCCGGAGGTTTACCTCAGCCTTGCGACTGATGCGAACTTCCGGTTCGCTCCCCTCGTCTCCGAGGAGGTTTTGCGAGTAGTGAAACCCGCCGGCCATGGAGACTCGCTCGACGATCCCGAGGGATCCCCGTCCGCGTTTCCGACCTCCCGATGCCTCCGGTTTCCCTTTGGCTTCGGGCCCGTACAGCGGGGATTCTTCCCGGCTCGGCTTTCACCGCTCCGTACCTGCTGCTGGGTCGCTTTCGGGTTTCCCCGTCGGCTCGCTTTCGGGTTTCCCCGTCGGCGTGAATGGAAAATTAGACCATCACCACCACAGTGGCAACTCAAAAGCCCGATTGTTTTTCGCGACCTGTATTTCAGTTTTCGCGACCCGCTCTGACAAGCCACTACCAGGTGCCCGCACGCTCCAAACAGCGCCTGATAGCTTCGGCCCAAGCCAACCGAAATAGGGAGTTTCCCACCATGACAGCAGCCGCCGAAGCTTTCGCTGATCGCGTCTTCGCCTCCGCCCTGGGGGCTATCGAGATCTACAGCATCCACATCGGAACCGAGTTGGGCCTTTACAAAAAACTCAGCGATGTAGTTCCGATGACAGCCGCCGAGTTGGCTTCGTCCGCCGGGATTGCCGAGCGATACACCCGAGAGTGGCTCGAACAGCAAGCAACCGCCGGCATTCTCACAGTCGACCAGTCCCAGGACGCCCCCCGGTTCACCCTCCCACGGGAACATGCCGAAGTTCTGGCCGAAGAGCTCAACGGCCTCTACCTGGCCCCGCTGGCCCGCATGCTGGCGACGAGTGGTGAGAAGATGAGCCTCCTCCTCGACGCCTACCGAAATGACACCGGTGTCTCCTGGGAAAGCTTCGGT
>JACZUI010000053.1:4766-15731 GCA_022573225.1 Acidobacteriota bacterium
ATCACCGACCTGGAGTTGCCTCCATGTCGGTGAGTCGCAACGTAAGAGAGTCGCCCGACACGGTCAAACCTCCATCCGGCATTCTTTTCGCGTCCTGGAGCGAGCATTCGCGGATCTAGGGCTCGACCCGTGATATCCATCTAGCTGAATATGGAGCCGACGCAATATGCCTGACTGACGCTCCAGCTTTCTGTCGGACCCCGTTCCTATGATCGATGTCATGACTATCGAGCTGGATCAACCACGGCTGGAGAGACTGTCGCCAAGTCGAGCGGGCGACTTCAAGACCTGTCCCCAGCTCTTCAAGTTCAGGGCCATCGACCGTATCCCCGAGCCCACCTCGATCTATCAGGCGCGAGGGACAACGGCTCATCTGGCCCTGCAACGTCTCTTCGACCGACCCGCCACGGAGCGAACCCCCGACGTCCTGTTCGACTTGTTCCGGGAAGCGTGGACCGAGGTGCGCGGCGACGAGGAGTTCGCCGAACTGTTTGACGATGTCGAATCCGAGCGGCAGTGGGGCCTCGAGTCGATGGAGCTCCTGGCCAACTACTTCAGCATCGAAGATCCCGCGCAGATCGAGCCGATGGACCGGGAGTTGGACATGCTCGAGGATCTCGATGGAATCACCATCCGGGGCATCCTCGACCGGATCGATCGGGACGATGACGGGAAGCTCATCATCACCGACTACAAGACCGGCAAAGCACCTCCGGAACGGTTCGCCCTTCCGGCCTTCTTCGCCCTGAAGATCTACGCCCTGCTGATTCGACGTAACACCGGTGAGACCCCCAAGGAGGTTCGACTCCTCTATCTCAACGGGCCGACCATGTATCGCCTGGCCATCGACGACCGTCAGCTCGACGCCATGGACAGCCAGCTACGGGCGCTGTGGGCTGCGATCGAACGGGCGATGCGAACGGAGAACTATCCAACTCGGCCCGGCCGGCTCTGCGATTGGTGCTCCTATCAGAACATCTGCCCTGCGTTCACCGATGAGGAGCCGAACGCAGCAGACTCCTAGGGGAAAATCCCCCGGACCAGCTTGGCGTCGGCGATTTTTTGGATGCCCTTCATGAGAGCCGCGCTCCGCATGTCGACGTTCTCCCTGGTGGCGATGGAGTGAACATCTTCGAAAGCACGGGTCATGATCTCGCGAAGCCGCGCCACGATCTCGTTTTCGGTCCAGATGTACTTCTGGATGTCCTGGACCCACTCGAAGTATGAAACAGTCACACCACCGGCGTTGGCCAGGATGTCAGGAACGATAAAGACGTCACGATCCCGGAGAATGTCGTCTGCCTCCAAGGTGGTCGGGTTGTTGGCACCCTCGATGATGACCTTCGCCTGGATCTCATTGGCATTCTTGGCGGTGATCACATTCTGGATAGCCGCCGGTACCAGGACATCGACCGGAAGAGTGAACAGGTCGTCACCGTCGATGAAGTCGGCATCCGGGTAACCCTCGAGATACCGGTTCTCGTCGACCCATTTGGACGCGGCATCCACATCGAGCCCATCGGAGTCGTAAATGGCACCTGAGATATCGGAAACTGCCACGATTTTCGCCCCTTGCTGATGGCCGGCCACCGCGGCGTACTTGCCGACGTTACCGAAACCGTGGATAGCGATCGTCACCTCCTTAGGGTCGAGCGCTCGCGCCGCGGTGGCCGCCGGCAGGAGGAACATGAGACCCCGACCGGTGGCCTCACGACGAGCGATGCTCCCGCCGAGGGACGGCGGCTTCCCGGTTACGACCGAGGGCACCGCATGACCGACATGCTGGGAATAGGTGTCCATCAGCCAGGCCATGACCTGTTCGTTGGTGCCCAGGTCGGGAGCGGGAATGTCGGTCTCGGGGCCGATCACGTTGATGATCTCCATGGTGAAGCGACGGGTTACACGCTGGAGTTCTGCCCGGGAGAGCTCCATCGGGTTGACCCTCACTCCCCCCTTGGCGCCGCCGAAAGGGACACCCACGATGGCGCACTTCCATGTCATCAACATGGCAAGGCCGGCCACCTCGCCGAGATCGACGTCAGGGGCGAATCGGATCCCACCTTTGGTCGGACCCATGGTGGTGAGGTGCTGGACCCGATACCCCATGAGTGTCTCGACCTCTGCGTAGTTGTCGTGACGGAAGGGAAAACTGACAGTCGTCGACTTCTGAGGCACCCGCAGCCTGTCGGCGATGTTGTCGTCGAGCCCCATGAGCTTGGCAACCCGATCGAACTGGCCGACGGCTTCGTGATAGATCGGTGAGTCGAATTCGCGACCTATATGTGGGTCCACCAAGCCTCCGCTCTCTTCTTTCGGCCATCCTATGCGACACTCCGTCAAAGGGGTGGTCAGGCGTATTTGCCGGCCGCAGCGGTGTTGAAGATGACGACCGTTTCGCCTGGCCGGACCCACCCGGATGCTGCGAGCTGGTCCACTGCGGCCAGACATGCCCCACCTTCCGGAGTACCCCATATGCCGGCCAGTTCGGCGAGTCGGCGGGTGCCGTCGAGCAGTTCCTTCTCGCTTACTTCCACCGCGGTGCCGTCGGTCTCCCGGAGGCCGCTGAGCATCAGTCGATCCCCCAGCGCCGATGGGACCCGGAGCCCGTAGGCCGCGGTCGTGCCGGGGTCGACCCAGGGCTCGGCATGGTCGGCTCCCTCATGAAACGCCTTCACGATCGGGGCGCAGCCCTCCCACTGGACCGCCACCATCCGGGGGCGTTCCGAGCCGATCCAGCCGAGGGCCTCCATCTCATCCCAAGCCTTGACCATCCCCACCAGACCGGTGCCGCCACCGGTCGGGTAGACGACGACCTCGGGAAGCCGGCCCAGGTCCCAGAGAAGCTCGTAGCCCATCATCTTCTTGCCCTCGATGCGGAAGGGCTCACGCAGAGTGGCCATGTTGAAGACTCCGGTATCCGCCGACTTCTCCGCAGCCAGCCGGCCGGCATCGGCGATGGTTCCGTCGACCACCGTGACCTTCGCGCCGTATGCCTCGGGCTCGGCAATCAGTCCCGACGGTGTCGCCCTTGGCACGAAAACCTCGACCTCAACCTCGTACATGGCCCCGTAGGCCGCGGCAGCTCCCCCAGCGTTTCCGTTGGACGGCAAAGCGAACCGAGTCAATCCCAGCTCCACGGCCCTCGCCATCGCCGAGGCCATGCCTCGAGCCTTGAACGAACCCGTCGGGTTTTGGGCCTCGTCCTTGACGTAGAGGTTGGGCGAGACTCCCGGAGCGGCGAGCAGCGGTGTCGCCCCCTCTCCAAGAGTTGGCGTCTTGGCGCCGGCGTCGGTTGGCTGCACCTCATGAAACCGAAACTGCCCGGCCGGTCTGGCGAGCACCACGTCGAGGCTCGGCCAGCCCTCACGCTCGAAGTCGTAGCGAGCCAGCAACGGGCCACCACATTCGACACAGACGGTTTGAACCATCGAGGCGTCGTGATCGTGTCCGCAGTTTCCGCACTCGAGATGGGAGAAGAATGGGTTCAAGGTCGTGGCATCATGACACACCCCTCAACGGGGACGGATACCCGGGACGAGTGGCCCGGATCCAGACCCACGCGAGAACGGGCTGGGAATAACCGGGCCCGAGCTATCGCTGGACGAACCGCAAATACTCCCGACAGAGAGAAACCATGGAACTAGGGATCACCAGCTTCGCCGAGACCATCCCGGCCCAGAACGGAAAGACGACCAGTCATGGCGAGCGGCTTCGCCAGGTGCTGGAGGAGATCGAAGTAGCCGAATCGGTAGGGCTCGACGTCTACGGGCTCGGCGAGCACCATCGCCCCGACTTTGCCTCATCGGCGCCTGCCGTGGTCCTCGCCGCCGCGGCGGGTCGAACCAGCAAGATTCGACTCTTCCCCGCAGTTTCGATACTGAGCACCGACGATCCGGTTCGGGTCTTCCAGCAGTACGCCACCCTCGACGCAGTCTCGTCTGGGAGAGCGGAGCTCCTGGTGGGGCGAGGAAGCTTCATCGAGTCGTTCCCACTCTTCGGGTACTCCCTCGACGACTACAACGAGCTGTTCGCTGAGAAGCTCGACCTCCTCCTGAAGATCAGAGACGATGAGAAAGTGAGCTGGTCGGGCAGATTCCGCTCCCCTGTCGAAACCCAGGGCATCTACCCGCGCCCTGATCAGGCCCGACTGCCCATCAGAGTTGCCGTGGGTGGCACCCCGCAGTCGATTGTCAGGGCCGCCACGCGGGGGCTCCCGGTGGCGCTGGCCATCATCGGTGGCGATCCAGAGCGTTTTCGGGTACTTGCCGACCTGCATCGCCGAACCCTCATCGACTCGGGGTATGACCCCGAAGAAGTGCCCCTCTCGGTCCATGGTCACGGGTACATAGCCGACACCAGCGAACAAGCCGTCGAGGAGTATTACGACTCGTATGCAGCCGCGATGACACGGATAGGGCGTGAGCGGGGCTGGAGCCCGATGAGCCGCGAGCAGTTCGACATGATGCATAGCCCCGAGGGCTCTTTGGTGCTCGGCGACGTAGAAACAGTGGCAGCGAAGATCCTCCGTTGGAAGGAGATCCTCGGGATCAACCGGTTTGAGCTGCACATCAGCGTGGGAAGCCTTCCCCACGATCGTGTTCTCCGAAGCATCGAACTGCTCGGCACCAAGGTTGGGCCAATCGTCAGGGAACCATGAGCCAATCTCACTAGGTTGACCTGAAGGTCAGTCTTACGATTCGGCGTCGGCCAGATCGATGTCGTCCTCCATGACCGCGTGGAGATTTTTGATGGTGTTCTGTCCCAGGAGTTGCACACGGTGAACTCCAGACCAGCGTTGGGTCAGCGCCGAGGCGATGTCACTATCCGCATATGCCACTCGGCAACAGCCCTTGCGAACCCATCGGGGTCGTCACACATCGGGAAATGGTTGCCCTTCGGGATCACCATTTCCTCGGCATCAGGAAAGTACTCGCGGAATTTGGCCTGGAACCCGAAGGGGTCGTTGCGCTCTCCATAGATAGTGAGCAACGGCTTGCCCGACAATGTCGTGGTCAACGCCTTCTCCACACCCGCCAGATAGTCGATCTCGGCCATCACCGAGCCCATCAAATCATGGAAGCGACGCCGGGGGCCCCGGTTCCGAAACGGTCCCAGAAAGGCAGCCCGTCCTGCCTTGTCGAGATGACGTCCCACTCCGAAGCCCCCTGAACTCATCTTTGGGATGAGGTTGGTGGCCACGTCGAAGCCGGTAAGGGGGCGGCTCCCCATCGTCTTCAGCATCACCCGAAGCGCGCCGACATGGGGCGGCCAGCCAAAAGAGTTGCTCATCACCATCCCACTGACGAGTTCTGGCCGGCGGGCGGCGAACCCCAGACCAACTGCCCCACCGAGGTCGTGAGCGATCAACGTCAACTCCCCGAGCGACAGGTGGTCGCAGAACGACTCGAGCAACCGCGAGTCGCCTTCGAGAGTGACGGGACTTGCCGAAGCCGGCGAGAGGCCGGAACCGGGGAAGTCGAGGGTGACGACCCGAAAACGGTCTCGGAGAAGTTCGATGAGCTGGCCCCAAATGAATGACCACATCCCGTCGTGGACGAGAAGCAGGGTGGGGCCGCGGCCTTCGTCGGTGTAGGCGACAGTTGTTCCCTCAATCTGAGCGGTCCTGATCTGAAACGGCCACACCTCATTGCTCAGCCAGTCGGGTCGCTCCGTCGTTGTCTTGTTCAAGTCGGTCTGTGTCATCACAATGTCCTTCGTTCATGTGCGCTTCGGTGCGCATGGATGGGTGGCCCTCCGTTGGGTTTGATCGGCTTGGCGGAGGGCCGCTTCTTGTATTGGTGGTCAGATTGGCGTGGACACCTCCAAGGGTTGAGGTGCGGTCATGAGGGTGACGGTGACCGAGAGGAGCCGGGCGAGGTTCGCGTCGACGTCGGGCCCGAGCATGGGCGGCATCCCTGGGGCCTGAACGCCTGCGAACAGATAGACGACGATCCCAACGATGCAGTTGAGACGCCAGGCCATCTCTTCGGAGCTGAGCTCCGGCAGGGCACTGCCGAAAGCGGTGTAGAACCGGGCCTGGGTCTCCGCGAACTGGCGGCCCATGACCCTGGTCATCAACTCCGAGTCTTCCGAGTACATACGGGCAACGAAGCGAGGAAGAGAAGGATCACGAGACCGCAGCTCGTCGAGGACGTGGAGGTCGGGGAGCAGAAAGGCGGTCAACACCGCGGTGATATCAGGAGTGTCTTCGGCTTGGGCTTCATCGAGCAACTGGAGACGCTCGGCATTGATCGGACCCACCACACGGTCGAGGATCTCGATGAGCAGGTTCTCCTTGGAACCGAAGTGATAGTTGACCGCGGCGATGTTGACCCCGGCGCTTTCGGTTATCTGGCGTAGCGAAGTGCCTGCATAGCCCTCCTTTGCGAAAAGGATCTCTGCTGCCCTGACTATTCGCTCTTTCGTCTCAGCCGCCATGTCTCCACCATTTCAAACGATCGTTTTAATCATACGTTTGAATGGGGAAGATGTCAATAGAGACCCACAGGACAGAGTCTGATTGCGACAACGACCGGCGCGGCAGGGAGGTCGGTCTCGAGATCCGCGACCAATCGAAGGATGTCCTCAAACCGGAAGCGCCGGGTTGGATCTACAGCACCGGTTTGAGGTCGGGAAACATCGGGAAGTGGCGCACGTTTCGAGTCAGAAGATCGGCCCCTTCGATTTCGGCTGTTGCAGCTATCAAATAGTCGATGGCAGATATGGAGGAGTGACTTCGCCGGTAGACCCGCGCCCATTCACCCGCCCGAGTGGAGATCTCCTCCGTGACATCGAGGGTTGGTAAGACGTCGAGCAACGACCTGATTTCGTGACGTTCGTCTGAGCGCATGCCCGCAAGCAGCTCGAATCTGGTCAAGACGGAGCATGCCGCCTCGCCCTTTCTTGCAGTATCTGCGACAACCGATCTAGCGACGTCATTGCCCCTGAGATGCTCGATCAGGACATCTGTGTCCAGGAGTTTCATTCGATGATTCTTTGCAGCAGTATCTCTCGACGCCATTCAAGAACCTCATTCACCTGTTCATCGGTGCGATCCGACCAGACTCCGAAACTCGCGGTGAGCGCATCCTCGAGCGAGAGGGAAGGAGAGGCAATCAGCAAGGCTTCGTCCAGAATTTGCCGCACGATTGTGGACTTGGTCACACCTTGCTCGGTGGCTCGACGGGACAGGCGGCGCTGTTGTTCCTCCGTCAAATAGATGTTGGTCCGTTCCATACACCACTAACATACACCGCTGAACGAGCGGATCAAGGGGCCTGAGATCCGAATTCTGACTGAGGCGTGGACCCAGCACCCGACGCTTCTATCACTATTCCGGCGCAGAAGTCTCCGGCTCGAGATGACCCCACCGCTCGAGGTCGCTGAAAGCGTCGCCAATCGAAACGTCGAGATCCCTGAACTCGATCCCTAGCTCGCCGGTGATTTTCGAAGTGTCGAGCTCGTAGGTCTTTCCAACAGACCCTTTCAAGAAGTCCCGGGTTCCCTTGGGTTGGAAGTTGGCGGCGAATTTCACAACGGCGTTTCCCACCGAATTGTCGAGACCGATCTTCGGCAGTTTGTACTTCTCTCCCCAACCCTGGTCTCTGGCCAATTCGACCAATCGCCGAAAGCTCCGACTGCCGGCACTTGTGATGTATCGGCCGCCGGCGTCTGGATTCTCCATGGCCTTGATATGGGCCATGGCTACGTCTCGGACGTCGACGAAGGGGAACTCGATCCCGATGATGCCCGGGTACTCACCGTGGGCCATCGAAACGAAGATCTGATGAGTCTGATTGACCCTCGACACGATCGAAGGTCCGAGTACACCGGTTGGGTTGATGACTACGAGATCAAATGGGACATCGTTGTCGTCCACGAACTGCCATGCGACCTTCTCGGCCATCGTCTTGGAGTAGGCGTAGGCACCGGAGTCGAGTGAAGACGTCGTGTTCCAATCCTTCTCGGTCCAGATGCCGTCCTTGGCGCCTCCGGAGACTGCGGCGAAAGAAGACGTGAGCACCACCCTCTTGACCGCGGTCGCTTTGGCAGCCGACTCGAGGACCGACAGCGTTCCCTGGACGGCCGGGTCGACCAGGTCTCTCTGTGGATCCTCCACATCGAGCACATAGGGAGAAGCTGTGTGTATCACGTATTCGCACCCGACGACCGCCTCGTCAAAGGCGCCGGGCTCAACGAGATCAGCCTCGACCAACTCGAGCCGCTCGGCTGCTCCCGGTAGGTCCGTCAGATGACCGTCCTGGATTGCTCGGGCGACATTGCGGGTGGTGCCCCGAACCGAATAGCCAGCCTCGAGGAGTTGTCTGACGATCTCGGCGGCGACGAATCCGGTGGCGCCGGTGACAAGAACGGGAGCAGTGGAAGCAAGCATGCGGCGAATCTTGGTGATGTTATGAAGGCCGGTGGCCATCCGAATAGCCCATCACGGTGAGAGCTTCTCGCAGTCTCAACCGGTCGAGTAGGCGGAGATCCAACGATCGACGTGTGACTCGATCCATTCCTCGTCGGTTGGTTGATGGAGGATCAGCGCTCTAAAGAAGATCCCGGCGGCGAGGTCGTCCGCCATCTGATCGCAATCCGTCTCCGGTGGTAGATCGCCTCGATCAACTGCCTTCTTGATCAAGCCACTCGATCGCTTCCGTCGCGCCTGGGTGAATTCCGTATGAAGAGCCCCCAACTCCGGGTCCCTGTTCGACTCGGCGATGAACGACGCCGCCAGGCTTCTGGTCTCTTGATCGGTCAACAGGGAGCCAAGATGGCTATAGACCCGAATGAGATCGGAGCGGAAGTCTCCGGTATCGGTGGCTTCCACCGACCCCATCCGCTTAACAACCGTCTCGAGCAGGAGCTCGGAGCGATCCGGCCAGTGGCGATAGATGGTCGAACGGGCGACACCACATCGTTCCGAGATCGCCTCGATGGATGTTCGGCCAAAGCCGCATTCGCCGATCAGCTCGGCGGTGGCTTCGAGCACCACGCGTCGGGTGCGCTCTATGCGGGGATCGACATCCTTGGAAATAGTCATCACGCAGATCATGTTAAACAGAACGGCCGCGTTGCGCTACACGACAGTAGTGTTCTATAGTGCTGCAACTGTGTTCGATAAGTTCTTGACGACCTAGGAGTTGAAATGGCCCGGATATCTGAGGAGCAGAAGTACCAGAGGCGGTGGTGGACGCTCGGTGTCCTGAGTCTCAGTCTGGTGATCATCGGGCTGGACAACACGATTCTCAACATCGCCATCCCGACGCTGCAAACCGAGCTGTCCGCATCTGCTTCTGACTTGCAGTGGATAGTCGACTCCTACATTTTGGTCTTCGCCGGTCTTCTCCTCACGATGGGGGCCATCGGTGACCGATTTGGACGAGCCCGCACACTGTCGGCAGGTCTGGTCGTTTTTGGGCTCGCCAGTGTCTTTGCCGCCTTCACCCAGACTGCCACGGAGCTGATTGTGGCCCGCGCCGTCATGGGCATAGGTGGCGCCATGATCATGCCGGCGACTCTCTCGATCATCACCGATGTCTTCCCTCGTGAAGAGCGAGGCCGAGCGATCGGAATCTGGGCGGCAGTCGCCGGGCTGGGTATCGGGCTGGGGCCGATCGCCGGCGGTATCCTCCTGGAGAACTTCTTCTGGGGCTCAGTTTTCCTGGTCAATATCCCAATCGTGATCACCGCGTTGGTTCTCGGGTACTTCTTCGTTCCTGCCAGTCGTGACCCAGAGGCCACTCCCCTCGATCTCAAGGGCGCACTCACCTCTTTTGTAGCGGTATCGGCGCTGGTCTTTGGAATCATCGAAGGCCCTGCGGAAGGCTGGAGCTCTCCCCTGGTCATCGCCGCATTCGTCCTCGCTGGCGTGTTCGGCGCTGCCTTCATATGGATCGAGCGGACCGTGGAGCATCCGATGCTGAACCTCGACTACTTCCGGAATCCGAGGTTCTCCGGAGGTGCGGTCGCCATCAGCATCGCGTTCTTCTCCCTGTTTGGCGTGATCTTCCTCCTCACCCAATACCTGCAGTTCGTCCTTGGCTACTCGGCTCTCCAAGCCGGGGTGAGGACGGCTCCTATTGCGTTGGGAATGGTGATAGGTAGTGCCTTGTCGCCTCGGCTCGCCGAGCGGTTCGGCACGAACAAGGTGGTCGCATTTGGCCTCTTCGTCCTGGCGGCAACCCTCACAGGATTCACCTTCTTCGGAGTGGCGACCGGCTATGCAGTCATCGGGATTGCGATTGTTGCCATGGCATTCGGGATGGGGAACATCATGGCCCCATCCACAGATTCGGTGATGGGTGCTGTTCCCGTTGCAAAGGGCGGCGTTGCCTCAGCCACGAACGATGTGACCCGTCAGGTCGCCGGTGCCGTCGGAGTGGCGGTCATCGGGTCTGTGTTCAACTCGGCATACCAAGCCAACATGGAAACAGCGGTCGAACAGCTTCCACCTGAGGCAGCTGAAGCAGCCGGCAACTCGATCGGTGCCGCCCTCCAAATCGCGGCTCAGGTGCCAGGACAGGCCGGTGAGGCGCTCGCCGACGCAGCTCGACAGGGATTCGTGGATGCGATGGGCTTGGCAACCTGGATTCCTGTTGCGGTCGCCATCGTTGGTGGTTTCTTGATCCTTCGGTTCTTGCCGCCACATCATCTCGAGCCCGCCGAAGAGCCCGGGGCCAGGACAGATTCGACCACTCCCCCGGCCGAGGTCTCTCCCCAACCCTGAGGTCCCAAACAGCAATGAGAAGAGCCCGCCCAGACCGGGGCGGGCTCTTCTTGGTTCGTAATGGTGCCTCTCACCCGTAGGAAATCGCCTTCAGCACATTCAGTCGGGCGGCCTTCCGGGCCGGACCAAGCGAAGCGATGAGGCCAGCGACTGCAGCCACGATTAACCAAATGACCAGCTGGCCAGCAGGCAGAGCGAAGCTGCCCAGACCGTCATCGGCCAGGGAAGTCACC
>JACZUI010000010.1 GCA_022573225.1 Acidobacteriota bacterium
TCGACGGGGGTGTTTGGCACCTCGATGTCGGCTCGTCGCATCCTGGGGCTGGAGCAGGTCCCAAGGGTCGGGCTGTTCGCCCGTTAAAGCGGCACGCGAGCTGGGTTCAGAACGTCGTGAGACAGTAGAGACCAATGCTGTCTATAAATTCGGCTATATGCTGGAAAACCCGTGTATCCGACGGTACTCATCCCTTCGAGAGAAGGAGTAGTGAAAATCCGATCGGTGCGGACAATCAGCAGGGAAGGCTGGAGTCCTATTCGAAGGATTCGCCATGGGGAACCCTCATTCCGGGTCTTACGACGGCCCGATCAATGAATGAGACTCTCCGAGAAGGCGAGATCCCAGGAATCCAGAACCCTCAGAGACTATACGCCGAACACTCATTCCAGGATGAGTGAAGATATAGTCCGAGCTGTATGGCGACATACAGAGTCAGGCAGAAATGACTTGACCACCGCCCACCCGAAGAGGGCGGAAGTAACAAAACTGTCGGTCCCTATCCGCCGCAGGCGTAGGAAGTTTGAGAGGAGCTGCCCCTAGTACGAGAGGACCGGGGTGGACGAACCTCTGGTGTGTGAGTTGTACTGCCAAGTGCATGGCTCATTGGCTAAGTTCGGACGGGATAAGCGCTGAAAGCATCTAAGTGCGAAGCCCACCTCGAGATGAGACTTCCCACCCATTTATTGGGTTAAGGCCCCTGGTAGAAGACCAGGTTGATAGGCCGGACGTGTAAGCGCAGCAATGCGTTCAGCGGACCGGTACTAATAGGCCGAGGGCTTGGATATGAATCCTTGATATTTTTGTGCTCGCTATGGAGTTCTCGCCTCTCGGGCGGAGCCCGAGAGATTGGAGTTCCGATGGAACTCCAGGGTCGTTGAGAACAAGAGGTTTGTCCGGTGGCGAGAGCGGCGGGGTACCACCCGTTCCCATTCCGAACACGGAAGTGAAAGTCGCCAGCGCCGATGGTACTTGGGGAGCAATCCCCTGGGAGAGTAGGTCACCGCCGGACATTATTCGTCGAAGGGCTGCCGACTACCGTTGGCGGCCCTTCTTTTTGAAGGACAGTTGATGAATTCCCGATCGAAACCAGGCAGCTCAGGCGACCGCATCGCGGTGGGCAGCGTCACATGGCTCGCAAATCCCTGACATCTGTTCCCGGCGGTGATTTGCCGAAGTGGGTCCGCGAAGAGATCCAGCGATCGACGCCCAAGGACCGGCGCGACCCTGCGCTGAAGCATCTTTCCAAGGGCCTGGAGGCATATGCCGACGAGCGGTTCACCGCGGCCTTGCCCGATCTTCGCCAGGCCAAGAGCCTTGCGCCGAGATCGTCAACAGTGAGAGAGCTCCTGGGTTTGGCCGCGTACCAAACTGAGAATTGGGAAGAGGGACTTCGTGAGCTCCGCACCTTCCGACGCATCACCGGGGATCTGATGCACATGCCGGTGGAGATGGATTGTCAGAGGGCGCTCGGCAAGTCCAAAGACGTCACCAAGACTTGGGATCTACTCAAGGAACTGGACCCATCGGCAACCGTGTCGAACGAGGCGAGAGTCGTATACGCCTCGTTTCTCCTCGATGAGGGACGGCCACGCGACGCGTGGCCAGTCATCAAACCGGGTCGTCTGGTGGCCTCGCCTTCACCCGGTGAGCTGAGGCGATGGTTCGTGGCGGCACGTGTCGCTCTCGCGGCGGGAGATCCCGACGCTGCCCGTCGTATCGTGGCCGCCCTCGACACCCAAGAGCCCGATTTCGAGGGCATGGATCAGCTGCGGGCAGAGCTCGGCTGAGAATCTGTCACCCATAGGTGGCACAGTGATGTCAGCCGCACTTCCCAAACGAGAAATAGGGGAGTGCCATGGATCTCAATCGTATCGTCCTTTGTGGCCAATTAGCCACCGAACCCGAGTTGGAGGTCTTTGACTCCGGCACCCGGTTGATGAGACTGCTGGTGACGGTCAGGTCGGAAGAACCAAGAAGGCGGGTGGACGTTATTCCGGTTACATACTGGGACCCACCCGACGATCTGACTGACGACCTACCCGAACGGGGTACCAGAGTTCGGGTGTGCGGGTCGATTCAGCGCAGGTTCTGGGAGTCACCAGACGGGCGTCGTAGCCGGATCGAAGTCGTCGCTGAGCAGGTACGTCTCAAGGACATCGACGACCTGGAGTGTGCTGCTGACCCGGCGGACTCGGCGTTTCGCAGGGTTGACCACGGGTTACAGTGAACTCGTTCCCACCCACTCACTACTCCTTGGAGGTCGCTCTTGCCCTGGTACTGGACCGATGAGATCACCGATGCAATTGTCCTGATGGGCCGTCTCGACGAACTCTCGTCCGGAGGCGTCCTTGCGGTGCAGATCGGTATTCGCCGGGCCGAGTCCATGCTGGAGGGGGCGGCGATGGGACTGCAAGAGGACGACGCCGCCTGACTTTGGGATCGCTCTTCGCACCCAGATGGATAGTGGCCCACATTCTCGTGGCGGTGGTCGCCGTCCTCTTCATCAGTCTCGGGTTCTGGCAGCTGAGGCGTCTCGATGAGAGACAGCTCGAGAACGCGGTTGGAGAAGCCCGGTATCTGGCCGAGCCCGCCGAGGTTCGCTCTCTGGTCGTGGCGGCCGCACAAGACACCGACTCGCTCCAATATCGGAGCGGTCTCGCCGAGGGCGAATACCGGACCGAGGATGAGGTCCTGATTCGCAGCCAGGTGTTTCGGGCCGAGGCGGGGTTCCATGTCATCACCCCGCTGCTTCTCGAGGACGGGACCGCTGTCCTCGTCAACAGGGGATGGATCCCACTTGTTCTAGACCAAGTGCCGGTCACCGACGCTCCACCTGAGGAGGATCGGCTAGTGGTTGAGGGCTGGATCGATCTCACCGAGGAACGCGGAGCATTGAGCCCGACAGATCCTTCGGACGGACGGCTTGTCGTGCTCAATCGCGTGGACATCGAGCGGATCCAACAACAGGTGCCCTACCAACTCCTACCTGTATATCTGAACCCGGTGACCGAAAGAGACCTCGGTCTGCCGGTTACTGTCGCCCCCCCGATGTTCGACGACGAGGGGCCACACCTGGGCTATGCGATTCAGTGGTTCAGCTTCGCCCTGATAGGAGTGATCGGCTATTTCGTCCTGATGCGGCGGGCAGTCCAAAGGTCACACTGACTCCGGGAGTTTCGCCAGACCCTCGACGACTTCGAATCCGACGAGACCCTCGAATTGACTGCCGTTGAGCTTGATCTTCGCCGACCGAGAGCCGGCTCCGATGACCACCCACTCCGGCTCGAGCACACCCGAGTCGACCCACACCGGGAGGCCGTCGGGCAGCCCGAATACGGTGACCCCTCCGATCTCCTGACCGGTCAGCTCTTTCGTCAGTTCAGCAGGGGCAAAGCTCACCTTTCGCACACCCAGCTTTCGTCGAACCGTCCCGTTGACATCGAGTCTGGCGTGGGCGAGCACGAGACAAACCGCGTTGTGACCCTCCGGCTTCCGGGAGGCCACGAGGATCGCGTTGGCGGACTGTTCGATCGGAATCCCGTAGGCCTCGCAGAACGCAGCCGTGTCGGCCAGAGCCGGGTCACACTCCATTTCCTCGTAGCGGATGTTCGACGCCTCAAGAGATGCGATGACTCGGGGATCGGCCGTCATGTCAAGAGCACTATGGCTTCGGCGGGCTCAGAGTTCCACACCGGCGAGGTCAAGCCCCTTCTCAACCGCCACAGTCTTGGCCAGGTCATAGCCGGCGTCGGCATGACGCATGACCCCCGTCGCAGGGTCGTTCCACAGAACCCTCTCGATCCGGCTGGCGGCTTCGGGAGTGCCGTCTGCGACGACTACCTGTCCGGCGTGAATCGAATAGCCCATCCCGACCCCGCCTCCGTGGTGCAGGGAGACCCAGGTAGCCCCGCTCGCCGTGTTCAGCAGAGCGTTGAGCAGCGGCCAGTCGGCCACCGCATCCGATCCGTCCGCCATGGCTTCGGTTTCGCGGTTAGGGCTGGCAACAGAGCCGGCGTCGAGATGGTCGCGGCCAATGACAATGGGGGCATCCAGGTCACCGCTGGCGACCATCTCGTTGAAGGCCAGACCCAGACGGTGCCGATCTCCCAGGCCTACCCAGCATATTCGGGCTGGTAAGCCCTGGAAGGGGATGCGCTCCCTGGCCATGTCCAGCCAATTATGGAGATGGGCATCGCCTGGGATGAGTTTCTTCACCTTGGCGTCGGTCTTGTAGATGTCTTCGGGGTTGCCGGACAAGGCCACCCAGCGGAACGGACCTATGCCCCGACAGAACAACGGCCTTATGTAGGCGGGCACGAAGCCGGGAAAGGCGAAGGCGTTCTCGACACCACCGTTGAAAGCCTCCTGACGGATGTTGTTGCCGTAGTCCACGGTGGGCACGCCGGCGTCGTGAAAGTCGATCATCGCCCTCACATGGATGGCCATCGACTTGCGCGCCGCATCGGCAACCCCTTCGGGATCGTTGTCACGCCCGGTGCGCCACTCGTCGAGCGTCCAACCGATCGGCAGGTAGCCGTTGGTGGGATCGTGAGCCGACGTCTGGTCGGTCACGATGTCGGGCTTCACCCCACGGCGCACGAGCTCAGGGAGGACTTCGGCCGCGTTGCCGAGCAAGCCGACTGACTCGGGTTCTCGTCGATCACAAGAGTCCTCGATCAGTGCCAGGGCCTCGTCGAGGTCGGTCGCTTTGTGATCGACATATCCGGTGCGGAGGCGAACGTCGATGCGCGTCTCGTCGCATTCGACCGCGAGACAGGAGAATCCCGCCATTGTGGCGGCCAGCGGTTGGGCCCCGCCCATGCCACCAAGACCGGCAGTGACCAGCCAGCGTCCAGCGGGGTCCCCGCCGAAATGCTGTCTGGCCATCTCTGCGAATGTCTCGTAGGTGCCCTGGATGATGCCTTGGGATCCGATGTAGATCCACGACCCCGCTGTCATCTGTCCGTACATCATCAGGCCTCGCCGGTCGAGCTCGTTGAAGTGCTCCCAGTTTGCCCAGGCCGGGACGAGATTGGAGTTGGCGATCAGGACGCGGGGAGCATCCTCATGAGTTCTGAACACCCCGACAGGCTTTCCCGATTGGACCAGCAGAGTTTCATCCTTCTCCAGTGTCTCCAGTGACGTGAGGATCTGCTCAAAAGCCGGCCAGTTGCGTGCTGCTTTGCCGATGCCCCCGTAGACCACGAGTTCGTCGGGGCGCTCAGCAACATCGGGATCCAGGTTGTTCTGGATCATCCGATATGGGGCTTCGGTCAGCCATGTCTTGCAGCTGAGCGTTGTCCCGCGTGGTGCGCGGATCTCACGGGCAGTACCCGTTGTCTCGCCATCCGTCACTGCTTCCTCCTCGGCTCGGGTCTTCGATTGGTGCCCCTGGTCTCTCATAGAAGCGGCGTAGCAAGAGGTACCAGCTAGCCCACCAGGGGTATGTGTTGATACCATAAGACTGGTATTCGACTCCTACGCCGCTCCACTCCTTGTGGCCAACATTCCGCTCGTGGCAAATGAGCACGCTGGAAGTGCGTTTCCAGGCGTCGTTTGACTCCCTTGCGGCAATCGGCAGGGACGCCGTATCGGGCGGATACAACCGGCTGACCTGGTCACAGAGCGACCTTCAGGCGAGAGCATGGTTCGTGGATCAAGCCGACCGGCTGGGCCTGTCTGTCGAGGTCGACAAGAACGCCAACATGTGGGCATGGTGGGGGAGTGGTCGACAGGGCGCCGTCGCTACCAGCAGTCATCTCGACACCGTGGTCAACGGTGGCGCCTTTGACGGGGCACTGGGCGTGGTTTCTTCTTTTGTTGCGGTGAAGCTCCTCCAAGAGACCTACAAGATGCGAAGGAAGCCGGTCGTGATAGTCGCGTTTGTCGAAGAGGAGGGCGCCATCTTGTGGTGTCGGGGGAGCACACCAGGCTGGGCGATGTGGGGCAGGAACTGGCCTCCGTCATCTCCGAGCTGACCGGATGACATCGACATGACATAGTTCAGCCCATGAGCGAGTACGACACCGGCACCTTTGGGGAGTTCTGGGCTCCCTATTACGACGACATCTTCGAGGAGGCAGCATTCGAGGTGGGTCTCCTGAGGGAGTTCGCCGGCGACCCGCCCCGCGCTCTCGAGTTGGCAATTGGTAGTGGGAGAGTGGCTCTCCCACTTTCTCAGGCGGGCGTTGAGGTCACCGGCATCGACATCTCCGATGAGATGATCTCGCTTCTTCGGGCCAAGCCCGGGGGAGAGGCAATCGAGGTGATTGTGGGCGACTTCGCCGACGTTGGAGTCGACGAGACTTTTCCGCTTGTGTACCTGCCCTTCAACACACTCTTCGCACTCATGACCCAGGAACGCCAGGTGGAATGTTTCCACAATGTGGGAGAGGCACTTGAGCCCGGCGGAAGATTCGTCCTCGATACCTTCGTCCCAGACCTGAGGCGTTTTGATCACAACAACACTCGGATGGGGGTCTCCAGCATCAGCTCCAACGAGGCCCACGCCTATGAAGTGTCGATTCATGACCCGTTGACCCAAAAGGTCGTTTCTCACCAGGTGCGCCGGCTCGAGGATGGCTCAACGGTGGTGCTCCCGGTGACTGTCCGATATGCCTGGCCGTCGGAGATGGATTTGATGGCTCGTCTCGCCGGTCTCCAACTCGAACATCGATGGGCCTGGTACGACAAGAGGGCCTACACCGAGAAGGCGGGTCAGCACGTTTCGGTGTATCGGAAGCCTTCGCAATAGAAGAGACCCCCTCGATCGGGAGGGGGTCTCATCAAGTCGTTTTCTGGGGCGTCAGTGAGCGTGCTCGTGATCGTGATCATCTGAGTGGTCATGATCTTCCGCCTCGTGCTCGGCCATCTGCTTGCGCACATCGTCCATGTCGACTTCGGTCACCTGGGTGAGCAGATCCTCGAGCATGTTGCCGGGAAGAGCGCCAGGCTGGGAATAGAGGACGATCTGATCCCTGAAGATCATGAGCGTCGGAATGGACCGGATCCCGAAAGACTGTGCTAGTTCCTGCTCGGCTTCGGTGTCGACCTTGGCGAACACGATGTCGTTGTATTCGTCGGAGGCCGCCTCGAAAGTAGGGGCGAATGTGCGACATGGCCCGCACCATTCGGCCCAGAAGTCGACCACGACGGTGTCGTTGTCTTGGATCGTTTGATCAAAAGTGTCTTTAGTGAGGGCCACGGTGGCCATTGCTGAACCTTTCCTGGTGGTGATTCATGGACTACAAACCCGGTGAGGGTGGTTTTGTTCCTTCCCTTGGACGTCTCCGTCGGCCCAATGGTTGCAATCAAATGTGCTCATGAAGCACGTTCCCTGGCCGCGATGGGAGTTTGGGCGCCGAAGCGCCGTTACGTCATGCAATCTCCTGTGCGACGCCCATGACGTGCGCGAACAATGCCATCCGCACGGGGATGCCGTTGTCTGTCTGACGGAAAATGGCGAGTCGTGGGTCTGAGTCGAGGTCCTCGCTGAGCTCGCATACGGGAGCACTGCTGTCGCGCGGGAGTGGATGCATGATGACAATCTCGTCTTGACACCAGGAGCTGACCCGTTTCGCGTTCAGAACGAAGTCGGCCGAGATCGAAGCCCTTTCGCCTTCGGACATTCGCTCCTTCTGAAGCCGCGTCATGTAGACGACATGGGCGTCGGCAAGGCCTTCCGGCATGGAGGAGTGCCGAGTGAGCTTCATGCCCCTCGCAGTCATCTCGGCCTCGAGTTCGTCAGACAACTGGAGGCTGTCGGGCGCGACAAGGCGCACCGTGATCTCGTCGAAATTGGAGAGTGCCCTGATCAGCGAATGCACGGTTCGGCCATAACGAAGGTCGCCGACAAACGCTACGACCAGCCCGTTCAGTCGTCCGACCTCTTTCTCGATCGTGTAGAGGTCGAGCAATGCTTGCGTCGGGTGCTCGCCCGGTCCGTCACCTCCGTTGATCACGGGCACGACCGACGCGGCGGCGAACTCAGCGACCGAGCCACGTTCTGGGTGCCGAACAACGATTACATCGACATATCCCGAGATGACGCGTGCCGTGTCGTGGAGAGACTCTCCCTTCGCCATGGATGAGAAAGCCATCGCTGTCGTGTCGAGTACGGAACCACCAAGGCGCTGGAACGCCGCATCGAAGCTGAGTCGCGTCCGGGTGCTGGGTTCGAAGAAGAGATTCCCGAGAAGAGCGCCCTCCAATACATCCATCCTCTCCCGCCGGGCGATGGCGCCCTCCATGTGTCGTGCAGTAGCAAAGAGATCAAGGAGGCTGTCCCGATCGAACTGAGAGGCCGTGATGACATGGTCACCCGTGCGTCGCAGATCGTACAGTGTCGGCATGGTTGATCCCTTCTGCTCGAACAGCGACGGTCACGATAGCAAGGATGGAATGATCTGAACGTCACCTGATGTACCTTGACCTGGCAGGCCTGACGTGAGTGCCGGGCCGGGTCAGCGCAGTCCTCTGCCAATGACCGAGGTCGACGTGGCCGAACTCAACTCACGGGATGTCTGCAGCCCGGCCCACATCCCGAAGGCGATGTCAGCGCCCGACGTTCCGCCAACAGCGGCAAGCTTTGCGCAGGCTGCGCGGCACGCTACCGCTTCGCCGGCGGCCCCGGACAGGAGCAACTCATGAACGGGAGCAATGGCTTGACCGGCCGCAGCGCATCGCACGAAAGCGAGGCTCATCAGACTGGTTCTTCGAGCGGTCTCCGGATCGATGATCCAATCCCCAGGAGCGAGCCGCCCGGTGGCGACGGCGATCACCAGCATGCCGGCCAGTGCATCATCACCTGCCGGTGTGAACCCGGGCCCGAGCCCGACGATGGACCGGGCGATCCCGTCGAAGTCGCCATGCTGAAGCCGCTCTATACCTTCGTTTGCCGGCCTCGAGTATGGCGCCGCAACGAGCGCGGATTGGGCGGCTACCGGGGCCAGAGCGTCCACGATCGTCGCTCGCTGGGCGCTGAGCTGGTCCGGGTCCGGAAGCAGTCCTGTCCAGCGATTGGCGGACGTCAGGGTCACCGAATGGGGGCCTAACTTGAGGTGATCCTCGTGGTAGGTGAGAGTCGCTCCATCATTCACGAGGATGCGGTCCGCGTCGATGGTCACATACAAGGGCCCCGGTGGCACCTGACGAGAAGCGACGACGATTACCTCGGAGTCAGCCGAGACATAGGCCGCCTTCTCAAAAGACGCCAACACTCTCCAGCGGCCGGCCGATTTTCGCAGCGCGGACTCGGCAAAGGCACCGATCGTCAACGCGGTCTGCGGCACCCGTCTACCGACCTTCTTGCAGTCTCGAGTCGAGAGCAAGCAGCGCCTCTCGAAACACGTCCATAGGGGCGACAGCTACTCCGGCCCCAACCTGGCCGATTCCGTCTGCCCTGTGGAGGATTCCGGTGTTGACGGAAGGCGTGATCTGAAGCTCGACGACCTTTCGGATGTCGATACCGACTGGAGTTCCCACATTGTCGAGTGTCGGAATTGTGAAGCGACTGCTTCTGCTCACCGAGATGTGGGCCATTTGGTCGGTCACCGCCCGGGCGTCGGCCATCGTGCCGCCCACAAATGCCGCGACAGCTGGGGCTCCGGCTGCTGCCGGGCCTCCGAGGCCGATAAGCTCGAGCACTGCGCTGTCGCCGATGTCAGGGGCACTGGTCTCGGGCCCGTATCCGGAGTGATACATCGCGTGTTGCACCAGAGGCGCCGGTGCGATAAACCAATCATCACCGGCGCCGGCGACCCGAATGCCAAACGTGGTCCCGTTGCGGGCCATGGCAATGACAACGCTCGAGTCGGGCACCTCCTCCGCCCAGGTCGTAGTTGCCTTGGAAGCCGCCATGGCGATGTTCAGGAAGAATAGATGGTTTGCGGTCCAGAAACGGGCGAATTCGGCCAAATGGCTGTCAGACGTCTCCACGAGGTCGCCAAAGAGATGGCGTAGCAACAGGTTGCCTGTCGCCTGCGTTCGCATATGGAGGTCATCACCCATCTGAAGGCCCTGGGTCGCCATTGCAAACACATCTATCGGGCCCGCCGACGAGATCGCAGCGCCGAGTATCGGTGCGGCAACCTCTCCCAACCACACCAGATGTTCTACAGCTTCTGGCTCGTCGACACCAAACCACGCCGTCTTGCCCGGTCCTTGATTGATCGGCGAGTAGGCCGTGTAGTCGTCGAATCCGACCAGGAAGACCGAGGCGCTCGGCCCGATCGCAGTCGCCATGGGCAGAACCGTGGCATGGTGATTGGCCGAGTCGAGCGTCACTCCGCCCGACGCAACAACTTTCTCGGCCTCGTCCCGGTCGCGGGCCCAGCCCTCCGACATCACCGTCGCCCGGACCGACCGGCGAAGCGGATCACAGAACTCTGACCACTCGAGAGCAGGACCCGGATAGAGGATTGTCCGATCAGTCATCCGTGGCACGACATCTAGTGCTCTTGCCACGCCGGTGAGTTTGGGTGACGCCGTATCAAGCCGTCGGAAGACTTCGGCGTTGGCCGTGTCAATCCGCGCAGCGTGGCGTCCCATCAGGCGTTCGAGCGCATCGATGGTCTGTTCGTCACCGGCGGCGGGTATCCGCCAATCGACTGTCACCACGTCGCGTCCCTGGCGGTTGATGGAGTCGGCGAGCAAATCGAGTCCCACGTTGGCGATTCGGACGTTGCGAGGAAGGCGAGGCGACTGCGAGTCGGACATAGACTGATCACTCATGAGAAAGGTCTCCTCCCGCTGGGATGGCGGGTACCGGTGTCACGTAAAGGTCCGACAGTTCGAGTTGAAGGTTGATGAACCCATCGAAGAAGGTGGCGACGACACCGGACCCCGACCGACTGAGGTGCTGCTGACGGCGGTTGCGTCGTGCTTCACGCTGGCAATCGCGCACGTCGCAAAGAAACACAGCAAGCGTCTCACTGATCTCGAAGTTGAGGCGTTCGGTGAGTTCGATGGTCTCCGCTTCTCCCGGATCTCGGTCATGGCCTCGTCCGGCATACCGCGGGCGGAACTGCAATGGCTCGCAGACCGCGCTTCGCGGGTCTGCTACGTCTCGAACTCGCTGAGCTGCGACTTCGAATATTCGGTAGCGTGAATCACACTCCAATCGCTGCCTCCTTCGTTTGGCGAAGAACCTCCGCTTCGGCGCGGTCAAAATCCGCGAGGGACCGCTCAGCGGTGTCCCGCAAGGATCGGGCAGACTTGGCGAGGTCCTCCGCCATGTTGACGACCAGCTCCGGCGCCGCCCCGCCCTGCGCCTGACGGGTCTGGACAACGCGCTGAGGATCGAGTACCTCGGTGAGGTCGAGTTCTCGCATTCCGATGGGAGCACCGAGCAGCTCAATGGCCGCCGCGTCGATGTCCGCGCCCGTGATGTCCAATCCACGCCGACCATCACCGCTCACTCGCCGCACCGTGCTCCCGACCACACGGTACGCGGTGCGGTAGTCGATACCGGCCTCCAGCATGACGTATTCGGCGAGGTCGGTCGATTGGGAGAATCCTCGTTGGAGTTGGTCGAATAGTCGCTCACGATTGACCTCGACTGTTGCGATCACGCCGGTCATGAGATCGGTGATGCGGCGCGCGAGATCCATCGTCCGAGGCACCTCGCCGTACGCGTAGATGTAGTTGTCGCTCCGCGCCGAAGGCGTCTTGATCACCGATAGGAATCCCGACAAGCGCCCAATGAGCACTCCGAACGCGCCACGGACAATCGACAATGCGTACGGGTTTCGCTTCTGCGGCATGAGGACGCTGGAGCGTGTGTACGGGCCCGCCAAGTCGACGTAGTCGAACTCCGGGCTGTCCCATATTTCCAAATCCTCGGCCAGCTTGCTCTCGTTCGATACCAGACTCGTGGTGATCGAGAGCAGCGAGACGAATACGTCCGTTTGCCACATTGCGTCACGGGTGTGCTCGATGATCCCGCCAAATCCGAGTAAGCCCGCGATCGGCTCGCGGTCAGCAAGAAGTCTTGTGCCGTTTACACAACCCGCGCCCCCCGGGCTCAGATTCACAGACTCGAGTTCGGTCAGCAGACGCTCGATGTCGCGGATGGCCGGGGCGGCGAAGCCCAACACATAGTGACCGAACGTGGAGGGTTGCGCATGCTGGAGATAGGTTTGATCGGGCATGTAGGTCTCCGCATGTTCGGTCGCAACGGTTGTGATCGCCTCGACGAAACCCGTCGCTGCAATGGCGAGCTCGCCGCACAATCGACGCAGGACAATGCGTATTGCAACCCGAGCCGCTTCCCGCCGCGGTCGACCGGCATGCAGCCATCCCGAAGCGTCGCCGATGGCCTCCGAGAAGTGCTTCTCGCGACAATTGTAGATCTCACCGAACGCCGGATCGTATGGAAAGTCTTCGGGCGCAGTCTCATGCGCGTCGACCAGAACGCGGGCAAGGTCGCGGAGAGCGTCCCGCGGCACGATTCCCCGGCTGTCCAGATCGAGGACGTGCGCCATGTCGGCGAGGTTCAGCCCGTCATGTAGAAACGGAGCATCCGCTATCTCCGTGGCGAAACCAGCGTCGATCAACGACTGGGCTGGGGCGAGTTCCGAGGGGCCGGCAAGCCGGTGATGTTGGTCGGTCACATGCAGTCCTTTCGTGCCAAGGCCTCGAGTGCCGTTGCCGTCCCACCTGTGTGCCAAAAGACCACAGGGCCGTCCAACCCGGTTGCTGTCAGCTCGACCAGCGCCGCAAAGGCCTTGGCTGTGTATATGGGGTCGAGCACGAGCCCCTCACTCTCGCGTGCCATGTCGGATGCTGCCTCTGCCGCCGACCATGGCTGCCCGTATCCGGGCCCGCGAGCGTCGATCATCGTCAACCCGAGATCCGGGGTCGCCGTGCCGAGGAGCCGTGCGCATTCTGCCGCGATGCTGTCCACTCTTCTCTCGGCCTCAACACACTCGCGACTGACGGACGCCCCGAACAGTGGCCACGAGACACCCAGCGCAGCCATGCCGGAGACAATGCCGCCCAGGGTCCCTCCTGATCCGACGCAGACGACAATCGACGCAGTGTCAATCCCAGATTCGCCCAACTGAGACACAAGCTCTGCCGCGGCGAGGTGGTACCCAACGGCGCCGACCGCCGTCGCCCCGCCCCGCGGTATCGCATAGACCCGATTCCCATCGGACGTGAGGGCAGCGGCTCGCTGCTTGGCGAACGCCTCCACCGACGACCGGTCGTCGTCACCGGTGAACCAGCTGACGGCGCCGCTCGCCTCGGCGAGGGTCAGATTGGCCGGGGCTGGGCTTGGTCGATCGCCGTACAGGATCATTTCACAGGCCAGGCCAACTACACGAGCCGCGGCCGCTGCCGACTGGCACAGGTTGGATCTCGGACCTCCCATGACGAGAATCGTGTCGGCGCCCTGCGCGAGCGCATCCGCGATCAAGAATTCGAGTTTTCTGATCTTGTTGCCGCCGAGGCTGAATCCCGTGAGGTCGTCTCGTTTGATGAACAGCTCCTCGAGTCCAAGCCTCGGTCCAAGCCGCTTCGCACGCTGGAGCGGCGATGGCAGAGAGGCGAGTACGACCCTTTCTGGCGCGCTCACGGCCACTGCTCAGCCTCTTCATTTCTCTCCGCGTGTGCTCTTGCGACGACCTCGTCAACCATCATCGGGGCGGACGCCGTGTCGGGTTCTCGCAGAAGTTGATCGATCTTGCCGCCGTCGAGGTGTTCGCTCAATTCTGGATGAGAGAGCACGGCCTCCTTGAAGTCGATGCCGCCCTGCCGGCCCTGCCGGAGCGCCTCATAGAGGAGTTGGTGAGCTCGATGCTCGCCGAGATCTCGTGAAAGTGCGACGAGCGCCGATTCCGAGGCCCAATATCCACGTGTGTGTTCCAGGTTTCGCTTCATTGAATCCGCTTCGACGGTCAACCCACGAATGAGGTCGTCCGCAATGCGGAGTGACGATGCAGTCAACAGACAGACTTCGGGAAACGCCACCCATTCGACTTTCCAGCCACGCCCGTCTCGTTCGTGGCTCTGGACCGATGAGTCGAGGAGGAGGCTCGCCTGGGAGCGCACCATGCGCCCAAGGGTGACGAGATGCTCGGAACCCTCCGGGTTCTGCTTGTGCGGCATCGTGATGCTGCCAACCGCATCGGTCGCAGCAGCTTCTCCTACCTCCGCCAGCTCGGGGCGCTGCAACTCGTAGACCTCGTCGCCGATCCGCGCCATGGTCGTCGCGATCATTGCTTGGACCAGGCTGAACTCTGCGATGCGGTCGCGGCTGGTGGTCCAGGACATGCCAGGGTCGGAGAGCCCGAGGAGATTGCAGAAGTCCGCCCGGACCGCGAGGCCGCTCTGCCCGAGGAAGCCCAGCGTCCCGACCGAACCGGCGAGCTGGCCGACGAGCCAACGATTCCGACCGTCGGCGAGGCGATGGATGTGCCGACGGATCTCGTCCGCCCACGATGCGAGTTTGAAGCCGAACGTGATGATGGAGCCGATCTGACCGTGGGTTCGACCGGCCATGGGGGTCGTTCGATGTTTCACCGCCAGATCGAGGATGCTCTGCTCGATGGCGCGAAGCTGCTGCCAGGCGATTCCGCCCATCCTCTTCATCGTCAATGCCATCCACGTGTCGGTCACGTCCTGGACGGTCGCCCCGTAATACACGAACTGTGCCGCGTCGGGCGGAAGGATCCTGCTGAGGGCGCGGATGAGACCGAGCGTCGAATGCGACGTCCTGCGCGTCTCGCCCGCGATGTATTCGAGGTCCAGCAACTCGACTTTCGCCTTTGACCTGATTTGTGCGGCTGCCCGTGCCGGAATCACATCATTGGCCGCCTGGGCCTCGGCCAGAGCCGCCAGGATTTCGAGCCAAGCCTCGAGCCGGCCTTCCTCACTGAAATGCGATCGAAGCTCCTCGGTACCCCACAAGTGGGCGTACATCGGGGAGTCGGCGATGCGGGACACCGTTGTCACCCGTACGTCGCGGTTGGCTGCGCATTCACGTCGAGAGCAGGTACCTTCGGTGGCACTCGGGAGTTCGAGCCGCTCAGCGCAATCGCCGCGTCGAGACCCTCTCTGACGGCTTCGAGAGTTGAGCCCCACGGCAAGACGACGGTGCTTCCCTGCACCTCCATGCCGAACTCGAGCATGCAACATTTCGTCAGCACAACGGTTCCGGTAGGAGTGGTGCGGCGCCGGGGGCAGAAGTCCCGGCTCGGAGCCTGGTCGCCGTAGAACCACGAGTGGATCTGTTGCGAGCGAGCGCAACCGATCAGGGTCCAATCCCGGCGCTCGGGACGCTGGTCGAGATAGCTGAGCGTCGACCGACCCTCATCCGTGGCCGCCCCGGCGCACGGAAGGAGAAACTCGCCGTCCTCGTCGACCAGATCGTCCAGATCGACTACGTCCGGGATCAGCTCGATAGCCGGCAAGTCCTCGCTGACATCGATGATCCGGCTGGTCTGATCGAACAGCTTCGCCGGATGTGGTGGGACAACATCTCGGACAACGATTTGGATGGGCTGCGGATCGACGATGAAACTCAGGTGCTGGTAGCGGCCGACGACGACCACACACCTCTTGTCCGGGGCGTATCGGCGGGCCGCCGCCGCCATATGCGAAGGGACGCCTGTATCGACGTCGGGATCGCGGAGAAAGGCGCATTCGTCCGGGCCGGCGACCACGACGACATTCGTGATCGGAGAGAAAAGAGGTTCTTCTGATGTCTTGTCAACCCGTACCAGGGCAGTGTCTTCGCCTGCGACAACAACGATGTATCGGGTTCGGCGGTATGCCTCGCGACCAAGAAAAAACTCTCGGATCGCGTCTGGCTCCAGAGCGATGTCTACGTAGGTGATGGCCACTTGCCGGTACTGATCCGGCATGGCATTGGTCATGGCGCTCCATCCGGGTGCGCGCCGGCGCCCAAGGTGTCGCCGCGGAGCCCACGGCGGAGCGCCTCCAATGCGAGGATGTCATTGGGCGCGATGTTCCCGAGTGACACGTTCGGGCCGTAGGTTCGGATGAAGGCCGCCTGCTGGGAGGTCCTCGGCGCCTCGAAGACGACTCGCTCCATGCTGACTGCTTCGGCGATGGCCTCGACCAGGTCCCACTTCACGGAACCGTCCGGACGGTACAGACCGACGGTTCCGCTCTCACGTCCCTCGGCGATGCCCCATGTGGCGCCGGCTGCGAGGTCTGCCGCCATCTCCTCCGCCCAGACCGAAGAGAGAACCGGATCGGCAGGATCCTTGCTCCCTACCTCCGAGAGCACCACGAAGTCGGTCGAAGCCAGTTCGATCAACCGCAGTTTCTCCACTGCGGTCATCCCCGATGCGCCATTTGATACTTCGATACACGGAAATCCCATCTCTTTTGCCCAGGCAAGGAGCATGGGCTCCTTCGACTCGAGCCACGCCGCCTCGAGCAGGGTGCCGCCTACGCACGCATCGATGCCGGCGTCACCCAGGACCTGAACTTTCTTGGCGACTGTCGGGTCTAGGTAGCTGGTTCCGAACCCGAACTTCCAGATGTCGGTGTAGTCCGCAACCACGTCGAGCTGCCCGCGGAGATGTTCGATCGGCACACCGGTGTCGATGACATGGGTGAGTCCCCAACGCCGTGGCTTCGTTGTCCGGTCGCTCCGACCAACCGACCAAAGCGTCATGTCGCGTCTCCTATACTCAATGTCCGTGCACTTTCTGACAAGCATAGAGGGTCGGCCGCGCCCTGGTCACCGACCAGACAAGGGTCGGGTGCCCCCCTCCTGCGAGAAAGCCGGATGACGCTTCTGGACCGGGTTACTGAGGCATACCGTTCCCACGCAGGGATTGAGCAGAAGTCGGCCATCGGCTTGGTCTCGAAGACATTCGGTGCGACAGACTGGCTGACTGGGCCCGGTGACGATGGTGCGCTTGTCCCCACGCAGGGCGGCCAGATCGTCGTGGGCGGCGAAGCAATGTTCCCGCCTTTTGTTGACGCTGACCCGCGAGGTACCGGCTTCGCAGCAGTCCTGGCCAACGTCAACGACATCGCGGCAATGGGCGCAATTCCACTGGGGATCCTCAACACGGTCGTGGGCCCAGCTCCCATTGCCGAATTGGTGTTCAAGGGTATGCAGGAGGCGAGTGTCATGTACGACGTGCCGATCGTTGGCGGGCATCTCACAGTGCGCGACGGGCCGGCATCCGTCTCTGCATTCGGGATTGGCGAGGCGACCGCTTTGCTCTCGGTTCGCAACGTGAGGCCAGGACAGGCCCTCCTCCTCGCGTGCGCTTTGGACGGAACGATGCGTGACGACTTTCCCTTCTTCGCCTCGTTCAACGAACGCCGGGATCAAATGGCCGGCGATGTCAGGACACTCGCCCACGTGGCCGAGTCCGGTGGCGCAGTCGCGGCAAAAGATGTGAGCATGGCCGGTCTCCTTGGCTCGCTGGCAATGCTGCTCGAGGCACGCCAGGCCGGCGCCGTCCTTGATCTCGACTCGATACCCGTGCCCGATGGCATCGCGATCGAGCGGTGGTTGATCGCGTTCCCTGCCTTTGCGTTTCTGCTGTGTGCGGATCCTGCCCAGATCGCGAAGTGCCGTGCCCCATTCATCGATCGGGGCCTCACGTGTGAGCAGATCGGCGTTGTCACCGAGACGGGCACACTCGAGGTCGTTAGCCACGGAGCATCAGAGGTGATCGTCCGATTCCCTGACGACCATCTCACGGGCATCACTCCGCTCTGACTTGGAGCCCGCTGAGCAGTGCATGTCACTCAACGGCATTATTCAGCAGACTCCTAGGCCGCGCAGGGCGTTGGCTCAGCGATCCAGTCCTCCGGATAGCTCGATCCGCATCTGCATGTGCGGCTGGCGGTACGCGATGGCCGGCTTGCCGTCCTGGTGCCAGCCAAGGTGTTCGAAGAAGTTGATATTCGATACCTGAACCGTCGCGACCATCTCGTGGCCACCCAGCTCACCGGCAATCTGAACTGCTGCTTGGACGAGTCGCTTTCCGATCACCATCTTTCGCAGGGGCGCCGCTACGGCGAGGCGATCGCCTTTCCACAACCCGGAGTCGTCCAGACGGTAGATCCTGACGGTGCCCCCGACCACACCACCGACGTCCGCAATGAGGTGAATCGTGGCGTCGTCCTCATCCCGGACGTCCTGATCGCTCACATCGAAGATCGACTGTTCAACCACGAAGACCTGATGGCGCAGCTGGGCGCAGATCGACCGCTCGGTTTCGTTCTCGGCTGACCGGCACACGATCTCGACGTGAGCGCCGCTTACGCGCTCGAGGTCAGTCGACGGATCGAACGGGGATAAGAGTTCGGGTTTCTTCCGGTGCTGAGAGCTCAACTAACTCCTGCTCGATCAGACTCATGCCAGAGCACGCCTGACAGCGGGCACATCCAGCTGAGACGGTCCAGGACCCGATGCCTCGCTCCAACAGGTAGGGCACGACTTGGCGGTAAATTGACTCGGTGTACCGGGCATCGGGCGGCAGCAGATCCTCGAGAAGGCTCCCCGGCACCGGCCGGAGCGGCACGATGAAGGGATATACACCAATGTCGATCGCTCGCTTGCATCCCGCGACGGTCAGATCCGGGTCCTCGCCCAGGCCGAGGATGACGTAGGTCGACACCTGTCCTTCACCGAATACCTCGACCGCACGCTCCCACGCCGTGAAATATCCCTCGATCCCGGTCCGCGCCTTCGGGGGCGCGATTTCTGCCAGGGTGGTCGGATCGAATGACTCGACGTGCATGCCGACCGCACTGACTCCCATATCGTGCACCCGGTTGAGCACATCGAGGTCATCGGGAGGCTCGAACTGAGCTTCGACCGGCAACCCGCTGGCGTTGTGCATTGCCTCCGCGCATCGCCCCACGTACAACGCTCCCTTGTCAGGACCATAGGTGCTGCCCGTCGTGAGGGTAATGTCCACGGCGCCGTCGAGTTCCTTTGCCGCTACCGCCACCTCGGCCAGATGCTCTGGCCGCTTTGCCGGTATGGTATTTCCAGACTCGAGCGAGAGTTCGATCCCGCAGAAAGTGCATTGGTCGTCGGTGCCCCAATACGCGCACGTCTGCACCACGGTGCTCGCCAGCGAATCGAGATGGAGTAAGGCGATCTTCCAGTACGGGATCCCGTCATCGGTTGAGAGGTCGTAGAACTCGGGTCGCGCGGCGACTTCCGCAGAGGCGATGCGCTCGTCGTCCTTGAAGATCGCCCACTGCCCAAACACATCCTCGCGCAGCGAGTAGGGCGAATCGGCAACAAAACCGGCACCAACCGGCGCCGTGATGAAGACTCCCTCGATGCTGATCATGCCCGCGTCGGACGGACCAGCTCCTCCGACCCGAGTTGTCTCTCCGGTTTGCTCGATCCTGAGTCCGCGGCTTTGAATATCGGCGATCAGCGGCGCGAGTTCGGGCTGAAGCGCCGACGGGCTACCAGGCTGCGCCATAGAGATCCTCGAAGTTCTGATAGAAGACGCGATCCTTCAACTCTTCGCTCACATTGGCGCCTTCGATCTTCCAGTACTCACTCCAGAAGTCGCTCCACGGCTCGTCGGACGCAAAGATCACCCGGTCCCCGCCGACCCCGCGCTTCTCGATCTCGTCGAGGAGCCAGCGGGCGCCAAAACCGACGGTCCACGTCGTGTCTGCATAGACCTTGTATCCGTCTTCGACCCAATCGAGAAACCTCGGGACGAGCTTGATGTGGCCACTCACGCCGCCACCGAAATGCACGAGGTAGATCTTGACCCGCTTGCCGTACCGCTCGACCAGCGGGATGAAATTGTTGAGATCAGATGCGCCGCCAGGACTGGTGTGGAAATGGAACACGAGGTCGTGCTCCTCGGCCGTGTTGAAGCATGCGTCCGCCACCTCACGGGTGTCGTCGTCCCATTCGTCCGGGTTCGGGTTCCCTCCCAGGAGGAATGTGGTTTTTAGCGCAACGACGCGCTCTTCGCCGGCGTGCGCCAGAGACTCCATCGTCATGTCTTTGTTCTGCGGGAGAAACGAAACCCACAGCGCTCCCGCGAGCCGATCGCTCGAGGTGACCGCGTCCAGCATCACCTCGTTGAGTGAGAAAGGCTGCGACTGCACGGGAATCCCGTAGTTCGGGATCACGAGCCCGCGTTCTGCCCCGAATCTGTCAAGGTGGGCTAGATAGGCAGCGGTATCCGGGAAGTCGTACACGGTCGGCTTGACTGGTTCCTTCAGGTCATAGAACTTCCACGCCTCCATGGCCCCGATATGGCTGTGTCCGTCAATCACCCGCCGGGTCACCTTCGGGGAACTCATCACTCAACCTCCTTCGGTTCGCTAACTGAATGCGGCCCGGTTCGCTACGCGACTCGATCAACGCTGAGCGTCGCTTTCCCGGCCCGTCGTCGCTGGTGGTGGTCGGGTGGGCCGTTTACTTTCGGCAACGTTCATCTTCTATGGTGCCACACTATATACGTCGGCCGCGGGCCGTCGCATTGAAGGCTTCGGGTCACCATCGGGGGTCGGCCGGTCCCCGATGAGCATCTCCAACACCCTTTTCCCGGGGGAGGTAATCGAATCTGGTCCTGTAGCGCTGCGTCAACTATCCTCAACACTCCGTAGCCTTTGGTGGATAGCAACGGACGACATCAAGGCGAACAACCGATGCGCGCCCACCCCAAAAGCGTGTGCCAGAAGATCCTTCGACGAGAGGTGGACATGGTTCCGGACCCCACAACCGACCCATCCCGACCCGGACGAGAGCGGTGCCGGGCGCGGGCCGGTGGCCGGAGAAAGGCATGACCACGGTCGTCGTCGCCTTGGGAGGAAATGCGCTGACAAAGCCCGGAGAAGCGGGCACGGCCGCCGAGCAAGCTTCCAACGCCGCCCGAATGGCCGTCTCAGTCGGCGAGCTCGTCACGGCGGGGCACAGGATCGTCGTGACGCACGGCAACGGCCCTCAAGTCGGCAACGTGGCCATACAGCAGTTCGCTGCGAGGGACGTCGTGCCCGCCCTGCCGCTCCACTTGATAGGAGCCATGACGCAGGGCTACATGGGAAGCATCATCATCAGAGCACTTTGGAACCAATTGCCCGGGCACCGCGGCCGGCTTGCGGCGATCATTACGCACGCCATCGTCCGCAAGGACGATGCAAATGCTGCCTTCTCAGAACCGACCAAGCCGATTGGGCCGTTCCTCGAGGACGATGACGTCACGGACGCCACGGCTCGAGGTTGGACCGTCGCGGAGGATTCCGGTCGTGGCCATCGACGGATCGTTCCGTCACCACGGCCGCGCGAAGTGCTCGAGGCGGCAGCGATCGAGTCGTTACTCGATAACGGCTTCCTTGTCGTTGCCGGCGGAGGCGGCGGCATTCCGATCATCCGCAACCCTGATGGGCTCCAAGGCGTCGAGGCAGTCATCGACAAGGATCGACTTGCCGTGCAGATTGCGTTGGCCGTGAAGGCGGAGGTGCTCGCGTTGGTTACAGGCGTGGACCACGTCCTGCTCGGGTTCGGAACGCCACACGAGCGATCGATCGGTCGGATGACGACCTCTGAGGCGGCCCACTTCATGGCCGCTGGAGAATTCCCGGCCGGCAGCATGGGGCCCAAGATCGAGTCGGCCATCGAATTCGTGGATGGCGGTGGCGAATACGCCGTCATCACGTCGACCGATCAGCTCGCGGCCGCGCTGCGCGGTGAGGCTGGTTCGCGAGTGGTCAGAAACAGCGCGGCATGACCAACCACCACATCCGGGGCTATCCGAACATGTACGTCGATTCCGTCAAGCTGCTCGCAGGGTCGAGAGCGATTTTCGAGACGCCAGGCATCGAATGGGGGACGGTCGTGACCGGAACCCCGGCCAACATCGAGATCTTGATAGCGGAGGGCTTCGAGGAGACGGAGCTGGCCGACGTAGGCGCCAGCGATTTGGTCATGGCCATTCGGGGTGGTGACGTCGAACGTGCCATCTCGAACGCCGAGACCGCGATGTTCACAACGCCGACGAAGGCCATATCCGCCTCAGATAGTTCGTCGTTCCGCAGCATCGAGGAGACCGCGACCCTATCGGAGCCCCCGAATCTGGCGGTCATCTCCGTCGGCGGCGCCTATGCCACACTCGAGGCACACAAGGCGATCAGCGCCGGGATGGACGTGTTGCTGTTCAGCGACAACGTGTCGCTGGATGACGAGATCGAACTAAAGCAGCGAGCACTTGACCGATCGTTGCTCATGATGGGACCGGGCGCCGGAACTGCGGTGATCGACGGTGTCGGTCTCGGCTTCGCCAACGCAGTTCGAAAGGGTCCGATTGGCGTGGTCGCCGCTGCGGGTACCGGCGCACAAGAGGTGATGAGCCTGATCGATCGAGCGGGTCTCGGTGTCACGCAGGTGATCGGCGTCGGCGGTAGAGACCTCTCTGAATCGGTCGCAGGGCTGATGACGGCCCAGGCTATCCGCAGCCTGGAGAACGATCCCGAGACTGAGGCAATTCTGTTGGTGTCGAAGCCGCCGTCGTCCCATGTGTCGGAGCGGTTGCTCGACCGACCGTCTGTCAAACCGATCGTGGCGGCTTTGATCGGCATCGACGAACCCATAGAGGTCGCTCCCCATGTCACGCTGGCTTCGGATCTCGAAGAGGGTGTCGATGCCGTCATCTCGGCGGTTGGGGCGGAGTTGGCTCAAACAGAGGCCGGACTCCTGGACCTGGCCACGGAGGCGATAGGGCGGGTGGACGATTCGAGAACCGCGATTCGGGGATTGTTCTCTGGAGGAACGTTGTGCTTCGAGGCTATGACGCTCATGTCCGAGCACGGTCTCCGGGTCCACTCGAATACGCCGCTCCGGCCCGATCTGGCGCTTGACCGCGCCGAGATCAACAGTCACATCTGCGTCGACCTCGGCGAAGAGGAATACACAAGGACGCACCTGCATCCGATGATCGATCCGGCAGCGCGATTGGGTTTGATCGAAAGGGAAGGAGCCCTTCCCGGAACAGCGGTTGTCCTGCTGGATGTGGTCTTGGGATACGGCAGTCACGATGATCCAGCCGGCGAGCTGGCGCCCGCGTGCGCGGATGTGATGGCGATCGAGGGCGGACCTCAGGTCGTCGCGTACATCCTCGGGACGGATTCCGACCCGCAAGGTATCGCGAGCCAACGTCAAAAGCTCGAAGATGCCGGGGCTATCATCGCCCCGACCAACGTCCGCGCCGCGCTGATGGCCGTCGCGATCGCCACCCGGCGCCCAGAAATCAGCGAGTTTCAGAGGAGCCGGTGATGCGAACAGCTTGGCTCGTATGTGGAGAGTCGGCGCCATGGGCGTTTCCCGCCCCATCCGCCGGTACCTGTGGGCTCCGATGAGCGTCGCGTTTGTCACATACTCGACCAAGCCTCGTGGGGGAGTAGTCCACACGCTCGAGCTCGCGGAAGCCTTGCTCGCTGATGGAGTGGATGTCCACATCGTCGCGCTCGGTGATCCCCGGACCGGGTTCTTCCGTGAGACGAAGGTGCCCCATACGGTCATTCCAGGTCCTAAGTGGGATGCCGAAACGCTCGACGAGCGCGTGTTCAGATCGATTGATGCCCTCGCGGATGGTCTCCGACCGCTGGCCACAAAGTTCTCCATTCTTCACACTCAGGATTGCATCGCCGCTCGAGCGGCTGCCCGCGTCAGAGACGAGTTCCCGCTAGATGACCAGCAGCGCCCGTGTGTGGTCCGGACGGTGCATCACGTCGACGATTTCACGACCCAGGCCCTGATCGACTGTCAGCGTCACGCGATCATCGAACCCGACGAATTGATCGTGGTCAGTCGAGAGTGGCAAGGGATTTTGCGCGACGAGTTCAGTCTCGAGGCCACGGTCATTCACAACGGAGTCAACACCGCGAAGCTATCGCCGGCCGGCGAAGTCGATCGTGCCGGTTTGCGGGCATCCATTGGTGCCGGCTCGCGATTCCTGTTCCTGACCGTCGGAGGAATCGAGCCACGTAAAGGCACCATGGAGATGATCGAGGCGATGGCCTCCCTCAAGGCATCGATGGCGGTTCCACCGCTACTCGCCCTCGTCGGCGGCCACTCCTTCCAGGACTACACCTCTTACCGAACCGCGGCATTCGCCCGCGCCGAGGAGCTGGGCATCTCCATGAACCACGACATCGTCCAACTCGGTACGGTCTCAGATCGCGAGCTATCCGACTGGTATCACACTGCAGACGCATTTCTGTTTCCGTCCCTCAAGGAAGGATGGGGCCTGGTCGCAATGGAGGCACTCGCGGTCGGCCTGCCTTTGATCGCCACGGACATCCCCGTCTTTCGGGAGTACCTCGTGGATGGCGAAACCGCAATACTCGTGCCGCCCCGCGACCACGACAGCCTGGCCGCGGCGATGCGAAAACTGATCGAGAATCAGGAGGTCCGTGATCGCCTGGCGGCCGCAGGCCGTGTGATGGTGCAGCGGTTCACCTGGGCTCAGGCCGCGGCCGACCATCGCAGAATCTACGAGCGGCTCGGCGTCGGGCAACGGTCGGCCGTCTAACTTTCGACGGGTTCCTTGACCGCGGCTATCGCGGCGAGCCACTGTTCGCGATCCGTGAACTGCTGGCGCTCGGGACGAGCATTCGTATCTAGGTGCTCGCCGGTCGTAGGCTCGAGTTGCAGGATCTCGATCCCGTAGAGCGGCAAGAAGGTTGTCGCGTCGATATCGATGTAGGTATGCATACCGAGGCCGTCGGGGACTCGCATCTCGATACGCTGAAATCCTGTTGCGGCAGAAGGGCCGTCGTCGCCGGCTTCGGCGAGCGTGACCCAGCCAGGCCCGTCGCCGGCTTGGGCGATCCGACGGGCAGCTTCGGCTTGTTGGTGCTCTGCGGGGAGCTCTAGGTAACGTTTCAGAAACGCCGCATCGATGAGCAGGGGGCCCACAACTGGCGATGGCGCGGCGACTTCCAAGCGGTCGGCTGAGGCCGCCAGCCTGTCGGCGCGGCGCTCATACTCTCCTACCAGATCGTCGACGCTCGTGACTCCTGCCAGGTCGTCGGTCATGGCCCGCACCAGGCTGAGGTTGGTCTCATACTGATGCGGGCTGACCAGAATCATCGGATACAGCTTCGCCTCCGAGGCGCGCCATTGTGCGAGCAGGGCCTCGATGTCCATGCCCACTCCGATGGTTGTGCGGCCGGTTAGAGCGTCCAGGTGGCTATGACTAGTGCCTTGGCACGGTACGCGGTGAGCGTCGCATCGAGCACGTCGAGCGGATTGATCGGCTTGACACCTTCCATCATGTCGGCCTCGCGCATGCCGTAGAGCATGGCAGCTGAGAATCGACACGCGTAGACATGTACCCCTTCGTCGAGCATTGTCTGGATCTGGTTGTTGTACATCATGGCGCCTGGGAAGGCTGCATCGCCGACCTTGGGGAAGCCGCGGGATGCCGATGCCATCAATGAACCCGGCCCGTATAGGACAAGGTGGGTGTCGAAACCCTTCCGATTGATACGCGTGGTCGTCAGCATGTTGACCAGGCCAACCGAACCTTCGAACGGCACCGTGTGCATGAACACCCATGCCTGCTCGCCCTCTTCGGCTTGAATGTCGGGGAAGACCTTCTCCTCGTAGTCGACGATGGCGTCTCCGGGCTGTACTCGGTCGCTTACAAATTCTGCCATGTGGGCTCCTTTTTTGTCTCAGCCTCTTGTCTCAGCCTTTTGTCTCAGGCTCGACAACCGGGCGTTTCGTTGGTGGCGGCCTTCTCCGACCCGCCTCACCACTGTCTTTCTGCTCGGGCCCGACGTGTCCTTTGCGCCAAGCACGCGCATAACTGTCTCGGTCTAGTTGGCTGCCCTCCTTTCCCACGAACGACGGTGGCTTCCCGGCATGGCCCGCATGATCGCCCCCCGGACCGACCACGGCAACAGCCGATAGATCGGGACGAACACATGACGCCAGAAAAGCGCGCCGATACTCTTTGGCTGAAGCGGTCCCGAGCCACTGCGGTACTTCCTCGCCATGTCGACTTGCGCCGCTTCGAGCAGGTAGTGCTCGGCATTGTGGCGAAGCCAGAGGAAGAACTTCATCGTCGGCTCAGAGCTTTCCGAGTGCGTTCTGCGCGGCCAGAGCCATTGGCTCGTTCAGGGCACCGATCGGAGGCGAATACACGTTCTCCATCCAGGCGATATCGTCGATCGGGATTTTCGCCCGCATCGCCATGGCGAGGAAATCCGCCCGCTCCTTGATGCCTTCAATGCCCGCCATCTGGCCACCAACGAGGGTTCTGGTCTCCGGGTCCACCAGCAGCTTGACCCGAATCTGAGACCAACCCGGGTAGTAGCGCGCCTTTGAGATACCGTCTGCCATCCCGACCACATGGGGGATGCCGAGGGCGGTTGCGAGCGTCTCCCCGAATGACACGCCGCCGATCGCCCAGGTGCCGGCGACCATTCCCCACGGGACCTGGACAGCTTGATAGGCGCGTTCACCACCGCCGGCATTGACCCCGGCGACCTTTCCCTGGGAGTACGCGTGACTACCGGAGAGCCCGTTGATCGGGACCTTGGTCAACCCGTGTGGTATCTCGACGCAGTCTCCGGCCGCCCACACGTTCTCGGCCGAGGTTGCCATTGCGTCATCGACGATGATTCCGCCGGTCGAACCTATCTTGATGCCGGCAGCGGTCGCCAGCTCGGTGTTCGGTGTCTTGTCTGTCGCCACCACGACCACATCGGCGAGGAGCTCACCCTTCGAAGTTGCGACGCCCCGAACCTTGCCGTCGCCGACAAAACGCTCAACACTCGTCTGCATGTGCATGTTGATGCCCAGTTCGCGCAAAGACTCTTCGACCGGCTCCATGATGTCTGGATCGGCAATATCCGACATTGGCCAGCCTCCCGGGTCGACGAAGTGGGTTTCGAGCCCGCGGTGGGCGAACGCGGTCGCCATCTCGATGCCGATCGGTGAGGCGTCAACGACCACCGCCACCTTTGCGTCATCGAGCAATTTGTCGAACTCCATGGCGCGACGGATGTTTTTGACGTAGTGCAGCCCGGCAAGGTCACTTCCGGGCACGCCCGGATCCGCATAGTTCCATCCAGTACCGAGAACGAGACGGTCGTAATGGACGGCCCCCTCGCCGGCTACCTTGATCTCTTGGGCGGCCGTATCGACGCCTTCGACCTTGGTCATGTATTGGATGTCGAAGCCGGCATCCTCGTAGAACTTCTTGTCCTGCAAGATGAGATCCTCGAACTTCTCGATCTCTTTGCCATGGACGAACGGGATTCCGCACGGGCTGTAGCCCACATCTTCGTATTCTGTGTACAGGACGACCTCGGCATCCGGAGCAGTGCCTTTGGCGCCACCCTGCGCACCGATCCCGGCAGCCCCGCCGCCCACGACAACTATCCGCATCCCCAAGGCCTCTCATTCGTCGACTCGTCAGCATTCGCCGTCGCAACGCTGGTGGTGCAACAGCCACTCTTGACCAGTATGCACCGACCTCGGTTGTCGAGGTGAGGAATCCTGGTACCCACTAAAGTACGAAGACTCGTTTCCAATAGTATCAGGCACAACTCGGCGGGGTCGGGCCGGCTGCCGGGTATCGGGATTGGCCATTCCGGGGGACAGGGGCTGGCCGCTGACAGCGTGTCGCCGGGCTATCTAGATCGGTCGAAGTGCCATCCACACGGCCTTCGCGGGCTTAGACGTCGGATTGTGCCAGCGATGCGTCAGATCCCCACGGAAGTGCACCGACTCGCCGGGACTGAGGGTCACAGTCTCGTCGTCGAACTCAAAACAGAGCTCACCTTCCAGGAGGTACACCAACTCCTCACCAGGATGCTTGGTCGGCCCGGGGCCGGACTCGCTGCCCGGCTGCACTTCTGCATAGGCTCCCGCCAAGAAAAAGCGCCCGTATGGACCTGAGATGCTCTGCAACTCAAGGCCGGGAATCGAGGTGAAGACCGATCGACGCTTTTCCGGTGTTGTGTGCACTGCCGGCTTGTCGCCCTCTTCCTCCTCGGAAATGAAATAACTCACCGGTCGGTTCAACGCTGATGCCAGTTTCATCAAAGTGGTGATGGTCGGGACCATGCCGTTGTGTTCGATCTTGTGAATCGCAGCAGCCGAAACGTCCGCCACATTGGCCAACCGCTGCAGCGAGTAGCCCTTCCGCGTCCTCATGAGCCGGACCTTGGCACCGATGCCGCTGATCACCTCTTCGAGGGTATTCGGCTCCGGTCCGCGACCTTCCTGCGGCTCGGTGTCCTCGAGGGCCTCGCCCGGCTCAGACATCATGCATAGCCGCTGGAAAAGCCGGCTCCTTATTCACCATTGTCATACGTGAGATTGATGATAGTTGACATATGCTCACAACCCTGGTGTCACGATTGCGACGTCGGAGACGGCGTAACCCGGATCGATGCGGCCTACTCGAGTGTTCGGCTCGGCGCCATCGGGATGGGGGGAGCGAATAGCAAAACTTGGCACTGGCGACACGGTCCCGATCAAAAGCTGATTGTTGATGTTCGAGTCGGCCCGATGCAGCCATCGGCCGGCGGATTCGAGTCCGGGTCCGTGGGGTCGGCGGTTGTGAAGGGGAGTGGCAATCTCAAGCGGCTCGCGCCGCAGCAGTGCCCTCTTGGGTCAGTGACCTGATGTCGCGAGCGCCCATAATGCACGTTATGTCAAGCTAGAGGTGTGGTATTAGAAACCCTTGCTCAGAGGCTCGTGAAGGCTGACCCCTCTCGCCTCCTGCTCATGTCAAGCTGGTGTGTGGAATGCCTACAAGGTGGGGGCACCTCCGGTTGTGATCAGGGGCGTTCGCCGGGAATGTCGGAAAGACGAGCCCTTGCTGCGGCTGCCTCGAGGTTCTGCCTTATGAAATCGACATCGAGTGGCATCGGCTCGAGTGTCTCTTTGCTCCACATGGTGCGGGGTGTCGTGAAGAACTCCCCGCCGTACACGTGGAGGGCCGCCGTCCAGTCCCTCGTCGGATTGGCGACCGAATGCACCACATCCGGCCCAAGCGTGATCACATCGTTCTGGGTGATCGTTTTTCCCGTGTGAGGTTCTATCCGACCGTCCTCCAGCCGCCGATAGAACTGGTTGTCCTCGCGGCCGCCGTAGATGCCGATCGTTGCCCACATGTTGTGGTCGTGGGCAAAGAGATCCACATCCGGCGGCCACACGATGTGGAGCACGGTGAGCTCGTCCGATCGATGCCAGATCGTCATCATTGGACTGATAGTTCGAGCGCTTACTTCAGCCTCGATCGCCGACGGGTCGGATACCGCCTGTTCCACGATCTCTTTGACTGCAGCCGTTACGCCATCACCTGCTCGCACCGCCGTCAAGCATTCGGTAACGAATTGGTCCTTACCGAATCCGCTCATGACGCTTCTCCTCGATATGACAACGGGCCAAACCCTACCGGAGGGCTGATGGAAGAAAGCACAACCTCAACCAAGATCTACTTCCTCGCACAAGGCCGCTCCAACACTTGGCTGCGGGTTGAAGATCCTTGGCTCCTCGATGAACCCGGAGCCAGTGTGATCGGTCGTCAAGTAGTCCTCGATCGCGTCTGCGAGAGCTTCGGAGACGATTTCGAGGTAGAGGTCGGTGGCGAGTAAGTCGGCTTCGGGAGGGCTGGATATGTAGGCAAACTCTGCCAATACCGAGACGATCTCAGGAAGACTGATCATCCCGTAACCGTCTCCCCCCCGTGTGCTGTGCACCATGAGCACCCCGGCATCGGGGGCGGCATGCCATTGGACGTCGGGAACACGCAACAAGGCGGCAACTGTGGACTCGTAGATCAGGCTTCCCAGCCGTCGTGAGTCGGGTCGGTCCGATTGGACGAAGACCTCGGTTCCAGGCCCGTCGGAAGCCTGCGGAGTAGGAGCGTTGTGGTGGATAGACACGAGGATGCCTGCATTCACGGTATCGGCCAGGTCAACTCTGACTCGGAGCGGAACGGCGTAATCGGCCGTTCGGGTGAGCAGGGTCGCGATCCCCCGTTTCTCGAGAATCACCTTGGTGGCCTCTGCCAGTCTGAGATTCACATCTTTCTCGACAAGACCGTTCCGCCCGACCGCTCCCGTGTCGATCGGGCCTCCATGGCCGGGATCCAGGACCACGGACACCTCGGTCACAGGTGTCCCGCCTGCCACGTATCCGATGCCACCACAAGGAGTAGTGATGACGTACCCGGCCGTCGTCTTTGCTCTCACCGCCACTACGACCCCCGTCGCGCTTGTCACCGCCAGCGCTGGGGACTCGACAAACGTCGTCGTTGTGGAGGACGACGTGGAAGACGAGGTTGATGGTGGGAGTGTGGTCACAACGGTTGTTTCCGGGGTGGGAACAGTTGTGATGGGAGTGTCGGTGGCCTCTCCCCCACTTGCCGTGCCGGAACATGCGGCGGTCAAGAGGGCAACCGCCACAACCATGGAGAGCGATCTCATGCGGGGACCACTGTGGCACGCGCCTCGCTCAAGAGCGGCTCTGAGATAACACCGCCTAAAGTTGGCCTTGTGTTCGGACCTTTGAACGGAGTCAGGGTTGCCCTGGTGTCTTCAGCGGTGGTCGCCGCCCTGGCGGCTCTGCTGGTCGGTTACCCCTTCGTTGCTGTCGTCCTCCTGGCCGGGGTGGCAATCCACGGATTGGGTTGGATCTACCTCTATCGACAGCGTTTCAACAAGACCGAGTCCTTTGACCCTCGGCGCCGATGAAATTCCCAGACGCCCTGCCCTCGTCCTAATAGGTCATAGACCGAGCGACTCACCGACTCCGACGGCCAACTCGCTAGCTGCGTCGCTCAGATCCCGATGCGCCCGGTGAGGGTCTGATCCGACCTCACCCGAAAGATCGACGTACACCTTGAGTTTTGGTTCGGTTCCACTGGGACGAACCAACACCCGGCCGGAATCGCCCAGCTGCAACTCGATCAGCTGTTGAGCGCCGAGCCAGGGTGGTCGCTCGTCGGCGCCGATCCGATAGTCGACAACGTCTGTCACCTCGTAGTCACCAACCTCAGTGGGCGGTTGATCGCCAAGCTGGCTCACAGCGTCGGCAATCGCCGACTGGCCGGCGGGGCCCGGACGGACAATGGAGTGCTGCGCACTGACCCAGAGCCCGGTCGCCGCCCAGATGTCTACCAGCCGATCGAGCACCGACCTGCCGGCTCGATGCTCCTCTGTCACAAGGTCGGAAAACACAAGCGCCGCCGACAGCCCGTCCTTGTCTCGCACGGTTCTGCCGATGGTGTATCCGAGGGCCTCCTCGAACCCGAAGGCGAAACGGCCCACTCCCCCACTCTCGAGCGCGAGCGCGGCATTGGCGATCCACTTGAAGCCTGTGAGAGTGACCTCATGGTGAGCGCCATATCTGGCGGCCAGCCGTTGCAGGATTGGGCTGGAGACGATCGAGTTGGCGACAATGGGTGTCTCGCCATGATTCCAGCTTCGGAGCACATAGTCCCCCAGCAGCGCTCCAAGCTCATTGCCAGAGAGCAATCGCCACTCCCCTTCGTGAGGCACAGCGGCGGCAAGACGGTCAGCGTCCGGGTCGTTGGCGAGCACGGCGTCCGCCTGCGTTTCGGAAGCGAGTTCGAGCGCGAGGTCGAGCGCTCCTTCCTCTTCGGGGTTGGGAAAACTGACTGTGGGAAAGGTGCCGTCCGGCTCAAACTGGGAGGAGACCGGCGTGAGCCCGGTGTGGCCCGCCCTGGTGAACATTTCCTCGAGCACCCGGCCCCCGACACCGTGCATTGGTGTGTATACGAAGGTCAGATCGGATGACTGTGGCGAAGGTCGTGTCTCATCGACAGCCCGGTAGTAGTCGTCGTACAGAGACTCATCGATTTGTTCGATCAGCTCATGGGTCGCAGCGAAGGCGTCTTCGACAAGCGCGATGGCATTGGCCGGACCGATACCCGAGATCGCCGCTGCGATATCAGCGTCTTCGGGAGGGATGATCTGCGCTGCATTGGCGCTGTAGACCTTGTACCCGTTGTCGGCAGGCGGGTTGTGGCTCGCCGTCACGACCACCGCCGCTTCCGCGTTCATCTGTATTGCAGCAAACGCAACAATCGGCGTCGGGGCCACTTCCGAAAAATATCGGACGGCGATTCCTGCCGCCGCCAGTACACCGACGGCATCCTCGGCAAACTGGCGGCTGGAAGGACGGGCGTCGAATCCCACGACTACCGGCCCTGTGTCGCGGCCCTGATCGTGGAGATAGCGGGCAAGACCGGCCGTCGTCTTGATGACCATGGCCCGATTCATCCGTCCCGATCCGGGCCCGACCTCACCGCGGATACCTGCGGTGCCGAAGGCAAGAGCCTCGCCCATCGCCAAGTCCAGGCCCTCGATGTCTTCTGCGTCGACCATTCCCTGGAGGGCATCGCGGGTAACAGGATCGGGATCTCCTGAAATCCAGGCCAGCGCAGCCTCGAGGAGTCGTGCTTCGCTGGTCATCGTCATTCTGCGGACTGTTGCCAGCGCCACGAGTCGACGCACATGTCGTTTAGATCGCGTTCTGTCTTCCAGCCAAGCTCCGACTCTGCGAGGGACACGTCCGCCCAGCTGGCGGCAACGTCACCCGGTCTCCGGTCGACGATCTGATACGGAATCGGCTTGCCGGACGCCTCTTCGTATGCGGCTAGGACCTCGAGCACGCTGTGGCCGCGTCCAGTGCCCAGGTTGTATATGAACACCCCGGGTTGTTTCAGATGAGCCTCTAGCGCCACCACATGTCCTATCGCCAAATCGACGACGTGGATGTAGTCCCTGACCCCGGTGCCGTCAGGCGTGGAATAGTCCCCGCCAAACACGTTCAGCTTCGGCAGCAATCCCGCGGCGACTCTGGCGATGTAGGGCATCAGGTTATTGGGCGTTCCGGCAGGGTCCTCTCCGATCAGGCCGGATGGATGGGCACCCACGGGATTGAAATACCTGAGTAGCGACACCGACCACCCCGGCTGTGACAGTTGCAGGTCGACGAGGATCTGCTCCATCATTATCTTTGTCCACCCGTAGGGGTTGGTGGCTCGGCCAAGCGGCATGTCTTCTGTCAGCGGCAGCTTCGAGACCTCTCCGTAAACAGTCGCGGACGAGCTGAACACAAAGGTCTCCACTCTGGCCGATACCAATTCAGCCAGGAGAGCCACGGTGCCTCCCACGTTGTTGTCGTAGTAGGCGAGAGGCGTCTCGACCGACTCGCCCACTGCCTTCAATGCGGCGAAGTGCATGCAGGCCTCCACCCCCGAATTCAAGGCCTGGCGAACCGAGTCTCGATCCCTCACATCAGCTTCTATGAACTCGGGCTCCACTCCCGTTATCTCCCCGATTCGAGAAACCACCGATCGACGGGCGTTGGAGAGGTTGTCGAGAAGGACTGGCTCATGACCCGCCTCTATCAGGGCCACGGCTGTGTGACTCCCGATGAAACCGGCACCGCCGGTTATCAATACGCGCATGGCGGGCAGGTTAGAAGCTGCCGCTACTCAACCCGAAGGAAGTGATAGCACAAAAGTGGACCATCGACCGTCATGGCGGTAAACCAGATCGCCGTCCATGAGCCGGGCAAGTCGTCGGGAAACGCTGAGACCCAATCCGATCGACTTGGGATGGTGCTGTCCACTCCCCCGCTCGAATGGCCTGAAGATTATCTCCAGATCGGCATCGCTGATCTTCGTGCCCGAGTCGCGGACCTGGACTTCGACACGATCGCCAGACTTGGCCAAAGCCACCGCAATCTCGTCACCACCGTATCTGAGGGCGTTGGCGACGAGGTTACGCAGGATTTGACGGACCCGCCTCGGATCGGCGTGAACGCTGATCGAGCCGTCGTGTGCCTCGATTGCTATGGGATGGTCTACGACCTCCAACACTCGCTCCACCTGCTTTGTGAGATCAAAAGTGCGTGGTGCGATCATGACTTGGGCTATGTCGTCGCGATATGCGACCAGAAGATCCTCGATGAGCCACCCTGCGTCCTCGGCTTGACGGGCGATCAGACCCGCCATTTCCCGTCGCTCGATGTCGGAAAACGAGTCATAGTTCTGGGCGAGCTCTTCGCCCAAGCCCACCATCACAGCAATGGGATTGCGGAGCTCATGCGAAACGATGGCGATGAACTCATCCCTGGCGCGTTCCGCGTCCACCTTGTCGGTGACGTCGACCAGAGATCCTTCGTAGAAAACGACGGTGCCGGCATCATCCAGGATCACTCGGGCCGAATCGCGGACCCAGACCGTAGAACCGTCCGCTCTGCGGAGTTCGAGATCGAAGTCGTGGATTACTCCGGCCTCTGCAATGTTTTCGATCCAACGCGCCCGCTGGGCCGGATCGACATAGATCGACTCCACCGATGTCACGTGCTCCCTGACTGCCTCAACACTGTCGAAGCCGAGAAGGGTTGCCAATGCGGGGTTCGCTTCCACCAGCGCGCCGTCGGGGGCACTCCGGTAGAGGGCGATGGGGATTCTCTTGAACAGTTCCGGGAGATCATGAAATGTTGTCATTGCGATTGTTCCTATCGGCAGATTCGGCCAGATTCTCCAGTATGAGCTCACTGCGGCTCACAAGGTCCGAGCATGCCAACCGCCCGGCCGTGACGATCACGTCGCAGTCGGTAACCTCGCCCGGCAGTGGCTCGATCATTCGACTACATCATTGTCGGCGCGGGCTCAGCCGGGTGCGTCATTGCCGAAGGTCTTTCAGCCAGTCATTCGGTACTGCTCATTGAAGCCGGCGGCAGCGATCGCTCTCTTGATGTGGCTATCCCGGCCGCGTTTGCAAAGAATTTCAAGACCAAGAGAGATTGGAGATTCGAGTCCGAGCCCGAAGCGTCGGCGGCAGGACGAAGGCTTTTTCTGCCACGTGGAAAGGTCCTTGGCGGGTCGTCGTCGATCAACGCGATGATCTACATCCGGGGGCGCCGCTCCGACTATGACCGGTGGGAATCGTTGGGTGCCACTGGATGGGGCTGGGACTCGGTGTTTCCCGTCTTTCGCGCGATGGAGTCGAATCAGAGGTTCGAAAACCAGTTTCACGGCTCTGGAGGACCGGTTCGGGTCGAAGACCTCCGCAGCCCCAACAGCTACACGAGAAGATTCATAGAAGCAGCCCTCGAGGCCGGTCTCCCAGCCAATGGTGATTTCAACGGCGAGACCCAGGAAGGAGTGGGCTACTTCCAGGTCACACAGCATCGGGGACGACGTTGGAGCGCAGCAAACGCCTTCCTACACGCTGCGATTACGCGACCGACGCTCGCCGTCTCCACCGATTCACATTGCCTGAGAGTGATTGTCGAAGCCGAACGCGCCATCGGTGTCGAATACACCACCGATGCCGGCGTTGAGAGGGCCTATGCCGACTCAGAGGTGATTGTCGCCGCCGGCGCCTTCGGATCACCGCAGATTCTCCAGCTTTCAGGTATCGGTGACCCAGCGCATCTCGCGGGCATTGGCGTCAAGACGATCGTCGAGAGTCGCCATGTCGGACTTCACATGAAGGACCACGCGATCATCGGCGTAATCCAACGCTCTCTCGCCGGTGGCACTCTCGATGACGCTGAGTCGATTCGACATCTGCTCGAATGGCTCTTTCTTCGACGAGGACCTCTGACCTCGAACGTGGCGGAGGCTGGCGCCTTCGTCCGGTCCAACAGCTCATCGGCAGAGCCGGACCTCGAGTTCCACTTTGCCCCGGTGTTCTTTGACAACCATGGGATGACACCACTGGAGGGCCATGCCTACAGCCTGGGATCGCTGCTCATGCACCCGAGTAGTGAGGGCACGGTCAAGGCGGCATCCGGCGACCACAAGAAGGCCCCCCGTATCGTCGGCAACTACCTCAACGAACCCGCCGACGTCGATGCCCTGATGAGCAGTGTCAGAAAAGCCAGAGAAGTTCTCGCCGCATCTCCATTCGACGATGTCCGAGGCGAGGAGATGTTGCCTGGAAGTCACGTAACGTCAGACGATGACCTCCGTGGGTTTGTCCACGATCGCTTCGAACTTCTCTATCACCCGGTGGGGACGTGCCGCATTGGCGACGTTGCGAATGGTGTGGTGAGTCCGGACCTCAGCGTCCATGGGATGATCGGACTTCGGGTGGCCGATGCCTCCGTGATGCCGGCAACCATCAGTGGAAACACGAACGCAGCTTCGATGATGATCGGCAGCCGTGCTGTCGACCTGATTCTCGGCCGGGAGTCTGGTCCACCCTGAGATGAGCGACGTGGTCCTCAGCCGCCGAGCGGCAGCGCCATTTGGGGGTCAGGCCGGCGGTGGCGAGTCACACCATTCCACATCAGACGATCCATGAACACCCATGATCGCCGATGGATCGATGTCGGTCCCCACGCTTGAAGGGCGGCCTTGTGAATGGGGCACGGGTACCCCTTGTTGGCCTCGAAGTTGTAGCCCGGGAAGTGCTCCGAGGTTTCTCGCATCAGACGATCGCGGGTGACCTTGGCAAGGATCGAGGCGGCGGCGATGGAGAGAGAGGTGCTGTCACCACGCACAATTCGCCTCGCGCCGCCTACGAAATCCCAGTTGCCGTCCACCAGAACGTGGTCTGCGTCGACCCGGAGCCCTTCCATGGCTCTCCTAGCTGCGAGACGCTGGGCATCGGACATCCCTAGCTCGTCGCATTCCTTTGGCGAGGCGTGGCCAACCGACCAGGCAGCCACCCAATCGGCGATCCGATCGAATAGGGCCTCGCGTTCGCTTTCGGTAAGCACCTTGGAGTCCCTGATCTTGTAGACCCGTCTGTCGCGCGGCACGACGGCAGCTCCGACCGTCAACGGCCCTGCCCAGGAGCCTCGACCGACCTCGTCGACGCCGACGACCACCGTGGTCTCCGAAGTCCAGAGGTCTCGCTCAACTACCAACCCTGGGGAGGATCTCTTGAGGCTCGGTCGCAGCTTGGGCGCCGTCGTCGTCACGTCGGCAAGGGTAGGCATACCCGAGGGCGGGACCGGTTTCTTCTGGTGGGACCTTCTGTGCCCGTATGACGCCATATCTGGCGCCACGTACCTGAGGTAAGCGGGATTTAGTTGAGATTCACGTCATCGGGAAAGGTGGACACCAGCGCGAGATAACCTCGTTGGCGTCTCAAGACCCTGACCCACTGCTCCTCGGGTGGATCGAACGGGTCAGATGGCGACGCGGGCACCACATACCAGGAGCCCTCCCGGATCTCGGCCTCGAGCTGCCCCTCACCCCATCCTGAGTAACCGGCATAGATGCGAGCCTGGCCGCCCGATGGCACCCGTTCTTCACTCAGGTCACCGAGACTCACACCCGGTAGCCCGGTTGGCTCGCCCTCGTCCCCCGAGACAATCGCTATCGCGACCTGAGGCTCAACCGGCCCTCCATAGTGCACCAGGCCTGGCTCAGGCACCAGCCTTGCCCAGGCATCGAGATGATCCTCGACACGCTCGAGGGTGGGACGATTGAGCACCACACCAGCCGTCGCATCCTCGTCATGTTGAATCATCAGCACGACGGTCCGCCAGAAGTGTGGGTCTATCAGCGGTGGTGCTGCCACCAGGAGGTGCCCGACATAGGACTGCACGACAGCATCGTACCGGAGAGACCGAGGGCGCAGCCAAGGGCGTGCGACGCTGCACTAGCGTGTGTGAATGTCCCTGCCGTCTGTGCTCCTCCACGACCACCTCGATGGAGGATTGAGGCCGGCAACAATCCTGGAACTGGCCGAGACACACGACTATCGAGGCCTGCCCACCACGGACGAGACGGGACTCGCCGAATGGTTCGACCAGTCGGAGTCGGGCTCGTTGGAGAATTATCTGAGAGCCTTCGAGCACACCATTGCCTTGATGCAGACACCGGAAGCGATCGAGAGAGTCGCCTACGAGGCAGCTGTCGACCTGGTGGCTGACGGCGTCGTGTACGCCGAGATCCGTTTCTGCCCCCCGATGCACACCAAGCAGGGCATGACCCGAGCGGCCGTCATCGAGGCCGTGGTCTCCGGGATGAGTCTTGGCAGCAAGGAATCAGGCCTCCAGTGGGGATTGATCATCGATTCCCTGCGTCATATTCACGACTCGATGGATCTGGCCCGTCTAGCCGTTGCTTCCCGTCATCTTGGCGTTGTCGGATTCGACCTTGCCGGACCCGAAGCGGGCCATCCCCCTGAGGAGCATGTCGCGGCCTGCCGCTTGGTTCGGGAGAGCGGTCTTCGTCTCACTATTCACGCCGGAGAGTCGGCCGGAGAAAACGGTGTCGCCTATGTCGCCTCGTCGGTGGACAAATGTGGAGCTGAGCGAATCGGTCATGGGGTGGAATTGATCAATGACTGTCTGATCCACGATGGCGAGATAGTGGACCTCGGGCCGGTGGCCGAGCGGGTCCGAAACCGCCGCATCCCCCTGGAGATGTGCCCAACCTCGAGCCTCGCGACGGGGAGCCTCCAACCAGAGCAGCACCCGGTTGGGCCCCTTTACAGAGCTGGCTTCAACATCACGCTGAATACCGACAACCGGTTGATGAGCGCAACATCGATGTCAGACGAGTTCGACTTCGTGCAGAAATATCACCGGTTCGGCATCGATGATCTGGCCTTGACGACACGTCGAAGTCTTGATGCCGCCTTCTGCCCCTGGGACCTCAAAGTCGAGCTATGGGAGACGAAGATCGCTCCGGACTACCGGGCAGCCGGTGCAGGCGTCGAGGCGCTGTGGCGATGAAGATGCGAGCACTTGTCAAACATGGCGCCGAGGTGGGCCTGCGACTCGAGGAAGTCGATATTCCCGAGCCCGGTCCTGACGATGTGCTTGTCCGGGTTCACACCACCGGTGTGTGCGGAACCGACCTCCACATCTACCAGTGGGACGAGTGGGCACAGTCGACGGTACCGACCCCGATGACGATCGGCCACGAGTTTTCCGGCACGATCGCTGCCGTCGGTACCAACGTGTCGGGCTTCGAGGTAGGCGAGCTGGTTGGGGCAGAAGGGCATGTCGTGTGCGGCAAGTGTCGCAACTGCCTCGCCGGAAAGAGGCACCTCTGCCAGGATACGAGAGGCATTGGTGTCGACATTCCGGGGGCGTTCGCGGATTATGTGTTGGTTCCAAAGGGGAACGTCTGGCGTCACCTCTCGGACCTCGATCCGGAGATAGCCGCCCTGTTCGACCCTTTCGGCAACGCGGTTCACACCGCCTTGAAGTTTCCGGTGCTCGGCGAGGACATTCTCATTACCGGCGCCGGCCCGATTGGGCTGATGGCTACCGCCGTCGTGAAACACGCCGGAGCGAGAAACGTTGTGGTCACCGATCTGAACAGATACCGGCTCGACCTGGCCCGTCAGATGGGCGCGACACGTGCGGTCGACATCGGAGTCGAGGATCTCCGAACGGTTCAAGCCGAACTCGGGATGTTGGAAGGTTTCGATGTTGCCCTCGAGGTCTCAGGCAGTCCCGCGGCAATGCAGGACATCCTGGAGAACACGATTCACGGCGCCAACATCGCCATGTTGGGAATCCCAGCCACCGCCTACGCCATCGATTGGAGTGTGGTGATCTTCAACATGTTGAATATCAAGGGCATCTACGGCAGGGAGATGTTCGAGACCTGGTACAAGATGAACATCCTCATCGAGTCAGGAGTGGACATTTCGCCAGTGGTCACCCATCGCCTCTCCGCATCTGACTTCGATGATGCGTTTGAGGCTGCTGCATCAGACGAGTCCGGCAAGGTGTTGCTTCGTTGGGGCCCTTAGTGAGCCTTCAGAGCCGAGCCTCGATCCAGTCGATGATGTCCTGGACGATCTCGGGCCCCTCCGGCTCGTTGAGGATCTCGTGCTGAAGACCGGGGTAGACACGACGCTCGGCCGTGGCCAGCTCACCGAGCGGTGCCGAAGATTGGGTGGGTACCAGTACGTCGGATCCGCCATGGAGCACGAGGGTAGGGACGTCGAGTCCATCCCAATTGTCCTGCAGTTTCACCATGGATTCAAAGAAGGCATTTCCGAAACGGGCGGTTGATTTGGTGATCACCAGCGGATCGGCGAAATAGGCTTCGCCGACGGCGGGATCTCGCGAGAGCTGCTCAGCCTTGACTCCATTGGGGAGGGCCATCTTCGGCATCAATCTCGCCGCCAAAGGGGCAAGAGCCTTTTGCCATGCGGCCCCACCATCGACAGCCGGGGTCGACAACACGAGCAGATCCGGCGATGGCCTTTCAGACAGCGCATAGCCAAGAGCCAGGTTTCCACCCAGAGAGTGCCCCATGAGGATCATCGGAAGGTCTTGGTCCGACGCCCAGGTCATATGGCGCTCGATCTGGTCGTGGTAGCGGCTCCAGTCATCGATGTCCCAGCGGGCTCCGCCCGACCCGCCGGCTCCGATCAGATCGAACGAACGGACCAGGAATCCGGAATCGGCAAGCAAGCCGCCTGTTCTCTCGTATCTTCCAGAATGCTCAGCGATGCCATGCACGAGGACGACTGTGGCTCGACGCTCGCCGTTGGGATGCCACTCCCTGACAAGCTCAGTTCCTATGTCTGCAACAGGCTCTGGCCGAGAAATACTCGCCACATCACTCCTGGGTTGGCGGCGCGGGATGGTAGGTGGGCGCTATTCGAAAGAGAAGCGGGTCAAATCGTCAGGGAATGCGCTCCATGCGAGGGCCGTCTTCGGGGAGAACCTGAGGAGACCGCCCGCATCGCTGCCGGACCATGCGTCCGGTTCGGGCGCATATCCGAGTGCTCTGTATCTGCGTTTGAACCCGGCCGAGAGCCCCGTTCCCAACTCCCCTGCTACCGGATCGGGCGCTGATGACACACCATCGAGGTTGTCGCCGCAGCACCGTCTTCCAGGTGCAGTGTCGTTGCGGCATTGGATCTGAGGTTGATTGCGTGCCTCGTCTCGGGCGAGCCGTCGTACCAGAACGAGTTGTCGAGCCAGACACCCCAGCGAGGCACGACATGAGGGCTGCCGTTCGGCCGGGTGGTGGCCTTCCAATAGTGGAGAGCTTCAACGAGCCGCGATTCAACGCTCGCCCATTCGAGGTACGACCCCTCTGGCTCGACGCCGTACCCCTCGGGGACAAGAGGTCGACCGGTCATGCGGGGGGTGGGGCTCATCTCTTGTAGAAGGGTGGCTTGACGATGGTTGCAGGCACCATGCGGGTCCTGATCTCAACCTCGATTGCCTCTCCAAGTCGAGGAGGCGGCGAGACGTAGGCAAGGCCGACTCCGGTGTCGAGGACAGGGCTGATGTTGCCGGATGTCACACTTCCGCCGCCGGAGGCCGTGCGCACCCCATATCCATGTCTCGGCACTCCGCGACCTTCCATTACGAAACCCACCAGCCTTCTCGTGATGCCCGATGCTTTCTGCGTTGCAAGCGCCTCCCTTCCCACAAAATCATGGTCGAGCGCCACGGCGTATCCAAGGCCCGCCTCCAGAGGGGTCGTGGTCTCGTCTATGTCTGCACCCCATAGCGGAAGCCCGGCCTCCAGACGCAAGGTATCCCGTGCTCCAAGCCCACAGAGGGTTACACCGGTCTCGACCAGGGCAGTGACGAGTTGATCGGCTGATTCGGTGTTGATGCAGATCTCGCCACCTCGCTCTCCCGTGTATCCGGTTCCTGCCATTTGGACCTCGTGGCCTGCGAACATCGCGTCGGCCGTCCTGAATCGCCCGGGGGCGGCTCCGAGGACTCGTTCGAAGGCAGCGATCGCCTCGGGACCTTGAAGGGCGACCATTACCGTTGTAGGTCGCAGGTCCTCGATCTCACAACCAGGCTCTTCGGAAAAGGCGGCCATCACTCGATCATGATTGGCCGCGTTGGGGAGAACCCAATACTCATCGGCAGATCGCCACCACACGATCAGGTCGTCCACGATGCCGCCTTCATCGTTGAGAATCATGGTGTATTGGGTCTTCCCGGGCTCGATCCTGGCTAGGTCGTTGGAGAGAAGCCGATCCAGTGCCGGCCTTGCGCCGGAGCCGCCAAGTCTGAAGCGGCCTAGGTGAGTGACATCGAAGAGCCCGGCGGACGAGCGGACCGCTCGGTGTTCGGCAATCACCGACGCGTACCGGACGGGCATCTCCCAGCCACCGAAGTCAACAAAACGCGCCCCGTGGCGCGCGTGCAGATCATGCAATGGTGATCGATTCATCCCGTGAGACTCTCTCCTCTGTCCTCGAGTCGGACAATGTCCGGCCGACCCGGAATCCGGGTCGGTGCGGGAACCTCCTCTAGATGGTCAGGATCCTCCAGCCCGTACTTCACGACGAGGTTCAGGTAGTCCCTCTGATAGAAGACCTTGCAGTTGACGTCGGGATGGAGTTCCTTGAGGCGTCGAACCTTACGGTTCTTCTTGGTGACCAATTTCTGACTCATGGTCGTGATCTCGATGTAGAGATCATCCTCGGGCAGGTAGAAATCGGGGGTGAAGAATTGGGTCGGCTCGCCGTCTTTGTCCCATGTGATCGGGAATGATTCCGGCTCGTAGTCCCATGGGACGACGTAGAAGTCCAATAGGAGGGCGAACTGGCGCTCACTGTTGTGAGCGAACTGGATTTCATGAGCCGTGGGGCGCTCGGTAATCAGGTTGCTCCTGCTTCGACAACCCCGGAAACCTCTGAATCCTCTGGAAAGAGTTGATGTATCGCGCCTTCGACTTCATCCTGCACTGGGCCGATGGCGATCCCAAATACGCCCTGACCGCGTCGGAACACGTCGACGATCTCCTCTTCGGAATGTGCGGCATAGATGGTCTGGCCATCACTGAGGAGTGTGACGTCGGCCAGCGGGCGCTCCAGGTCGAGTTGCTCCCGAAGAATCACCACAGCCAATCTGATCTTCTTGAGGCTCATCCCTGCGTCGAGAAGCCTCTTGATCACCTTGAGCTGCACCACATCCTGAAACGAATACAACCGCTGTGAGCCCGAGCCGCTGGCTTGGCGGAGCGACGGTCGGATCAGGTCGGTGCGCGCCCAATAGTCCAACTGCCGGTAGGTGATGCCTACCAGCTTGCAGACCTGCGGGGCGCGGAACCCCATTTCTCGCTCACGGGCCATTCGATCCTCCGGGTTACAAGCGTGTAACTCCGCCGTTGTGAGCAAGCTAACCGTGCAGCTGACCGAATGTCAACGAATGTCTGTGGATAACTCAGGGCTTGGTCAGCAGCTGGGCTGCCTTTTCGACCTGCTCCTTGGTGCCAACAACAACGAGCCGATCGCCTGCAACCAGCACCTGTCCAGGATCGGGATTGACCTTCATTTCCACCTTCTGATCCTCGACGGCGAGGATCGTGGCGCCAGAATCCTGACGGATTCCGCAGTCACGGATCGATTGGCCGTCTACGACGCAGCCGGGCTGAACATCGAGTTCCTCAACGTGAAACTCCACCGGGCGGCCGCTGACCACGACATCGAATATCTGCGCCAATTCCGGTTGAACTGCCAAAGCGGCTAGCCGCTCCGCCCCGACGGCCTGGGGTGTCACCACGGCATCGGCGCCGGCAAGAAGGAGTTTCCGTTCGGACTCAATCTCGGTGGCACGACAAATCACCCGTAGCCCCGGCTTTATCGACTTGGCGGAGAGGGCAATGACGAGGTTGTCCGAATCGGTGTCGACGCAGGCGATAAGAGCGGATGCCCGTTCAACCCCTGCACTCTCGAGGATGTCGTCGTGGGTGGCGTCTCCATGAACGACAGAGGCGCCCATCCCTTCGGCCAGGGCACTACTTTCGTCCTGACGCTCAATCACTACCAGATCGGATCCGGCCGCGTCCAGATTGGCGTAAATCGCCCGGCCGACCCGACCAAAACCGCACACGATTACATGACCTGACATGGCATTGATTCTCTTGAGCATGCGGTTTCTGTGCCTGAACTCTCCGAGGTCAACCAGGTATTCGATGGCTGCGGTAGCAGTGTAGAAAGCGATGCCAAATCCCGAAGCGATGATCACGATCGCCCAGACTCGCCCGGGAGTAGAGAGTTCGAACACCTCTTGGAATCCCACGGTGGTGACGGTGATGGCCACCATGTAGAAGGCGTCGAACACGTTGGCGCCGTCGATCACGACGAATCCGATCGTGCCCACTACCAAGATGATCCCCAGGAGCAGGAGGCCGAGACGCATCCTGCGAAGAGGACTCACTCGGCGGAATCGTCTCCGAGAAAGTCCTCGATGGTGACCTCTTCGAGAAACTCCCGGAAACGAGCTACTTCTTCCTCGTCCTCGCCGCCTTCTTCCTCGAACACGACCCCAGCGTCTTCGAGGACGCTCTCGAGCGCGTAGACCGGGGTGCCGGTTCTAACGGCGAGAGCGATGGCATCAGAGGGACGTGAAGAGACATGGACCTCCCGACCGGAGATATCGAGGGCCAGGTCGGCGTAGAAGACGGAATCACGCATCTCGGTGATCACCACCCGCGTGGCCGAAGCGCCGACTGCGTCGAGGACTGCTCGCATCAGATCGTGAGTCAGTGGGCGAGGCGGAGTGACTCCTTCCAGCGCTGTGGCGATCGCGGTCGCCTCCGCTCCGCCGATCCAGATGGGAAGATGTCGCTCGCCGTCCTGCTCCCGTAGCAGGACGATCGGCTGGTTTGAAGGCAGCTCAACGCGGACGCCAAGAACCTCCATCGGAATCGGTCCGTTCTCCGACATGACCACAGATTATCACCAGCCCACGGGATGGCTGTTAAGAGTGGTCAGAACCACGCAAGTCTGTGAGCAGGACTCGGGGATCGGCGATCAAGGCCTCCATGTCGAGTACGGCCCATACCGATCGAAGGTTTCTGTAGAGACCTTGCCAATCGAGCCCATACCCAATGAGGAATTCGTCTCCTACCTCAAAGCCGCGGTATTCGATCGGAACGGAAGTGACTCGCCTGCGAGTCTTGTCTGTGAGGGCGGCGGTGCTCACGCTCGCTGCTCCCCTGTCGTGCATCATTCGCCGCAGAGCGGTCAGCGAAAGTCCGGTGTCGATTATGTCCTCGACAATGATGACGTGACGGTCGAGCACGGGTGTGCCCAGGTCCATGGCAATGTTGATGCGGCCGCTTTCGCCAAAGCGGTTCAACCCGAGAAAGTCGATCTCGACGGAAATGGTGACGGTGCGAACCAGGTCGGCGGCGAACGGTATCGCTCCGACCATGACCACGACGAAAAGCGGGTCTCTGCCCTCGAAGTCCGCCGAGATGGCAGCCCCTAGCTCCGCGGTCCTTGATCGAATCTCATGTTCCGAAATGGCCTCGACCGCGTAATCGAGGTTCTTGGTCATGTCCCGAACACCGAGGTGACCCAGTAGCCGAGAGCGCTGAGGACTGAGTCCGGAGCCGGGTCTGAACGACGGGTGGTCTCCAACGTCGGTGGAGACTCGGGCTCGGGAAGAGCCACAAGCGGTCGCGGATTCTCCAGGGTCAAACCCACGTTGGAGAGATGCATAAAGGTTTCGACGTTGCTCAGGGCCAGCAGCGGATCCGGAGTGTGACGGAGCTTGACAGAGGTGTAGTGCGTCCCGAGCGCGATGTCACCGAAATAGCCCAAGTCGTTGAATGCGTAGTCAAACAGAAGACTCGCGTCAGCGAAGTGACCACGGCGGCCCTCGGACCCCAGGACCACCACATAGATGCGTCGGCCGTCTCGGTCGGCTACACCCACGTATGTCAGAAGTGCTTGGGAGGTGAATCCGGTCTTGATGCCGGCCGCGCCTTCGTACTCACCAAGCATCAGGTTTGTCGTAGCGCCCGCACGGGCAACGCCATCCGGATCGGGTGGCATCACCACAATCTTCGACCGCACCACATCGGCGAAACCCGGCAAGCTCATTGCCAAACGCGACATTTCAAGCAGATCACGAGCACTCGAGTAGTGGTCGGGCGCATCCAGACCGTGAGTATTGGCAAAGGAGGTGTTGTCGAGTCCGAGCTCTCTCGCGCGCAGATTCATGAGAGCGACGAATGCCTCTACCGAACCGGAGATATGTTCGGCAATGGCGTTAGCCGAGTCGTTGGCCGAGTGGATCATCAGCGACTTGAAGAGGGCATTCATCTCGATCTGTTCCCCGGCGACGAGCTCGATCTCCTTCTCGCCGGTGGCTGCGGCCCGAACCGACACTGTGACGATCTCGCTCGGGTTTGAGCGCTCGAGAGTCAGCAGCCCGGTCATGATCTTCGTGGTCGACGCCATCGCTCGTCGCTCATCTGGTCGAAGTGATCCAAGAACGGTGTCCGACGATTCGTCGTAGATGATCCAGGACGACGCCGACACTGATGGTGCCTCACCAGTTGGGAACGCCTCGACGACCGGGGCTTGGTAAGTCAACGGGGCAGCCACTACAGGCGTGACAGGGAATATCAGGGCCGCCATGACAACGGCACATCCGCGTGCAGCTCGAATCATTGAACGGGAGGTTGTTTGAGTTCTCCGGCAAGTAGCGCCCGATGCAGAGCCTGGACGGAGCCGGTGCTCGACTCCAACAAGTCTCTGGCTCTTGCCTGGGATTCTGCATTTCTCGCACGCATCAACGGCGCGGTGAGCTGTCTGAGAAGGTCTGCTTCCCGATCCACCGAGAGCCGGATTGCGCGCAGGTGTCGCGCCTCGAGACCGATGTCCATCAGTCGCTTTGCCTCGAGGGCGGCTACCCCGATCTCCGAGTGGAACACGGTCGAGTCGGGAATGTGCCGGATAACCCCGGCGTCGAGAAGCTCCTGCAACTGTTGGTCGGTCAGCCCTGACCGCTTGAGCACCTCCTCACGGCTGAGAGGCTCGCCGCTCGAGGCATTGCTCTCGGATCCGGCCACGCGGGAATCAAGATCCTCACCCCTCTCCCAGAGCGTCAACTTCGACTTGATCACCTTTAGCGGGAGGAAGTGATCTCGTTGTTGTTGCAGAATGAAACTGAGCCGAGCGACGTCCTGTGAGTCGAACTTGCGATACCCGCTGTCGGAGCGATCGGGATCGATGAGACCTTGGGACTCGAGGAACCTGATCTTTGATACTGAGACATCGGGGAACTCATCGCGAAGCTGATTGATCACCTCGCCGATGCTGAGAGTCTTGGTGTCAGGCATCGCCGTGTGCAACCACGAAGTGAAACCGGCCCACGAGTACTTCGTCGCCTGCCTCAAGCGGGCTCTGATCGACGCGGGTGTCGTTCACATACGTTCCGTTGGTAGACCCGCTGTCCTCGACAGAGAGTGCGTTTTCGCTGAGACTAAATCGACAATGGTGACGGGAGACGGTGACATCGTTGAGGAAGATGTCGCTTTCCGGATGCCTCCCAACCGTGGTGTTGCCCTGGCTGAGCACGAAAGTCATCCCACTCCTCGGGCCGCGCTCCACTACGAGGGCATAGCCGGCCACACCCTCGACGTGCGCCGCTTCAGCACGGGTCAGTGGGTGATCTGATCTATCTTGGAGCGGCACATAGAGGATGGTCGGATCGGTCTCGACCTCAACCTGAGGGTTTGGCTCCCCAGTTCCGGGTTTGTTCTCCTCGCTCATGTCCTGAATGATAGGGCCGCCGGCGATATTGACCCAGAGTCTTGTGTCGGGGAGGGGGCTACTCGGTCAGCTCCTGATACGCAGCTGCGTCGAGCAGACCCTCCAAAGGGAAGACACCCTCAAACTCCAACTCGACGAACCACGCGCCGTCATAGGGACTCTGATTGACCAACTCAGGCGCATCCACGACGGCCTGATTCACGGCCTTGATCTTTCCGGTGAAGGGGGCGTAGACCTCCCCCACCGATTTGGTGCTCTCCACCTCCACCAGGATGTCGTCCTTCGCCACGTCCGAACCCACCTCGGGAAGCTCGACATAGACCACATCTCCCAATTGGTCCTGGGCGTAGTCGGTGATCCCGAGCCTCACGACGGTATCGGAGACGCGCTTGATCCACTCGTGCTCATCGGTATAGAGAAGATCCTCGGGTACCTGCATCAATTCTCCTCGGGTTCAGGGCGGGACTCTACAGCCGCCATGTGGCGACGGGCATCGCCCAAATAGCTGAATGCGACTACCCAGTACAGAACCAGCCCGCCCACGCCTCCAACCCATGCAATAAGCTGCATGAGAACCTCGAGGACGCCGGCGAAAGCCAGGTAGAAAGCAGGAATCGCCGAGTAGAGCATCACGGTTGCGAGCTTGCCGAGCCACCGGACCTCCAGTCTCTTGGCTCCGCGACGCGCCAGACGAAGGGTCACTCCCGTCATCAACAACTCCCTGGCGATCAAGGGATATCCGATGACAGGCGGCACTGCGCCGGTAATCAGCCCACCGATGACAGCAGAAGCGAGCATCAGCCGATCGGCTATCGGGTCGAGCGCCTTTCCGAGCTCGGTGACCTGATCCAGTCTCCGGGCGAGGTAACCGTCGAGCCAGTCGGTTCCCGCGACGACGGCAATCAGCCATCCGGCGAGGGCCACGTTGTCCTCGACGATGAGCAACCACCAGAAGTAGGGGACTGCGAGCACCCTGACAAACGAGATCGCATTCGGAATCGTCAGGATGCGGTTGCTGGGGGTAACTGAGGACAACGCCGGAGAGGCTAGTGCCCTGTGGTGTGTCCAGAAATGGTTCAGGTGTGTCTCCGGCGCCATCTATGAGACGGGGCACTTGCCTCTATTGGATGAGGCTGACGTCCTCGAGCCCTCCGATCCGAGCCTGGATTCCTCCCAGGACGCCGAGGAGCGAGAATTGGACTCGGTCCGACCGATAGGCCTCGGTTATCTGCGGGTGATAGAGGACCAGGTAGGGAAGGTCTTCCGCAAGTCTCTCCTCCATAATGCTGAGGGCGGCACGCGCTTCATCGTGGTCGGTGGCTGCACGGTAGTCGGATAGGGCTGCGGAGAACTTGGCGTTGTCATAACCGGTGTTGTTGGAATGACCGCCTACAGCAAAAAGTCTCCCGAAATAGTCGGGATAGGCCGGATTGCCCAACGTCCAACCGAGGAGGTACATGTCGTATCCGCGTTCGCCCTCCGATGGAGTCGAGAATGCAAGGTCGACCACGGTCTCGAAGTCGGTGATCACAGGTCGGACGTCAAACCCCAGCACCTCGAGCGTCGACTCCAGACGGGTCGCATACTCCGGGCGGGCCGGGTCATATTTGTCACCCGGTGTGAGGATCGTGAGTGGAGCGGGTGTCTGCCCAGAAATCAACAACCCGGCTCCAGGAACCAGTTTGCCGTCGCTCACCGTCGGAGGCTCATTCCAGCTATACCCCGCCTCGACAAGGCCCGCGAGGGCCTGGCTCAGCCGCTCCTCCAGTGATGCGGCCAGGCCGGAAGCGACCTCGTCGGCGACAGATTGGTCAAACCATGCAGAGTTGGCAGCGGGGACCATGGTGAAGGCCGCCTGTGAGTCCGGAACTATCTCACCTGCGACAGCCTCCCTGTCAAACAGGAGGGAGAGAGCCGTCCGGAAGGCCAACTCGCTCATTGGAGCCCGATCGAGATTGAATCCGAGATAGCGAACGGCGTTTGCAGGACTGTCCTCGACTGTCACACCGGCGATGTCGTTGAGGCTCGAAGCCACGGCTTTCGAGAGCCCGTGTGGGCTGAGAATCGTATCGATCCGCCCGTCGGCGAGGGCATCGGCCGCAGCGGCTTCGGTATCGAACACCTCGAATACAACGCTGTCTACTGATCCCGCTACCCGATCATGGTTGACGATTGCCGTGATCCGACCGGGTTCACGTTTGAGAATCTGGAGAGGTCCGCTGGAGACGTCGCTCTTTGCATCGGCTTCGTAGAGAGCGTCTGCGGTGTCGGCCCCCGAAACGACGTCGCCCCATATGTGGCGCGCCATGATCGGGGCGAGCCCCACACCGTATGGCCACTCCCCCATTCCTGGCTGGCGGTCGAACTCGATCCGGAGTTGGTTGTCTGAATCAGCCACAACTGCCGTGATGGTGGCTGGATATGCCTCGGCCCATGCACCTTCGAGGCCAAGGCTTCGAACGGTCTCAAATGTGAACTCGATGTCGGATGCGGTCAGGAGGTTCCCGTCGCTCCACCGGACGTCGTCGCGCAGGGTGACGTGGACTCGCCATCCGTCGGCATTCCACGTCGGTCGAGAGGGTTCTGCCACCAATGCGATGTCGGCCACGAGGGCGTTGGCGGCATGGTCGATGCCAAAGAGGGCGGGCTTGGTGGGGCCGAGCACATAGGCGTTCCACGATGTCGCGTCCCGGCCGTAATAGGCCCAGAAGTTGTCGGTGGTGATGTCGGAGAGCAATCCGACTCGGTATTCGAAAGGCTCCGGCTCAGCGACGGTCGGTGCAACGGTGTCGTTCTCGAGGCTGGTCGTGATAGTGGTGGCTTCCGTTGGCTCTGCCACGATCTCGATTGCCGAAGGCTGTCCGGACCCGGCCTGGGCGAAGGCAGCCACGGCAATACCGACGATCACTGCCGTCGCTCCGAGCGTTCTGAATGTGATATCCCGCAAACATGACCTCCCACCCCAAAGATCGGCAGGTCACTACGTGTTCTTTACGAATCCTGATCGCGCCCATCAATGACTACGATTCCCCATTCCGGGCTGTGGCGTAGCTTGGTAGCGCGCCTGACTGGGGGTCAGGAGGTCGCCGGTTCAAATCCGGCCAGCCCGACAGAGAAAACCCTAGGTGTTAACTAGGGTTTTCTCATGTCCGAGCGGTTCCCGAGCATCCGACAAACCCTCTCAGGGTGCATCTCAGGGTGCATACCCACCAGGGGTTTCTTCGTGTAGGTTGACAACCAGAAGGCCGGCCCGGTGGGCTAGCACCGGGATCCGGCCGCAGCGAACGTTGCCTGAGGGCAGGTAAAACGGATTGAGGCATTGTGCCCCATGCGAGTTTCAGTGTCGCGCCTGTCGGGAGGGCTGGCGGGCTGACGCTGCTGTAGGTGGTAGGCCGTCGACGGTTGACGGGTCGTGGGTTTGGAGCGAGACTTCAGGCGATGGGATCGGTAAGAGGTCTGTTCGGCTGGGTAGTTCTCCTCACTCTGGCGACGGGCCTAATCCACGTCTACATCGGGGTCGACTTTCTGCTTGAGGGTCCTTATGCGGACGCGGTCATCGACGACCCAACAGTGGACCCTGCGGTTGGGATCGTGTTCATAGGTATGGCGATCCCCTACTTGGTGGGTTTGGCACTGATTCTTGGCGGCGTGAGGCCACTTCTGTGGCTTCGGGTGGGTGCCGGGTATACGGCCTTGCTTCTTGTCTTGTGGGCGGTTGCCGGGGGCCGCGACATGCTGGCATACGCAGACAAAGCGATCGAGATCGCCCTTCTGGTGCTGCTCGTGGTGCTGCTCCGCCGGCCCGTTGAGAGTGCGGCCCGATCGCCAATGGGGACTGACTAAGCGCTCTCCAACAGAAATGCGGTCGCATGTTTCGGCGAGGCAGGGGGCCGCTCGCCAGGACGCAGGAGAATGGGTCGTGTTAGGAGTATCCCAGTGGGGTTCGCCGGAACCCTCCCCTCCCTCACCGAATCACTTTTGCACCGGCGGTATCCGACAACGAGTCGGAACGAAACCCCCGGTGGCGGTGTGAGGGGCGCCACGTTTTGGACACGACGCCCCCCGCCGCTCCTCCCGACCGTCAAACCGCCGCAAGGCGGACACTTCAAGACGATCAGAAGGAAAACACATGCTAAAAGGAAAACATACGACATCGAGTCGACGCCGGCGCTCTCCCTGGACCCGGAGCAAGAGTGACGGTCCTCCAGTTCCCCGGTGTCGGCGACGGGCCACCGGCCGCCCTTGAGTCCGTCATGTGCTGGGTGGGTGGGTGAAGCCGGCTATGAGGGACGAGCCGTCTCGTTCAACCCGCCACTTGAGTCATTCTGAAAAATCAGCGACGTCGTCTAGCCGCGGAGACGATGAGAAACAGAATCGCGGCTCCGCCGAAAATCAGGCCTGCTGTTTCCAGATCCAGAGCGGTCCTCCTCTTTTTCGGGAGGTTTCCGACTCTATCGCATGCCAAACAATGAGAGAAGGCCCCCACGGACGAAGGGGCCTTCTCTTGCTGGGAGGAATGCGGGTTGTTCTTCTGTATCGGCACCTGAGGGTGTTCGACTTGGGGGTCACTTCCAGTCGACACAACGTGGCTAGTCCCATGCACCCCGAACACCAGTGGCAGCCGGGGAATGCTGCAATTGTCTACTGCCTGCTGACTAGTCACCTGAGACTGGTTTGGGATGGCTCCCAAGTCGAAGCCGGTGACAGCCGATAAAGAAGCCATCGGGGCATCTAAAGGAGGAGTCATCGAATGTTGAAAACGCTAACCGCCAGCCGGACAAAAAAGAACTGTCCGCATTTCGAAACCACCATCACCCGTACGGCTGGGCTGGAACGGGCGGCATGTCGGGTCTGTGGCCATATCAGCGTCGCCTATCTCGGAGACGGCATCACCGTCACGACCATGGCCAAACACATATCCCAAGCGAGCTAGGCCGAAGGAGACACTATGCCGGAAAACGATCTCGGAGAGAGGCCCCCGTGTGCCGTCTGCGGCATTGAGGGAATCCTTCTAACTCCTTTCGGCCTGATGTGTTACCGGGACGGCTTCGCTGCGGCAAGTGAGGAGACCGTCCTAGATCATGACTGGATACCGATACTGGTCAAACAGCCCGACAGCGCACCCATCGAGGCCATGAGAGGAGCCCGGGTCGGGTGACGGTGTCGGCCTGAACCGTCGCCGCCGGGACCCCCAAACGAGGCAGTCGAGTCCCGCCGCTCCGACGGTGCCAAATAGAAACCCCCGGTGGCCGGTCTCTTTAAGGATGGGAAAACAGCCTGTTACTCCTTACACGAGAGCCACCGCGGAGGCGTTGCGGCAGGTTTCGGGCAGGCTCAACTACCTCGACTGAGTAGGGTCCGCCTCAATGAAGGTCGGCACTCTGTTGATGGTGTTTCTGATCGCTTGTCAGACAGCATCACCGACGCCGACCACCACAGATCAGTGTCCTGAGGCGCGGACGCTTTGGGATGAGAATCAGGATCTGCAAGAGACAGGCCAGGAGCTGCCGGATCCTGATGGTTCCCGCGCAAAGTTGCACGCTGAGATTGCTGCGATTCTGGCCGAGCAGCATCCTGACTGTTTCACCGTTCAGGAACGGGTGATCGCTGAGGCGGCGCGCCGGCTGTTGGCTGAGTAGACACCACAGATATTGCCGGCTGTGGACGGCTGGTTTCGTGCCTCTGGCGACGAACGTCCAGAGTCGTCGACCATCCTCTAGCGTTTGAATCGACGTGGCCAGTTTTCCCGAATTGTTCGACAGTCTCGACCCCGATCCGAATGTCAGGGGCAAACAATTTGAGCGGATCGTCAAGTGGTGGCTTCTCCACGACCCCGTTTATCGGAGTCAGATCAAACTGGTTTGGCTTTGGGACGAGTGGCCAGGTCGCTGGGGGGCCGACGCCGGAATCGACCTGGTCGCCAAAACGGCCGACGGTGATCTATGGGCGATCCAGGCGAAGGCCTACTCGCCGGAGTATTCCATCACGAAGAAAGATGTGAACACATTCATTTCGGAATCGGGTCGCCGTGAGTTCTCCTACCGACTGTTGGTAGCAACCACCAACCGAATCGGCGTCACAGCTCTTCGGACTCTGGAAGGACAAGAAAAGCCTTCCGGCCTGAAACTGGCGTCAGACCTAAACAAAGCCGAACTGGAGTGGCCAGATTCACCTGACGATCTCCGCGTTCTGCCACCAGTGCCGAAGGACCCATTCCCACACAATCAAGAAGCGGTGGCCGACGTTGTGGCCGGGTTCGAGAAGGTGGATAGGGGCCAGTTGATAATGGCCTGCGGCACGGGCAAAACCCTGGTTGGGCTCTGGGTCGCGGAACAGTTGGATTCTCAGCGAACGTTGGTACTGGTCCCGTCGCTGTCGCTGCTCGCTCAAACACTCAGAGAATGGACAGCGAACACTCGCCGACCCTTCACCTTTCTGCCTGTCTGTTCTGACGAAACGGTGAAAGGTGAGGACCATCTGGTTTCTCACACCACCGAATTGGGGATGCCAGTAACAACCGACCCGGCGACCATCGCCGGGTTCCTCCGCAAGCGGGGTCCGAGCGTGGTGTTCGCGACCTATCAGTCATCGGGGCGGATCGCCGAAGCGTATGCGCTGGGTCGGATACCGAAGTTTGATCTGGTAATCGCCGATGAGGCACATCGGGTGGCAGGCCCAGTGTCGTCAGACTTCGCGACGGTCCTGGATCCGAACGCGATTCGCCTGGCATGGTTGGCCGAGTTCACCATGGGGAGCGCTGTCTACTCCGAACTCGATCCGGGGGATGGTTTCGCCACCCTCGACCTGAACGTGCGGTTTACGCGTCCGGCGGTCATCAACGACGGCGGGCTCACCGCCCAAGGACAGGTGCGTCACAAAGGCAATCGATTGCGGGTTTCTTCGGCGGAGATCACTAACTCGCAGGGCAAGAGAGTCGCTATGGCGACATCGTCGGCCCTGATAGTCCGAGGAGGCGCTCGTGCCTTGACCGAGGGGCGTCTCCCTGACGAGATCCTTCAGACCGTCGAATGAGGCTCGGCGCCGGGATTCTTTCATCATCGCCGGCACGGTGACATCGAAGAGCTTCTGCCCGTTGGATTGAAGGGTGAAGTCTCCGCAAAGGGGCCTCAGCCCCTCTATTCAAACCTCGCCGGTCTGAGATTGAGCTTCTCCCTAAGAATCGACCTGTGATTCCGTATTAGAAACGGATTGCAGACCGCACATAATGCCTGCGGTCTCAGGGGGTCATTGCATCGTTTCGGCGAGCTTCTCTGATGGTGTCATCCACCCCAGGGTTTGTCTAGGCCGGCCGTTGAGTTGGTGGGCTGCGAAGTCGAGGTCATCTTGTGTCAGCTTGGCCATGTCGGTGTCTTTGGGGAAGTATTGACGGAGGAGCCCGTTGGTGTTCTCGTTGGTCCCGCGCTGCCATGGGCTCTTGGGGTCACAGAAGTAGACCTGGACACCGGTGTCGATCGTGAACTGGGCGTGTTGGGCCATTTCCTTACCTTGATCCCAGGTCAGTGACTTCCACAGGTGTTCGGGTAGCTGTTGGACCGTGGCGGCGAGAGCGTTGCGGACGGCTTCGGCGGTGTGACCGTCGGGGAGGGGGAACAGCATCACAAACCTCGACCAGCGTTCTACCAGGGTGCCGATCGCGGTCTGACGTTTCCCCATGATCAGGTCGCCTTCCCAATGACCCGGCACGGCGCGGTCCTCGACTTCGGCGGGACGTTCACTGATCATCACCGGATCGACAATCCGGCCTTTCCCCGATGACGGTTGGGCACCTTTGGGTTTCCGGTTGGCCCTCCGGGTGCGTAGATACTGGGTGAGTTCTCGTTTCATCCCACCACGGGCCTGGATAAACAACGTCAGATAGATGGTTTCGTGTGACACCCACATCTCCTGGCGGTGAGGGTAAGTGTGTTTCAACCAGGCGGAGATCTGTTGAGGGGACCACCGGATGGTCAGTTTGTCTTCGACCTCAGCTCGCAGCGTTTCGTTGGCTGCCAGTTTGCATGCTTGGGGTCGTCTGCCCCGCTGCCATGCCAGCTGATCCGCCCGGTGAGCTCGATACCGGTGGCGTCCACCATTACGAGCCAACTCCCTGCTGATCGTTGAAGGATCCCGACCCAGACGACCAGCGATAACAGTCAAAGGTTCGCTGGCGGCCACACCACGAGAAATCTCCTCCCGTTCGGTCAACGACAGATGGCGAGGGGAACGACGCCGAACCAGCGGACGCACCCCACCCGAGGACTCGACAAACGCCCGAATCGACCCCGCCGACCGTCCCAACCGACGACCAATCGACCGATTCGACTCACCAGCCTGACGCCGCTCCCAGACCTCAACAACCTCGACCTCTGTAAACCTCGGCACACCAACCACCTCCGATAAGAGACCAACACTCTCACCAAGATGATGCGTTCACGCCTTGAGGCGGCACCGGTTATGGGCGGCCTGGACTACAGCCGTTGCGATAGCCCAGTAATGAGGTCGTCTGACACGGAGAGTGGTGAAACGTGTAGGTTCGCATCGGCTACCTAAACGGTGGCCGGCTCCCCGAATCATCTTAAGGTCTGTCGGAGAGTCGCTTGATCAATCTGGAATTAGAAGGAGCCATGCCCTTGAGACAACGACTATTCGCGACAAGGCGCTCGTAGCCATCCTCGCCCTAGCGACAACCATCGCTATGGCCGTCCTGCTCTTGTAGGGGGCCGACCGTTGACGGCTGACTTGTCGCCCGACAATGAAGTGCCCCCCGCTGCCGGATCGTCGGCATCGGGTACCGCTCACCTGACCCTCAACCAGCGTCTAGGCGAGATATGTGTTGATATCTTGTCAGGCGGCTACTCCGACAACGTTTTTGCAGGTCACATTCATGAAGCCGAAGCTGGAAGCAATGGACCTGTGGTCGTGAACCTGATGGTGGCCTCGGGCTATCACAGCATCTGCGTCGACGTCTACGAAGCCGGCGGCCGACAAGATTCCCGGCGAGCAAGGACCAGGAGGAACGAGATGACTGACTGGGGCGAACACGTGGATGGGCACGAGACCCTTGAGAGTCGACGCGACAAAGGACGGCAGCTCCGCAAGACGGTGCCACGCTCCAGCCACGGCGATTGGGCCGCGGCGCCGGATCGACCCAACCCGGTTGGACTGCTGGAGGGCCAGAACGAGGACAGGCTGCAGTGGCTTGTGCCTATCCGCCGCGGTCGGATGATGGAGTCACCGTTCACGTTCTACCGGGGAGCGGCGCGCATCATGGCGCACGACCTGGCGGCAACACAATCCACCGGTCTCACCGTGCAGGCCTGCGGTGACGGCCACCTCTCCAACTTTGGGCTCTACGGCTCGCCGGAGCGCCGCCTGGTCTTCGACATCAACGACTTCGACGAGACGCTCCCCGGGCCGTGGGAGTGGGACGTGAAGCGGCTGGCCGCCAGCCTCGTGATAGCCGGCCGCCACCGCGGTTTCACCGAAGCTGACAGCCGCGGTTTGGCCGAACGGTCCGTGACGAGTTATCGCCAGACCATGCAGCGTTTCGCGGAGCTCCGGACGCTGGACGTCTGGTACGCCTCCCTCGCTGCCGACCGGCTCAACGAGCTGCTCGAATCACGGGGGAAGAAGAAGAAGGCCAAGCGGGCACGAAGGGCCCAAGACAAGGCCACTCGCAAGGACAGCCTGCACGCCTTCAGCAAGTTGGCCGAAGAGGCCAACGGGCGATACCGCATTGCCTCGAACCACCCGGTGCTCGTGCCGCTGCGTGACTTCGTGAAGTACTTCGGCATGGAAGCCGCAGACGTCGACGCGCTCCGCGATCAGCTGCGGCAAGACTTCGACGGCTACCAGTCCACGCTGCGGCCTGATCGCCAGCTCCTGTTGATGAAGTTCCGCCCGATCGACATCGCCCTCAAGGTCGTCGGAGTGGGGAGCGTCGGCACCCGGTGCTTCATTGTGCTGCTCGAAGGCAAGGACGAAGGTGACCCACTCTTCCTCCAGATCAAGGAAGCGACGGACTCGGTCCTCGAAGAGCACCTGCCTGCGTCGAGGTGGAGGCACAACGGTCGCCGGGTGGTGGAAGGACAGCGGCTCATGCAGTCCGCCAGCGACTTGTTCCTCGGCTGGTCGAAGAGCTTCGACGGCCACGACTACTACTGGCGCCAATTGCGCGATTGGAAGGGCTCGGCCGACATCGAGGTCATGGGCCGCCGCGCTCTCGGCGACTACGCCGCCCTGTGCGGGTGGACGCTGGCGCGGAGCCACGCCCGGTCGGGCGATCCCATCGCCATGGCCGGCTACCTGGGAACGGGGAGCGTCTTCGTCAAGGCCATAACGGAGTTCGCCACCAAATACGCCGACCAGAACGAACAGGACTACGAGCAGTTCGTCATGGCGATCCGCGACGGAACGCTCGAGGCGGATGAGACGCGGTGACGCGAACGCCACGCATCTAGGGGTTCCTTCCAAGATGCGGCGTGAGGTTCGGGACGTCGGCGTCTGATGCGAAGTCACATGACCATTCCCGCGCTACCCACTATCGCTGCGCCCGCCCACGAGCGGTCGGATCGGCGGTTCCATGTTGACGAGCGCATACCGGGCGCGATCCAGCGGATAGCGTCCAGTCAGTTCGACCGGATGACTCACCGGCTCAACGACCCCGATGTTGATCCGGATGAGGCGATCCACACCGCTCGCAAGGCGATGAAGCGCCTGCGGGGCTTGCTGCGCCTGGTGCGAGACGAGGTTGGCCAATCGGCCTACCGCAACGAGAACGCGGTGCTGCGGGACACTTCCCGGCGGCTCGCGCCGGTCCGGAACAGCTTTGTAATGGTGAAAACCCTCGACCGCCTTCGTGAGGCACACAGGGGGGTGCTCCGCCGAAAAGCCTTCGCGGTGACCCGGCAGCACCTCATGGCGCGCCATGAGGCTTCACGTCAAGCCGTCATTGAAAACGATCAACTCATGACCGCTGTCGTGGTCACGCTCAAAACCGCTCGGGCGCGCTACACGGCCTGGGAACCGGAACGCACCGGGAACCCTCCGAGCAAGCTTGCCGCCCGCGGGGTCCGCGACGACTTCGCCGCAATGGCCCCCGGGCTCACGCGCGTGTACCGCCGCGGCCAGCGTGCGATGCTGCAGGCCTATCACGACGGTTCCGCAGAGTCGTTCCACGAGTGGCGAAAGCGGGTGAAGTACCTGCGCTATCAGCTCGAATCCCTGGAACTGATCTTGCCTGAGCTGGTCGGGGCGCACGCCAGGAACCTCGCCGAGCTCGGCGAGGTGCTCGGCGACAACAACGACCTCGCCGAGCTGGGACGAATCGTGCTCGACGACGATGCGGCGACCGCCGATCAGCGCGAACGCACGCTGCTTCTAGCGCTCGTCCACAGCGCAAGCTTGGAACTGCAATATGAGGCCCGAGCCCTCGGATCGGCGCTCTATACGGAAACGCCCGATCAGTTTGTCGGGCGCCTGGGCAGCTACTGGAACGCCTCTCGGGGGATAAGCGGCCCGTAGTCCTTTTGCCCTTTGTAAGCAGGATCAGAAGCATCCATAACAGCTCCCCTCAGGTCGTCATTACACGCTACCCACCCGCACATAACGGCACTTATGTGCGGCTCGTATTGTGAGGTTCGAGGAGGTGGCTTAGATGGATATGAGCGCCACTGTGGCAAGGATCTGGCGTGGTTGGACGACGGTCGAGAATGCTGACGCCTAT
>JACZUI010000054.1 GCA_022573225.1 Acidobacteriota bacterium
GCATTACTGCGGTCTTGCCGATCCCCGGCTCTCCGACGTAGCCCACCATTGTCTCTCCGGAAGCGATTGCCTCTCGGACTCGGTTCAGTGCATCAACCCGATCGATGAAGTGGTCGGGTCGAGCCAGACAGTCGGTAATATCCTGAGACTCGCGGCGTATTGGAGTCATCCTCGCTGTGCGGTCGAAACGGGCCCCGTTCGGCGTCAGCGTGTATGCCTTGCCCTTAGTGCCCCAGATACGCTTGAGCTTGGAACGAAGACGGCGAATGTCGTCGGCTACGAGCTCGCCAAGCTCTGTCGGAGTAGCGAAGCGGCGAATAGTGACCCCGCGTTCCACATCTCCCACCTCGTCGAGGAACGCCTGCAACTTCGGCTCGCGATCGGCGGCTTCGGTCGTCTTCTCGTAGACCAGCCGGGGTAGCTCGCTCGCACCTGCGGCATCGAATTCGTCCACAGTGTATGCGCCGTAACCCTTCCAGAAGATGCTGACATATACGTCGCTGACAGCCAGCTCTTCCAGATAGGTCTGGCGGGCCGAGCTCGGACGGGCACCGGCGTCCGTCTCGAAGGCCCAGGCCAACACACCTTCGGCTTCCAGAGCGGCACGAACGGCGGCGCGCTCGGGGGCAAGCTCCTCCATCCGCGAACTGAGGAACACGCGTAACGCATCGGGCGCAACGAGCCGCTTCTCAGACGGCACGCTTCTGCCCAACGGCTGGTCCGATCTGCCCCGAAGGTTGCTCAATCAGGTCTTCCGACCGATCCATTGCACCTCTCCTCACTCCGAGTCTTCCTCCCAAACCAGATCGTACCGGGCAACGACCGGCGCCGGATGGGTGATGTCCCCCATCCCGCTTTGCCGGCGACCTCTGCAGACGAGTGTTCCCAAACTGCGAAGAACGCTCGCGCAGAACCACGTAGCCTCAGAATGAGCATGGGGATCAACTTCGATTGAGCACCGCTCCGGAGTCGCCTGCAACCAGTTTGGAAGGCTCATCGCTAGCCTCTCGACTCAGTTCGGCTCAGTCGCCCACGGCACGAAGTCGTGCGGTTTCCTCGAATGAGCCAGCGCTCGAAATCGCAAATGACGTTCGATCATTGGACCGTCCGAACTCGAATAGCGAGGTATCCGAACCTGCACATCTAAGGGACTTATCGACGATGTCGAATGCATCGAGGGACTGCAACTTGCGCTTGTGCTCAGCGTCCTCGGTCTTGAATGAGATCTAGCACTTCCGGGCCATCAGTGCCATTTGATCCTCAGTCGGCGTCTATGAGCGCTTCCACCCGACGTCGCAGTTCGGTGGCGAATGCCTCCTCGTCGAGTTCGTCGTCGTCGGTTCGAGGGGGGATGATCGTTCGTTCGGATGCGAAATCGAAAGGGGCTTCGGAGGAATCACCTTCCCGTATCGGGATCCAGAAACGCGGACGCTCGGTGGGTGCATTTGTGTAAGCGTGCAGCATTCCCGCCTCGAAAAGGACATTTGGGTTGTCCTGGTACCGGTGGGGAAGTCCGTCGGGGGCAGGTTCCGACAGGTAGCAGATACCGAATCGCGCCGTCGTGATCGCTTCCAGGGTCTGGTCGGTGATGTTTCCCGCCGCCGACATGTCCGCCCAGTGCACAAGCTCGAGCTGATCAACGAATCCCTCCTCGATTACCTCCTTGATCTTCTCGACGACGGCCTCATCGGCCCGATGGCTGGATGCGAAAAAGAGCCTCGGGGTTGACAGTCTCGTGGGAAACCGACGTGACTTCAATATCGATTGGAGTTCCTCGATTGCCTTGGCCGTACCCCCGGCTTGTATCTGGTGAGCTTCGTGAAGCTCGTGCAAGATGCCAAGAGCCTCGGCCATCCGCATCAACTCGGCCTTTCCGACCTCGCTTGGTCGTCGATAGCTCTTGCATTCCATGTTGATCACGCCGAGCACTCGGTCTTTCCCCTTTACCGGAATGAGGATCGACGTTCGGACACCGTCAACCGTGGCCCAGAAAGAAGGCATTTCGGTGATCTTGCTCCAGTGGTCCACGTAGCTCGAAGCGTCTTCGAGCTCTTCCTCGGCTTCCCCCACGATCCACATCGGCTTGCCGATCTCCCACGCAAGAGCCGATTGTCCGTTGTATTCGCCGTCGGAGGTACGTACCAGCCTGAGACGCTCCTCGGTACCGGTTGACACCCAAACTGAGCGGAGACCTGGCAGTAACCGTCCGCCCTCGTGATCGACAGGCTCCTCTTTCATGAACGCGAAGTAGTCCATGCGAAGATCGTCTACGGCGTAGTCAATGAACAGTTGGCGGATGTGGACCTGGTGACATTCTTCGGGAACTCACACGTCGAGCGATCCCGCTCAACAGATCCACGATCCAAACGTGCATCGTGTCCTTCAGCCGATGCGTTGGCTGTTGAAACAACCACTGGGCGCTCTCTGAGACACGATCTTGAGTCGGGCACCGTAGGGTTCTGTAATCAGAACGGAGGCTTGTGCCGGCGAAATCCATCGATGAAATTGTCGTCGATCTAACCGAGATCGTGGAATGGGCGCGGGAAGACGGCAGTCGCATCGGATACTTCGCTGCCATGTATCGCAAGGTCACGCTAGCGATAAAAGAGGCCATCGACGCCGGCGAGTTTGAGGACGCAGAGCGAATGTCGCGACTGGATGTGGTCTTCGCCCAACGTTATATCGACGCATACAGGGCGTTCACGGCTGGCAAGCCGCCGACGGATTCGTGGAAGGTTGCGCTCGACGGTGCCGGTAGGTGGCGACCGATCATCATCCAACACCTGATCACAGGTATGAACGCCCATATCAACCTCGATCTGGGGATAGCAGCCGCCACCGTGGCACCGGGCGCCGAATTCGCGGCATTGGAAGGAGACTTCAAGAGGATCAACGCCGTACTCAGTCGCTTGGTAGACGGGTTCACTGCCGACGTTGCCGAGGTCTCACCGTGGATCGGGCTGCTCGATCGGATCGGTGGCCGTGCCGACAACATCCTGATCAACTTCAGCATCGGGGTCGCCCGGACCGAGGCGTGGGATCTCGCTGGGCAACTCGCACCGCTATCAGAGCCAGGGTGGAAGCAGGTCGTTGCCGCCCGCGACCACTGGACTGCAGGTTTCGGCGAGTTGCTGCTTCACCCGGGCTGGCTGGTCAGTTGGGGGCTTTTCGCAATCCGCATTCGGGAGAGCAACAACATCTTGCGAGTCATCGACGTCCTCAGCAACTGAAGCCGCAGCTCGAACCAGGATCGGAGAGGTGAGGCGCCTACAGATGACGAGGACAGTCAGCCGAGCAGCCCGACAGAAGGTCCTCAACCGGAGTACCGACGGTGATACATGCTGACCGATGATGGTCAGGATGTAGGAGGATTCGAACCGATTGGGCCTTCCTGGCTGCTTGTGCCGTCGAGGGGCGAGCCTGACGGCCACCGCGCCCCAAGCTCCTCGGTGGCGGCCGTGTCGACGATGCCGCCCTCCCAATCGGTGGGCTGCTCGTCGGCGGGGAACGGGTTGATAAACCCGACTATGTCCATGCTGGCTAGTTCGATTCCCAACCTTGACCCGGTTTCCGCGGTTGCCCTCAACGGTGTTGATAGCGACCGCTTTGCCGTTCTGGACCTTCACCCGCAGCACGCGGCCGATGTGACCGGTCCCCGTCAATGTTCCCGACGAGTTGCGATAAAGCATCACGAACGCGTCTCCAGCGATGGGGACATGGGTGCACTTCGGGCCCTAGGTCGTCTATCTAGTGACGCGAGGTCAAGAAGAAACGAAGCCTTTACTGAAACACTGGAGAGACAGGATCGTGTAGCGATCTACAAGCAGACGACATGCGAGATGGGCGACCACCGTGTCACAGCTACCGGAACCGTAGCGCTTCGGAGCGAGCAAGAGGCCCATAATCACCATCCATCACATGGCTGCAGACAGGTACATCACCTGTTCACGCATGGGGACAGATAGCGCAAGGAGACATTAATGGCGTTCAAGACATTTCTCGTCGTGAGAGCGATCGATGAGAAGTACTGGAAACTTGAAAGCGATCTTGTGTACGAAGGCAATGACGACCACTTCGCGGTTCCCGAGGGGTACACGACCGATTTTGCATCTGTACCGCGGATGTTCTGGTGGCTGATACCCAGATATGGTCGTTACACCGAGGCCGCCGTCCTCCACGACTTTCTCTGCGACGAGTCAAAACAGGGCAGATTCAAACGTTGTGATGCTGACGGCATTTTCCGCAGAACCCTGAGGGAACTCGGTGTCGGCTATCTCAGACGTCGCCTGATGTGGGCTGCTGTTCGATGGGGTGGAGGCGTGCACAAGTGTGGGTGGCAACAGCTTGCCCTCGTCCTGGTCATCACCACGCTCGCTCTGCCGCTCCTTGTACCGGCCGCAGTGGTCTTCGCGTTCCTTCTTGTTTTCTGGCTAGTTGCGCTCGTGGTTTGGACAATCCGGAGGCTGTTCGGGTGGGAGGCGACACCGGCTCCCCGATTGCTCCCCCGGTGACACTCGACTGACAGTGGCCAACACGGTCAGTTCGACACCTACAGATGCGCGTGTTCAGACCTCTTTGATGGGGGTCAGGTAGCCGTAGCGAAAGTCGGCCCGAAACTCCAATCAGATGAGTGCCGATCCTGAGGCGAGTACTCGATGAAACATACCCAGAGGAGTGAGTACCCCCACGGAACTCACTTCGAAAGCCACGAGCTGCGCGCCTTGCCGGAGCCTGTAATTCTTCTTGCTGGCAATGCTCTTCGGGTTGTACCAAGCAATTTTGTCTTCCAGACGATTCATCGTTGGCTGCGGTCGGTCACTCATAGCTGCTTCATCCCAACCTCGGTCCAACGAAGGTAATACCTTGACGGCAAACACCAGCACTGCTCTCATATATCGATGTTTCTGGCCGAATCGCAACAAACGCAGTGGAAGGCCGATCCGACAAAACTACGTGAGGTGATTGCATGACCGACCACCAGCGCTTGTGGCGACCGCCGCTAACGCCCGTCGCGGAGCATGACCCGGTCAGCGACCTCGAGCCGCGAGAAGACGACAAATACTGGGTCGTCGACGACATCGACATGGGAATGGCGCACATTGCAGCCTCCGCCTGGCCGTCAATCGATCGGAGTGGTCGTCTGGAGTTCAGAACCGCCGGATCAGACGAAGACGAAGAAGCATTCGACGAGAGTTTCAAAGTGCCTTTGCTCGAAATGCAGGATTTCGTATCAGGACAGCGAGCCCAGCACGGGCAGTTGGCAGCCGACCGGCCCCTCAGAATCGGCGACGTGTTTTGGTGCCGCTTGTCCGTGGACACGGAGGGCACAGGGTTCGTTGCACAGCTATTGGATGTCACATACGGCGCCCGCCAGGAGACCAAAGCGAGCCAGAAATGGGCCATTACCAGCACCAGCGGTACCAGTGAGCCGGATCGTCAATCGGAGAAATTCCGAAGTGTCACCGATCTAGTAGGTGGCCCCGAGGCTGACGCTTCGGATGAGAGCCCTGAGGATCCGCCCAAACCGGCAGTCTCCGGGTCCACCGCCAGCCCGAGCATCTAATAATGACCACGGCCCTCCCCAGCAGCCGACTCTCAGGCCAACCTGGAGATTTCGTCGCTTCGCTGACACCGACATCGTGGGTGTACTTTCTATGCAACGTAGGTGACGGCGACTCGCAGGTGATTCTTCTGCCGGAGGACTCAAACAACAATCGAGCTGCGATCATTGTCGACTCCTTCACACCCAAGGCGACGAGATTGGTGACCAGCCTCTCAACGGCCGCTGTCCTGCCCGGTGGTCGCGACCTCCCACTGGTTGTAGTGACGCACCCGCATCGAGACCACATGAGCAACATCCCGAGGCTGTTTCGAGATCACGGCGACCGGATCGGAGAATTCTGGGATCCGGGCTACTTCCATCCCATTCCGGCCTATACGGCAACGATGAAAGAGATCGAGCGAAGAGGAGCGACAATTTCGTACGCGCAGCCCACCGCTGGACTCAGACGCTGGATTCATGGTGTTCTCGTCACTGTCCTTTCTCCAGCAGTTGGGCTTCGCAACCGCTTCGACACTTATGGGACCGAAATCAACGATTCGTCCATTTCGCTCAGAATGGAGTACCCGGTCACGGCGAATCAGACGCGTGACGAGAACGGACGGCTCACGACCAAAAACGATCCGGCATCCAGCATCATTTTGGGCGCCGATGCACAGACGAATTCCTGGTCTCACGTCATGGTCGACTTCCCATACCTTCCCGCCTCAACAACAGATGCCGCTAAGGCAATTGCTGCTGCGCGCAGAAGCACCGATCTGCTCAGGGCGAACGTGTTCAAAGTCTCGCATCACGGGTCCAAGCGAGGTATCAATTTGGAGCTCCTTGAGCGTATCTCTGCGTCGATCATCCTTGTGTCGAGTCGAGAGCCGGGAGGAGGGTCCCACAACTTTCCACACAGCCTTGCTCAAGAAATCATCAGAGAGGTTAAAGAGCCACGAGCGACTCAGGCCCATCCCTCCCCTCGCCGGGATGACTGGGACCATAGAATTTTCTACACCTGGGACGTCGATGACACCGGAACCGACCTTGGATCCATAGCGGTTGTGTTCGACGGTGCGAGTCGAACCGTTTGGCGATTCAACGATTCAAGAGGTGACCGCATCCAGCTTGATAATGCTCGCCAATGGCAGTGACGTTCGTCATCTGCGACGTTGCGACCAACTGAGAGCTGCCCTCCCCGGCCGACGTTTGACCCATCAGGCTGACCGCCGATTCGCCAAAAAGAAGGGGCCCGAGAATGAAGATCAAGCCGATAACGACGTCAAGTGTTCTCGAGAGATCCACGTCAACTCCTCTCAACGTCACCTGAAGCTATCAACCTCATCGCAAACATGACCGCACGAAAACGCCCTCCTGAAACAGACGACGTCCCTCATCATTTGAGGACGCTCGCCCAGGTCCGGCCAATCACACTCATTCCTCCAGGCGGAGAATTGAGCTACTCGCGTGCAAGTGGCTGAGTCGGGTTAAACCTCGGTCAGCCGAGAACTGCCCTCCATGTGAGCTTCCCGACGATGCCATCTGGCTCGAGCCCGTTTGCCTTTTGGACAGCGATCACGGCCGTCTTGGTCTTTCGACCGAACACGCCGTCCAACGGTCCCGGATCGAAACCCTCATCGAGCAGCCGTCGCTGTAATTCCTCAACAACCGAACCTTTCGACCCGGTTTTCACCATGGGTCTCTCGGGACGTGAATGCACTTCGATCTTGAATGGGGAAGGATCGGATTCGGCAATTGCGGGCATATCGTTCAGCAACGACGTCCACGTCTGCAGACCAACGATGCCGTCAACATCGAGCTTGCGTGATGTCTGATACGAGCGAACCGCCGCCGATGTTTTTGTCCCAAACGAAGTCGGATTGGTGTCGGGGAAACCTGCCGCTTCCAGCAGCTCATTGAGTCGTGTTAGCGAAGGTCCTTTGTCACCTTTTCGCAGTTTGGGCCAGGTTCTTGGATCGTTCTGATTGGGCGGCTCAGCGGTAACACTCGCCCAATCAATTCCCGCGGCCAACTCCGACGGCGATGCGACGACCTCGTAGTGCATGGCGTCCTTGACGCTTCGGTAGTCGCCGCCCCAACGAAATACCTGCGCTCCCTCAGTGGTCTTGATGCCTTTGGCAGCCATCACCATCGCAACTGGCATATCGGTGATGAGTGCCTTGCCGTACGGATTGGTGCGAGCATTGATGTCGGCGGCTATTCCGTAGGCGTGCAGGCTGTAACCGGTGCCACTGGTGATCTTCCGGCAGTTATAGGCCCCCGTCTCCCATGCCCCGGGCGAGTTTGCACGAGGCACGTAGTTGAAGGTGCGCATGACACCGTCGAGTGCTTGGAACGCGTCCAACGCTACCGAGTTGAGCCCACGAAGCGTCGCTCCCGAATACATGGTGAAGGTGCGTTTAGTGAAATCACAGGCGGGGCTCCACAGACGTCTGAGTTCAGCCGTGGTACGCATGTTCTGCCCTCCAATTAGACGATTTATCAGGCATCTCAAACATACCCATCGGGACCCGACAGGGTGGATCGTCACGTCGAGTCCGCGATGTATTCGGACCGAATCTTCTGGAGTATGAGTCCTCATTGTCTGACAGGATCGGCTCGTTAAAGGACTTATCGACGATGTCGAATGCATCAAGGGACTGCAAACTGCGCCTGTGCTCAGCGTCCTCGGTCTTGAATGAGATCGAGCATTTCCGGGCCACCAGTGCCATTTGAGCCTCAGTCGGCGTCTATGAGCGCTTCCACCCGACGTCGCAGTTCGGTGGCGAATGCCTCCTCGAGTTCATCATCGTCGGTTCGAGGGGGGACAGGTGTCTTCATGAAGGCAACTCCTAATCGAATTCCTCACGAGGCGAGGATTGCTTCCGCCCAGCCAGGCCAGTCGGAGCGGATCCTCGGTCGGATAACGCAAGGATCCGGTCCGATCCATAGAAACCTGAGACACAACTGAGACAGCCGCGCGATACGCTCACTGGTTGTGAGAACAAGGATGCTGATTCTCTTTAAGGTCCGCGGTTCACTTCCAGCGTCGTTGAACCCAGGTCGGAGAACTTCCCCAATGGCCCGCTCAATTCGAGCAGGACGGCCCTTGTTGGCCGGATTGATTGGCGGAGTGTGAATGAGAATGACCTGAGGAGGCAGCATTGACTGGACATGTGACGTTCATCCATGGAATTGGAAACCAGCGGGAACCCGATCGGGTGCTGAGGAGCTGGAAACGACTGCTCGCAGATGGAGGCGATGGCGTCGATCTCGATACCTATGGCGTCACCTCCTCAATGGTTTATTGGGCCGATGTGATGTACGCAGAGTCGAGCGATGCCACCCAAGAGAAGGAGTCGGTGATCTTTGAAGGGGTGACAGCGGGCGAAGTCCCCTCTATCGACGAGAGCTACCTCGAAGCCGCAGACCCCCGGGAAAAGGCCTTCATAGAGGCAATTATCCTGAAGTATCACCTCGACGCCGATGAGAGCACTCCGGTCCCCGACCTCGAGGATGTCGACGAATCCAAAGCTCATGAACTCGAGGCGATGCCCCTACCGTGGTTCGTCAAGAAGCCGTTGATGCGAATCCTTCTACGCGATGTCCATCACTACCTCTTCAACACATCGCACACCCCCCGACCTGGCGATACCTACCGCGTGCAAGACGAGATTCGGAAACGGTTCCTCGCCGATACCTCCGCAGTGAATACGCGGCCACACGTCATCATCGCCCACAGCATGGGCACGGTAATCACGTACGACGTCCTCAAGCGCGTCGGCGAAAGCACCCCTGTCGACGCGGTGATCACGCTCGGCTGCCCACTGGGACTAAGCGAGATCCAAGACCAGTTGAAGCCTGAATACTCCAGACGAGATGGCTTTCCGTCCAAAGTCACTGATTGGGCGAACATCGCGGATCGACTCGACCCTGTGTGCGCGGCTGACCCGACGATCGCCAACGATTACAAGCGGAATGACAAGGAGGTCGTGCAGGACGAGATAGTGAAGAACGACGGGTTGTTCCGCCATCCCGTCAGCAAATACCTGCGGCAGATGTCGGTTCGAAAAGCCGTGCGTTCAGCCCTCGGCTTCTAGGGCTTCCGATTGTCTTTCTTCGAAACACCGCTGGGAGAGCGTCTACAGACGGCTCTCGACGAGGGTAAAGACAACGCAGTCGCCAAAGCGGTCGATGAGCTCCTCGAGGCAATGTGGCGAAAACAACTTGACCCTGAGCTGATTCAAGAAGCCATCAGCGATCTCCAGCGCCACGCCCAGTTCCGCCACGCCATCTCCGCAGGAGACGTCGCACTGGCAACCGGGCGAGCCACGTTCGAGACTCGGCGCCGCTATTGCCAGGCCCTGATCGAGATCGGAGCGCTGCATGCTGCAGAACTCGAGTTGACACGCCTATCGAGCGACGACGATGTTCCCGACAAGGAACGCGGCGAAGCACTCGGGCTGCTGGGCCGACTGCAAAAGCAGAGGTACGTGTTTGGAGACCGCGGAACTGACCTGCGGCAAGCGATCGAGACCTACTTCGACGCCTACACCGCCAAGACAGACCCGGCATGGCACGGCGTCAACCTTCTGGCCCTGATGCATCGGGCTGCAGAGGACAAGGAGCCGGTGCCCAGCGGTTTACCCGACGTCTCGGAATTGGCCGGTGACATTCTCGCCGTGGTGAGACAAAAACCTGCAAATCAGAGGACGATTTGGGACCGTGCCACTGAGGTCGAGACCCTGGTGGGGATGGGAAAGACCGATGAGGCCAAGGACGTGGCCGAGGAGCTCGCCCAGAGCAAGAATGTCAACAGCTTCGAAATGGGGAGTCTCCGCCGCCAGCTCACGGAGGTCTGGCGACTCGAAGAGACAGACCCGGTGGTGCTCGCGGTCAGCGATCGGCTCCTTCAGCTGGGGCATCAAGCCGCATTCGACCTCCCGGAATCGCCGATGCAGTTCGAGAAGATATTCGGTGCCGCACTGCCGATCGGATACAACACGCTTTTGCGCGGACTGCGCTGCGCGGAGTCGGTTTGCAAGATCACCGACGCCAACGGTGAGGGATGGGGCACGGGTTTCCTGATCAATGGCGGACTCATCCACGACAGCCTCGGCGACGAGACAATCCTGGCGACAAATGCGCACGTGGTGAGCTCAACTCATGGGATTTCTCAGCTTCGACCCGTTGAGGTGAAAGCGCGGTTCGATGTTCTGAAAGGAGATGGAGACAATCCCCTCATTCTTTCAGGCATGTCGGAGATCTGGACGTCGCCTCCCGACCGATGCGACGTCACCCTGCTTCGCTTCGACGGCGACGAGCCTGCTCTGACACAACCGATCGAGGCTGCACCCGCGCTGCCGCTGGCGAACGAAGGAGCGTTCGTCTACGTGGTAGGTCACCCCGCCGGGGCCGGTCTCAAATTCTCCATCCGTGGCAACGATCTGCTGGCCTATGAGAAAGGCGGCTCCAAAGTGCACTACACAGCGCCCACAGAGCCGGGGAGCTCGGGGAGTCCGGTGTTCACCTCTCAATGGCAGCTCATGGCGGTGCATCATGCCGGGAGTAACAAGATGCGCAGGCTGGACGACCCGTCCAAGAGCTATGAAGCCAACGAGGGAATAACGCTCGAAGCTATTCGCCAGGAGTTCGCGTTCTCCCTCGCGGGTTAGGAAGCAATGACGCATCACCGGATACGAGTGTGTGCGCTCGACAGGCTCGTCGGACAAGCACAGTCGCCCCATCAAAGATGGGCCGCCGAGGGAAATCCGCGGTGCGGAAAAGGTTGGCCCATCGAACGGAGCCGTCCCCGATACGTCCACCCCGCTTTTGTCTAGCTAGCCGAGAAAAACGCCTCTCATAAGTGCAACCCGGTCAGGTCTGGGTCACGGTTGGCCCACCCTTGCGGCGCTCGATGAGCTCGGCTGACATTTACATCCCCCTTTTCCGCTAACCGTTGACGTCGAGCATGGGCAATCCGCTCAGCGCAGACACGTGGCCGGGATCAGATTGGCGTACCCTCCGATTCCACTGCAATCTGATGTGGACATGACTTCCGAGATGGATGCTGCCGGAAAGCAAGTGTGTTTTGTTGACATGCCTTTTGGCGTGAAGACCGATCCGCGCAGCGGAATCGAGATCGACTTCGACAAGATCTACAACCGGGGGATTAGGCCGGCCATCGAAGATGCGGGGCTGCAAGCAATCCGTGGCGACCAGGAGCAATCGGGCGGAGTGATCCATAGTGCGATGTTTGCTCGACTGTTGCTGTCGGAGTTCGTCATCGCCGACCTGACCACGGCGAATCCGAATGTCTTCTATGAACTCGGTGTTAGGCACACAGCCAAGCCCTACACAACGATCCCGATCTTTGCCACGACGAGCACTCTCCCATTCGACGTTGCCCTAGTCAGGGGAATTCCCTACGAGCTCGAGTCGGGCTCTCTGACAGACGAGGCGGCCGAGGCGCTCAGGTCATCGCTCAAGGAGCGCATTGAGAGAGCTCTCGATGGACCGGTGTCGAAAGACAGTCCTTTGTTTCAGTTGTTTAACGGTTTCCCGGGGATCGAAATGTCTCACGAAGTCACCGACGTATTTCGTGAAAGGGCCGAGTATTCAGACCAATTCCGGCGGCGGTTGAGGGTCGCCAAGAGCGAGGGCGTGGAAGCGCTCAACGCGGTCCGTGCCGAACTCGGCGACCTGAAACGTGTTGAGCGTGGCGTGCTCATGGATCTGTTTCTGTCTTATCGGGATGTGGATGCGCACTCGGAAATGGTCGACCTGTACGAGGAGTTCCCCTCTGGTCTTAGGGAATCGGTGGTCGCACGCCAGCAGTTCGCCTTTGCCTTGAACCGTCGCAAGGGGACTGGCGACGAGGACCGAGCGATCGAAACGCTCAAGACACTGCTCAAGGAAACAGGGGAATCGGCGGAAACGCTGGGACTTCTGGGACGTATCTACAAAGACCGCTACATGGCGGCCGAGCAGTCTGGCGATGATATCCGCGCCGGCGCCTTTCTCGACCAGGCGATCGTTGCTTACACCAGAGGGTTCGAAGCCGAGCCCATGGACTATTACCCCGGCATCAACGCGGTGAGTCTGCTCGTGGACAAGGGAACTGAAGAGGCTCTACGAGAGCTGTCACGGCTAGTGCCCCTCGTCACGTTCGCGGCCGTCCGGGTGGGTGGGGCCGAGTCTGACGACTATTGGACTCTGGCCACCGTTCTCGAACTCGGGCTGATCGGTGAGGACGCCGAACTGGTCGACAAGGTTCTTCCCCGGCTTCTAGTGGTCGACTCCGAGCCGTGGATGAAGCAGACGACCCTTGAAACGGTCAACCGGCTGTTGTCGGCGAGTCCCGGGCCTGAGTCGGCCGAACGTCTCCAACGGGTCTCTGCGGCGCTCCAGGCCTGAGTGCTGTTTCGGGAGGCATCGGTTCTGTGCATCGCCGCGATTGGTCAGCTGTCGGCTCCCGTGTCGACGCCTGTGAACTCGAAGGTCCATGGGTCTGCACCGTCGGGGGCTCCCTCGCCCGAAGCGAACTGTTCACAATGTCGCGTACATGTATCGGCTCCAGGGAGGGCGTCCCACCACTCTTCTAGGCACATGTTGCGCCCGGCGAGATTGCAGGCGGCGCTAACCCATGTCTCCGGGTTGAGGTCGCGTATCCACAGGGCCATATCTCGGCCACCGATCACCATCAGGCCCCCTTCAGGGCCTACGTCGACCGCAATGACGTCGCTGCCGTGCGCCGCGATTCGTGCCACCAGGTCTTGGGCGAAGCGAGTGCCGCCGTCGGCGAATTCGAAACCGGGAATGGTTTTCGCCAAAGAGCGTCCAGCCAAGAAAAAGAGCCGGACTTAGCCTATGTTCGAAGCCCGGGGTGTTATTGACTCGGTGAGCGAAACAGCGGGATTGTCGCCTGGAATACTGTCTCTTCCGGTTCTCTTCGGTAAGTTAGCTGTCCGCCCATAAGGTTCGTCAGTTCTCTGGAGATCCACAGACCGATCCCAACTTGCCCGGTTATTTCTGCATTTCGTCCGGTGACGTATTGACTGAATATCGAGTCTGCCAAATCATCGGGCACACCTGGTCCTCGATCCTTTACTCGCACTCCGGCGTGGGCCTCGTCGGCGGTGATCTCGACAGTGATCGGCTCGAGTCCGTGGGTTAGGGCGTTGCTGAGCAGGTTGCGAACGATCTGGCGGAATCTTGCCGGATCCCCAACACCACTGATGGTCCCGTCTCCACTGACCGAAACACGACTGCCTCGGCCTGCCATCGATTCGATGACTTGGGCCAGGTTGGCAGCGATATTCACTCGCACGCTGGCCACCCTCAGCTCTCCCATCTCGGCGCGAGCCGACATGAGCAGGTCTTCCACCATCCCGGCCAGATCCCACGCCTGGTCGGTCAATTCACGCACCATCGCCGCGCGGGCAGCTTCGTCCAGACCCGAATCGGGCTTCGACAGAAGTCTTGTGTAGCCGATCACCGCGGTCAGCGGCGCCCGCAACTCATTGCTGACGGAAGCCAAGAAGCTGCGCTTCTCTCGAACAAGGTCCACGGTTGTCTCCCCGGGGTGCCTCGGGTCGGTGATGTTTTGGAAGACCAGGAGAGTGCGAGGAGCCGACGCAAGAGGTTTCGCCCTAACCCGGAACAGGTCGCTCCCGGAGTGATACTCCGCAATAGCACCACCGGTTCGCTTTGCATTATCGATCAGACCTCTGATCATGCCGACTGCTGCCCCTTCCAAGATTTCCTCAAGGAGGTCCCCGGTAACCGCAGCGCGCCGAAAGATACGCGATTCCGGCCGGTTAACCGACATCAGCTGGATGTCGGAGTTGACCTGCATGATGGTCTCGGGCAGCGAGGCCAACACCTCGTTGGCGGCGGCTATCAGATCCGAGTCGGGTAGATCAGCCAACATTTGCTCCTTGTGATCGCTCATCCTTGATCACCGGCGCGATAGGGCCGGGACGGACGGACACATTTGGGGACCTCCTCGAGTCCGACCGCTGTCTTTCAGAGTCGACTATGCGGAGGCGCCGTCTCTCAGTTGTCTCAGCCGGAGGCGGAGGTCAGACCAAACTTTCCGTCATGACGCTCGTTGCCCCGTCGTAGCGGTGTTGTGGCCTGCGTTGCGCAGGACAGTCAGGTCCCGTCTCACCGTGGAGCCGCTTAGCCCAGAGCCGTGGCGAGATGATCGGCCGGAGGGGGTGGCGCCCACCAGTGCGCGCAAGCCTGTAGCGGCGACGTTCGGTAGATTCAACCCGATGGCCTCGATCCAAATCCAGTTTCTCGGCGGCTTCGTAGTCGACCATGACGGCCACAACATGCCACCCATACCGTCCTCGTTGGGTCGTTCGCTATTCGCCTTCCTGGTCACATATCGTGATCGGCGCCATACCAGAGATCTGCTTGCTGGGACGTTTTGGCCTGATCTGGCAGAACAGGTGGCCCGTCGTCGGTTGAGCCAGGCGCTGTGGCAGATCCAAA
>JACZUI010000011.1:0-14552 GCA_022573225.1 Acidobacteriota bacterium
AGGAGCGGCAGCAATGGTGGCTTGTTACACCAACGCTGGGATTGAGGCTGAGGTGCTGTTCGAATCCAACGGCCACGCGAGTTTCTTCTTTCCACATTCAGGCCCGACAGTCCTTCAAGCCAATGAAGGGTGCTCCGACCTGCACCTCTCCCAGAATGTGTCGCTCGGTTGGGCGGCTGCGCTCGGAGAGGTCGACCTTGAAGAATTGCGCGCAGAAGCCACCGCGGTGACGGCGTGTGTCGAAGAAAGAACCGGCGAAGACTTCGGCGACTTGAGCTACGACGAGTTCGGATATCTGACTGAACATGGCCAGCAGACCAGAGATGCTGCGTTCGAATACCAGGACCATCAACCGTGGGGCAGGTGTCGGAACGATCTGGGCTACGAGGAAGAATACAAAGCCGAAACGAGAGCCATCCTCGAATGTGTCGAGACGCGGGCCGGGGAGGACTTCGGCGAACTTGACTTTGATGACACCGGCCATCCCACCGAAGCGAGCCAACTAACACTACGCAAGGCGGGGACATATCAAGGAGACCAGGCTTGGGAGGCCTGTCGGACCGAACTCGGGCTTCCAGATCGGACTATCACCTCGGACAACTGACAGATCCTGGCGGCTCGGCGCGTATGGCTCCAACCTCACGGCCAGTGGATTCCCAGCCCAGGTTGGATGAGTAGCAGGACACCGATAGCGGCCACGAGGGCCGCAGTGACGGGGAGGTGTCCTCCCGCGGTGGTCTCTTCGCTGTGTCTCTCGACAAGAGGTTCGGTAACCCAGTCGGCTCTCGCCTCTGGTCCTGTGCGCATTCAGTTCGAGGACTGGAATGGAGCAAAACATCCCGATCTTGTTGGCCAATCAGGGTTCGGGGATTGGTCGTCCCTTGAGGAGGAGAGCATGGGCTGATCCGGGCTCAATACGCCGAGGAATGGGCCACCTACCTGCATGAGACCGCCTGCAACTATCAACACTCCTGCTGACCACGATCACCTTCATCATTTCGCGTTTCTTCCGAACCCATCGCATCCTCCCGCGCGATGGACCGATCGGGTTCATGTCGCCGGTGCCACTTTCTACATTTCATACCCCTGCATTTTCAGTGTCAAACGCCCTGTCGACTGGACGACAAACGGTCCTGTCAACAGGCGTGACAGGTAGCGCCGATTGCCGGATCCCGGACGCCGCGCCTTGCGCGCTATCACTCTGGATCATGAGCGATATGTGCCACCCAGTTTCTGTCGCTCTCTAGCGTCATTTCTCGCTCGCGGAGGTCAATCTGCGGCCATGTCGAAGGACTCATTGGCAATCTCGATGGGAACTCGGTAGACACTGTCGTCGCCTGGGCGATATGCGCGAAGCTTCCAGGGGCCAAACCTGGAGTTCCCCCCTCTGGCCGGACCCGATTGTTATGCGGCCATGATGTTGGTGGTGTGACGGTAGTGGTCCTCCCAATTCGATTGCGATACGTATTCGAGTCCCGCGTGAAGCCGCCGGCGGTTGTACCAGGCTTCGATCCAATGCCGGATGGCGAGGCGAGCCTCGACCCGGGTTTTGAACACTCGCCGGTGAACGAGCTCTTTCTTCAAGGTGGCTAGGAACAATTCGACTGGGCGTTGTCCCGCCACACTCCGGTGCGGCCCACCGACTGGGACACCCCGTCACGGTGACACAGTTCGGCGAATTCCTCTGACGTGTATTGGGCTGCCCCGGTTGGAGTGGAACACCACCCCAGAAACGTCACCACTGCGGGTTCCCACCGCTTCGCCTCGAGCGTCACCCACCAGTTGGGGCACGCATATGGGTGGCCGTTGATATCCCCAGGATGCGCCGAGACACCTGATCTTCAACGAAGCTGAGATATAGAAGGGCTGCCGCCTGCTGGTGGTTCAGGTCGGGTGGGCTGCCAGCTTCGTTTCGAGACCCCGTTCGACCACGATCTGCGGTACCGGGTCCAACCGCAGATTGAAGACGTTGATCTCCCCGCCGCATTCGGAGCACACGCTCTGGCTGTGCATCACGTTGTCACAGGTGGTGTGGATCAGCCGCACCGGCGGCTCGTTCTCCGTCTCCCACTTGTCGCCCCATGCGAGAAGGGAGGTGAGGACCGGCACAAGATCCCGCCCTTTCTCGGTCAGACGGTACTCATACCGCGACGGATGCTCCTGGTACCGCTCCTTGCGCATGATCCCGGCGTCCACGAGCTTGGTGAGACGTATGGTCAGGATGTTCCGGGCGATGCCGAGACTCGCTTGGAAGTCGTCGAAGCGGCGGACGCCGTAGAACGCGTCGCGGAGGACCATGAATGTCCACCGTTCTCCGATGTGTTCGAGTGTTCGCGCCACGGAGCAGTCGAGATTGTCATAGCGGTTGGTGCCCGGCCCGCCGGACTTTGTCGGTGTCATGTTGACATCATACCCAAGTGGGTTGCATTTCGCAACGGACTATGGCATAGTGGGTCGCATATCGCAACTCACTAAGGAGGAGCACATGCTACAGAAGTACAGGAACCGAGCCCGACAGGCTGTTGCAGGACGGATCGAGATCAAACTCGATGGGTTCGAACTCGGTCTTTCACCCGAAGAGGTCATCGCCGATCTCAACTTCGGTGTTGGCCCGATCGCAGAGACCACCCGGTCGGCGCCGGAAGACCGACCCCAGGTCGGGAGGGTCGCATGAGTAGAAGGGAGGCTGTGGTCCTGAAGACGATAAGCGTCGGTCTCGCAGGCCTCTCCTACATCGCACCAGCGCTGGCAGGCCGCATCGCCACGTATCTGTGGTTCACGCCGTTCCCACTCGCTCGGCCTCGGTCACCACAAATTCCACCGGGGGCACAGAGCATCACCTTCGAGTCGGCCGGATCGGTGGTCCACGGGTATGAGACAGGCGATGGTTCGCGAACGGCTCTCCTGATCCACGGATGGGCCGGGTCGTCGCGGCAATACCGCCGGATCGCCCAGCGGCTCACAGAGGAGGGCTACCGATGTGTGGTCATCGACCTCCCAGCCCACGGCATCGAGGCTGGAGGTTCCACAGACGCCTACGAGATGGCAGACGCCATCGAGATCGCTGGAAACGCTCTTGGCACGGTCGACATCGTCGTCGCGCACTCACTCGGCGCAATGGCGACAGCAGTGGCCATGCAACGTTCGCTCAAAGCCGACAGGCTTGTACTCCTGGCCCCCGGCCTGCGGCCCCATCAAGCTCTCGAATCGTTCGCAGCGATGCTTCGGCTTCGGCCCGTGGTCGCCAAGGCTGTTAAACACTCGATGGAGGACAGATTCGGCGAAGACCTCTGGGACCGAATCCCCAAAGGGATCCTCGACATGAACGTCCCCGACAGCACGCTGATCATCCACGACGTCGATGACGACATGGTGCCGATCGAAGAGGCGAAGCTGATGTCTGAAAGTTGGGGTGTGAGGCTTGTGAGCACACAGGGCCACGGACACAATGGCGTGCTCCGGGCATCTGAAGTCATCGACCAGATCGCCACCCTGGCCTCTGCCCAGCCAGTGTCGGCCTAGCCGTCGCCCAATCGGCGAAACCCATGGCTCGCATCTAACCTCAAGCCGACCACTCAGAGTGATCGGCTTGAGGTCAAGTTCCCCGGCGTGGCTGCCTGGTGCACTGAAGCCCAACCCACAATCAGCATCATCATGGAACGGATCGGAACCGATCAGTCGACCCCGAAATCTCGGGCCAGCAGATCATCGTAGGTCTCTCGGCGGACCACCTGTTTCGCCACGCCGTCACGGACAAACACCACCGGCGGCCGAATGACCATGTTGTAATTCGAGCCCATGGAATGGCCGTAAGCACCGGTGACGGGAGTTGCCAGGATGTCGCCGACGACCAGGTCTTCTGACAAAGTCCCGTCCCAGATCACCACGTCCCCGGACTCGCAGTGTTTGCCCACCACTCGAATGTGCATCGGCCGGTCGTCATCGGTGCCCCGGGGCAGGAATGCCTCGTATCCACTTCCGTAGAGGATCGGGCGAGGGTTGTCACTCATCCCGCCATCGACCGAGACGTAGGTGCGCACACCCGGGATCTCCTTGATGATGCCCACCGTATAGAGGGTTATTGCAGACTGGGCCACGATCGCCCGGCCCGGCTCGGCTGTGACATTCGCCTCGATGCCGGCGGCGGCGACAGCCCGCCGTACCGCCACGCCCCATTCGGTGATGGTTGGGGCCGTCTCTCCTTCTACGTATGCAACACCCAGACCACCTCCAATCGACAGCTCCTCGATTTCGATGGGTGCCACGAACTCACCAAGTACCCCGATGGCCCTCTCGAATGACTGGACGTCGAACACCTGGGATCCGATGTGAGCGTGGACTCCTGCGAAGTCGAAGGAATCTCGTGCCCGAGCGATAGCTCGTATGGCGCTGTTGTCGACGATCGAGATCCCGAACTTCGAGTCGTGAACGCCGGTCTGCAGAAACTCGTGAGTGTGTGCCTCCACGCCTGGGTTGACCCGGATCATCACCGTGGGCCTGGCCAAACCACCAGCAACGAGTTGCTCGAGTCGTTCGATCTCTTCGAAGGAGTCGATGACGATCCTGCCCACGCCTGCTTCCAGCGCCATTCGCAACTCTGCGACCGACTTGTTGTTCCCGTGAAACACAAGACGATCGGCGGGGACACCCGCGGCAAGGGCGATATAGATCTCGCCACCGGTGGCAACATCGAGCGTCATCCCCTCCTCGTGAGCGAGCCGCGCCATTGCGATGCACATGAAGGCCTTGGTCGCATAGGCGGCGCCATCGGGGAACGCAGCGACTGCTTCACGGCACCGGGCCCGCATCATGGCCTCGTCGTAGACGAACAAAGGTGTCCCAAACTCGTCGGCCAGGTCTATGACATCGCAGCCTCCAACGGCAAGCCGGCCGCCTGGAGCGACGAAAGAATTATCCGGGAGTAGATGTCGTGGCAGGGCGGTCACGGGGCGGGAATGTTCGCATGCGACACTGGAGATCGTCGCATTTCTCTCTATCGAGGGATTATCGGACCTTGTGTCGTGGTTCCGGTTGGACTATGGTCCCACTCCTCATGAATCGGCTTTTCGCCCACACCCACCATCATCACCCAAGCCGGGTCGGTCGATAGTGGGCGTCTAGCAAAAGACAAAACCCCCCCTCAACGCCGACCCCAGTGGTCGGCGTTTCTCGTTCATGGGTAACCCGACCGTGATGGCGGCGGGAAAGTGCCCATATGCTTCCCGACAGCAACTCAACACTCATCCATCTTGCGATCCCGAAAGGGCGTATCGAGTCTGGTGTAACCGGGCTTCTTTCGGCAGCCGGGATCGAGCTGCGCTCGGGACCGCGTGGGTATCGTCCTGTTCCCTCGGTGCCCGGCTATGAGGTCAAGCTTCTCAAGCCGCAAACCATTGTCGAGATGCTGGCGGCGGGATCACGCGATGTTGGCTTTGCCGGCGCTGATTGGGTCGCGGAGAAGAAGGCCGATCTCGTCGAGCTCCTCGATACGGAACTCGATCCGGTGCGATTGGTGGCTGCCGCTCCGAAGTTGACTTTGGACGGAGGTGAGCTGCCGCTAAGGCCTCTCGTCGTGGCGAGCGAGTATGAGAGGCTGACCTTGCGGTGGATTCGGGAGAGAGGTCTGGACGCGACGTTCGTACGGTCATATGGGGCTACGGAGGTGTTCCCACCCGAGGACGCCGACTTGATAGTGGATATCACTGCGACCGGTGAGACGTTGGCGGCGAACGGGCTGGTTGTTGTCGAGGAATTGCTCCGTTCTTCTACCCGGCTGTACGCAAGCCTCGTCGCTCTCGACTCTCCAGACAAGAAGACAGCGATTGAGGCGTTCGTCCTGAGCTTGCGTTCGGTCATCGAAGCTCGACATCGGGCGATGGTCGAATTGAACGTGACCCGTGCCGAGCTCGAGTCGGTGATCGAGATCCTTCCGTCTATGCGTGAGCCGACGATCGCCTATCTCCATGGTGGTTCGGGTCTGTCTGTCAAGGCTGCGGTTCCTCGAGGCGAACTGCCGCGGCTGATTCCGACGCTCAAGGAGCGAGGTGCCACCGACATCGTGGTGACCCGATTGGAGCAGATCGTCCCGTGAGCGCTTCGAGCTATTCCCCGCCTGCTCTTGGCCCGGATGTCGATCTCGATCTTTCGAGGAACGAGGGAAAGTCCGCGGCTGCGAATCTGATCAGTTCGATCTATCGCCCCGACGAGCTGATCCGTCGCTATCCAGACACGGGTCCACTCCGACGTCGGCTCGCGCGTCTTCACGGGGTCGACGAGGATCAAGTGCTGGTCACCGCGGGCGGCGACGATGGTCTTCTCCGTTGCTTCCTTGCCCGCCTCGGTCCCGGGATGTGCGCGGTGGCCACAAAACCCACCTTCGAGATGATTCCCATCTATGCGAAGCAGGTCGGCTCCCGGCTGGTCGAAATCGAGTGGTGGGAAGGCCCCTACCCGACGGCCGACATCATCTCTGCTACGTCAGAGGCAGAAGCTGTCTTTGTGGTTTCACCGAACAACCCGACCGGCGCCACGATCACGGAAGCCGAGTTGAGAAAGGTGTCCGAGGCTGCTCGGTTCGTGGTTCTCGACGCGGCCTACGCCGAATTCGCCGATGAAGATCTGACACCAGCCGCCCTGGAAACGGGCAACGTCGTGGTCGTCCGCACCCTTTCCAAGGCTTACGGTCTTGCCGGGCTTCGGGTTGGTTATCTCCTCGGTCCGCCGGATCTGATCGCAGAGGTGTCCGCCTTCGGCAGCCCCTATTCGGTGTCTGCCCTTTCGGGGGCGATCGCCTTGGAGCGGCTCAACCTCCCCGCCAGGGACACCGCAACCGTTCTGAGTGCAGTCCGGTTAGAGCGGACCGAGTTGACGGCCCTGCTCGAGGCCCTGGGGACCAGACCGCTGCCGTCGCAGGGAAACTTTGTTCTGACCGAAAGCGCTGACGCGGATTGGATGTTCGACGGGTGCGCGTCTCTCGGCGTCGGCATCCGCAGATTCCCCGGGAGGGAGGAGCTCGCGAACTGGGTCAGGATCACTCTGCCCGGCGACCGCCAGGATTTTGACCGGCTGAAGAGGACTCTGAGGACGGTTATGGCACCAGAAGCGATCCTGTTCGATCTCGACGGGGTCCTCGCCGATGTGAGCAGCTCATACCGGCGATCGATCATCGAGACCGCTCTGACATTCGGCGTGACCGTGACGGCAACCGATGTCGACGAGGCGAAGGCTTCGGGAACTGCAAACGACGACTGGGATCTGACCCGACGACTCTGTAGAGATCGGGGCGTTGAGCTCGAATACTCCGAAGTCGTGGCGCGATTCGAGGAGATCTACCAAGGACGCGAAGACACCCTCGGTCTGAAGGCCTGTGAACGGCCCCTGGTCGACCCGTCCACTTGGAGCCGATGGGCGGCGGGGCTGCCTCTTGGGGTGGTGACCGGTCGACCTCGGGCCGACGCAGAAGAGTTCCTCGACCGTTTCGGGCTTTCCGAAAAGACCTCAGTGCTCGTGGCCAGAGAAGACGCACCGCTCAAACCCGACCCGGGCCCGGTGCGACTGGCGTTGGATCGGCTCGGTGTCAGGCATGCCTGGCTGGTCGGCGACACACCCGACGACATCGAGGCCGCCAGATCAGCTCAGGTTATGCCGATCGCGGTTGTGTCGCCCGGCGCCGATCCACGGCGGACTCGCCAGAGCCTGGCGCGGGCGGCCCGGACTCTCGACCAGACCCTCGACTTGGAGGAGTTACTCCCATGACCCGGAAAACAGCCCTCGACAGGAAAACCAACGAAGTGGCTATCAGCGGGCGGATCGATCTCGACGGCACCGGCGAGTCCACGGTGAGCACAGGACTCGGGTTTCTGGACCACATGCTGGTCACTTTCGCCAAGCACGCCGCGGTGGATCTGGAGCTGGTAGCGGAGGGCGATATCGCAGTCGATGACCATCACACCATCGAGGACTGTGCCATCGCCCTGGGACGCGGGCTCGACAGCGCTCTTGGAGACCGTCGAGGGATCAAGCGATTCGGATACGCCTACGTACCGCTCGACGAGTCGCTGGTTCGTGGCGTCGTGGATCTATCCGGCCGGCCGTGGCCCGAAATTCACGTCGACTTCTCGAGAGACCGCATCGGAGACGTGTCCAGCGAGAATCTCGTCCACTTCTTTCGGTCCCTCGCCGTCGAAAGCCGGATGGCGTTGCACATCGACTTGATTCGGGGCGACAACGATCATCACAAGGCGGAAGCGGCCTTCAAGGCGACCGCGATCGCATTCAGAAGCGCCGCCTCGATCGGTGACGAAGAGATCCCGAGCACGAAGGGGATACTCGGATGAGCACCGAAGTCGTCGTGGTCCCGACTGGCACGGCCAACACCGCATCGGTGCTTGCCGCCTTTCGGCGGTTGGGAGCAAACCCGCGACTTGCCGGACCGTCAGACGATCTGCGTCGAATCGACCGTCTCGTTCTGCCCGGTGTGGGAGCGTTCGCTCCTGCCATGGAACAGATCGATGCGCACGCCTGGCGCGACGCCCTCGTGACGCGCATCGATGAAGGACGGCCAACGCTGGCCATCTGCCTTGGAATGCACCTTCTCTGCGCAAAGAGCGAGGAGAACCCCGAGACCGATGGTCTAGGTGTCGTCCCGGCGACCGTCACCCGCTTCCCGGTCGGAGTGTCTGTCCCACAGCTCGGATGGAATCAAGTGGAGCCCGGCCCTGACTGCCGGTTCCTGGAGCCCGGTTGGGCCTACTTCGCCAACTCCTACAGGCTCGACTCGGTGCCCGATGGGTGGAAAGGCGCACGAACATCGCACGGCGGCAGCTTTTTCTCCGCCATCGAGAGGGACGGAGTCCTCGGTTGCCAGTTTCACCCGGAACTCTCCGGGACCTGGGGCGCTTGTCTACTCGACCGATGGCTCGACAACACCGGGAGGAAAGCCTGATGCTTGCTCCGAGACTCATTCCGTGCCTCGACATCAAAGACGGCCGCGTGGTCAAAGGTGTCCGCTTCCAGAATCTGCGCGATGCCGGTGATCCGGTGTATCAGGCTTCGATCTATCAGGATCAGGGTGCCGACGAGATCGTCATCCTCGACATCTCGGCCACGCCCGAAGGCAGGGGCCACGCGGTAGAAACAACGTCGAAGGTGCGGCAGGTCCTTTCGATCCCTCTGACCGTTGGTGGAGGCGTACGTGAAGTCGACGACGTCGCAATGCTTCTGGAAGCGGGTGCCGACAAGGTTGCGGTGAATACAGCAGCTGTCGAGCGACCGGAGCTCTTGAGTGAGCTTGCCGCTCAGTTTGGGTCGCAATGCACGGTTGTTGCGGTTGATGCAGCCGAACGCGCCCGGGTCGGATGGGAGGTCGTCGTCAACGGCGGCCGAACACGCACGGGGCTCGATGTCGAGGGCTGGGTTGACTCCGCAGTGGCGCTTGGTGCCGGCGAGATCCTCCTGACGAGCTGGGACCGGGACGGCACCCGATCCGGCTACGACCTCGACCTCATTGCCGCTGTCACTTCGGCGGTCAGTGTTCCGGTGATCGCCTCGGGCGGCGCCGACAGTTCGAGGCACCTCTCCGAAGCGCTCCGTCATGGGGCCTCGGCGGTGCTCATCGCCTCGATTCTTCATGATGGGGAGACGACAGTTGCCACCCTCAAGAGGGAGCTTCTGACTACAGGTCAGGAGGTGAGACCGTGATCATTCCGTCCATCGATCTCGTCGGGGGTCGTGCCGTCCAGCTCATCGGCGGGGAGACCGAAGCGATCGACGCAGGCGACCCCATCCCGATTCTGGAGAAGCTCAGCGTTGCCGGTGAGGTCGCGGTCATCGACATCGACGCAGCCCGGGGTGATGGAAGCAACAGCGAAGTCATTTCCGAGTTGTGCGGCCAGGCTTCAATAAGGGTGGGAGGGGGCATCCGCGATGTGAGGTCAGCCGTCGACTGGCTTGACCGGGGTGCAGCAAAAGTGATTCTGGGTACCGCTGCCACATCGGAGATCGTCTCGCAACTGCCGCGAGATCGGGTGATCGTCGCCCTCGACTCGCGGGATGGGGAGCTCCTCACCCACGGCTGGCGCCGCAGGACAGGCGAGTCGGTGATGGACCGAATCAGCGAACTGAGGAGCCTCTGTGGAGGCTTCCTCGTGACCTTCGTCGAACTCGAAGGGGAGATGGCGGGGACCGACCTTCGGCGAGCCAGGTCGATCATCGCGGCAGCCGGGAGCACACGCGTGACCATTGCCGGTGGTATAGCCAGCGCCAGCGAGATCGTCGAACTCGACCGGATGGGTGCCGATGCCCAAATCGGGATGGCCCTCTACTCCGGAAAAATGAGTCTCTCAGAAGCTATAACGGCGTCTCTCACCAGCGATAGAGCCGACGGATTGTGGCCGACTGTCGTCGTTGATGAGAGAGGCACCGCTCTCGGCCTGGCATGGTCGAACGCGGAGAGCGTCCATCGGGCAATCGAGACGAAGCGGGGAGTCTATCGGAGCCGGTCGAGGGGGATCTGGGAGAAGGGGGCGACGTCTGGAGCGACTCAGGAGCTCGTTAAAATCGACGTCGACTGCGACCGCGACGCGATGCGCTTCACCGTTCGTCAGCATGGGACAGGTTTCTGCCATGCAGGCACCTGGACATGCTGGGGCGAGGATCGCGGACTGGGCCGACTCACACGTCGTCTCTCAGAACTGGTCGGCGAGCAGAACTTGTCCGGGTCGAACACGGTTCGACTGTTGCAAGACAGCGACCTGCTCGCGTCGAAACTCCGGGAAGAAGCCGACGAACTGAGCGCAGCCGTCGGCGGCGGCGACGTAGCCGCCGAAGCGGCGGACCTTCTCTATTTCATTCTGGTCAAGGCGCTCGGTGCGGGAGTCACCATGACCGACATCGAACGTGAACTGGATCGGCGGGCCCACCGGGTCACGAGACGACCGATGCGCGCTAAGCGGGAGCACATGAGATGACCGGTCGGCTGAGGGTGGTGGGACCGGATCAGGCACTCCGCGAACGAAATTCCCCCGTCGACGCCAAGACACTCGAGGAGGCGGCCATCATTGTCGAGGACGTACGCGGCCGCGGCGAAGCAGCCATCCGAGACCATGGTGAGCGCTTCGGCGACCTCAACCCGGGAGAACCGGTGGTAATCGACTCGGAGCGGCTCGGAGACGCACTTGCTGAACTCGACTCCCACGAGAGGACCCTTCTCGATCGCACAACCGGGCGGATCCGCGCCTTCGCCGAAGAGCAGCGGTCCTGTCTCCTCGACCTCGACGTCACCATCCCCGGCGGGCGTGCCGGACATCGGTGGCTGCCCGTGAAAACCACCGGCGCCTACGCACCCGGCGGCCGTCACCCGCTGCCTTCATCTGTCCTGATGACCGTCATCCCGGCACGTGTTGCCGGAGTGGCGACAATCTGGGTTGCGTCTCCACGCCCCACCCCGATCACCCTCGCCGCAGCCGCGATCTCCGGTGCCGACGGGCTGCTTGCCATCGGCGGCGCCCAGGCGATTGCGGCGCTGGCGTTCGGGGTGCTCTCGCCGGCCTGTGATTTGGTAATCGGACCGGGCAATCGCTGGGTAACTGCCGCCAAAAAGTATCTCTTCGGAGAGGTCGGCATCGACGGGCTTGCCGGTCCGAGCGAGATCGTCATCATCGCCGACGCGACAGCCGACGCCTCGCGTGTGGCGAGTGACCTCCTGGCCCAAGCAGAACATGATCCCGATGCTCTGCCGATCCTGATGACCGACAGTCGCCAGGTCATCCGAGACGTCGAAAAGGCCCTGGCCGACCAACTGGCCTCGCTGCCCACACAGGGTGTCGCTTCGTCCGCGTTGGAGGGAGGGGCAGCCATCCTGGTCGACGACATGGACCAAGCCGTAGAACTCGGCGACCGCCTCGCACCCGAGCACCTGGCGCTCCATGTTGCAGACGCTGAGGAGATGGCCGTCCGTCTCTCCGCATATGGTTCGCTCTTCGTCGGCGCCAAGAGCGCTGAAGTGTTCGCCGACTATGGAGCCGGGCCCAACCATGTCCTCCCGACGGGAAGAGGCGCTCGTTTCCAGTCCGGGCTGTCAGTGGCCACTTTTCTGAGAGCATCAACGTGGATCACCATGTCGGACCCGGATGTAATCGCCAAGGATGCGGCGGATCTTGCCCGTCTCGAAGGTCTCGAAGCGCACGCCCGGGCAGCCGAGCTACGAATGTGAACGATTCGTGTCGCCACCTGAATCACTTACACGGCTTCTCTTCCCACTTCCCCGGTACGGATGCGGATCGCTCGGGATACGGGCTCGCGTGTTCTCCCAGGTCAGCGGCTCGAGCGATTTCGGGCTCATAACCCGAAGGTCGCGGGTTCAATCCCGCCCCCGCTACGAAAGAAAACCCAGGCGGTACCTGGGTTTTCTCGTCCTTCTAGGTAGCGGCGACGGTCTCAGCGGACACCTCTAGTCGGCGGGGAGTGGCCATAGCTTCTCGGGCGGCAAGGCGACGCGAACGGTGCTGCCCACGGCATGGCTCTTCGCGTCGTCCACCGGGATCGTCGCCTCCAAGTCGATACCTCCCGCTGTGAGCCGCATCAGGATATGACTGCCCCGGAACTCCGCGGCGACCACCCTGCCCTGGAATGTGTTCGCCTGGCCCTCCACAGCGTCGAGCACCACAGACTCGGGGCGGATTGTCACCAGCACGGCTCCCATTGCAGGCGATTCAGATATCACTCGCAGCCGCCCCAGTGGGGTCACGACTTCATTGTTCGTCCGCTGTCCGGGAATGAGGTTGCCGGCGCCGAAAAACATTGCGACCCATGCTGAGGCGGGGCGCTCGAAGAAATCGCGTACTACACCCTCTTGAACCAGACTCCCGCCTCGAATCAACGCCACATGGTCGGCGATGACGATCGCGTCCTCCTGATCGTGGGTAACGAGAAGCACTGTGAGCCCGAGGCTGCGCTGCACTGTGAGCAGCAACTCACGCATCTCGCCTCGGAGATCGGGATCGAGGTTGGCGAGGGGCTCATCCAACAAAAGCAACCTGGGCGAGACGACCAACGCCCGAGCAAGCGCCGCACGCTGCTGCTGGCCACCGGAAAGCTGCTCGGGGCGCCGGGTCCTGAGGTCGTGGAGGCCCACCAGTTCGAGCATCTCTGCTACGCGACGGCTGCGTTCGGTTGGGGGCGTCTTGCGCATCCGCAAACCGAACCCGACATTGTCCTCGACGCTGAGTTGGGGAAACAGCAGAGCGTTGTGAAACACCATCGGCGCATCGCGCTCGGGCGCAGGCAGGTCAATGACGGACTCGTCGTCGAACCGGATGTCCCCCGATGTGGGTCGGAGCACCCCTGCAATCATCTTGAGCAGTGTCGTCTTCCCGCTCCCGGAGGGTCCCAACAGCACCGTGACGCGACCGGGCTGAATGGTGAGCGAGAAGTCCTCGACCGCGTGCACGGCTCCGAAGTGCTTCGTCAAGCCCACCAAGTCCACGCGCATAGTCATGTGCCGGTCGTCCCCAACCCGGTCCGCACGACGTGGCGGGACGCCAAGCCGAGTAATACCACCACCGGCAATGCGGACACAATCGTGAGCGCACCGGTGATTGCCACATCACCGCCGCTAGCCGTCGAGACAAGAAGGACGGGAAGCGTAAGTATCTTCCCTCCACCGATCTGGAGCGTGAGAACGTATTGGCTCCACGACACGATGAACGCGAAGAACCCGGCGATGATCAGACCTGGCTTGATGGCGGGCATCGTCACATGCCGAAAGACGTTTAGGGGACTGGCCCCGAGCGTCCGCGCCTGTGCCTCGAGATCTGCGTCATAGTTTGCGAACACGCCTGCTAGGACCAGCACGGCGTACGGCGTGGCAGGGATGAGGTGGACAAGCACAACTCCCCAGAAGGTTCCTGAGAGACCCAGACGGATGAACGTGATGTCGAGGCCGATCGCAACGGCAACCGCGGGCACCAGCAGGGGCGTCAGCACCAGGAACTCGAGCACCCGTTTGCCGCGGAAGGTTCGCAGACCGAGCACTCTTCCGGCCGGCAACGCCACGAGGAGCGACAGGGCGGTGACCGCCACGGCTACGACGACGCTCCACCTCAAGGCATTCCAGGTGCCTCCATCCGTGGCGAGCACGATGCGCCACGCACGGGTGCTCCACTCGGCGGGCACCAGCTGTGGGAAGACGTAGCCACGGGCGAATGAGTGGATGACCAAGGGAACGAGCGGAAAAAGGATGGCGACAACGATCAGGACGACGGCGATCCGACTACCCACAGTCCCTCGAAGTCGTCGCGGCCGGCTCGGCGCTCGCGACGGCGAAGACGAGGGGGAAGTGACCCGATCCGTCAATTGGTCCTCCGTCACGGTTGCTCTCTTCGCAGGACGCGGCGGACCAATATCAGATAGAAGACCGCTGTCACCATCACGACAATTGACATGACCACTGCCAGGGCCATCGCTTCCGGACGCACCGAAAGGTCGACATTGGTGTGGAGCCGATAGGCGAGGACCGGAAGGGCGCTCGGAAAGCTCTCGCCCAGCAGCAGCGG
>JACZUI010000011.1:14647-56194 GCA_022573225.1 Acidobacteriota bacterium
CACCATCACGACAATTGACATGACCACTGCCAGGGCCATCGCTTCCGGACGCACCGAAAGGTCGACATTGGTGTGGAGCCGATAGGCGAGGACCGGAAGGGCGCTCGGAAAGCTCTCGCCCAGCAGCAGCGGCACCTCAAACGAGCCGAAGGCGAACGCGAACACGATCACCGACGCCGGCGCCACCGCGGGTGCCAGCAGCGGCAAAGTGACGTGACGCAGCCGCTGCCACGATGATGCACCCAGCGATGCCGCCACACTCTCGTAGTTCTCGGCAACGGTTCCCAGCACCCCGAGTGCGATGATCGCAATGAAAGGAACGTCCTTCCACAGAAACTCGGCGACGATGCCCAGCGCAAACGGGTCGTACACCAATGCCGGGAACTCCGAGGCGGCGTCGATTACCCCTGCCGCGTGCCCCAGCCGAGCGATCAGGCCGCTCTGGCCCAGAAGGTGAACCATCGCCAGGGCACCAATGACGTGTGGAATCGGAAGGTTGAGCTGGAACAAGAACCCCAATCGTCCGCTCCCCCGCCAGATCTTCCGAATCCCCAATGCCATGGCGATACCCAACACCGTGGACAGTAGAGCGACCGTGAAAGCGATCCGTGTTGACAGCAGAAGCGACTGCCAGAACTCACCGTTGCCCAACAGCGATCGGTAGGCGTCCAGGTTGAAGCTCCGCATCCCGACGAGCGGGAAGTAACCCAGACTCTGAATCACCGCCAACATGAGCGCCGCCGCGAACAGCGGCACGATCACCACCAGGGCCGGCAGGAGCCTCAGCCATGAGCGGTCGCGGATCGGAAGCGGCGCGCTGCGCCGTGGCTCAGTCCGCAAGCTGCGATTGCCGGATGAAGACATCCCAGTCGTGTTCCAATCTCAGCGTGTACGCCTGATCCACCTCGGGAAGTCGAACCTCTTCGAGTCGGTCGAACGACACGGCCGCATCGCCCAGTTTGTCCATCACCTGCTGTAAAGCAACGCGATCTTCGCCGTCGACGAGGTCCAGGGAGATGGCCAGACCGTCCCCCCATCCGTTGGCTGGGTCGAGCTTGGCGGCCTGCAATGCGGGGGCGAGCACCAGGTTGGCCAATACCATCGCGGCTTCTGGGTCGCCGGCATTGGTCGGAATCGCCAGGTAGTGGAAATCGCCGATGGTCCCGGTGCCGAAGACGAACGGGCGGGCGGTGGCCGGCAGAACACCGGCGTCGATCTCCGCTTGGATCCCTCCGGGAAGCTGTGTGAATGTGAAGTCGACTTCGTCGTTGGCGAACAGGCGGTTCAGACTGGCGATGTCGGGCGGATATGTCCGACCTGAGCGCCATAGGTTGGGGTTGATGTCAGCGAGGAAGTCCCACAGTCCAGCGGAGCCCTCGGCGAACGCTGTTTCATCCAGCGGGCCAAGCCAGTTCTCCACCCCACCCGTCAGCTCGTAGAACGCCTGCTTGATGAACCTCGTTCCATGGAAGGCGGGCGGCGCCGGGTATGTGAACCGGCCCGGATGGGCCGCGATCCATTCCCCGAGCTCGATGTAGGAGCGAGGCAGACTGTCCTCGTCGGTACGGGCGCTGTCGTAGACGAACTGGAACTGTGCGCTGCCCAATGGGGACTCGGAGCCTTCGACGGCGAGTCCGAAGTCTCGGTTCACTGCAACTGAATCCCAATCCACAAACCGTGCGTTGGGTATTTGAAGAGCCCAACCCCCTACCAACGCGTTGGCTTGTCGAAGTGTGTAGAAATTCTCGCCGTTGATCCAAATCAGATCAACAGACCCGCCGTTGTTCCGACCGGCCTGCAGTTCGGCCAGGACCTTGTTGACGGCGTCCACGGTGTCGGCAACCGGCACCCGGTTCAGGGTGATCCCATACTCTTCCTCCAGGATCGGGCCATAGGTGCGATCGACAAAACGGTTGATCTCGCTACTCCCGCCCCACATGTAGAGATCGAGGGTCTGGCCACGCGCGGTGTTGGCGATTGCTTCCCAGTCGCCAGGGTTGCTGGTGTTGGCGGGTGCGGATCCTCCCCCCGAGCAGGCACCAGCGACAGCCGCAAGCACCAATATCAAAAGACCCACCCTCTGACGCACCGTGAGCCGACCGAGGAGTCGACCTCCCCGATGGACCGCCCCGTCTGTCCGCAAGGTTGCCGGGGCCGTATCGAAGGACATCACGGACTATGCCATTCGCCGGTCGCCATTTCGGACCAACGCTAACGGGAGCGACCCGCTACAGGGCGAAGCCGCGGAGCACAACAGCGGTGAAGAGCTGGTGAACTCTTCGGCTCTTGGACATCGATTGCGCTCCGGCCAAGCAGTGCACGTTCACGCTTTGAGAGCGCCATAAGTGCGGTTGAAATTACCGCCACGAGCGGCACATATTGATTCTCTTATGTTGTCAAGTGGCCGGCGGTTTGTGGACAGGACTGTGGTGGGGCGCACCGGTTGGTGGGCAGAATCCTATTAGGTCACACTGTCCGCCGAGGATTGGTGGGTGAGGTCGACAGGTCATTATCTCTAGGAAACCGGTTCGAGCCGCAGCGTGGTGTGAAGGACCTCCGGAAGGCAACTCGGGTGTCCCCGACGATCAGGGCTACCTCAGGATCGGTGACCGCTCTTTGATACCAGCGACCCGAAATCGCCGCGAACGGAGCGCACATACAACCTCTCGTTTTCCGTAGCCACCCAGATCACGGTTCGGTGCACACGGTCGCCCGACTGGGTCTCAATTTTGACTTCATTTACCGCAGCCAGCAGATCGAGGTCTTCGGTGGAGGCTGGCATTGCAAGCACACGACATGCCTCACATAACGGACTTATGGGCGACCGAAGCCAGATCTCATTCCACACGCTCCGCATAGCCGATCATGGCCAGTTTCATGCTCTTCGTGACCGTGAGATCGATCCGTCTGCCGGCCTCGGCATATCCAATACGACCAGTCTTGAGTAGTGCCAATGCAGCGAGCATTCTCGGCCAGCCAGTGGGACTGAGCCCGACGCCGGTGATGCGACATATCCGGAAACCGTGTATGTCGAGGACTTTCACAAGCTCCTCGCGGGTGAGAAAGTGATCCCAGACGTGGAGGTCCGGAGGCAGCACCCTTGTGAGTCGCCATCGCTGCGCCGCTTCGATGAGGGCGAGACGGCTCCACGCTGTCCGGGTTGGGGTCGAGAACAGGAATAGCCCACCGGGGACCGTGATCCGGGCCGCCTCCGCGATTGCAAGGTCTTTTTCGGTGATGTGCTCGAGCACCTCTGAGCAGATCACCGCGTCGTATGTGGCATCACCGAATGGAAGTCGAGTGGCGTCCGCTACAGCGACTCTCGGCACACCGGCGGCCCGTGCCTGGAACACTGCGTTAGACGAAAGATCGACCGCCGTCATGTGTGCAGTGTCACCCAACCCCACGGAGACGAAACCGGCCCCGCTCCCGAGATCGAGAACACGCATGAACTCCCGCGAGTGGTTCCGAAGCACTGCCTGGAAAAACGGGACCCGAACCGGGTCCAGCAACGTGTGCAATCCATACCAGAAACTCTTTTCGTGCCACCAGGGACTTTCCAGTGTGGTCTCTGTTGGCTTCACCAGCGTCCAGGCCTCCAGCCATTCTGAACTTCGCGACGACGTTATCGAAAGATGTTCACAACAAGTTTCGATTCTGTCCACGCAGCCCGGTCGGGGCGCAGCCGCGGTACTTGAGTTCCTACCTATCCAAACCAAGGCCCGAGATCCGCGCAGCATCATTTGTGCACTCTCTTGAGTAGGAAGTGGGAGTCCCGACTCAGCTCTCGGAATCAAGCGGGGTGCGCAGACCTTCAGCGACCCGGTCTAGTTGTCGCTCATAGAAGCTCAGGGCCGGGCGCTGGAAGAGCTAACGACACCCACGGGCTTGAGATTGCCCGACTGCTGCTTCAGGGCGCAGGGAGCCGTGGGAGAAGGCTCGAGTAGATACCCGTACAGGGTGGCGGGGCGTACCTACCGCGTGATCGGCGATCCGGCACGGGGCTATCGAGCGGTGGGTGTGAGCGCGCCTGGTGCCCTGTCATGTCGGGGATCTGTGATGGGCGCTGCTCTTCTCGACGAGACCACCGCTTCGTTGCCATTCGGGATAGCCGTCTTCGAGCCGTCGGGCCGCCCGTCCTCTGGCGAGGAGCGTGCGCACGGCCTGGTCGGCGTACACGCAGTAGGGGCCTCGGCAGTAGGCGACGATTTCCCGATCCGTAGGAAGCTGGGGGAGCAGCTCGTCGAGTTTGTCGGGTGGGATCGGGATGGCTCCGGGGATGTGCCCGGCGTCGTATTCGGTTCGGGGCCGCACATCGATGAGGGTCGCCTCGTCGCGTTGGAGCCGCTCTTGGAGTTCGCTGCGAGTGATGGTCGTGATCTCGCTGCGGTCTCCAAGGTAGGCGTGGGCGAGTCTGTCGACGTCGTCGAGATGTCGCGTTGTGACGTCGCGCAGTGCGGCCCATAGGTCGTATACGCGTTCGTCTGTGAGGCGGTAGTAGATGCGTGTGCGGTCTCGGCGAGTACTGACCAGTCCGACACGGGCGAGCCTGCGGAGGTGGTGTGAGGTGTTCGCGACGCTCTGGTCGATGGCATCGGCAACGCGCTCGACGCTCCTCTCACCCTGGGCCAGCAGTTCGATGATCTCCGCCCTTCGGCCATTAGCCATCGCCCCGGCGACCGCGGCGAAACCGTCGAAGAGAGCGTTCTTGGCGGTACGTTGTCCGATCGTCGACTGTGTTGTCACCATGCCTCCTGCATCTCTCGAATCGTAGCCTCATATTCAAAGGAATGTTTGACAATAGAATTCGGTTCTCGGTATGGTCATCAAATCCACCTTTGAATATGAGGGGATCTTTCATGGACATCGTGCCGATCATCGATGTTGGACTGGGGAACAGCAGCTACATAGTCGACCTCGGCGACGGCAGTGCACTCGTTGTCGACCCGGAACGGGATCCGTCGCCTTACCTCGCGGCGGCCGAGCAACGTAACCTGCGGTTACGGTTCACCGTCGAGACCCACCTCCACGCCGACTTCGTCTCCGGTAGCCGCGAGCTCATAGCAGCAGGAGCGGCGCTGCTGGCCCCGGCGGGAAGCGACCTGTCTTTCGACTATCGCCGACTCGACGACGGTGACGAGATCGACATCGGTGGGTTGACCCTACGGGCGATCGCGACCCCGGGGCACACCCCGGAACACCTCGCATACCTGTTGTCGGATGATGCCTCACCACTCGCGTTGTTCTCGGGTGGGACGCTCATAACGGGCGGTGTCGCACGCACCGACCTGCTCTCACCGGACCTGACGGAGCCGCTCGCTCGGGCCGCGTTCCATTCGATCCGGGATCGGCTCCTGATACTCCCCGACGAGCTGCCGGTGTACCCGACCCATGGGGCGGGATCGTTCTGCTCCACTGCGTCCACCGGGGAGAGGACCACGACCATCGGGAGGGAGCGGCGCTCGAACCCGCTCCTCCAAGTCGACTCGGAGGACGACTTCGTGGCAACCCTGCTCGGCGGGCTGGGGTCCTACCCGCCTTATTTCAACCGGCTGCGGGACCTCAATCGCGCCGGACCAGCCGTCTACGGCGCAGACCCGCCGGTCCTTCGTCCCCTCTCACCGGACGAAGTCGCGACGCTCCAAACCGGCGGTGCTGTGGTCGTCGATGCCCGTCCGATCGACCGGTATGCGGCCGGCCACATGCCGAACTCGGTGTCGATCGAATTGCGGGACCAGTTCGGCACATGGCTGGGATGGCTCGTTGACCCGAACCGCCCAATCGTCATCGTTGTCGACGATGACCAGGACACAACGAGCCTGGTGTGGCAGACCCTCAATGTCGGCTTTGAACCGCCAAAAGGACGACTCGAAGGTGGGATCAGTGCCTGGCGCGCCGCCGGTCGGCCCGTGACACAGACCGACCTCGTCCCGCCAGCGGATGTCAGCGCCGACCGGACAATCGTCGACGTCCGACAGCTCTCCGAATGGCAGACAAACCATGTCACGGGAGCGATCCACGTCGAACTCGGTGACATTGCTGCACAAGCGACCAGCCTGGAAGGTGACATACTGCTCCACTGCGGCCACGGTCAGCGGGCCATGACCGCAGCCAGCCTCCTCGAGCAGGCCGGTGGCGAGGCACTGGCGGTTATCACCGGCGGGCCAAGGGAAGTGACCGCCGCTCTTGCCGGAGGTCACCCGCCGCGGTGACGGCACCAAACGGAGGCAGAATCCAGCTCGGCCTACGCGCCAACCTGGCCCAGTTCACGCTGTTGGTTGTGGTCAACGCCCTCGTGGGTGGGATGTTGGGCCAGGAACGCACCGTTCTTCCGCTGCTCGCGAAAGAAGAATTCGGTCTCACCGGAATCACCGTCGCGCTGACCTTCATCATGGCATTCGGATTGGTGAAGGCAGCCACCAATTTCGTGGCTGGAACCTTGGCGGATCGGCTCGGCCGCAAGCCGATCCTCGTCGCCGGATGGGTCATCGGGCTCCCGGTGCCGCTGCTGCTGATCTGGGCGCCGGTCTGGGGGTGGGTGGTGTTCGCCAACGTGTTGTTGGGGATCAACCAGGGTCTCACCTGGTCGACCACGGTGATCATGAAGATCGACCTGGCCGGGCCCAAACAGCGCGGGTTGGCGATGGGCCTCAACGAAGCCGCCGGGTATATGGCCGTCTCCGTGACCGCACTGCTCACCGGATACATCGCAGCGCGGGCAGGGCTGCGACCCGAACCGTTCTATCTGGGCATCGCCTACGCGGCGCTCGGTCTCGGATTGTCGACCTTCGCGGTGCGCGAAACCCGGCACCACGCGATCTACGAGGCAGCCAATCACCAAGCCGCCGACGACGCCCTTGACGAGGGTCTCTCCACGCGGGACGTCTTCGTCCAGACCAGCTTTACCGAGCCGTCTCTCTCAGCGGCAAGCCAGGCGGGACTTGTCAACAATCTCAACGACGGCATGGCTTGGGGTCTGCTGCCGTTGTTCTTCGCCGCGGCCGGCGTCTCGGTGGGACGCATCGGTGTGCTGGCTGCCGTTTACCCGGCGGTGTGGGGTCTCGGGCAGCTCTTCACCGGCGCCTGGTCCGACCGTGTCGGGCGGAAACGCCTCATCGTGGCCGGGATGTGGATCCAAGCTGCGGCCATTGGATTCATCGCCGTCGGATCACAGTTCGAGACCTGGGTGGCGGCAATGGCCCTCCTCGGAGTCGGGACTGCTCTCGTCTACCCCACGCTTCTGGCCGCTGTCAGCGATGTCGCCCATCCCCGCTGGCGGGCCTCCGCCGTCGGCGTCTACCGCATGTGGCGCGACGCCGGGTTCGCTGTCGGCGCTCTCCTCACCGGCATCATCGCCGACGCCATCAGTCCGCTTGCCGCCATCTGGACAGTCGCCCTCCTCACCGCCGCCTCGGGCACTCTCGTCGCCATCAGGATGCGAGAGACCCACCACCAAGACCTCGCCCGTTCTCAGTGACGCGGCTGCGAGGCAGGCGTTGAACGACCTCGATGCCGCTCGGCCGCATCTGGTGGGCTACTCGCTCGGCTCCACGTCTTCTGGGCGTGACTCTGGGCGCGCCAGACGAGGCCCTCCACGTGCGCGCAAGCGCCTACTTCGGTTGTGGCACAACCCGGAGGTAGGGGAGTGGCGACTCCCAGCCATCGGGGTATTTCTCCGCGGCCTCGTCGTCGGAGACCGAGGGCAGGATGATCACGTCGTCGCCCTGTTCCCAGTTGGCTGGAGTGGCCACCTTCTCGTTGGCGGTGAGTTGGCAGGAGTCCAGCAGCCTCAGGATCTCGGCGAAATTCCGGCCCGTACTCATGGGATAGGTCAGCGTCGCCTTGATCTTCTTGTCGGGTCCGATGATGAATACTGAGCGTGCGGTCGCGTTGTCAGCCGCCGTTCTCCCCTCAGAGGTGTCGCCGGCGTCGGCCGGCAACATGTCGTAGAGCTTCACGACCTCGAGGCTCGGGTCACCGATCAGCGGGTAGTTGACCGCGTGGCCCTGGGACGCTTTGATGTCGTTGGACCAGGCCTCGTGGTCACTGACCCCGTCGACGCTGATGCCGATGATCTTGCAGCCGCGCCTGTCAAACTCAGCTTTCAGGCCCGCAATCGAACCCAGCTCAGTGGTGCAGACGGGCGTGAAATCCTTCGGATGGGAGAACATCAGCGCCCAGCCGTCGCCGATCCACTCGTGGAAGCTGATCGTGCCCTGGGTGGTCTTCGCCGTGAAATCGGGAGCCACATCGTTGATTCGTAGAGACATTTGGATCCTCCTCGTGTTTGTCTCTGATGCCCGAACAGTAGTCCGCTCCGGGCTGGGGCATTTCGTGGAGAATTCGGTTTTGCGGCTCGGGTTTTCGGTACCGGGCTGCTTGTTCGTTTTCGCCGATGACATAGCCGAGCGCATCGCCGACCTGGGAAGCCGAATCATCAACACGACGCGAGTGTGGAGGCGGTAGGGTGAGTTTCGTGAACGAGATCACAGTGGAGCCGGCTGGTGGCGACACCTACCGGGTGGCTGTGACCGAGAACGGCTCGTCGACCACCCACGATGTGACCGTCAAACCCGCCGACTTGGACCGGCTCGGAGGGGGAGGTACCCCCGAGAAGCTGATCGAGGCATCTTTCCGCTTTCTCCTAGACCGTGAGCCCAAGGAGTCGATTCTCAGACGGTTCGACCTCAGCCTGATCTCTCGCTACTTTCCGGAATATCCGATGCGGATCGCCGACTATCTGTGAGCAGCGATCCGGAAGCGCTCGCAGTCGAGGCGTTCTCCGTTGAGGGCCTCAAGCCGCGGACCTGGTCGAACGAGCCCGGCTACCGCTACGGCGAGCACCGGCATCCCTTTCACAAGGTGTTGTTCTGCGTCCACGGGTCAATCACTTTCCACACCCTCAACGGGGACATCCGGCTCGGGCCAGGAGACCGGCTCGACCTACCCCCGGGCACGCCGCACAGCGCCACCGTCGGCGAAAAAGGGGTCACCTGTATGGAGGCACTCCGTAGCTAGGTGCTCAACCAATCACACCATCCCGCCAGGGACAATCTCCCCGGTTATCACAGCTAGACATCGGGTCGTGTTACCGATGAGCGCCACTGTCTTACATGAGCTGAGTCGAATATGGGTGTGATGATGCGTGCATGGCAGGTGGTGTCGCCGGGGCCGATTGGTGACCGTCCTTTGGAACTGGTCGAGGTCCCGGCTCCCGATCCCGGCCCCGGTGAGATCAGGGTGCGGGTGCTGGTGTGTGGCGTGTGCCGAACCGATCTTCACATAGTCGAGGGTGATCTGGCTCCGCACCGGGACCGGGTCGTTCCCGGCCATGAGATTGTCGGGGTGGTTGACGAGCTGGGCTCGGGCGCGGGTCGGTTCATGATTGGTGACCGGGTTGGGATCGCCTGGTTGCGTGACACGTGTGGTGAGTGTCGATGGTGCCGGCGAGGCGAGGAGAACCTCTGCGTTTCACCCGGGTTCACTGGGTGGGACGCCGATGGGGGCTATGCCGACTTTGCCGTTGTGGACGAGGGCTACGCCTATCGGATCCCCGATGCGTTCGGCGACGAGGAGGCCGCACCGCTTCTGTGTGCGGGGATCATCGGGTATCGGGCGCTGCGGCGGGCCGAGCTGCCGTCCGGTGGTCGGTTGGGGATCTACGGTTTCGGAGGGTCGGCACACCTGACTGCACAGGTAGCTCTCTACGAAGGGGCAACGGTTCATGTCCTGACCCGGTCGTCCCAAGCCCAGGCTCTTGCCCTGGAGCTGGGCTGCGATTCAGCAGGCGATGCCTACGACGAACCTCCCGACAAGTTAGATGCGGCGATCCTGTTCGCCCCGGTGGGCGACTTGGTTCCAGTGGCGTTACGCGCCCTCGATCGAGGAGGAACACTGGCCATAGCCGGCATCCACCTCACCGACATCCCTGTCCTCGAGTATTCGTGGCTGTTCCAAGAGCGTCAGATCCGGTCGGTCACCGCCAACACCCGGGCCGATGGTGAGGAGCTGTTGGATCTGGCTTTCCGAATACCGATTCGGCCGACTACCACGGCGTACCCGCTGGAGGCCGCCGACGAGGCCTTGTCCGATCTCGCTCACGACCGGATCAACGGGGCCGCTGTTCTGCGGATCGCCAACTGAAACCGGTTGAGGAGCCGGGCGTCTTGGACGAGGTTGCCGATCTAGCAGAGACTGATTCACCTCCCACTTCTAACGAGCACTTTCGGCCGAATCCTGGCGCCGCTCCTCTGTGGGCCTCTGGGCGACGGTGAAGAGTTCCGCTTCGGGGAGGGGCCAAGGAGCTTTGGGCGCAAACGCCTTGTCTGAACTATCTTGAACGAACGCCGTGAGCTTGTCGTCGATCGAGGCCTCTCTGATCACGGTCAAGCGAGAATCGCGATCCGTCGCTAACGGCTCCCTTCGGTGTCGATGGAGTAGGTAAACCGGCGACCGTGCTCTCCGGAGCCGTGACCGTAATGATTCCATTGCGGGAAGTTGAAGTCGGAGGTGACGGAGGACGGCAGGAGCAGCACAGCCTCGAGAAATGCCTCGAGGTCCGGCACTTTGTAGAAATTGACCTCATAGCCCCAGCCCACCAGTTCGTCGAACGACTCGCGTGCCAGGTGGTCGTCCCAGTTGAGCGAGAGTCGGTTTATCCCCCATGAGGTCAGCATCTTCAGTGTCCTGTGAGCCTCCGAAGGCGCGCCGATAATCAGGGGAGATAGCCAGCTGACGGGGCACTGTACGATGGCATCCGGGTGCTCGGTCTGGATGCGCCGGAAACCCTCTTCACGGGTCGTCTCGATCTCCCCGTTGAACCAGAGCCGGTCCTCGGGGAATCCTTCATCGGTGACGACCTTTAACACCCGGTCCAGCACATCCTTACCCCCCTTGAGGTCAAACTTGATTCCTCTGTCGTGCTTGGCGACCTCGCGTACCATCTTGTCGAGAGTCAGCCATTCTTCGTCGGGAAGAGCCGGCCTGGCCTCGAACGAGTCGTGGCGGCAGATGAACTCGCCGGCGGAGTCCCGACGTACGTCGACTTCGGCCCAGAACACATCGGAGACGATGAATTGGCGTAGATTATCTTGGTCGTTGACCCCGTGCCACACGAGTTGAACCCGCGGCGGCAGCGCACCCTCGCCGGGCACGAGATCCGTCAGGCGATAATCCTCGCCACGAGCCGCGCCACGGGGGATGGAATCACCCTGTGACTCGAAGATCGTATTGGCGTGAAGGAGAAGCGTCCCGGTTTCTTCGGCCAGGGGTGCCAATGCCTCGAGCACGGAAGGCTCGTTATCGATGACGGCAAACACGTGATACCCCTCGGTCTGGTAGTGACGTAGTCCGTTTACCTTGCTCGTCTCGACATCCTGGTCCCACTCGCCGGGATTCATCACGAGGAGCTCATCGTCGAAGTGCACTCGATAGGGCTCACCAAGTCGGTTCAGGGATCGCAACGTAACGTTTTTCAACCTCTCCGGCCTTCCCGAAATGAGGCCCACCGAGGTGTTGGGCTGAAGTTGGAACCATCGGATCATCGGAAAGGCGCCCGGGAAGGGCCTCTGGGCGTTGAGGATCGTATCTTCCTGCCAGCGGTGCTCGAGGAACCAAGCAACCACATCGGGGCGCTCCGAAGCCGGGACGGCGACCCGTTCGAGAAGCTGCTCGACTTTATTTTCATGCACCGTCACATCCGCGGACTGCAACCGCGTGAAGTATGCGGTTCCCCGGGCCTCGTCGTAGGACTGGAGCACGGATAGCACGAAGTAGCGCATGTCGATGATCGTGCCGTCGATGTCGGACACCAGCATGAGCGGCTCACCTGGATATTGCTTGTGAACCCGGGAGTAACAGTCAGCGAGCTCCTCCATCCAGCTCATCCGTCGGTCTCCCCAGGCGCGACCGAGGACCGGCTCCCCAGCACGGCAAGCATCAGTTCCGGCAAATTTGTGGTCGCCGCAGTGACGCCCATATCGATCAACTCCCCGAATCGCTCCTCATTGTCGACGACGAATGCCCACACACGCAAGCCTAGTTCTCGAGCACGGGCGACCAACGGAGCGTCGACGAGGGTGTGGCGCAGGTTGATGCCTGCGGCTCCCAACTCACTTGCATTGTCGATAGTGCGGTGCGCGACTGCCCGAGCCTTGGCCGGGTCGATCCCCGCGGGCAGATCATCGAGGTTGAGGAGTGTGGTGATCTCATTCGTCGCAGCCGCCATTATCTCAAAACACACCACCTGGCATCCGCTGACCACGACGTCACCGCTCCGCCCAGCGTCGCGTACCACCGCGACACCCGGACCAACCGCATCAGCGCTCAGGAAATCGAGGTTCAAAGGCACTCGTCCTCTGGTCAGGTCGAGCACGTTCTCGAGCGACGGAACCCGCTCGTCTGCGAACTCGGGGCCCTTCCATGCGCCCGCGTCAAGCCGCTGTATCTCCTTCCAGGTGTGATCCGCTAAAAGGCCGTTGCCTGTCGTCGTGTGCTCAAGCCTTTCAAGGTGCAACAGGACCGGCACGCCGTCTTTCGTCAATCGGACGTCGACCTCCACCATGTCGACGCCGATGTCGATCGCCCTTTCGATGGCCGGCCGAGTGTTCTCAGGAGCCAGGCCGGAATCGCCCCGGTGGGCAATTATCTGCGGCCGATTGGTGGGCTGGTAGGACATGGTCAGCGACGTCTGTGAAGTGGAGCGATACCGGTCAATGCCGTCCGAGCCTTCAGGCCCAGAGAAGCGACTGCTCGGTCTCCGGATCGAAGAGTTGGATCTTGGTCGTGTTGACGGCGAGCTCGATGTTGTCGCCGACCCGGACCCCCTTGGTCTTGTCGACCAGAACCCGCATCTCGACGCCGTCGATGCTCACCTGCACGAGGTCCTCCCGGCCCAGTGGCTCGACGACCGTGGTCTCCCCCGTGAGCGTGAGGCCCTCCGTGGCCGGTGAAGTGTCATCAACCAAGTCCACGTCCTCCGGCCGAAGCCCCATGACCACCTTGCCTTTGACGGCTGCCGCTTTCTCAGCCCGATCACTGGGGATGACGAGGTCGATCCCCCCGCTCTTCGCCCGGAAGTCCCCGTCGGCTTGCACGATCTCGACATCGAAGAAGTTCATCGGCGGGTTGCCCACGAACCCGGCGACGAACAACGTCTTGGGGCGGTCATAGAGAGCCTCGGGGACATCGTATGCCTGGAGGACGCCCTTCGACATCACCGCGATCCTGTCGGCCATCGTCATGGCCTCAATCTGGTCGTGGGTGACGTATATGGAGGTGATGCCGAGATCTTTCTGGAGCCGTTTGATCTCTCCACGCATCGTCAGTCGGAGACGGGCGTCTAGGTTCGAGAGTGGCTCGTCGAAGAGCAGAAGCTGCGGCTCCTTTACCAAGGCTCGCCCTAGAGACACACGCTGTTGCTGCCCGCCCGAGAGCTGAGCGATCTTGCGATCCAACAGATCTCCGATGCCCATCATGTCGACGACCTGCTGGACCCGCTGCCGGATTTCATCCTTTTCCAGTTTTTGCAGTCTCAGCGGATAACTGATATTCCCAAACACCGTCATGTGGGGGTAGAGGGCGTAGCTCTGGAACACCATGCCAATGCCACGATCCTTGGGGGCTACCGCGTTGACGATTTGCCCATCGAAGGAGATCGTTCCCCCGGTGGGCTTGTAGATTCCGGCCACCATGAGCAGAGTCGTCGTCTTCCCGCACCCGGAAGGGCCGAGAAACGCCACTAGTTCACCGTCGGCGATGTCGAGCGTGATGTTGTCGGCGCCGACTACGCCGTCCCAACTCTTGCTCAAGTTTTCGAGTTCGACCCTCATGTCAGTGCCTCTTCTCGTCCATGGTCAAGAATCACGTGCCTTTCGAACCGCCGGCGTAGATATTCAGGAGCAACTCCTGTGTGAAGATGAAGAAGATGATCAGTGGCACCATCTGGAACAAACCTACCGCAGCGACCTGATTCCAATTCGTTGGTGCGGTGTCACTGATGAGCTGGCTCAGAAACACCGGCATGTTGGCGACCTTGGTGCCGACGGTGAAGGTGAAAGGCACGAGGTAGGCGTTCCATCCCGCAATGAAGGTGAACAAGGAGAGCGCCGCGAGACCGGGACGTACCTGGGGCAGCATGATCTGCCACCACACCCGGAATCGGGATGCGCCGTCGATCAGCGCGGCCCGTTCCATATCCCAGGGCAGGTTGTCGAAAAAACCCTTCATCAGCCAGATGCCCAGCGGGAGCTCGAGCGCGATCATCACCAGGGCCACCCCACCCACCGAGTTGAAGCCGATGTAGTCGCCGATGAGCGGGATATCTCCCAGCCAGCGCAGCACGAAGAATATGGCGATCAGCAGCATCTCGGCCTTGAAGGCGTGAAGCACCAGGGTCATCGACAGAAAACCCTTGCGACCGGCGAACTTCATGCGTGACAGGGCGTAGCCACCGGCCGTCGAGGCGACACCGACGCCGATCACCATTGCCACTGCGATGAGCAATGAGTTGAGCATGGCGTTCCAGATGGCGGAGTCGGTGATGAAGTCCCAGTTGCGGAGCGTGAAGCCGCCGATGCCTCCTTCGGCATTGCGGGGTAAGAGGCCTTCGGTGCGAATCGAGAGAGTGGCAATGATCAACCATGCGTAGCCGATGAGAATCGGCACGATCGAGAGGATGAGGAAGCCGTAGGCGAAGCGGCGACCCATCTTCTCGCGTGCCTCGGTGAGCGGGCCGGCAGGGTGGAGTGATGGTGCGATCTCAGTGGTGGTCATGGCTCACAGGTTCTCGATTCGCGGTTCTTCGATGAGCTCGTTGAACTTGAACAATTTCACGTAAACGGCGGCCAGCAAGAGCGCCACCGTGACGAGGACGATCGCCCACGTCGCGCCGAAGGCCCATTGGCTGTTCCCGGCATAGCTGGCGAAGGCGCGTTTGTATGCCGTGAGCGCCCACACTTCGGTGGTGAACAGGCCGGGGCCGCCATCGGTCAGCAGCAGGATGTATTCGAATGAGGTGAGAAGCGACAATGTCTGATACGTCGCGATGAATAGCAACGGCCACTTGATCAGAGGAAGTTTGATGTCACGGATGATCCTCCACATGGAGGCCCCGTCGACCTTGGCCGCCGTCAGGAGATCCTTGGGGATGGACTCCAGTGCCGACGTGAAGATGATCATCCCGAAGGAGGCGCCGATGAAGCCGTTGGTGAGGATCACAAACGTCCAGGGGCTCCCCCCCAGAAAGAGGTTTCCTCCCGATGCGCCGAGAACCTCCGGGAAAAGCTGATTGTAGATGCCGTACGGATCCGCCTGGCCGATCCGCCGCCACATCAGGATGTAAACCACCGATGGTGTGAGACGGGGCAGCAGCCATACGAGTCGAAAGAAGAAACCTGTGCGCCGCGGAATGCTGGTCGTCACGAGCGCCAGCACGAGAGCGAGACCGAGGTTGAACAAGATCAGCGTCGTGAAGACGTAGAAGACGGTGTTACGCAGGATCTTGGGGAAAAACGGGTCGGTGAAGAGACGCTCGAAATTGGCGAATCCGATGATGTTCCAGGGGTCGTTGAAGTTGGCGCTGGAGAGGTCGGTGAAGCTGAGGATCAGCAGCAGGATGCCCGGGGCGATGAAGAAGACGAACACCAGGGCCATCGCCGGCCCGAGGAAACCGTAGGCGGATACCGTGGAGCGCACTCTTCGACCGAGTGTCCTCCGCTGCGGTCCGGGTGCGCCGACTGCGGCCCGGGCGAGGGCTTCTTTTTCCGACGGCTGCGTCACCCGGACGTCACCTTTCTAATTACCCCGGGACCCGAAGGGAGAGGTGGGGGGAGGGGGCAAGTCCCTCCTCCCACCTTTAAATGTCGTCGGTGCTATCCGACGATGATCGCATTGTCGCCGAGTTCGTTTCCGAGCTGGTCCACAACTACGTCGACTGCCTCCTCCGGGGTCAGGTCGCCGGACAGAACGCCGGCGATCCCGAGGTAGTAGGCCTCAGTCCATGCGCTGAAGAACGGACTGTTGGGCTGGAAGGTCGTGAACTCGAGAATCGGCGCCACCTCACTCAGGAACACCGCATTCGTGTACGGCTCGTAGTCCGCCTGTGATGTCAGGATCCCCAGGTGGCCACTTGTCACCGCATGCTCGGTGTTCAGTTCCTTGGTCGTCGCCTTGGAAATAACCAAGAGGGCGAGATCGAGGTGCTCCGTGTCCGAGCTCACCATGTAGGCGAACGGGTTAGTCAAGGTGGTCGGTACGTTGGCTCCCGCCGCAATAGCCGGGAAGGGGCCAAAGCCGACATTCTCGAAGAGATACTCTTCACCACCGAGATCTTGGAGGAAGAGTTCGGCCCACTCCGCCCATTGCCATGAACCGCCGAACCAGAAGAGAACGTTCCCATAGGCAACACCGTTGTGCCAGCTGTCCCAGTCACCGTCAAGACGGGTCTCGAGAATGATGCCACGGTCAGCAGCGTCGTCCACGAGCTCGTAGACAATCTGCGCGGCCGCCTTGTCGTAGACCAGGGCACCGCTGTCGTCCAAGATGCTTCCGCCCGCTCCGTAATACCAGGCCAGGAACATGGGACCCTGCTTGGGTCGAGGCCACCAGCCGAAACCTGGATCCACGACACCGGCAGCCACGGCCTCCTCTGCCGTGTCGAACATGTCCTCCCACGTGTATTCGCCACTGGCGAGTCTCGCGGGCAGGCTGTCGATCTCGTCTTGGGCCCAGCCCAGCTCGGCAAGGAGGTCCTTGCGGAAGTACAGCGGTCGTGCCTCCGCATCCTGTAGTACGCCGTAGCGGCGGCCGTTGAGTTCCATAGCCGCCCACAACGAGGGTGTGATGTCATCGAACTCTGGATAGTCACCCAGCAAGTCGGTCAAGTCGGCGATGATGCCAGACGCAGCCCAGGTGCCGATGTTGATAGCGGCGGCCACGATGATGTCGGGAGCATCGCCAGTGGACGAGGCAAGCTCGAATTCGGTGACGTAGTCACCCGCGTCGGGGTTGTCCTGGATTATCTCGACCTGAACGCGACGAAGGTCGCCATCTGCTTCGAGCGTGGTGTTGGCTTCGACGACGCCCCTCAAGAGGTTGTTGCAACGCCCGTCCTCGATGGGTGGTTTCGCCCTGCATCGAGCCACGAGAGTGACAAGCTCACCCTCCGCGGGCACCTCCACCTCCACCACGACTGTTTCGCCGGGCACCTCCACTTCCACAATGACCGTTTCTGTTGTCTGCTCGTCTGCATCGCCGCAGGCAGCCGCGACCAGCGCGAACGCCATAGTCAGAACGATCAGAGTCCGAGAGTGCGTCTTTCTCCGCATCACTTTCCACTCCTTGCTTTGATAAAACCGCGTCAGCCACAGGGCGACGTGAACAGGTCAGTTGGCACCCTAGTCCTTTTTCCCGAGGTGGGTTCGACCGAGGCGCGTGCTGGTTCCAGATTCTGACAAATCGCGTCGCGATAGGCGGACGTGATCGCGCCGGGGTCAGAACCCGATGATCCGGATCACTTCCCCGACAATCACCGTCGGCCCATCCGGGCCGGGGATCGGCCTGCCCGGAGTCCCCTGGCCTGTTGACACATAGAGGACGCCGTCGTCTCTGAGCGTGATATTGGTTGGTGCATCCAGGCCCTCGGCGAGGACGATGGGCGGTTTACCGTCTACCGGGTAGAGGGTGACCTTGCCGCTGAATCTCAAGTAACCGCCGTGCCGGGGAATGGCATCCGGGTCGTGCAAGTCGGTCCCGTCGGCAAACAGTTCTGCGTGGTCGGCAGCCATCTCAACCACGAAGACGTTGCCGAGCCCGTCGATGGCGACATCCACGGCAGTAGTGAGGCCGGTGATCTCATCGACCACCTGACCGGAGAGCGGATCGACCCGTACGATCTTGGCGTCGCCGAGGACAAATGGGATGAAACTTCCGTCGTCTGCCTGCGCGACGCCAGAGAAGAGAGCCACCAGAACGTCGCCGTTGCGGGGATCGATGGCGAGTCCCGCTGGCACCGCCTGTTGCCCACTGCCGAGGGTCGAGAATTCAATGATCTCGCGGCGATCGGCCGTCTCCAGCGTCACCTCGATGAGCTGGTTGAACATGCTCTCTGTTACGAAGATGGCGGTCTCATCCAGGGCCAGGCCGATGCCTGTCATGTTGCTGCGGGCGGAGAGGTTGCGGCCGATGGAACCGTTGGGGCTGATCTCCAGGAGGGAAAACTCATCGAAACCACCGTCTACCGAGAGAAACACCCGACCATCGCCATGTACGGTGACGTCGCTGGGACCGCTCACCTCGTCGCGGCCCGTTGCATAGACGTTCATGGCGTTGTAGCTGGGGAGATGCTCGGACCACCGTTCGGTTTCTCCCGGATCCGCGAAGTCGCCATCGCCGTTGCGGTCGACGAACCTGGTGAGCCTGCCCGATCGCTCCCTGACGTCGGCGGCGTCGTCTCCCAACCCGGCCTCGGCCACCAACAGACCACCTTCTGCGTCGAACGCGACGCCCCGCGGATTTCGGAGCCCTGTGAGGATTACCTCTACGCTGACCGTGTTCACCGGATCTGAGGAACGCGATGTCGTGCAGGCAGCCAGGGTCGCCAACACCACCATGGCGATGGTCGCTGCGGCCGCGGGACGCAACCAGCGCTCGGTAGGCCCGGAATGTGTCCGTGGTGTCTTCCCGGGGCGAGACCAGGTTTGCTTCGTTGCCATCGATGTTCGGGGCGAGATCATGCCGGGTGACCGCCTCCGCTCTCCTCCTCGGCCGGCTCCGGGTGCGGCTCCTCCGTGAGTCGGTCCAGTCTGACGACGATTGTCTTGGCAGCCTTATCGTGTAGGCCCCGATTCCGATAGTCGACGAGTGACCAGGCGCGAGCGAACAACCCGATGATGCTGATTCCGGGCAGAGACTCCGGGATACCGGGCACCGCCCACCGCAACGCCGACGGACCGATGCCGGGAATCTGGCCGGTGCGTTCCATCACGACCCTGGTACGGACGAGCATCTTGCCGGGCGTCTGGCCGCGGCTCATGGTGAATGCGATGTAGTAGACCGCGCTCGCGCCAGCCCTGGTGATGAGCAGGCCGACCGTCAGCCGCAGAGTGCCGTCCTCCGCAATCTCGATGCCCAGCAATTGGGCAAGGAGGAGAGTGATGATGACGATAAAGGCCTGGTCGGCGAGGAACCCGATGATGCGTCGCCAGAAGCTGGCGATTTCGTCTTCGGTAATGGGGCTGTCCGAATCGAGTTCGGTCATGTCGCGCTCCGGTCGGATGTTTTGTGGCGAGCCCTCTCGGCGATCGGGTCCGGTCACGAAGCTCAGACCATGCATTCTCGCTTCTCTCTATATCAGGTGCTCGGTGCTTGACCCGCGATGGTCATCGGGAGACGTGGATCGCTCGGTAGTCGCTCCAGGGCTTCGCGGACCCAACTGTGCTGGGGGTCGTCGCTGAATCGCCATACCCGTTCGGGAGATGGGCCTGCCATGACGTTGAGGTAGTACATGTGGTGACCGGGGCTTGCCGCTGCGGGGCCGTGGTAGCCGCGCGGCACGAGGAAAAGGTCGCCGTCGCGCACGGTCACGGTCTCGTTGATGATCTCATCGTCGGTGTAGCAGCTGAAGAATCCTGTTCCGTGGGGACCGTCGATGCGAAAATAGTAGATCTCCTCGAGCTCCACCTCGTCGTCGCTCATCTCGTCGTGCTTGTGCGGCGGATAGGACGACCAGGAGCCTTCTGGGGTGATCACCTCGACGGCGATCAGCCTGTCGGCGTCGTGTGCGTCGGCGCTGAGAAAGTTGTTGATCTGTCGGGTTCCGGGGCCGCCACCACGAACTTCCACGCCGACGTCGCCGGCCGGGACGTAGTAAGGGTCTATCCACCGCGTCGCCTCTGCCGTGCACAGGGCGATCTCGAAGGGTGCATTTGTGGAGACCCTGACTTCGGTGTCGATCGGGACATAGACGAAGTCGGTGACAGCATCGAAGACGCCCGATCGGCCAGCGAGGAGGAACTTGCGGTTCTCCACTTCGACGGTTCCACCACCGGAGAGGGGGAGCATGGCCATCTCGGTGGTACCTGTGGAGAGTGTTCGCACCTCGTCGGCCGGTAGCGACATTATTCGCAGCCCGCTGTACGACCAGTCGGCACGTGCCGGATTCATCGCTACGGGATCGGTTTTGTCACCTGCGGTACCGGCAGGGAAGAACAGATGCGGAACCTTCATCGGAAACCCGGTCTAGGATTGGAACGTTCCAACGATACTAGGAACGGCCATAGTGCGTCAACAAGGCTGGTCGGGTGGCGGACGCTACCGGTGCTCGAGTCAGCTGCCATGATTCTGGCATGAACTGCTCTGCTCTGGACGGCCCGGACGCGGAGAGGGGCGAATGTTGAGGATCCCTGTGCTCGTGGCAATCGCAGCGATCGTCGTCGGGTCGTCGGTCGCCGTCGTGCTGACGGCAGATCCCGTCGAACCGCGATTGCTCCTCGATGAATCGGTAGCGGCCGACTTTGGTGAGCTGGCGGATGAAACTTGGGAAAGCTTCGTTGCAGCCTTTCCTGCCCAGCGAGAGTGCATCGGCGCTGTCACGCTCGTGGCCGTTTACGACCTCGACGATCGGGCGAAGTACGACGCGGGCCGCGCGCAAATGGCGGTTCGCGTTCCTGGTCCTCGGGTTCTCTTGGAGCGCGCCGTCGTTCACGAGCTTGCCCACCACCTCGAGTTCAGCTGCAATGCCCACTTGGCGATTAGACCTGCGTTCTTGACCGCGTTGGGTTGGGATCCGGAGACCGACTGGTTCGAGGGGCAAGCATGGGAAGACATACCCAGCGAGGTGTTTGCCGAGGCCGTTGTCGAGGTGGTGTTCAAGGACTTCGACATCGTTCACACGGGCATCGGGCTTATTCCGGTTGACGCCGTGGAGGTGGTCATGAACTGGGGAGGTCACACTGAGCAGCATGGAGGCCAAACCGCGGTCCCATCTCCAAGGTCAGTTCTAGCCGTGTTGCCGTAATCAGGTCGCGTCGTCATGGCCGTGGCCGGTCGCGTCGGCGGCCTCGTTGGCGAAGTCGCTCGCGGCCTGGGCGAGATCTTCGTCTCCGGTGGTTTGCGCCGCCTCCTCCAGCTCGTGGTGGAGCAGTTCGAGGTCGGCGCCGCCGGCCATCATCTGAACCAGCTGCTCGAGCGGGAGATCCTCCTTGCGGTAGTCGCCGTAGACCTCGCCGCGCCGCAGGATGACGAAGTGGTCACCGACGGGATAGGCGTGGTGCGGGTTGTGGGTGATGAGGATGACCCCAAGCCCGCGTTTCTTGGCTTCGAGCACATAGCGCAGAACTACACCAGCTTGCTTCACTCCGAGCGCAGCTGTCGGCTCGTCGAGGATGAGCACCCTCGCCCCGAAGTAGACGGCTCGAGCGATGGCCACGGATTGCCGTTCACCGCCGGAGAGAGTTCCAACCTCCTGCTCGGGGTCGCGGATGAAGATCCCCATCTTCCCTAGCTCGTCGACGACGGTTCTCTTGGCCTTGGCAACGTCGATCCGCCGGAAAGGTGGCACTCCTTTCTCGAGCTCGGAACCGAGGAAGAAGTTGCGCCACACCGCCATCAACGGGACCATCGCCAGGTCCTGGTACACCGTGGCGATACCCGCCTCGAGCGCGTCGCGCGGCGAGGAGAACTGCACAGGCTTGCCGTCGACGCTGTATGTGCCGCCGTCGGGCTGGTACAGCCCGCACAGGATCTTGATCAGCGTCGACTTTCCGGCGCCGTTGTCGCCGAGGATGCAGGTGACCTCGCCCGCTTGCACTTGGGCAGAGACGTCCTTTAACGCCACGACATTCCCGAAGCGCTTGGAGACAGAATCGGCTTCGATCAGATACGTCATGACATCGCCCTTCGTGCACGGCTGCGTACCCATTGGTTCAGCAGCGCCGCCAACAGGAGCATCACGCCAAGGAAGAGCTTGAACCAATCGGCCTCCCATCGCGCGAAGGCCAATCCCTGACGCACCATTTCGAAGATCAACGCTCCGATGGAGGCACCTATTGCCGAGCCGTAACCGCCGGTGAGGAGGCAGCCTCCGATAACCGCAGCGATGATGAACTCGAACTCTGATCCAACGCCGGTGCCGATCTGCGCCGACTCGAATCGGAATGTGTTGAACATCGCCACCAGCCAGGCGGAGACCGACACGTTGATGAACAAGGCGATCTTGACCCGATTGACCGGCACGCCGACCGCTCGTGCCGAAGCTGCGTTGCCGCCGACCGAGAAGATCCAGTTGCCGTACCGTGAGCGCAACAGGAGGAACGTGGCAAGTGCGGTGATGGCGATCCAGAAAACCACGGGGATTCGGATGCCGCCGATCGGCGTCGATGCGAAGATCAGCTTGGCCACGTTGGAGGTAGCGAGCTCCTCGCTCAGGTAGATGGTCGTTTGCCCGGTGATCAGGCGAACGAATCCGAGTCCCGCCCCCTGGAGGATGAAGAACGTGCCGAGCGTGACGATGAAGCTCGGCAGCTTGGTTTTGATCACCATGATTCCGTTGAATAGGCCGACGGAGATGGCCAGCACCAGCGATAAGAGCATGGCCAGCCACACCGGCAGGTCTGCACTAGTGGTCAGGATCGCCATCGTGATGCCGAGTCCGCCGATCAGGGCGCCCGCGGACAGGTCGAACTCGCCGCCGATCATCAGTAACGCAACCGCGACCGACATGATGCCCAGGGTCGCCGCTGGATTCAGGTACGCCGAGATTGCATTCACGCTGAAGAAGTTCTCGGTCACGATCGAGAAGAAAGCGAACACGGCTACCGCGCCGATGATGGAGCCGAACTCCGGACGAGTCAGCACCTTCTTCAGAAAACCGGCCTCGACCATTCGATCGTCGGCGATGGTCGATACGTCAGCTGTCATGCTTCAGGACCTCTCTTCAGATGGGAGACGGCCCCGGCGTTTCAGCCGGGGCTGTCTCGATCCTACTTTCTCAGGGGCTACCGCGTCTGGGCGGCGACTCCGTCTTTCACCTGAGCAACATTGCTCGCATCGACGAATCCGGGACCGGTGAGGACCGCATTGCCACCGCCGATCACGTGGCCGTTTTGGATGTTCAGCACCAACGCGATCACCGGTAGGTGTCCCTGCAAGTACTGCTGCTGATCGACCGCGAAGAGAATCGTGCCGGCTTCGATCGAGTTCAGCACCTCCTCGCCCAGGTCGAATGTGGCCAGCATCGCCGAGCTGCCCGCCTCTGCGATCGCATCTCGGGCCCGAATCGAAACGTCCGGGTTCAGCGTGATGACTGCATCGATTGATTCGTCGCTGACCTCGGTCTTGAGCGTTTCGAACGCAGCATCGAGGTTGGAGACGTCGATTTGGACTTGCCTGACCGTGGCGCCCGTCGCCCCTGCTTCGACGCCGGCACAACGTGCCTGCAGAGCAGCGTTGTTGGCCTCGTGGATCGGGCACAGGATGCTGGTGGCACCTTCCGCCACCAGGCGCGCTCCGGCACCCTGGCCGGCGATGAACTCGTCTTGCCCGGCGTGCCCAATGGCCGCCGTGGTGGCGAACACATCGGAACCGGAGTTGATCGTCACGACCGGGATGCCGGCGTCGGCGGCCCGCTGGATAGCGTCGCGCAACGCATCTGCGTTTGGCAGCGTCAGAATGATCCCGTCAACGGCGTTGGCGATCGACGTGTCCACGAGGGCCGCCTGCTTGGTGATGTCGGGATCACCAATCATGGTGCAGGAGACACCGTAGATTTCACATGCATCGTCAAAGCCCTTCTTCATCACGCCCCAGAATGTGCCGGAAGCATCTGCGTCGTGGAAGATCAGATCGAACCGAAGGTCGGTCTGGCTGACCTGACCATCTCCATCGCTGGGGGCTTGGGTGGTGGTGGCACCGTCGCCTCCGGTCGTGTCGGCTGTGTCATCACCGCTAGTACAGGCGGCGAGGACGAGGGTCAGAGCGAGGACCAGGGCTCCCCATATCCGTAGCTTCATGTGTATTCCTTCCTTAGTTGACACGATGCCGCACGGGCGACACCCTTCGTTATCGAGCCCGACGTCGGGCTCTTCGCTCCCGCGGAGATCGCGGGAAACCTCATAACTTCTCCCCCAGTTTTTCGAGGAACCTTACGCTGATCTCGGCGTCGGCCTTCGGCCCTTGGCCTGGCGCCGGTTCCTCTGTCAGAGACGTGTCCTGCTCGACTACGTACCACTTGTCGAATCCGGCGCTTTCGAGTTCACGGATCAGGCCGGCGATATCGACGTCTCCTTGCCCGAGGGGTCGGAACAAACCGTTGACGACCGCCTGTTTGAAGCTGGTCTCGCCGACTCGCACCCGTTCGGCGAATCCGGCGTCGACGTCTTTGAGGTGGACGTGGACGACACGACCGGCTGCGCTTCTCGCGACTTCGACGAGGTCGGCTCCACCGAGAAAGAGATGGCCGGTATCGAGACACAGATTCACATCACATGAATCCAGCAGCCGTTCGATGTGGTCGGGTCGTTCGATCGCCATTCCCCAATGAGGATGCAGACCGGTCGTCAATCCGTTTTCCTGGACGACGTCCTGAAGTCGCTTGAGGTTGGCCAGGAACGTGTTCCACTCGACGTCGTCCATGTCGATTGACGTGTCATAGCCGTCGAGGTGCGAGGCAGGTCCGAGAACCATCACATCTGCTCCAGCACCGGCGAGCTGACGGGAGGCACGGTCGACGTAGGCCAGCTCGGCTTCGATGCGGTCCAGTCGGTAGAGCACGGCGGGTACGAACCCTCCGACGACATGGAGGTCGTAACGCGCCAGATATTCCCGTAGCTCGTCGGGATCGTGCGGCAGGTACCCGTCCGGCCCGAGTTCCGTAGCCGACAATCCCACCTCGACCATTTCCGACATCACCCGATCCCGATCCATGAGATGGCCCCAACCGCGGGATCCATCCACACCCCACGTAATGGGTGCGCCGGCGATCCTGTCCATCAGGTTGCTCATCCGATCTCCTCGATGAAGACAGGCCTCTCTTCGACGGCCGCCTTGCGGCAGGCCGCGGCTACAACGAGAGCGGCCCGGCCATCATCGATGGTGCAGGCGCTGGTGCCACCCTCCGTCACCAGTCGGGTGAACGCTTCCATCTCGGCCCGGTAGGCGGATCCGAAGCGGTCAAGCCAACTGACGGTCACGGGCGGACGAGGGAGATCCAGCCCGGGTTCCAGGGTTCGGATCGGGGTATGAGGATCCAGGCCGACCGCGATGCTATCGGCTGTGCCGAACACCTCCATTCGGACATCGTATCCAGCGGCGTTGGCTCGCGTCCCGGAGATCACCACAATTGCCCCGTTCTCGAGGTGGGCGGTCACGGTCGTGGTGGCGAAGTCGTCATAAGTGCCGAACACCGGCATCGCATGCGTGCTGCCTGTAACCGTGACGTCGACGAACTCGCTCCCGGTCACAAAGCGAACGCTGTCGAAGTCGTGAATCAACATGTCAGCGAAGATGCCTCCGGACACGGCAATGTAGTCCTCCGATGGTGCCTCGCGGTCGTGAACTTGCGTTGTGACGAGTAACACATCGCCGAGACCGCCGGAGACGATCTCCTCTCGGGCTGCGAGATGCCCTGTGTCGAAGCGCCGGACGAAACCGATCTGCACGGCAATTCCGCTTTCGTGGACCGCGGTGACTGCCTGGTCCGCTGTTTCAAGGTCGATCGAGATGGGCTTCTCACAGAACGCCGGGACCCCGGCTTCGGCGGCATGGAGCAGGTACGGCACATGTGTCTCTGTTGAGCTCGCGATCACTACTGCGTCGGAAATATCGAACAAGTCTTCCGGCTGATCGAGGTGCCACGCGCCCAGCTCCTCGGCCAGTGACTTGGCTCGATCGGCGTCGATGTCGGCAACTATCAGCTCGTCTACTGCATCGTTCGCGATGAGAACACCGGCGTGCAAGGTGCCGATGCGACCCGCTCCGATGAGGCCGATTCGCAATGCTGCCTCCCTCCGGAAGACCTGAAGCCTGTCCATCCAGAAACGTGTGGAACGTTCCAACGCCGAACCGTATACTCGGCCCCGAATCGCTGTCAAGCAGTTTGCGTTCAGTCCGCAGACAGACCACGGAGGACACCATGCGACTGTTGGTAACCGGTGGTACCGGCTTCGTCGGCAGCAACGTCGTCAAGGTCGCCGTCGAGCGGCATCGGGCCCAAGTCACCGTGACAGCGCACACCTGGCGCCCGTCGGGAAGCGAACCGTTCGAGGTCGTGTCTGTCGACATGACGGATAACGCATCGCTGCGGAACGCCGTGCGTAGGGCGAGACCCGACGCGATCATTCACTGTGCGATCCTCAACGACCTCCCCCTCATGTACGCCAATCGGGCTCTGGCATGGGATAGCTATGTGACCTCGACCCGGACCCTGGTCGATGCCGCTAACGAGATCGGCGCCAAGTTGGTGCTGGTCTCCACCGACTGGGTTTTCGACGGCACACAATCGGCCGCGACGGAGAAAACCCCCCCCAATCCCATCAATCTCTACGGCGTGCTCAAAGTCGTCGGCGAGACGATCGTCACAAGCGCCGCCGCGAACGGGGCAGTCGCCAGAGTCGCCGGCGTCAGCGGAACCCATTGGCTGAGAGCCGACTACGTTCCCACGCAGAATCCAGGCATGGGTCATCTCGCTGGTGCCGTCGTCGATGCACTGCGGGCCGGACGACGTTTTGAGGTCTGGCATGGCCCGCTGAACATGACTGCAACCCCGAGCCTGGCGAGCGAAAGTGCTGAGATGATGCTTCGCATCGTGGAGCGAGACCTGACCGGGATGTTCCACTGCTGCGGAGGTCAGACCGTGGACCGTATGGAGTTCGCACGCGCTGTTGCCCGGGTGTTCGAGCTCGACGCAGACCTGCTCAGCTCCGGCCAGCCGGATCTGAGCGTAACGGATCCGGCCCCGATTCCAGTCGACACGAGTCTGGACGCGACTGTCACAAGCGAGGCTCTCGATTACCCACTTCTAGATGTCGACGCCCTGCTGTCAAGGTTCCGGCACGAAGTAGAACACGGGCGGCTTGCCCCGGCCGTATGACCGACGTAAACGTCGAGTGCGTTGTTCCTGGCCGAGCGCTCCTTGGTGAGTGCCCACTGTGGAGCCACCAGGAAGGCGTGCTCTACTGGATCGACATCGACGGCAAGGAAGTCCACCGCTTTGATCCATCAAGTGGAGAGGATCTGCACCGCGAGCTGCCGGGACGTCCCGGTTCCATCGCCTTGACGGATCAACCCGGACGACTCCTCATGGGTCTGGAGTATCAGATCATTTGGTTCGACTGGTCGACCGGCGAGGTGACCGTGTGGTTCGATCTCGAGCCGCCTCGCCCGGGCGTGCGTCTCAATGACGGGCGGTGCGACCCTGCTGGCCGGTTCTGGATAGGAAGCATGTACGTGCCGGCGGCTGCGGGCAGATTCGAGGGCATGCTGCATCGGGTGGAGGCCGACGGGAGTTTCAAAACCACACGGCGCGAAGTCGGTGTGGCCAACGGTCTCGCCTTTGCACCCGACGGGAATGTGATGTACTTTGCCGACACGCTATGTGACACGGTCTGGGCCTATGACTACGACCCTGTCACGGGAGACGCGACAAGCGAAAGGGTCTTTGTCGATTTCGCCGGACTGCCGGGCCGTCCCGACGGCGCCTGTGTCGACGAAGCGGGCTGCTACTGGGTGGCCTGTGTGTACGGCTGGGCTGTGGCGCGGATCACGCCCCAGGGCGATGTCGACCGGATTGTGGGGCTCCCGGTCGAGAAGCCGACCATGCTCGCATTTGGCGGTTCGAGCCTCGACGAGCTCTACGTTACTTCGATAGGCGAGGGCGGCTCCTATCGGTCGGCGCCGAACCAGCGCCAGGCGGGAGGGGTCTTTGTCCTGGAGCCGGGTGTCGCTGGGTTGCGGGAACCGACATTCGCCGGCTGATCCGGTTGTGGTGCCAGCTCCGTGGAACGTTCCAACGTCTGGATGTATAGTCGCCCGATCAGAGGCTCCGGGAACGAGGAGACACGTGTCATCAGTGCAGCCGAAGGTGTGGTTCGAGCGACCGGTACCACCCGACCTCGTGGACGCGGTGTCGGCCCGTGCAACGATTCTGGGCCCGGCTAGCGCTACACCTGATGAGCCGTACGCTGCGCTCGGCGAAGCCGAAGGCATCATTGCATCCGTCCATCGCTATGACGCCGAACTCTTAGACCTGGCGCCTCACCTTCGCGTCATCTCTCGAACCGGCATAGGTTACGACAAGGTCGACGTCGCGGCCGCGACACAGCGAGGTATCGCGGTCTGCAACACGCCCGACGGACCCACCATCTCGACTGCCGAGCACACCGTCATGTTGATGCTCATGGTGGCCAAGAACGTCAAGCAATCCGAGGCAGCCCTGCGAGCTGGTGGGAGCGACTTCTACGCCCGACACGTCGGTATTGAGCTTCGTGAAAAAGTCCTCGGCCTGGTCGGATTCGGGCGCATCGCCCGACGGGTGGCCGACATCGCCATGGGGTTGGGAATGCGGATACTGGCCTTCGATCCGTTTCTCCCTCCGGACACGTTTCCCGATGGCAGCCGTGCGACATCGCTCCCCGAGCTGCTCGGTGCGGCAGATGTGGTGTCGGTGCACGTTCCCCTGACAGAAGACAGCGAGGGCTTGTTCGATGATGAGGCGTTCTTGGCGATGAAGCCGGGCGCTGTGTTCATAAACACGGCGCGGGGACGTTTAGTCGACCTAGATGCGCTGGCCGCGGCCCTCGACTCCGGACGGCTTTTTGGCGCCGGGCTCGACGTCACCGATCCTGAGCCGCTGCCTCCCGACCACGCTCTTTTCCAGCGCCCCGACGTGATTGTCACGCCGCACGTTGCAGCCGGAACGGCCGATGCGAAACGAAGGATCCTCTGGATGGCTTTCGATCAAGTCATCCAATTACTCAACGGCGAGCGACCAGCCGATCTGGTCAACCCAGAGGTGTGGGATCGACTCACGCCATCTGTTTCATAGGAGGACGTGTGCCCAGTTCAATCGGTATTGGCGTCATCGGTTTTGGCTGGATGGGCCAGGCGCACTCGCGTTCATATCGCAGCATCCCGTCGTATTTCCCCGAAACGGGGATCGCGCCGCGGTTGGTGGCAGTTGCTGACACCGTTCCGGAGCGTATCGACCTTGCGGTCAACAACTTCGGGTTCGAGTCGGGCACGACGGACTGGCGCCAGTTGCTAGAGCGGGATGAAATCGATGTCATCGACATCACGGCTCCGAACGCGCTCCACCAGGAGCTAGCTGAAGCCGCCGCGGCCGCAGGCAAACACATCTTTTGCGAGAAGCCGGTTGGGATCGAACCGAAGGCGACGGCTGCCATCGAGCGCGCTGCTCGTATCGCCGGCGTTATCACAGGGTGTGGATACAACTACCGGTGGGCGCCGCTCGTGCAGTACACCCGTCAACTCATCAACGAGGGCCGATTCGGTGAGCTGACCCACTACAGAGGGCGGTTCTTCTCCATGTACGGCCGAGATCGGCTGGGGCTCCTGTCCTGGCGATTCCTCCAGGACGAAGCGGGGTATGGCGTATTGTCCGACCTCATGGCGCATGCCATCGACATGGCTCAGTACCTGTGCGGCCCCGTGGCCCGCGTGGTCTCGGTGAAGGAGATCTTCGTCAAGGAGCGGCCACTCCCGAATCCGGGTGAGGGCACTCATTACGACCGGGGCAAGCCCGACGACCCAACCGGGGCTGTCACAAACGAGGACTACGTCGGGGCCATGGTGGAGTTTGCGTCTGGTACCCGCGGTACGCTTGAGGTCGACCGATCCATCTTCGGACCACAGAGTTCCATGGCGTTCGAGCTGAACGGTGCCAAGGGGGCCGCGGCGTGGGACCACGAGAAGCTCAACCAGCTCCAGCTCTATCTGCCGGAGGAGCAGGCGGTGGACGGCTTCATCGAGGTGCTCGCGGGTGATGCCCTTCCGCACCAGGGCAACATCGTGCCCGGAGGCGGCAACTCCCTCGGATACGAGGACATGAAGATCATCGAGGCGCTGGAGTTTCTCAAGTCGGTCGAGGCCGGCCGACAGCATCACCCCGACTTCACTGACGCGCTGGCCAACGCCTCCGTCGCAGCAGCGATGGCGAGATCCTGGGAGTCGGAGCGGTGGGAGGACGTCGTCAGCCTGAGAATCGAAGGCTCGGAGGCCTGATGCTGGAAAACACCACAAAGACCAAGCTGCTGGCAGGCGAGACCGTCTTGGGTTGTTTCATCAAGCACTCCGAACCCGCATTTGCCGAGTTTGTCGCCATGCAGGGCTGGGACTTCTTGGTCTTCGACGCCGAGCACGGCACGCTTCAGCCCCGCGATGTCGAGGGGCTGTGCCGGGCCGCCGAGCTCCGAGAAGTCACGCCGATAGCCCGGGTCACGACGAACCAGCCACACATAATTCTGCGCTTTCTCGACACAGGCATTCACGGGGTACATGTGCCCTGGGTCAACACAGCGGCGGCAGTCGAACAAGCCGTTCAGTCGGTCAAGTACCAGCCGCGCGGTCGCCGTGGGCTGGCCGGGAGCCGGGCTTCCGACTGGGGTATGTACGAATCGATCGGTGAGTACACGAAGCGGGCGAACCGAGAGACGATCGTGGTCATACACATCGAGACCATGGATGCTGTGAACGCGATAGATGACTACGTCGGGATTGATGGCGTTGACGTGCTCTTCATCGGGCCAACCGATCTCTCCCACTCCCTCGGTCATCCCGGAGATCCTGCCCACCCGGAGGTAGCCGCGGCTATGGATCGGGTCGCAGACGCGGTCGTGGACTCTGACAAGGCTCTCGGGATTTATGCCGGGTCGCCGGCCACAGCCGAGCAGTGGCTCGACAGAGGAGCCCGCTACCTCGCCACCGGTGTCGACGGATTCATTGAGCAAGGCATGCAGGCCTACCTGTCTCGACTACGCAACTGAAGGAGTAAACATGGAAACCATGCGACTGACGACAGCACAGGCCATCGTCAAGTGGCTGTTGGCGCAGCGGACCATGATCGACGGTGAGGAGGTGGCACTGTTCGCCGGGGCCTTCGGCATTTTCGGCCATGGCAATGTCACCTGCCTCGCCGAGGCACTGGAACCGGTCCAGGACGACCTGCCGATGTGGCGCGGCCACAACGAGCAGTCGATGGCGCTCGCCGCAGTGGCCTACGCCAAGGCCATGCGTGGCCGCAGGATCATGATCGTCACGTCGTCGATCGGGCCGGGATGCACCAACATGGTCACCGCGGCGGCCGTCGCCCACGCCGATCGGCTGCCCCTCCTGTTGTTCTCGGGCGACACATTCCAACATCGAGTCGTGGATCCCGCTTTGCAGCAGGTGGAAGTCTTCGAAAACCCTACCGTGACCGTGTGCGACACCTTCAAGCCGGTATCTCGGTACTGGGATCGGATCAGCCGCCCGGAGCAGATCGTGCAGTCGCTGCCTCAGGCTCTCGCGGTAATGCTGGACCCTGCGACCCGTGGTCCGGCTTTCTTCGCCCTTCCCCAGGACATTCAGGCCGAAGCCTACGACTATCCGGCCAAGTTCTTTGAGCCAATGGTCCACTACATTCGCAGGCCCGGTCCGGACGCGCGCGATATCGATGCAGCTGCGGCCATCCTCTCTGGCGCCACCAAGCCGATCATCATCGCCGGCGGCGGGGTCCACTACTCCGGAGCGGTGGAAACGCTGACCGACTTCGCAGAGAGGCGTGGCATTCCAGTTGTCGAGACGGTGGCCGGAAAGGCGACCCTCGTCCATGACCATCCCAATTACGCGGGCCCGATTGGCGTCACCGGCTCGACGGCAGCCAATGCCGTGGCCGAAGATGCCGACATCGTCCTCGCCGTTGGCACCCGGTTGCAGGACTTCACCACAGGGTCATGGGCCGTCTTCAAGAACCCGAATCTAAGGATCGTTTCCATCAATACCGCAAGGTGGGATGCGCACAAGCAGCAAGCGCAAGCCGTGATCGGCGACGCCAAAGTGTCTCTCGAGGCTCTCGATGCCGTCCTCGGCGACTACTCGGCGCCCGCAGACTGGCTGTCTTTCGCACAGGCCCAGATCGCCGAATGGCATAGCTACCTCGACTCGTGGAAGGGTCGGAAACAGGACGGTGCCCCGGCCTACGCCCAGGTGATTCAGGTCATCAACGAGCTCTGCGACGACGACGACTACTGCCTGTCTGCGGCAGGAGGCCTTCCCGGTGAGCTCACGATGGGCTGGCGCTCGAAGTCGGTCGGTTCATTCGATTCCGAGTACGGCTACTCGACGATGGGGTATGAGATCGCCGGAGCCTGGGGGGCCAAGATGGCTCGATCCGGCGACGTCATCTGCTGGGTCGGAGATGGCTCCTACCTGATGATGAACTCGGACATCTACTCGACGGTCATGACCGGGCATAAGGTCATCTTCATCGTGTGTGACAACGGTGGGTTCGCAGTGATCAACCGCCTCCAGGTGAATACGGGCGGCGCGGAGTTCAACAACTTGCTCCGTAACGCACGGCATGAGCGGTACTTTCACGTCGACTTCGCAAGCCACGCCGAATCGATGGGCGCCATCGTCGAGAAGGTCGAGCAGCTCGAGGATCTACCGGCGGCGTGGGGGCGGGCCAAGAAGGCCGATCGCAGCTACGCCATCATCCTGGACATCGACGAGTACACCTGGACCGAAGGCGGCACCTGGTGGGAGGTCGCAGTGCCCGAGGTGAGCGACCGCGAAGACGTGCGGGTGGCCCGAGCCGAGTGGGCGGCCGAGAAGAAGCACCAGCGGGTCGGGGTGTGACTCTGGAATCCTCCGACCGGGTGCCCGGATGGCGGAGGCCATGACGCAACTCTTCGGCAAGGCCGCGGTCGTCACTGGAGGCGCGTCGCTAATCGGCCTTGCGATCGCCGACAAGCTCATCGCGGCCGGAGCTCGGGTGGTCCTGGGGGATCGCAGCGAACCCGCCCGCGACGAGGCCGAGGCGCTTCTGGGACCAGCGGGGCGCTACCTGGTTGGCGACGTGACCGACGACGCTTTCCTCGACCGGCTTGTTGCAACAGCGGTCAACGAGTTCGAACGCCTCGACATCGTGGTCAGCGCTCCGGCAATATTCGACGATGAGGGATACGACACATCCTGGGAGCGGTGGCATCGGGCACTCGACATCAACATGATTTCGGCCGCCCGGCTTACCGGCAAAGCCGCGCCGCACCTCCAAGAAGGCGGAGCTGTCGTCTATGTGGCTTCTATCTCGGCGAGCGTCTCCCAGCCGGGGCGCATGGTCTACAACGTGACCAAGGCCGCACTCGTGATGCTGGCCAAGACCGGAGCCCAGGCGCTCGCCCCACGCAGTATCAGGGTAAATGCGGTCTCTCCCGGGTGGACCTGGAGCCGCAACGTCGAGGCCCGTTACGGCACCCGGGAGAAGGCCGACGTCTTCGCCGCCGAGTTCCAACCCCTCGGTCGGATGGCGGACCCCGAGGAAGTCGCCGATGCTGTGATGTTCCTCGTCTCGGATCAGGCTTCGTTCATCACCGGCAGCAACCTGGTCGTGGACGGCGGTTACAGAGCCCTCGGCCCCGAGGCCCTCGGCCAGGCCAACGAGAAGCACCCCCCTCTGCACGACCCGAGCTGGTGGAACCAGCCCGAGGCCAACTCCAGGAATTAGGAGATGACTATGGGCCGATTCGACGGCAAGGTTGCTCTGATCACCGGTAGCACCCAGGGCATCGGTGAGGCCGTCGCCCACCGATTGGCCTCTGAAGGAGCATCCGGGATCGTGGTCTGTGGCCGCAACCTCGAACGGGGGGCGCGGGTCGCCACCGACCTCACCGGTCTCGGGTTCGCGGTTACCTTCGTCCCTGTCGAGCTCGGAGACCCAGAAAGCTGCACGGCTCTCATCGCCGCCACCGACGAGCGGTTCGGGAGGATCGACGTCCTGGTCAACGCGGCCGGCCTGTCGCTGCGGGGCTCGATCGTCGACACGACTGTTGAGCTCTGGGACGCGCTCTTCGCCGTCAACGTGCGGGCACCGTTTCTGCTAATGCAGGGCGCCATCGCAGTCATGCGTCGGGAGCAGGTCCCCGGCGCCATCGTGAACATCGCATCTGTTGCTGCTTATGGTAGCGCACCGTTTCTGACGCCATATGCCGCATCCAAGGCCGCCCTGGTGGCTCTCACCAAGAACGTGGCCTACTCGGTGGCCTGGGATCGGATCCGGGTGAACTGCATAAACCCGGGATGGATGGACACGCCGGGTGAGGACGTCATCCAACGTCGCTTTCACTCGGATGGCGCCGAATGGTTGGACGAAGCAGAGGCGCGCCAACCGTTCGGCCAGTTGATCAAACCGCAAGAGCTGGCTGCGATGGTGGCGTTTCTAGCCTCGGACGACGCAGGAGTGATGACCGGCTCCATCATCGACTACGACCAATCGATAGTGGGCGGTGGTCCGCAGCCGGTCCCCACCCGCCAGGAGACACCGACGTGACCTACGACCTCATCACGGTCGGTCGGGTGAACATGGACCTGTACGCCCAGGACATTGGAGCCGCGTTCGAGGACGTGACGGGTTTCGATGCCATGGTCGGTGGTAGCCCGAGCAACATTGCGATCGCCACCAGTCGCCTGGGGCTGCGGTCGATAGCGTTCACCGGAGTGGGCGACGACCGTGTCGGCGACTACGTGCTGCGGTACTTGAAGGACGAGGGCGTGATCACAGACTTCGTCTACCGCAAATCCGGGAAGCTCACCTCGCTCGCGCTGCTAGGTGTGCAGCCACCCGACCACTTTCCCCTCTCTTTCTATCGGGAGGACCCCGCCGACATCCATCTGACTGTCGAGGATGCCGAGGCACTGCCCTTCGATCAGACACGAGCGTTGTTGCTGTCCGGCAACACCTTTAGCCGGGGCACCTGCGCCGACGCGGGTCGGTACTGCGGCGAGGAGGCCAGGCGCCAAGGGTTGACGACGTTCATGGACCTAGACCTGCGGCCCACCGACTGGACACACCAGCGCGCCTACGGTCTCACACTCCGCTCCGTGTTCTCACTCGTCGACGTGATCATCGGTACGGAGGAGGAATTCTTCGCCGCACTCGCCCCCGCCTCGGATTCGGTGTTGGCGGGTGATCCGGTGGGCGAGGCCGAGCTCGAAACACTGAATGGACTGCTCGAGCAGGTCATCGAAAATGGGACTTGCGACACGATTGTGCTGAAGCGGGGCCCGCGCGGCATCGCCGTTCTGTCGTCGAGCGATCGGGTGGAGGTGCCCGGCTTTCAAGTGGAGGTCGTCAATACCGTCGGCGCAGGTGATGCCTTCGCCGCGGGGTTGATCCGCAGCAGGCTGGCGGGATGGGACTGGTATCGATCGGCCCGGTTCGCCAATGCATGTGGTGCCATCGAGGTCACCCGCCACGGGTGCTCGGCCGCGTTCCCCACCGAGGCTGAGGTGACGGAGTTCGCTGAGACGCACGGAGGGCTGTGATGGACGAGCACCATCTCCGATCGGGAGAAGGACCCGATCGCTCCCCGCTCACACCCGGCAAGGTGCGCGGCCTTGCCACCGCCTCCACCTCGGGCGGGATCTTCACGATCCTGGCCATTGATCATCGTGACTCGATGCGCGTGGTGCTCGACCCGGAGGACCCGTTTGGGATCCCTGCCTCCGAATTGACGAGGACCAAGCTGGAGCTGCTGGACGCACTTGGATCCGAAGCGACGGCCGTCATGCTCGAGCCAGAGTTCAGCGCGGCGCAGGCCATCGCGGCCCGGGCGCTGCCCGGGAACGTCGGCTTCCTGGCCGCCGTCGAGGCCCAGGGGTATCTGGGTGATCCAACATCCCGACAGACGTCGCTAATGGACGGGTGGAGCGTGGAGAAGGCAAAACGGCTCGGGGCGAGTGGCATAAAGCTGCTCGTGTTGTACCGACCCGACGGCGCCGAGATCACCGAGATCCAGGACCGCACGATCACCTCGGTGATTGCGGAATGTGCCCGGTACGACATCCCTTTGTTCCTAGAACCGGTCGCTTACGCCATCGAGCCTGGTCTCTCGACCGATTCGGCGGAGTTCGCCACTAAACGCCGTGAGATAGTCATTGAGACTGTGCGCCGTCTGGGCGCGCTCGGTCCTGATGTGCTCAAAGTGCAGTTCCCGGTCGACACGCGATATGAACCGGATCGCATCGCTTGGGCGGATGCGTGTGCCGAGTTGGACGATGCCTCTCCTGTGCCGTGGGCGTTGTTGTCTGGTGGCGACCCCTATGAGCTATTCCGGGAACAGGTGAGGGTTGCGAGTGAGGCCGGCGCGTCGGGGTTCATGGTCGGCCGGGCCTTGTGGGGTGAGTACTTGACAGCTCCGGTCGAGGCCCGCCAGGAGATGGTCGAGTCGACACTCCGCCCGCGTTTTGCCGAGCTGAGCGCGATCGCCCGCGAGCACGGCCGCGATTGGGGGGAGCGTCACACGATGCCCGACGTCGACGAGAGCTGGTATCTGAGCTACTAAAAGCCGATGTTGGCCATAGTTTTGCTAGGTGTAAAGCCCAGGTTGGTCCGGGATCTCCACCTCCACCGGCGCTCCCCGTTCGATGGATTCGGCTCCGGCAAGGGCAGCGGCAAGCGTGAGGTATCCGTCCCAGGCACTTGGTCCCTTCGCCCGCCTGGCGGCTACTGCGGTGGTCCACGCTTGAACCTCTCGGATGTAGGCGATGGCGAACCGCTGTAGCCAATCGGGCTCGACCTTTTGTCGCATCTCGCCGTCGTACCGAATGATCGGAGAGTGATGCGGCGGCGTGGACACGATGCCCTTCGAGCCGGTGACCTCGACGCCCACTTCGTAGCCGAATCCCGAGTCCTTGTTGACCTCGATGATGGCGAGAGCTCCGCCGTTCATAGCCATGCTCACCAGTTGGAGGTCGAGCTGGTCGGTGCGCTTCGGATCGATGGTCGTGCCCTGGACGTAGATCTCGGCAACCTCCTGGCCGAGCAGCCAGCGAGCGGAGTAGATGTCGTGAACGGCAGAGTTGATGAGAATTTCGGCGGACGTTGGCCGGGTTGCCTCCGGAGGATTGCGGTGCCAACCGCGAAACATGAGTGGCCGTCCCACGGCTCCGGCGTCGAGGGCATCCTTGACCGCGACGTGCTGCGGGTCGTAATGACGCATTAGACCGACCTGGAGCAGCCGTTGCCCGAGGGAGGCCTCGTGCTCGACGATGGCGGCGGCATCATCTAGCTGGGTTGCAAGAGGCTTCTCCACCAAGGCCGGCTTGCGTTGCTCGAGGCAGATGACGGCCAGGGAAGCGTGAGTCGGGTCGGGGCTGGCAATGATGACGGCGTCGACCTCCTCGGACGTGATCAGGGCCTCCCCGTCGGCGAACACGGCAGCTCCCGAGGGTGCGGCGATCTTTTGGGCACGATCCGTGTCGATGTCCATCACCGCGGTGAGGCGGGCGCCTCCCACCTTGGTGTGGATGTTCCGGGCATGTCGGCCGCCCATGCCCCCTGTACCGATGAGGCCGATCCGAAGTTCGCCGGTCATGGTTGTAGGCCGTATTGGTCCGCAGCAGCGATGTGGATGATTCGGCGCGACGATTGGTGGACCAACACTCCCCAGCGCACGGTGGCGGGTGGGCGAGATGATGCTGCGATTCCGTGGTCCATCGCTCCGGTAACCTCCCGGTCGGTTGCAAGAGATAGCCTATTCAACACGCTGTGGAACGTTCCAAGCCGTCGTCTATGATTGCCACTGCCGGGTAGGTCAGTATGAAGCAACCCACCATCGTTGATGTTGCTGAGCGGGCCGGAGTGTCCAAGTCGCTTGTCTCGCTGGTCATGCGGGACTCGAATCGGGTCAGCCAGAAGAGCCGCTCGGCCGTGCTCGAGGCAGCACGAGAGCTGGGATACCGGCCCAATGCCGCGGCGCGTAGCCTGGTTCGGCAACGCTCCGGCGTCTTTGGATGCATCGTGTCGGATCTCCACAACCCATTCTTCGCCGACGTCGCCGATGGAATCGAAGAGGCCTCGGCGACGAACGGGTACCGGGCGCTGTTGAGCTCAGGATTCCTGGACGCCAAGCGTGAGGCAAGCGCGATCGACACACTGCTCCAACTTCGGGCTGACGGGTTGATCATGCTCGGCACGATGATGACCATCACCCGAATCAAAGAGTCTGCGAGTCACATTCCCGTCGTCGTCATTGGCCGCAAGACGAGCGCCAGGACGATGGATTCGGTCCGCAACGACGACGACGCCGGCGCCCAAGCGGTCGTCGATCATCTCTTTGGCCTTGGACACATGAGAATTGCCCACGTTCACGCCGGTTCGGCCGGCGGCGCACGCGGGAGGCGCCGCGGTTATGAGACGGCGATGGAGCGACACGGTCTGGGGGATCACATCCGCAGCGTCAAGGGTGCCTTCACCGAGGGCGGCGGATTCGCAGGGATGCAGAGCCTCATCGACAGTGGAGATTTACCCACGGCCGTTTTCGTCGCAAATGACTTCGCGGCACTGGGCGCACTCGATGCGATCGACGAGGCCGGGCTGCAAGTGCCTGAGGATATTTCTGTGGTTGGGTATGACGACAGTGCCCTCTCCCACATTCGGCGCATTGCATTGACGACCGTTGCGCAGCCTTCAGTGGAAATGGGCCGCACCGCCGTGCGGCTTCTCATTGAGCGGATCCGGGAAGGTCGGTCTGATCCACGTCATATCGTCCTGCCTCCGCAGCTGGTGGTGCGAGGCACATCGGCCACACCCCGTGTCTGACCGATACCAATTGTCGGCAACTCTTTCGGTCCCGGACTGCTCTGGTCAGAGGAAACCCGATCTCGCACGAGGTTCTTCCAGGGGGCATCGCTAACGGCCGTCGACAGCGGATATTGCGTGGGCCACCGCGGCTTCGATGATGGTCTGGACAACCTCGAGGTCCTCGTCAGATCGGGGGGCATACACCATCACCATGCCAGGCATGGCGCCGTCGACTGCAAAGGGGTGCCATTCCCCCCAGCCCCTATCCACCACCTCTTTGGCCTGATCTGCCGGAAGTCTGAGATGGAGGCTGCCACTCCCATTGGCTTGCGGGTGGATGTGAGCGAACTCACGCCCCACGATCATCGCCTCGGCACGGACCGGTAGCTCCGGGGCGACGGTAAGGGCTCTTGTTCCAGGAAGGGAGGCGCGGCTCGGCTGTTCCACGACGCCATCGAGTGAGAACGCCCATGCGGACAGCTTGGCGAGCATATCGTCGCTGGCTGTCTGGTCGAGCTGGATATGGGGGATTCCGTTGGTCACTCGCGGGCTCTCGCCCTTGCGAGGGGGCAAGGTGAAATCTGTCTGCATCGTGTCTCCAGTGTTGTCGTGAGTCGGCGGCCCAGTCGCGTTCGATGGTTTCTCGGTGGTTGCACCAACTGCGGGCTCTGTTTCAGCGTTTCCACCGCAGCCGACCATCAGCATCGTCAAGATCGCCATCCCTCCGGCATACGCGAAGGTCGACCAGGGTCGCTGCTGGGTCATGTTCGGCAATCAGTGTTCATCAGGCGGTACGCAACCGAGGGCATGCTGACTCTGGAGCCCGATGGGGTCATCTTCAGCTGATTGCCTCGCCTTCGAACTTGATGAATGAGGTCCCAACGATCTCTTCACGATGCACTCGCCACAGTCCGTCTTGCTCTACACAGGTGATCGAGTAGTCGCCCCAGAAGATGTCAACCGCATTGTCTGGAAGGAAGTGACTGGCCTGAATGTAGGCGAACACCTCTGCGTGGTTCCCGTCGCGGCTTCTCTCCTCGACGTTGATCATCTGATGCTGGGTTGCCATGTACCCCTGCCGTTGAAACTCGCCCTGCGCGAAGTCGGCACGCAGCTTCGCCCTGCTATCGAATTCCTGGATCGGGCAGTCCGGACCCGGGCACTCCATCGAGGGTCCCCCCGGGTAGAAAGTGAACTTGAACGAGAAGTCGTCAGCCAGGCTCTCCTCCCACATTGCGACCCCCCGGTCGTAGTCACCTCGCCCGATGGCGTCGATGCCATAGGCAAACGAGTGGGCGAGGTCGGTCGGATCTGAACGGTTCATTGTTTGTCCCTTCGACATCCGCGGCCAATCTTACTCCACGGACATTATGTTGTTAAACATACACTATGTCCAGGAAAAAAGCAACACCAATACTCATGACTCAGCGATCCCGACATGTCCCGATGTTGCTCCGGTCACCCGACGAAGAAGGCCGGACAGCAACCCCGCTGGAACTGTTCTTCGATCTCGTTTTCGGTGGATCTACTTCGACCACGCCAACCTCCTCATCTCAATGCCTCGCGCCTTTGCATGGGGATGGTGATCGTCAAGGCTGAGGAAAGAGCCATCGGCGCGCGACACGTGTGATCCAGGGCATCACCCAATAGGTCGCTATTGCAGCCACGATAATGACGGTGATCAGGGTGCCAAGAAGCACCGGGAGTCCGGTGGCGGTAGCGACAAGCGCACCTACTAGAACGATGAGTGGGTAGAGACCAACGATGGTAAGGATTGCCGTCTTGTATCGGGCAGGACGCTGCACCTGCGGCGTTGAGGGCGTGAACCATGCTTCGAGACCGTGTGCTTCCTCGAATGAGGGGTCACCGATGGTCATGGCAACGGACCGTTCCACCATCTCGTCTCTCGCCGGCGATTCGTGCCAGGCGCTGTATTGCTGGTAGCTGTCGAAGCGGAGGATCATGACGTAGGTCGGGTTCTCGGAGTCGGATGGCCGAATGACATCCATGCCGGCATATCCCTCAAATCCGGATGCTGCCGTCTGGATCTCACCAAGCCATGCTTCGAAAGCATCGACTTGGCCGCTCCTTACGTGGCGAGTGATCCCGACCGAGATCGGGTCAATGGTTTCGCCAGGGCTACGTTCGTGTGGCATTTGCCAGCCTGCTCCCTTTCCGAGCGCTCGCTCTTGTTAGTGAGCTGCCCTATCCTTAGAGTGATAGGCGGACACAGTGCCGGTTAACCTACAGTCTGTGTACGAATGGGGCAAAGTGAAGGCGTTCACTTTCGCCCGGAGACCCACCCATGGCCCAGAAACCAACCCCAAGCACAGACGAGAACCCACGCACCACACGAATCCGCGACATCGTGCTTCAGGCGGTAATCGAACTACTGGTAGCCGAAGGCGCGGGAGCGGTCACTGCCCTGCGTGTCTCCAAACATGCCGGTGTAGCCCGCTCAACCATCTATCAGCACTGGCCCGACCAGAACAACTTGCTGCTCGACGCCATCGACAGAATCATGATTCCCGACGTACCAACCAGCATCACCAATAACCTCGAAGAGGACCTCACCACTGCTCTTGCCAACCTCCGGAGGCGAATGACCAAGCAACCATTCCGCGCTCTTTTTGCAACTCTGCTTGACCACGCCAACCGCGACAAAGCCTTCGTCGCCCCTCAACGCCGCTTTGTGAACGGCGTCCTCCAACCCATCCGCGAGATCCTCACCGCCGCCACACAACGAGGCGACCTGCCAT
>JACZUI010000012.1:0-46214 GCA_022573225.1 Acidobacteriota bacterium
CGATGAAGCCGTAGCCCTTGCCCGAGTTGAACCACTTGACGGTTCCGGTTGCCATGTCGCTGTGCCTTTCAGATGTCGTACCAGTTCAGACGATATACGAGCTGCGGTTGCCAGCGCATAACGGCACCTATGTGCGGGGTCCACCACCGCCATACCTCACTATCGGGACCCATGATTCGGGGACCGTTCGTGGCGCTTTTGTATCCTCTAGGTGACATGGCGAAGAAATGGGAATCCAATGACAGGTTTCCTTCCAGCTTCGCCGAGGTCCGTCACCTAATTGAAACCGCGTTCAACTATTCGCAGCTCGCGGACAGCCTCACCGAACCAGTCCGGAAGCAACTCCTGGACGACTTACACGGCTGGGATGAGGCGACATGGGAACACCGTCAACACCCGCCGAAACCTAGGCACCCGAGTGAGGGCCACAGCGGAAGCGGCGCTTAAAACGCAGCTGACACCAGGGAAAACGTCACCCGAGGCTTTCCCGCTCCTTGTCCTCCTGCTCCATGACCGTCTCATATGTGGACATGTCCCAATACTCATCAAGAGCGGCGGCGTAGAGACCCCGGAGCGCGTCAGGATCGAGGGCGTCTAACTCGACTTGGACCAGTCGCCCATGACGAGCCACGAACTGAGACGCTCTTGAGTCGGTCGCCTTGCCCACCTGAGGCGGCAGGTCGTACTCTCCTACTTGTTCGTCTGTGAGAGCGATCCGTCGTGTCTCCTCGAACAGCCTGACCCGAGTCACAAAGTCCCGAGGTATGTCCTCGCCGGATGGATCGAAGTCGCCGGCGTATAGGAGCACAGCGGACCGTCCATCGGCTGACAGGTCACCAGCCACCTCATCGACGTAAGTCTGAGACGAGTACCCACCGAGAGACAGGATGGGCAGTCCAAAGCCGCCGAACCAAGACCTCAACTGTTCGACTAGGCCATGCTTCTCGACCCCGATGTAGATCTGCCACTCCTGGCCTTCTGTCCGATCTCGGCGGTACCGCTGGCAGAGCCAGGTCCGGGCTTCTTGCGGGTCCGAGAAGAACTTGGACCTATGAATCGTCCGAGTCCGGTCGAGCAGATTCGGGAATTGGTGTTGTCTCCGGGCCTTAGCGGTCACGGCAGAAAGGGTCTTGTAATGGGTCTGCCGGTTAGGAATCAGCTCATCGGAGACGAGGCGGTAGAACAGTTGCCGCAATGTGACTCCGGTCGAATAGCTCTCAACTATTTCAACCGCTCGGGGAAGTACGACGCCCTGCCAGTCGATGCGTTGACTCCTGGCTAGCGATGTTCCGCTCATGGCCTATTTCTACCGTCGCCCGGTGACAGATCCGCGGGTCTCTGGTGTTGTGTTTTCCCACTCTCCGATGGCTAGCGATAACCCTTCATGGCGTTAGTCGTCGTCTGATGAGAGATCGGGAGTATCGAGAGGCTCGTCACCGTTGGGCAAATCAACAGTGTCGGACTTAGCGGTTGAACGTCTCGGTTTCTTCAACAGGTGACGGACATCGGCGTTGCTGCCGCCGGTGGTGATATCGTCGAAATCCCATTTCTTCAAAAGGTGTCGAACATCGGCGTTCCTGCCAGTAACGCCGAGATCGACACTCCATTCCTTCGCCAGGCACCAACTTGGGTGCTCTGGCTGGCGGCTGATTCGCCTGAATACAATTTAACGATAGATGCGGCCACCCAGGTGATCGAATGTCTCATACCCAACTTACGGCGAGACCATTGAACCAGTGACTTTGCTGGCTCATGGGTCGGCTCGGAAATCACCTGCCGACGCCTTGTGGTCGCCGGGACTATGGGTTTGGGCGGTAGCTATCGCTTACTTTCTGGCGCAAATGCTTCTGACAGAACCTAGTCGGTTCCTTGCATGGGACGAAGCTACCTATATATCCGAGGTCAGCGCATTTGCTGATCCAATTGGTTTTGATGCCCACAGGGCGCGAGGCGTCACATTTGTCGTGGCCCCCGTGGGCTTACTGACCGAATCGATGACTGTGACCCGCGTCTACCTAGCTTTGGTGTCCAGCGTGGGGCTTGCTCTTTCGTTCTTGCCATGGATCAAGCTTGTTCGATGGGTCGCGCCGATCTCGGCGGGGATATTCGCGTCCAGTTGGCTCACGATCTTCTACGGCTCTGAGATCATGCCGAACCTTTGGAGCGCCTTCCTCGTACTCGCTTCGGTTGGACTTGGAATGGCGCATGTCAAATACGCCGATTCTCGTTTGAGACTCGTTGGACTTGCCGCCACGACGGCGGCACTTGGCCTAACGAGACCGCTCGACGCGGCGATGACAGTCGCCATTTTCGGTCTGATCTGGGCCCTGGTCCATCGACGGCAGGCCTTCCACGCACTCCTGGTTGCCGGAGCAGGTGTTGGTATTGGGTCTGCTGCCTGGTTGGCAGAAGCGTGGGTTCGTTTCAACGGGCCGATCGACCGCCTCGAGAGGGCAAGAGCAATCGTTGGCGGGGGTGTCAACAACAACATCGTCGAGTACCTACGTTTGCTCGACGGACCGACCAGTGGACCTGATGGCAATCCAGATATCGCTCTAGTCGGAGTTGTCTGGCTGCTGGTCGTATTTGCTCTAGGAGTCGTCGGGGGCGTGTCCTCGAAGAGGGTGTGGCCGTTGGGACCTATCACCCTCGCCGGCGCGGCCTTGCTGTCGGCTCCCTACTTGTTCTTGTCTGAAGCTGCCGCCCCCAGGTTCATGTTTCCCGCTATCGCCCTGCTTGCGATGGCGGCCGGGCTGGGGTTGTGGAGCCTCGTTGCGAAGGCTTCTTCGCCACTTCGACTTGCCGTTGTTCTCATAGCTGGAGCCAGCTTGGTGCTGCTCAACGTAGGGACGGTTTCCGCAATCAATGCGGAGCAGACCGCGGCGCGGGGTCGTGCATTGCATCTTGCTGACTCACTTTCAGTGGCAGCAACTTCGGTGAACTGTTTCTTTCTCTCAACGACCGGATATCCGCAGATTTCGGTGTCATCAGGGTGCCGGGGGGGTCGCTACCTGGGAGAAGAGAGTCTCGAACGGCTCGATCGCGCGGTTGAGGAGGGGGCACAAGTGTTCGTCTTGCTGAGCAGTGTCGACGACGCCGAGACCGTCACAAATCATGGAGGCGGGTGCGAACTGGTCGAAGGTCTAGAAGACAGGCGTTGGCACCTGTGTGAATGGAATCCTGATTCTTAGACTCTGCCGATGGCGGTGGGTGGCTCCGCTGATTGGATCGACTGAAAGCTCCGCTTTCGAGGCGGCTCAGGGTCGGTCTCATGAGTTGGCGGCATCTGGTGGCTTCTGCGCCCACCCCCAGTTTTCGTCCTTATGAGTTTTATACGAGCGGGAGACCCAGAGGCGGATGGATCGTGACGTTCACTGTCCCAGCGTGGCAGGGGTTGAGTTAACAGAGCCGAGAACAGTTCCGGTTGCGGAACGCGCACCTCTCAATTGGACCTAACGGCACTTATGGGCGGCTGATCACGGCGTCAGACGCGCTCCGTCGGGATTGCTGTTTCTCCGCCGTGGGCTGGGTCTAGCTCGACGTTCTGTGGACCTGATGACGTTGCGGTGGTTGGCTCCGTGTAGGGGCTTTTGAGACACCTGGGAGACACCTGTGGATCATGATCCTGTCAGCGGCTTAGCCAGCGGTCCTCTCACCGGTGCGGCCGGGACCCACACGCCCTGTAGCCTTTTTGATCAGGACGGTCGGGGGGTTTCGAGTCGAGTTGGCACCATATCTTGCCCTGGGGGCGTGTTGTAGAGAATGAGGCGCGCTCAACTCGAGTCGACTTAATTTATACGATTTCTACTTGGTTGCAGAAACATCAGTGGGAGACGCGCGGATCAGGGAGACTGCCAACGTGTCAATCTCAAAAACGCAGATAGACAAACTTGGAAAGCGGATGCGAGCCGACGACGGGCCAAGCGAGGCTGATCTCGCCCTATACGAGGAGATGTGCGAACGCTACGAGAGCCCCATCGAGGTGGTCAGTGACATAATCCACGACGCCGGCCTAGTAGTCACAACACGGTTTCCGAAGACAGCCGGAACTCTGATCGAGAAACTCCGAAGAGACCGAACGCGATTGTCCACAGTCCAAGATGTCGCTGGGGCGCGGGTCGTCATAGACGGCGGCAGAAACAGCCAGGATTCGGTTGTCAAGAAATTGGCAGACCGTCTGAACGACGTTGGTCGAGCAGACATCATCGATCGACGTGAAGAGCCTTCGCATGGGTATCGAGCCGTACATATCATCGCTCGGGTTGACGGGATTCCGGTGGAGATCCAAGTACGGACGGTCCTACAGGACACGTGGGCGAACACTATGGAGCGATTCGCCGACATTTTCGGTCGTCAAGTTCGGTATGGCGAATTACCCACAGACCCCGACAAGCAACTGAGCCCTGAGATAGACGAGCTAACGCCTCGAAGTTTGCACCAGCTGATCCTGGACCTAGGGACCTCAATTCACCGAATCGAGTCCGCAAATCAGGGATACGAAAGTTTCTTGGAGTCAGGCGCTGACTCTCTTGTTTTCGATTCTACCGACGTCGATTTCGGCGATCTTGCCGAGGAAGACATCCAGGCACTTGTAGGACAGGACGTTGGAGATATCCTGAAAGGATTCGTCGAAAACCTCCAAAACCTCGGCGAACACCTTCAGCTCCTCCTCAAAAAATTGGAAGTCTGAGGAGTCCTAGGTAGAGACCAGATCGCTGAGCGTTTTGAAGTAGCGAGAGTGACTCCGCTCAAGATCCGATTTGTCGCGAGCTCCCAAAACGACGACCTCGATGTCACCGGAAGCTCCGTACTCACGCTCGAGTTGGGCGCGCCGCTTCAGAGCGACTGCACGGTCATCGTCCCCGTACTCGGTAAAGTCGACGAGTGAACCCGTTGACTTTTGATAAATGATGAGAAACTGACTCACGACCTTCTATCACCCTCTATTGCCTAAGACAAAGCTAACACGTGTTACCCCGTGTCGGTATCGGCGTGAGTAGTCAGAGACTGAACAATCTCATTGTCCATCAGGTCAAAATGCTAAAACGCAAGGCGAATGGGACAAGGGCCGAAAGTTCGTCCATAACCCGCCACTGTGAGCGAGGCTAGCCGAATCCCGGTAGGTCATCGCTGCAACCCGATTGCAACCCAACGGAGTGGTACGCGTTGGTATTGGACAGCACGAGCATGTTCCTAGGTGCTGATTTCGCCTGCTGTAGCCTGACTTCTTGGTACGTACTGGGACTAGACGAGATGTGCAGTATTAGACCCTCAACCTAGCGCGTCTACCAATTCCGCCACTCCGACGAAGGCGCGGCGAGTGTACCTCCGGCCCTAGCCCAAGACGAAAACCCCCTGGTCAACGGCCTGGAGTTTCATTTCTGGGTCAGGAACGAGTGTTCGACCTCCTCGGAATTGCAACCCGAATGCAACCCTCAAGGCTTTCCGAGCGGATCGCCTCTAAAGGCCGCCTCCCAGCAAGACAACCAGCACGAAGTAGCCAAACAGTCCGGTAATCACCTGACCAATGAACACGCCGATGGCGATATCCGAGATCTTCACTCGAACAGGTGCTCCATTTGTCTGGGGGTTTGCTGGTGTAGTCGGTGAGCTTGTCACTCTGATACCTCCCATTTCTGATTGCTGATCGAGATAAGGGCCGCCACTTCCTCGGCGGCCTGCCGGTCCATCGCCGGGACGACGTGCGAATACGTGTCGAGCGTGATTCCGATGTTGCTATGGCCGAGACGCTCCGAAACGATCTTCGGATGAATTCCGGCCTGTACGGCAATTGACGCCCAAGTATGCCGCAGGTCGTGGAATCGAATCTTGGGGAGTTCGACCTCCTCTGAGAGCCGTTGGGCCCGAGCCGGGAACGGCGTTTAGAACCGCTTCTACAGGGCAGCGGACTATTAGTCCGTGGTTCCCACGCTATGTGTTCGCTGTCGAGGGAACCGAAGGCAAAGAAGCTCCGGTTGCTCACCAGGATCGCCTACGGGTTCCACGGTCCCCAGCCCCTCATCGCCCTCGCACTACTCGCCCTCGGCAGCCACCCACCACGACTCCCAGGCCGAAAATGACCCACAGGTACGACAGGAGAGCGACTTATGTGCGGGTGAACTGACCGAGACTGACCGCCTAGCAAAGCCCGGTGACGGGCCATCCTTGCAACCATCGCGCAACCCAACTATCCATAACGGGCCGATATGAGACGACATGAGTCCGCTGCTGAGACCCGGATTTTCGCAGGTATTCCCTAACTTTCCGACACGGGCTGACAGCAGCCGTCACGGGCAGTTCTAGGTTTAGGACCCTGTGGGAGAAATCCCGTGGAGGTTCAAGTCCTCTCGCCCGCACCGCGACATCCAGGGAACGACACCCTGACTGCAATATCCACGGGTCCCTCACACAACATCAATCTCAAACCGACTTTTGCTGGTTGTCTCCCACGCAGAAATGAAGAGCCCGACTCCGGGATTCATCTTGGCCACACCGCCACTACAGGCTCGGCTACTCGTGTTTGGGCAGTCCGGTGATGATCCGCGCCCCTCTGCGGAAGGTCAGATAGCTCCACGCCCAGGAAGCCAAAACGAAGACCCTGTTTCTGAACCCGATCAGATAGAAGATGTGGATCGCCAACCAGGCAATCCAAGCGAATAGGCCGGAGAATCGAATCCCTCTGATGTCCGCCACCCCCCTAGCCCGACCGATGGTCGCCAGAGACCCCTTGTCCCGGTATCGGAACGGGAGGCGATTCTCACCCGAGATGTCGGCCCAGATCGCGCTCGCGACGTGACGCCCCATCTGAATCGCCGCAGGGGCAACACCGGGCACCCCTTCCACGAGAGCGAGATCTCCCGCAACGAAGACGTTGGGCTGACCGGCGACAGAAAGATCGGGTTGGACCATCACCCTGCCCGACCGATCCATTTCCGCACCGAGCATCCGACCCAGGGGCGAAGCCTCGACTCCGGCGGCCCAGATGACGGTCCCAGCTTCGATCCTCTCACCAGTGGACAGCGACACCCCATCGAGGTCTATCAGTTCAACCAGAGCCGAGGTGAGAACCTCGACTCCAAGTTTCTCCAGTTGTCGCCGCGCGGAAGCAGAGAGGCCCTCGGGATAGGGAGGTAGCACCCGGTTGGTCCCCTCGACAAGAACAACCCTTGCGTTTCGAGGGTCGACTGCATCGAACTCGTCGCCAACTGCATGTACTGCAATCTCGATCAGTGCGCCGGCGAGTTCGACACCGGTTGGTCCGGCCCCGACCACCACAAAACTGAGCCAACGATCTGCCTGATCGGGATTCCGCTCGGCTTCCTCGAATGCGCGGAGGACCCGGCTTCGGATCACGAGAGCGTCCTCGATCGTCTTCAGCCCCGGAGCTACCTCCGACCACTCGTCATGGCCGAAGTAGGAATGCGTCGCCCCGGTCGCGACCACCAGGTAGTCGTAGAGGATCGTCTGACCATCGTCGAGGGTTATCTCCGACGCGTCGAGATCGATGTTGACGACTTCGGCCAGCAAGACACTCACTACATTCCGCTGGCGCCGGAAGATGGATCGAATCGGATAGGCGATATCGCTCGGGTTCAACGCCGCGGTTGCCACCTGATAGAGCAACGGCTGAAATAGATGGAAATTGCGGCGATCGATGATGGTCAGCCGAACAGGGGCTTTTCTCAGGGCCTTCGCCGCATTGAGGCCCGCAAAACCGACCCCGACGATCACAACCCGAGGGTTGCTCATAGCCCCAGCGAGGCTGCAAGCGCTCGCAGGGCACGCGCCCTATGCGACAGCGCGTTCTTATCCTCGGCCGTCATCTCCGCCAGCGTCTGCCCGTCGACCTCGAACACCGGGTCGTAACCAAAGCCTCCCCCGCCACGTCGCTCTTTGGTGATCACCCCCTCAACCGAACCCTCGGCGGTCACCTCGACCCCGTCCGGCATGACCAGGGCGACCACGGTTCTGAATCGTGCTGTCCGGTCCTCGACACCCTCCATGGACGCGAGCAGGCGAACCACGTTGTCTTCGTAGCTCGCCCCGGGACCGGCGTAACGCGCGGTATTGACGCCGGGACCACCGCCGAGGGCATCTACCTCCAAACCGGTGTCATCGGCGACCACCGGCAATCCCGTGAACTCGACCACTGCCCGAGCCTTTATCAGAGCGTTCTCTTTCAGCGTGCGACCTGTCTCTTCGATATCCGGCCAGTCGAGACCGCGAACGATCTCATCAGTCAAACTCAAAGACCGAAGTATCTCTTCGATTTCGCTGATCTTGTCCGGGTTCTTCGAGGCGACCACAAGCCTCGGAATCACGAGGCGACAGCTTGACGCTGCAAGTCGTGCAGTTCGGCGATGCCCTTGGCAGCCAGATCGAGCATTTGATCTAACTCCCCCCTGCTGAACGGCGCCCCTTCCGCGGTTCCTTGCACCTCGACCAACAGGCCACGGCCGCTCATCACAACATTCATGTCCACCTCGGCAGACACATCCTTTTCGTAGTCGAGGTCGAGGGTGGGCACACCATCGACGATCCCGACCGAGACCGCGGCAACCTCGTCGATGATCGGATTCCGCGGGAGGACTCCCCTCTCAACAGCGTCCTCCAATGCTTGGTGCAGCGCCACCCAGGCACCGGTGATCGCGGCGGTGCGGGTTCCGCCATCCGCCTCGATGACGTCGCAGTCGACCCGCACCATCGCCTCTCCCATGACCTTGAAATCGACCCCCGCCCGGAGGGCGCGGCCTATCAGCCGCGAAATCTCCTTGGCACGACCACCCGAGATGTGATCTCGCCGAATTCGGTCGGAAGACGACCCGGGGAGCATCCCGTACTCGGCGGTTACCCACCCCTTGCCTGAGTTCCTCATCCAACGGGGCACGTCCTCTTCGACCGACGCTGTGCAGAGCACCCGGGTCCGACCAAACGAAACGAGAACCGATCCCGGTGTCGACTCGGTGAAGCCGAGTTCCATCGACACATGACGCATCACATCGTTGGCTCTTTCAGACATCAATGCTCCCTCCGGGGATCGCTGCGGACACAGGCCGATCAAACGTCACCTCAGCCTCGTGAATCGACCGACTCACATCCAGGTAAGGCGGCATGTGAGTGAGGACCAGCCGTTTGGCACCTAATTCGCGAGCGATCTGACCGGCCTCGCCGGCAGTGAGGTGGTGCGGGTAGGGATTGGTCCCGGCCTCGCCCTGGTAGGCGGCCTCGCAGAGGAGAACATCGACGTCACGAGCCAACTCTCGCCAATCCCCGCCGGGTCCGGTGTCGCCCGTGAAGAACAGCGTCCGATTGTTTGCCTCCCACCTGGATCCCACCGTCGGTACCGAGTGGTCCATTTCGGTAAACGACACAGTGATCTCGCCCAGTTCGATCGAGTCCCCGGTCCACACCGGGGTGAAGTCGAAGGTCTCGTGGAGATTGGACCCTTGACCCTTGTCCAGGAACAAGCTCATTCGATTCCATAAGGATTCGGGAGCGTATAGCGGGACGCCGGTGCGCGGCTCGGGACGATAAGCCCATGCCTGGAAGGCAGCAAACAAGTCGGCACAGTGATCAGGGTGCTGATGGGAGACCACGATGGCGTCGACCAAGTCGGGATCGACCGGGAGTGCGACGAAGGTCCCCGGACCGGCGTCGCACCAAACGCGAGTGCCGGCGTGTTCTACCAGATAGCCGGAAGCCGGACGCCCGAGAACCGGGAAGGTTCCCGATGACCCGATCACTCGGAGCTTCATGGAGACAGCCTTTCCAATGCCCAGACGCCCTTCTTGAGGTGGTACCTCACCCGGTCATGAAAACGGTTCGGCTGTCCTTGCCAAAATTCGACGGAGTCAGGAACCAGACGCCAGCCACCCCAGGCCTCGGGTCGGGGCACTTGATGGGGGTACTCGGCGTCGATCTCGCGAAAGCGGGAGTCCAACTCGTCGCGGGTCGCAACAATGCGGCTCTGCCGGGAGGCGTGAGCAGCGATCTGGGCTCCCCGCGGTCGAGTCGAGAAGTAGCTGTCGGCCACCTCGGACTCCACGAGCACCACTGATCCTTCGAAGCGGACCTGACGGTGGAGCGGCGTCCATACGAATGTCGCCGCGGCTCGAGGATTTGCCCCAAGCTCAAGGCTCTTGCGGCTCCCCAGGTTCGTGTAGAAGACGATGCCCTCTGGGCCGAAGTCCTTCATGAGCACAGCCCGGGCCGACGGTCGACCATCTGGCGTCGACGTTGCAAGCACAAAGGCAGTCGGCTCGTACAAGCCGGCGTCGACCGCAGCATCAAACCAAAACTCGAACTGAGCGGACGGATCAGACGCCATCTCGGCTTCGATCAGGCCCAGCGTCTCAAACTCGCGACGCAGCTTTGCCACATGGGCGTCTATCACGCCGGCGACGATAGCCTCGACGCGTGAGCCGAGACCCCAGCGCCGGAACGGGCAATGGGCGAGTCAGCCCCAGTTTCAGAGCTCTTTGTGAGTGAAAGGGCGGATCTGCTCCGTTTTTTCACTCACAGAAGCAATGTCAGAGGCGCTTGGCCACTTCATCGAGCATCACTTCGGTCGCCCCGCCCCCGATCGAGTTGAGCCTCACATCGCGGTACATCCGCTCAACGGCCGATTCGGCCATATAGCCCATCCCGCCATGAAACTGCACGCAGTCGTAGAGAACACGGTTGGACAACTCGCCGACGAGCGCCTTGACCTCAGAGGTCTCCCTGACGGCATCTTCACCCTGCTCCTTTAGCCAGGCCGCTCGATAGGTGAGTTCACGGGCCGCGTCGACCTCCGCCTGACGCATGGCAAGACGATGACGGATTGCCTGTTTGTTCCAGAGAGGAGCGCCGAACGCCGACCGGTTCTTCACATATTCGATCGTCATCTCGAGAGCCTTCTGCGACTCGCCGAGGGCCAGGCCCATGATCGCAAGCCTCTCGTTCTGGAAGTTCGACATGATGTAATAGAAGCCTCTGTTTTCCTCTCCGATCAGGTTCTCCGCCGGCACCCAGACATCGTCGAACACAAGCTCGGCTGTGTCAGAGGCATGCCACCCCATCTTCTCCAGGGCTCTGCTGGCCGAGAAGCCCTCGGTTCCCTTTTCGACGGCAAATATCGAAACCCCCCGCGAGCCTTTCACCTCGAGGTTGGTCTTGGCCGCTACGAACACCACATCGGCGATGCTGCCGTTGGTGATGAACATCTTGGTCCCGTTGATCCGCCAGCCCTCGCCGTCCCGTTGAGCGCTCGACCTGATAGCCGCAACATCTGAGCCTGCGTCGGGCTCGGTAACCGCAATAGCCGAGATGAGCTCCCCTGTGGCCAGCCTGGGCAGCCATTTCTCCTTCTGGCCTGGCGTCCCGAAGTGGAGCACATAGGGTGTTGCGAGATCGGTGTGGACCAGGATCGTGGCATTGGTTCCGCCCGAGGTGGACCGTCCCAACTCTTCGGCAAAGACGACCGTGGCCAGCGTTCCCATCCCAATGCCCCCGTACTCCTCTGGGATGCGCAATCCGAAGAAGCCGAGCTTGCCCATCTCATCGAGGACCGACCGCGGCACGGCGCGCTCGGCCTCCCATTGCTCCACGTTGGGCACGAGCTCCTGCTCCACATACTCCCGCACCTGGGCTCGGATCGCCTCCAGGTCTTCGGTGATGTAGATCGACTTCAAAAGGCTCATGGTGACTCACTGCAACTCACACTGCCGGTAGCTTCATGAGGCATCGGTTGACTCAGCTTCATAGACGACTCCTGGGCCTCCATCGTAGAGGTGACACCGTTTCTGAGCTAAGGGCACACAGGCGTCTGGTCCGCTGGGACAACCGCCGCTGGAGTCGTGCCCTCAGCCGCAGGAGGCAGGACCGCAACTAGCCTCAGCACCCACGCACAGCTCCAAAGATGTGTGTGACGCAGATGGACCCTCTGACCTCAGGTTGGGGGGTTCATCCAATTTGGAAGGCTTAGACGCCACAGGAGCCGTTTTTTGATCGGCCCTAGACCAGTAGCAGCAAATACCGCCCAGAGAATATGTGAACACCGTCAGCGTGCTGCTAGGGGGTTTAGCTGCCCCTGGGACGTGTGAAATTTCACCTACCTAACCTCCACCGTCATGCTCCACGACCTACTCAGCCGTTTACCGCCAACACCACTCCCAGACGGCACCTACCCAGCCGTAATCATCACAGTCGAAGTGCACCAGACCCAACGTCGTCGACCGACCGGCCGCGGTTGCGCTCTGCTGCAACCATTTTGCAACCCAACGGGCGGCAACAGCCCAAAACGGGTTGGGATCAACTTGGCTGAATCCTCAGCAAACGACTCACAAAACGGGGACACCTAAGGTTAATCCTGTAAGCAGTTAATACGACCAGTTGGTGGCCGTCTTTGAGCGTAGAGACAATGTTGCCCTGGATGTGAAACTGCCTCACCCAGACGCCGTGGAGTTTCCAGGTGACATCTCAGACCTCACCAGTCTTGATCCACTACTGGAGTGGGCCGCTACCCAGCCCCAGGGCAAGACCGTCACCATCTTCGCACCTGACCTGGACACCGATGAGGGTATGACTGCCATGGCACAGGCTGTGGTGGAGGGGAAGGTCAGGGACATGCCAACCGTTCTGCGTTACAAGCTGGCGTGGCTCATGGAGGCCCTGGACGCCAAGGTAGTTTTTCGTGGCACTTCAGAGGGCACCGCTCCCGTTGTGGACATCACAATCAGTGCAGTGAGTGAAAGTTCTCCTTTTCATTGCACTCCCTCCGACGCAAGCCGGGCGCGTCCGGCCTTGCTGTTGTAGGTGAGATTGTGCTTGTCACAGAACCGATAGGCCACATCGGCGATTGCTCGGAGGTCGAGTCCATGCTCGATTCCGAGGCCGTCGAGCAGCCAGATGAGGTCTTCGGTAGCAATGTTTCCGGTAGCGCCGGGCGCATAGGGACAACCCCCCAAACCCCCGGCTGACGCGTCCATCATCGTGATCCCTCGCTCGAGGGCCACCACCGTGTTGGCCACTGCCTGACCGTACGTGTCGTGGAAATGAACCCCAACCTTCTTCGCCGGGACCAGCGCGAGCACTTCGTCGAGCAACCGGTCGACATGGGCGGGAGTCGCCTTGCCGATGGTCTCCCCCAAGAAGACATAGTCCGCCCCCCACTCAATCAGGGTCTCGGCTAGATGAGCCACCCAATCCGGGTCCTGCTCTCCTTCAAAGGGGCAGTGGGTCGCAGTCGAGATGTAAGCGCGAAAGGTCAGGCCACCAGGCGCCTCGTTGAGAATCCGAAGAATGCGATGCATCGACTCATCGACGGTCGCATTTATGTTGCGTTGATTGAACGTGTCCGAGGCGGCCGTTAGAACTCCGATGTGAGTCACGCCCGCCTCGAGGGCGAACTCGAGACCCATCATGTTGGGAACGAGCCCGTACAACTCCAGGTCTTCTCGACCCTCGACACCGGCGATGACGTCCGCACCGTCGGCCATCTGGGGAACAGCCTTAGGGCTAACGAACGAGACGGCGTCGAAGGTCCGCAGCCCGGTCGCGGCCAGGTCGGTGATCAACCCTGCCTTGGCCTCCGTTGGTACGAATGCGCCAAGTGACTGAAGCCCATCGCGTGATGACGACTCAGTGAGATTGACCTGGGTCGGGAGAGTGCTCACCGTCAAAAACGCTACCGCTAGGAGTCCGTGTTCAAGACAACGTCTTCATGGCCTGGCCGACAGACAACTAGGAGTCTGCTGATTGATGCAGTTGGTCAGATCGGCGGCCAGGCGCGTCACTCGCAATGACGAGGTTTCGCCACTTCTTGTGGTGGAATGGCGGGGCCGAGGACACCGCGGGTGGCGATGAACTGGTCGTCGAGATGAGTGACATGCATTGTTCAGCGGGCTCCTAGAGAACGGCGTCTTCCTGATAGGGCTCGATCATGATGCACTCGCCGGGGCACTCCTCGGCCGATTCGATGGTGTCCTCGATGAGAGCATCCGGAACTCGGGCCAGTCCACGGGCACCCTCCGGCCCATGTCCTTCGCCCTCTTCGTCGTCGAACACGACGGTGCGGTCGAAGTACTTCGACTCCTCTTTGACCACCCAAAGTCCGTCGTCTCTGCCTACGAACACGTCGGGGGTGATCTCCTCACAAATCCCGTCGCCGGTGCAGAGGTCCTGGTCTATCCAGACCATCAGCTTGGTCTTGTCGGCCACTTGATTTCACCTCGTTCTGGTCTGACCGTAAATGCAACCATATCCGATGCCGTTGGCAGGTTCCCAAAACAGGCAGATGGAAGCGCGCCTGTCACCAGCCGGGGAGAGTAGGTTTGGACCAGTTCTGAGCCGGTACTTTCACGTTGAAGGAGATGACCGTGGATTCGTTATTGGAAGAGGTACGGGGCGAGGTTTTTACGGACGGGGACGAGGGGTACGAAGAGGCTCGCTCGGTCTACAACGCCATGATCGACAAGCGGCCTGCTGTGGTGATCGGGGCGGTCGACGACGCCGACGTGATCGCCGGCGTCCGCTACGCCGCCGAGAGCGGACTCGACCTATCCATCAGGGGCGGCGGGCACAGTGTCCCCGGGTTCGGTACCAACGACGGTGGGGTGGTTATCGACCTGGAGCACATGAAGGGAATACGAGTCGACCCCGAAGCCGGGACGGTTCGCGCCCAGGGCGGGGCTACCTGGGGTGACCTCGATCACGCCACCCATGCTTTCGGCCTGCATACGACGGGCGGCATCATCTCGACGACGGGAATTGCCGGTCTGACACTGGGTGGGGGCATCGGCTACCTCACTCGGGGCCTTGGTTTGTCTTCGGACAACCTGATCTCCGCCGATTTGGTCACTGCCGACGGCAGGCTGGTCCATGCCAGCGATGAGGAGAACTCGGATCTCTTTTGGGCGGTGCGGGGAGGGGGAGGCAACTTCGGTGTCCTGACCAATCTGGAGTACCGACTCCACCCGGTGGACATGATCTACGGCGGACCGATGTTTTTCGAGGTCGATTCGGCCCGAGAGGTGCTCAGCCTGTACCGGGAGTTCATTGCCGACGCCCCCGAGGAGTTCGGCGGCTTCTTTGGCTGGCAGATCGCTCCACCGTTGCCCTTCATTCCTGAGGATCGTCACGGCGACACGTTCTGCATGATCGTCTCGTGCTGGACGGGACCGTTGGATGACGCCGAAGGGGTGCTCAAGCCCTTCCGTGATGTGGCCCCGGTGGTGGCTGAACAAGTCGGCCCAGCGCCATATCCGGCGCTGAACTCGGCTTTCGATGACTTGCTGCCGGCGGGACTGCAACACTATTGGAAGGCGAACTATGCGGTAGAGATCACCGACGAGGCCATTGATGTTCATCTCGAGTACGGCCCTCAAGTACCCTCGATGCAGTCGACCGTGCACCTCTACCCGATCAACGGTGCATGCCACCGGGTGGAATCCGACGCCACCGCGTTCGGGCATCGTGATGCCTCCTTCGCGCCCGTGATCGCTGGCATGTGGGAGGACCCGGCGGATAACGAGGCGAACACGGCCTGGGTGCGCGACTATGCCGCAGCCCTGGCCCCCCATTCCAAGGAAGGCGGGTACATCAACTTCATGGCGGAGGACGACCAGGGACGGGTCGCCGCCAATTACGGCGCCAACTACGACCGTCTCGTCGAGGTCAAGACGAAGTATGACCCCGGCAACCTGTTCCACATGAACCAGAACATCGTTCCGGCCTAGTGCTGGACAGAAATACAGCTTGCGATCGGCGCGATATTGGGTTCAAGGCGCTAAACCAATTGGGAGATAGCCCACCAAGAAGATCGTGCCCCGGACCGCAACCTGAAAACACCTCCGAGAGCGCCGTTGAGTGCGGCTAGGGCGTCGGCTTTCATCTATCTTCGACCCGTGAGGCTTGGTCTGATCAATCAGCTCCACGGTCGCCCTGATGGTGTTGTTCCCCCGCCGTCTTGGACCTCGATCAAGGAGCATGCTGCTGTTGCCGAGGCGACAGGCTTCGACATGTTCGTCTTTGAAGACGCTTTGCTATACCGGGACGCAGACGGTGCTGACGGTGTGTGGGAGTCAGTGTCGATAGCAGCTGCGCTCGCCGCAGTGACCGACCGTATCCAGCTCGGTCAATCCGTTATCAACTCGCCCTACAGGTCTCCTGCGATGACCGCCAAGATCGCCGACACGATCGACGAGATTTCTGGTGGTCGATACGTGCTCGGTATCGGAGCTGGGAACACCCCAGACTCCGACTACGAAGCGTTTGGCTTTCAGAGCGACAAGAGGTATTCACGTTTCGCCGAAGCTATCCAGATCATCCACGGGCTGCTCAAGACGGGGGTATGCGACTTCGAAGGTGAGTTCTATACCGTCAAGAACGCAGAACTAGTGCTGCGGGGTCCTCGTGGCGAAGGTCCTCCGATAAACATTGCGGCGGGTGGCCCCAAAATGCTCCAACTTGTTGTTGCATACGGGGATGCCTGGAACTGGTGGGGGCACGGTGAAACGTTTGACCAACTCCGTGACCGTCTCACCCCGATCATCGGCCAACTCGAAGTCGCACTGGAGGCCGCTGGTCGAGACCCTGCCGGCCTCGACCGCACTCTCGATATCTACACGGTGATACCCGAAGGCCACGACGCCGAAGGATTAAGCATGGACCATCCAGTCACGGGCACATCAAAACAAATCGCAGAGCACATCCTCGAACTCGGCGGACTCGGCTTCAACGAAGTCAGATGCGACATTTGGCCCAAAACCACCGAAGCCATCGAATCCATGGGTGATGTCGTCCAACTGGTTCATCGAGCCTGATATATCACACTCCCAAACGAGTCGACCATGAGTGCCGCAATGAACGGCTGAGTCCGGTTCCTCACCTTCTTCATGTGGAAAGGCGGTAGACCCTCCATTCCACAGTGAGGTTGAGGATGATCAGAGCGAAGATGCCTTGGGTCACCTGCCACATGAGGACGACGCTCGCCTGATCAGCGGCGCTCGCGTTGGCAACGTGATACAGGTCGGAGAGGCGAACTTTCGCCACATGCAGCAGTGCTCCCGCAGCAAGGACGGGCGCCGGCGATCAAGCGGCCGCTCCACCTACTCGAAGCTGAGCCCGGAGTGGCTGGGGACCAGGGACAGCCACACTTTTCCCGGGGGCACCGCGATAATCTCGCCGTCTTGGTCGAGGAGAGTGAACCACTCGGTTTCGGACTCCCGCTCCCAGGTCCCTTCCACGACCTTGCCGTCGGCGAACACGAATGCCTTCCCGGAGCCGATAGTCCGAGAGCTGGGAAGCGAACTGCCGGATGCCCCGCCGGAAGGCGACACCGTGTATTGGTCGACATAGACGGCTACGAGGACCGGGAGGCCTATTTGCCCGGTCTCCTCGTCCTCGTTTCGCCAGTTCGAAGGATTGGCATTGACGGACCGAAGCCATGTCTGGCTGTCAGGGTCCCATTCCCAATTCACGATGTTGCCGGAGAAATTGATCCGGACGGCCTCGACTTGCTCGGCGCTCGACGACATTGGCCCGAACTCCCAAATGGGCCCTTCGGGCGGGATGTCCGGGTAGTCACGACTGTCTGCGTACTCGCGTAGCAAGACGGTGTTGACATATAGGTTATGTGGTGCGAACCGCCCTGAGATCCGGAACGTGGCTGGACTCACCTCGCCGGTGAGGTAGATGTCCTTGGATCGGATCAGGCTCTGCACCCAATTCTGCGCTCCAGAGATGGCGAACGTCGGCTCGTTCAAAGCGGCGAGCAAGGTGGGGTCGGTGGGACGACCTGAACGCATCGGTCCGAAATACTCCACGTCGCTCTGATGCCAGATGGTGAGGAATCGGGTGACCCCTTCGACCATCAACTCGATGACCATGTCTGCCTGGTCGACTCCTGACTGTGGCCGTGCCCGGTAGTGGTTGTCCATCTTCACCGCCAGAACCCGACGATCGAGGAGCGTCTCATCTTCCACGGCCAACCCATTGATGAAGGAGGTCGCCGCTTCGTCGGCCTCCGATGTGGTGGTGACCGGCTCCGATGTGGTGGTGGGGGTTGTGGTGGTCGAGGACGTTGTGCTGGCCAGGGTGGAGGTGGTCGAAGTTGCCTCGGTCTCTCCCGGCGAGCACGCCGCAAGGATCAATCCGAGCGCGACCAACCTGGCAATTGTGTTGCGCATGCGGCGAGATGGTATCGAGTTCGCACCATTACACCGGCTTTGTGGGAGCGCTAAATCGTCAGTACGCCGCCCGTTATCGGAAGCTCAGGAAGAGCAGCCTCCGGCTGGTCTATGGAGATGGCCAACTCGATGCCCTTCGGGTTTGAGCGGAGCACGTAGATGGCATCGATATTGATTCCGACGTCGGCGATGGTGCGGGTCAGGCGGGCCAGCTCGCCCGGTTGATGGGGAAGCGAGACGGTCAGCACGGCATGTTCCTCATTGGAGAGTGCAGCTTCTTCAAGGACCCTCCGCGTCGTGGCAGCGTCGTTGACGATGAGTCGTACTGTCCCTTCTCCGTCGGTCCCGTAAGCGGTCAGCGCTTCGATGTTCACCCCGAATGCAGCGAGCGCCTCAGTGAGGGATGCGAGGCGTCCCGGCCGGTTTTCCATCTGGACGACGAACTCGGTCATGTTTCGACTTTACGCTTGTCGAGCCCCGCTGCGCGCAGATTGTGTGAGTTCCGGTCGCAGATCACGTCGGGAAGGGGGGCTCGCGCCGACCTCTCCTCGCCAGGTATGCATGCCAGATGAGACGGGCCGCGACCGCCCGGATCGGCCTCCACGTCTCAGAGAGAAGCCCCAGTTCGTCACCGGAGGGAACAGAGGTCAGCCCGACAGCTTCCATTGCCCCAACCTGAAGAGCGCGGTCACCGATCGGAAAGATATCGGGAAATCCGAGGGCGGAGAGCAGGTAGGCGTCCGCTGTCCACGGCCCGATGCCGCGAATGCTCGTCAGCACCTCTCTGGCTTGGGACGGGCTGAGACGCCCGACCTGATGGAGGTCGAGCTCACCGTTCAGCACCAGCTCGGCGAGCCCGGCGACGTACGACGCCTTCTGTCTCGTCACGCCCACGGAGCGCATGGCTGCCTCGTCTGTCGCAGCTACCTCGCCTGGAGTGACTTCACCCCAAAGGCGGACGAGTCTCGCGAATGTCGCCGCCCCGGACTCCAGTGAGACCTGCTGTTCCATGATCAAGAGGACGAGGGTGGCGAATCCTTCCGGGCGCTTCCAGAAGTCCGGAATCCCGTACTGACCCACGATGCGGGCCAGGCTCTGGTCCTCTTCGGCGAGCAACTCGACCGCTTCCACAAACGTCGTACCGTCCAGCCGAGCTACTCGGGTCAGAACGGTCTCGCTTGGCACCGGGCCGAACTCCCGCGAGTCGGATGATGACACCGACCGGTTGTCCGATTCCACCCAGATCTGACGATTTGCCAGTCCGTCCTTCTCGACGACACGTTTCACCAACCAGAAGTCGGGGCGCGACGGGTGGGGGAAGGTGACGATGTTCCCCGGTTTGGGGCTGATCGATGCCGAAGCCACGATCTCTTCACCCGGGGACAAGGCGGGGAGCATCGATTGCTCGGCAATTCGGAACCTTTGCATGACCATGAGAGGGCCGGAGTATGGTCAGCGCGGTTCCACGAGAAGGAGTGTTGTTGAGACAAGTCACGATTGCACATGCCCATTGCGATCTGTATTGCGGCGTGTACGACCCCGCGCAGGCCAAGATCGAAGCATTGTCGGTTCTGAGGATCGCCGAGAAGTATCACGCCTCGGATGACGAGGTATTCAAGGCTCGCGCACTAGCTCTCAAGGAAGAGCGAGCCGAGGAGGTCAAGCATCATCTAATGGTGCTGTGGGCCGACTTCTTCACCACCGATCATCGCGTTGAGTTCCCCAATCTCGACGACCTCTTCTGGCAGGCCATTCACCAGGCCGGCGATGCCAAGAAGTCAGTCGATCCTGAAGAGGGTCGCAAGCTGATCGGGCTGATCGACGAGATTTCGGATATCTTCTGGCAGACCGAGAAGTCCAAGGACATGGGGGTCTATCCGCCAGCTTGATCACTTGTCTCGAGTTTCGCCCCCCGGCGAAGCGTTGGGGGGAGTACCGACAGAGCCGGGGAGGGGGGCATCGGCTCCCCGCGCGCTACTCGAGTATCTCTTCTTCACCCAATCAGCGAGACGACCCGCCCAGGTGACGTCCTTCGCCAATAGCGCCAGGCCGCCGATGATCGTCAGTATCCCGGGTCCTGGCAGAACCAACATGAAGATCCCGGCGACGATGAGGGCGAACCCGCCTGCGATACGTCCGATCCTGGCCATACACAGGAACCTACCCGGTTGGTCCCGGCTCGAAACTGGGGAATCCCCCTGATAGCACCCGGAGGCACTTATTGGCTAGGCGTCGAGGACGTCCGGGTCGAGTTTGATGAAAAGGGGCTTGACATCGTTGAGGGGGGTCCCGCCGGCCACCTCCGGGCGCGACCAGGACTCGATCTCAACGTCCAGACCCAGCATCTCACCAAGGACCGTCGTCGAGAACGGAAGGTAGGGTGCCAGGGCCACCCGGATCCCGGAGATGGCCTGGATTGCGACCCAAAGCACAGTCCCCGCCCGGCCCGGGTCGGTCTTGATCACCTTCCATGGCTCTTGCTCGTTGAGGTAGGCATTCACTTCTCCCGCCGCTCTCATCCCGGTGCGTAGACCAGCGCGAAGCTCGACCTTCTCGATGTAGGTGCTCACCTGATCGAGTGTTGCGTCGGTCGACTCGATCAGCGCCTTGTCACTATCCGTGAGGTCGTCTGGCGTCGGAACCTTTTCATCGTAGTTTCGTGAGCTCATCGACAGCACCCGGTTGACCAGATTGCCCCAGGTTGCCACCAGCTCATCGTTGACCCGGGCGATGATCTGGTCGTCACTCAGATCGGTGTCGTTCTGCTCGGGCAGGATCGACCCCACTGCATATCGAATGGCATCCGGCTCGAGCCGGTCCGCGTACCACAGTGCAGACTGACCGACGCCCTTGGATTTCGAGGCTTTGGCGCCCTTGAAAGTTATGAATTGGTTGGCGGGGATGTCAGTCGGGAGGTTGAGCCCGGTGTAGCCCATCAACATCGCCGGCCAGATCACCGCATGGAACGGGATGTTGTCCTTGCCGACGAAGTAATAGGACTCAGCCTCGGGATCCTCCCACCACTTCTTCCACGCCTCGGGGTCGTCCGTGCCCGAGGCCCATTCGATGGCCGCCGAGAGATATCCGATCACTGCGTCAAACCACACATAGATCCGTTTGCCCGGGCCCAGGTCGTCAACAGGTAGCTCAACGCCCCATTCGATGTCACGGGTGATTGCGCGGTCGGGAAGACCCTCGTCGATCATTCCCAAGGCCCAATTCCTCACTGGTTTTCTCCAGGTGGTCTTGGCCTCGAGCCACTCGCGGAGGGGTTTCTCAAACGCCGAGAGGCGGAAGAAGTAGTGCTCGGTGTCTCGCAACACCGGGGTGGCGCCTGACAGCTTGGAACGCGGATGGAGCAGGTCTGTTGCGTCGAGGGTGCGACCACAGTTGTCGCATTGATCGCCGCGGGCCTCCCCAAACCCGCAGTGAGGACAGGTTCCTTCCACATAGCGGTCGGGGAGGAATCGCTCCGCCTTGGGATCGTAGAACTGCTTCGTGGTCTTCTTGAACAAGTAGCCCTTCTCGAGGAGTCGCAAGAACACGTCCTTGGTCACCGTTGAGTGATTGCTGGTCATCGTGCTGGTGTACAGATCGAAGGAGATTCCCAGCCGGTCCCAGGACTCGATGATGAGGGCGTGGTACTTCTCGACCACGTCTCGAGGGGCTATTCCCTCCTGGTCTGCCTTGACGGTGATGGGTGTGCCATGGGCGTCTGATCCCGAGACCATGAGGACTTTGTTGCCCACGATCCTGTGATATCGGGCGAAGATGTCAGGCGGCAGGTAAGCGCCGCCAAGTTGTCCGAGGTGGATGGCTCCCGACGCATAAGGCCAGGCAACAGCGACCAGAATTGTCTTGCTCATGGGTTGAGCAGGGTAGGCCCTCGTCGGGCGATGAACCGCCTGACTATCTCGAAGTGACAACCCCGGGTTCGGGAACGTGGGAGATTCCTCTTTCGGAGAGGGCGACACCGCCGATGATCAACACGGCGCCGACAACGATGGCGGCCGTGATTTGCTCCCCGAGAAAGATCACGGCCAGGAGCACGGCCACAACCGGGACCGTATAGCCGGTCAATGCCAGTCGAGACGCTGGGTTCACTGTTGCGCCAACCAGGAAGGATGCGAAAGGGAGGGTGGTTCCCACGGCACCGACCAACGCCACGAGAACCCAATCGGCTGTGCTCCACGAAGCAACCCCTCCATTGCCGAGAAACGGCATGACGGCGAACAGAATCACCGTTGCCACCGTGAACTGGGGGAGTACCAGCGCATCACCGGTGACCTCAAGGGCGAAGCGCCTGCTGAGGGCGCCACCTACCCCCGCCAGGATCACTCCGGTTGTGACAAGGGCGACTCCGCGCCAGAGGTTGTCGATGCCGGCGATGGTCGCGCCTCCGACGCCGACGAGGATTCCCGTCCCGAGCAGCGACACCAGCAAACCCGGGAGGGACCTGGCCTGGAACCTCTCCCCGTCAACCACGAAATGGGCTGCCGCGATGGTGGTTATCGGTATCAGTGCGATGAGAAGCCCACTGATGCTCACCGGCAGATCCTCGAGAGCCAGTGTCATCAGCGCCATCGGAACTCCCATGCCGACAACACCGAGAATGGCCCCTTTCCGCCACGCGGCGGGGTCAAGGGTTCCAAAGCGCCGCCGTGTGGCGATGACGGTGAGCAGAGTCACCATTGCAAATGTCATGCGGAGCGGGAGCATTGCGAAAGTGTCGACTCCGTTCTCGAGCACCGCCCTTGTCATGGCGATGGATGCCCCCCATCCCAGGGTTGCGGCGATGAGCGGAGTCCAGGGCTTCACGAACCCGGCACGCTAACCGTTTCCTTCAGTTGGTTACCTTCGGTTGCCGATAACCTGACGCTCATGAATAGGCCTTCTCTCTTCGTCGTTGCCGTGACAGTCCTGATCCTTGCCGCCTGCGGCGCGGATGGTTCGGAGCCGACTTCAACGACAACCTCGACATCCACGACTCAGGGCGCCGAGGAGTCGACGACGACCCCATCACCCTCACCTCAGGGTCAGCTTCTCAGCTACAACCTCGAAGATGGGACGACCTTCTCGTACCAGGTCGACCTCAACCAGCAAATAGAGGTGTCGGCGAGTGGCGATCCGTCCGCGATGGGCGATGACGGCATTCCCGGTGAGGCCACGATCGAGATATCGGGTTCGGCGATGTTCACGCACACGGTCTCCGACGGTCCCGAACCGGGCACCTACGAAGTAAACATCAAGGGCGCATTCGACGATCTGACAGTCACCGGAACCGTGGACGGCGAGCCGGTGGACGAGGCTCCTGAGTTCGTCGAACTGGAGCCGATCGACGTGACATTTCTAATCGACGACCAGGGAAATCTCATTTACGAGGACGAGACTCTCGACGATCCGTTCGGGGGGATCTTCGGTGGTCTTGAGGCGTTTGGATCCGGCTCTGCTCCGGGCCTGGATCCCGGTCAATTTGTCGGGCCACCCTTCCCGGATGAAGAAGTGTCGGTAGGAGACACCTGGACAGACGAAACCGAAACCTTCTTCCTTGGCGATGACCCGGTAGTCACCTCCACCACGAGCACGATCGTTGACGTCGACCAAATCAACGGTGTCGACGTGTTCGTGATCGAGACCCAGTCGTCGACCTCATTGATCGAGATCGATCTGGGCGAGTTCTTCCTTGGCCTGTTCACCGCATTCATGCCAGAGAACCCGTCGGACGAAGAGAAGGCGGAGCTCCAGGTGATGCTCGATCAGCTCAAGTTCACCATCTCGGTGGATGGCACGAGGTCCGATTCGACTACCTGGTTTGATCCTGAAGCCGGCATCGCCCTCCGATCTGATGTCGATGTGTCGGCGACAATCTCGATGGACATCAACGTCCCCGACGAAACGACGGGCGAGTTGGTCGGCTTTCAGATGGAAATGGGGATGACCCAACAGATCTCGTACCAGCTCCTCGACTCCCCTGGCGCCTGAACCAGATCTGCGTAGGATTGGCCCGGCTGTGACAATCGCTCCCACCCGGACTTCGATCCTGCCCGATCGAATAACCACGCCCACCCTTCGCACGTTCTTGAGGAGCGTGCCGTCGGTGGACGAGGTTGGCGTCCTCGAGCGGGTCGCTGCGCTGTCGACCAGGTCTATCAAGCGAGAGTCGAAGCGCGCTGCACTCGACCTGATCGTGGCGATGATTGATCTCACCACTCTCGAGGGCAAGGACACGGCTGGGAAGATTGCCCAGATGTCGGCGAAGGCGATCCGACCCGACCCACTCGACTCATCGGTGCCTTCGGTCGCCGCGGTTTGCATCTACCCCAACATGGTCAAGTACGCAGTCCAGGCCACCGAGGGAACCGATGTCCGCGTGGTATCCGTCGCCACCTACTTTCCGTCCGGTTTGGCCGATATCGACCTAAAGGTCGAAGAGGCCCGTCGTGTTGTGGCCGAGGGTGCAGACGAGGTCGACATGGTCATCGACCGGGGCGCTTTCCTGAGTGGCGATTACTTCAAGGTCTTTGATGAGATCCGGAGGGTGAAGGAGGCGTGTGGAGATGTTCATCTCAAGGTGATTCTCGAAACCGGTGAGCTGGCCACCCTCGATGACGTTCGTCGTGCCTCGATGCTCGCCATGGGCGCCGGCGCCGATTTCATCAAGACCTCAACGGGGAAGATCCAGCCTGCAGCCACCTTGCCGGTGGCGCTGGTGATGCTCGAGGCGATCAGGGACTTTCACGACGCGACCGGGGTCATGGTCGGCATGAAACCGGCCGGAGGCATTCGGACCTCCAAGGACGCCATCAAGTATCTGGTGGTGCTGAACGAGACGCTGGGTGAGCGATGGATGACTCCAGACTGGTTCCGGTTCGGCGCCTCAACCCTGCTCAACGACGTGCTGATGCAGATCCGCTGGTTGGAAACAGGCCGGTACGCCTCACCCGACTACTTCACGCAGGGTTGATCGTGGCCACCAAACTGCCCGCAACCAGCCACGAGCCTCTTCTTTGGGATTACGCCACATCGAAAGAGTCGACAGACATCGTCGAGATCGACTCGAAGTACGGCTTGTTCATCGACGGGAAGTTCCGCGCTCCCAAGTCCCGCAAGTACTTCCCAACGATAAATCCTGCCAACGAAGAGCATCTCGCCGATGTGGCCGAGGCTGGCCCGAGAGACATTGACCTTGCGGTTTCCGCAGCCCGGCGCGCCTACACCGACGTGTGGGGCCCGATGTCCGGGGCGGAACGCGCCAAGTACTTGTTTCGAATCGCACGGATGGTTCAGGAGCGCTCGCGGGAATTGGCGGTGCTCGAGACGCTCGATGGCGGAAAGCCGATCAAGGAAGCTCGCGACGTGGACCTTCCGCTCGTTGCCGGTCACTTCTTCTATTACGCCGGTTGGGCCGACAAGCTCGAGTACGCCTTCCCTGGAGTCAGTCCGAAGCCCCTTGGAGTTGCGGGCCAGGTGATTCCGTGGAACTTCCCCCTGATGATGCTGGCCTGGAAGGTGGCGCCCGCTCTCGCGACGGGAAACACCGTGGTTCTCAAGCCCGCTGAGACCACGTCCCTCACCGCGCTCATGTTCGCCCAGATTGCCTCCGAGGCCGGGCTTCCGCCTGGGGTTCTCAACATTGTCACCGGCGCCGGGCGCACTGGCGCAGCGATTGTTGGCCACGACGATGTCGACAAGATCGCCTTCACCGGTTCTACGGCAGTTGGGAAGATGATCCAGAGCCAACTGGCCGGCACTTCCAAGAGGCTCACGCTCGAGCTGGGTGGCAAGGCTGCACATGTGGTCTTCGAGGATGCACCTCTCGACCAGGCCATTGAAGGAGTGATCAACGGCATCTTCTTCAATCAGGGTCACGTCTGCTGCGCCGGCAGCCGACTGCTTGTTCAAGAGAACATCCACGATCGTTTCGTCGACAAGTTGAAGCGGCGTCTGGCGACGTTGCGTGTCGGCGATCCGCTCGACAAGAACACCGATGTGGGCGCCATCAACAGCCGGGCTCAGCTCGAGAGGATCACCGAATTGGTCGAAGTCGGTTTGAGCGAGGGGGCCGAGATGTTCCAGCCCGATTGTGTGTTGCCCGACCGCGGCTTCTATTTCAGGCCGACGCTGTTCACCAACGTCGCCCAATCGCACCGGATCGCCCAGGAGGAGATCTTCGGGCCGGTCCTGTCGATTCTCTCCTTCCGCACTCCCGACGAGGCTGTCGAGAAGGCCAACAACACGCCTTACGGCCTGTCGGCCGGGGTTTGGACGTCGAAGGGGTCACGGATCCTGTGGATGGCCGACCGGCTCAAGGCCGGCGTCGTCTGGGCGAACACGTACAACAAGTTCGACCCCACCTCCCCCTTTGGCGGCTACAAGGAGTCCGGGTTTGGTCGGGAGGGTGGCCGGCACGGCCTTCTTGCCTACATGGATTGGGGCGAGGGATGAGCCGCCTCGATGTCCGCAAGACATACAAGCTCTACCTGGGTGGGAAGTTCCTCCGGTCCGAATCGGGCCGGACCTACCCGGCTGTCGGTGCCGACGGCAATGTTCTGGCACGGGTCGCCAAGGGCAGCCGGAAGGACCTTCGGGACGCGGTTCGCATTGCCCGGGGTGCGGTGGGTGGATGGGCGAGCCGAACCGGATACAACCGTGGCCAAATCTTATACCGCATTGCCGAGACCCTCGAAGATCGGTCTGCCACATTTGTCGGTCAACTCGAGGACATCGGATTGTCAAACGCAGAGGCAATTGCGGAGGTAGGCCAATCGGTCGACCGAATGGTTTGGTACGCGGGTTGGGCCGACAAGTTCGTCCAGATCTATGGAAACCTGAACCCGGTGGCCGGGCCGTTCTTCAATATCTCGTCGCCCGAGCCGACTGGCGTTGTCGGCGTGGTCGTCCCTGAGGAACCCGCCCTGCTGGGATTGGTGTCTCGCCTGGCGCCGGTGTTGGTGCCGGGCAATACGGCTGTAGTGCTCGCCTCGGAAGCATCGCCGATGCCCGCGATCACTTTCACCGAGGTCCTCAACTCGTCGGACGTACCGGGAGGAGTGGTCAACGTCCTCACCGGGTCAAAGGAGGAGCTGATCCCGTTCCTGGCGGACCACATGGATGTCAACGCGATCGATGCCGGCGGCGCCACCCCCGAACAAGCCGAGCGGATCCAGCAGGGGGCGGTGCACAACGTCAAGCGTGTCGTTCTGCCCGTCGGCGACGGTCCGACGCAGAGCCCCTACCGGATCGCGGCCTTCACCGAGACCAAGACCGTCTGGCACCCGAAGGGGTTGTAGGCCAGTGACGGGCCACTACTCCTTGGGTGGGGTGTCCCAGTCATGTACGTCCTTGCCGGCCTCGAGGGCCAGGATGTCCAATGCGGCCGTCGCGCCGGCGCCGGCGGAGATGATCGCCTGGCTCCGCTCAGGTCGGGCAGATCGGCCCACCACATAGACCTTTTCCGATGACGAGCGATAGTCGCGGTCGACGGAAATCGCCCCGGATGGCTCGGTTTCGAGCCCCAGCGAGTTGGCCAGCACCGGGCTCTTACCCTCGGTCAGAATCAGGTAGTCAGCCTTCAGGGATCCTGAGTCTGTTGTGATGGTGAAACCATCACCGGAGGCAGCCGATATGACTTCCTCATCTCGCATGACTGCGCCGAACGACTCGGCCTGCCCTCGGGCGATGGTTTGGAACTCGGTCCCGGCGATCTCAGGGATGCCCAGGTAGTTGTGCAGGTAGGCCCAGTTCATCGCCGTCTTGTCCATTCCGAATACGGTGACCTCGTGTCCGTTCTTTGCCAGGAACAGAGCCGCGGAGAGCCCTCCCGGTCCGTCGCCAACAATCGCCACTGACGCCATCTGTCATGCCTTTCGTTGATTCAGGTCATCGTCAACATCCGCGAGTCGGTCCCTATGCCACGACCCACTAGCAAGATGGGCAAATGAACTCCGCGAGGGCCCCCATTCAGCGGGCACTTGACCTGAGGCGAACTCTGCGGCCTCTTCATGGGCATTTTGCCGAGGACGGTTGGTGGCTGTCGGCGCGAACGCCAGACGGGCCCGGGAGCCTTCGAGTCAGTCGTACTCGAGACGAGATGATCGGTGATGCCTGGGGTGCCGGCGCTGCATGGCTGCTCGACCGGCTCGGCGCGATCACCGGACTCGAGGACGATCCCGACGCCTTTCAAACCGACGACCCGATTATCTCCGAACTGCACCGGCGAAACCGGGGAATGCGCTTCGGGCGCACGGGCCTGGTCTTTGACTCTCTCATCGCGGGAATCGTCCGACAGAAGGTGACTGCGCAAGAGGCTTCGTCCGCAATGCACGGTCTCTACCGGAGGTTCACCGACCCGGCGCCGGGCCCGAACCAGAGGCTGCGGATGCCGCCGGACCCTGAGCGTCTGGCCGAGGCGCCGTACTGGGAGTTCCATGACCTTCATCTCGAGAAGCGTCGAGCCGACTTGATTACGCGGGTGGCGGTCGATCACAGCAAGATCGACCGATTGAGTGACCTCATCCCGTGTGAGGCAGCCGCGATTCTCCACCGCTATCAGGGCATCGGAGAATGGACCATCGCCGAGACGCTGGCTCCGTCGCACGGTGATCCGGACCAGGTCGCGGTGGGTGACTTCCATCTCAAGCACATGGTCGTCTACCACCTGACCGGACGGCCGAGGGGTACCGATGATGAGATGTTGGAGCTACTCGAGCCTTTCCGGCCGCATCGGGGGCGAGTTGCGCGATTGATCCACACCCTCGGGCATGAGCCCAAGTACGGGCCGCGTGCAGCACCGCGCGATATCACCGGGATATGAGTGCTCGTCATCTGAGCAGCCAGGTGGCGATCAGGTCACCGACGATGTCAGAGTCTCGGAGCTGGTTGTGATTCGCGCCTTCGACCACTTCAACCAACACGTCGCTTCCAGCGTCTGTCAGGGCCGCCCCGAAATTGAAGGTGAAGTTGATCGCCACGAATCCGTCCTGGTCGCCGTGCATCAGCAGGCTGGTGATATCGGTGTTCCTGTCGACCAAATTGTGTGGGTTGCCCGCGAACCATGCGTCGGGTTCTGCCTGAGGTCCGCCTCCGAAGAACGGAAGCATCAGAATCCCGAGCCGGTCCACGTCGTATGGCCCGGCCAAGCCGACGAGCTTGTCGGGGACTCCGGAGCCTTCGTGAGGACAGGAGAGCCCGTATTGGTCTCCCGTCAACGCTACGACTGCCGATAGGTGAGCGCCTGCGGAGTGGCCGAGTAACGCCACGCTGCCGTCAGATCTGGGATGGGATTGCGCCAGCCGAACTGCGCAGGCTACGTCATCGATTGCGGCCGGGAATCCCGGCTGGCTGTCCGAAAGGGTGTAATCGGTATTGACGGTGAGATAACCCTCGTCGGTGAGAAAGACTGCAAGGTCGCGCATTATCGAAGGGTCTCCGGCAATCCAGCCGCCACCGTGGACGAGCACCACAGCGGGAAAGAGCCCATCTCCGTCGGGCACGCGGATCTCCGGATCGATGTTGTCGGGGGGAGTGGTGGTCGTTGACGTCGAAGCCGTGGTCGTGGAAGTCGGAGGCGGTGTGGTCGATGTCGTAGTCGATGTCGTGGTTGAAGTCGGCGGCACCCTGTCCGAGGTTGTTGTGGTTGGGGGCATGGTCGAGACGACCGAGGGCACGGAGGTGTCGGTTCCCCTCTCCGCCGGCGAGCAAGCCGCGACCATCAAGAAAGTAGCGACGCCGAGAACTAGCGAACGAGGGATGCAGCCTCCCGGTCGACATACCATTCGACGCTGGCGTCGCCGTTATCGAGCATTCCGGCCGGTGTGTCACCCTCGAAGGTCGTCTTGAGCGCTGTTGCTTTGCCCGTTCCCACGGCCACGACGAGAAGCAGGCCGGCGCTCCAAAGAAGGGGGAAAGTCGCGGTCAATCGATCCTCGCCAAGTTGAGGTACATGGTTGGCCACATACCAACTATCCCGCTGCTCCAACGCTCGTGTCCCTGGAAAAAGAGAGGCAGTGTGGCCATCGTCGCCTATCCCCAGCATGATCACGTCGGGTGGGCGGCCCTCGAGCACCGATCTGAGGCGGGTTTCATATAAGGCGGCCGAATCGGCTGGAGTCAGTTCGTCGTCCCATGTGGGTCGATGGAATCGGGCTTCGATGTGATCGATGAGCGCCTCTTGGGCCATGGCTCCGTTCGATCGGGAGTGATCGTGAGGAACCCATCGTTCATCCGACAGCCAGATGTCGACCTTCTCCCAGCTGATCGGTTGGTCTCGGAGGATCTCGTAGGTCGCTCTCGGTGTCGATCCGCCGGCCAAACCCAGCGTGAAGTCATCCCCGGACGTGGTGATCAGCTCGGCTACTCGAGATGATGCTGCTGTGGCGACGTCCCGGGGCGTGTCATGTATCAGCAGTTCCATCTTGGGAACGCTAACGCTTCGTCTACATTCTGCCTGTGGTCGATTCAGTCACGATTCCGTGGGAGCGCGGCGAGGTCTCAGGCCGGATTGCCGGCACGGGCGCGATCGGGATGGTGCTTGCTCATGGAGCGGGAACCAACCAGGACCACCCTCTGATGACCGCCCTGCGTGATGGCCTGGCGGCCGCAGGGCTGCGTGTCATGACCTTCAACTATCCCTACACCGAGCGAGGATCGAGAAGTCCCGATCGCGCCGAGCGGCTGGTTGAGTGTCATCGTGGTGCGGCAGACTTCCTTCGCCCCTCCGTCGAACTCCTGTTTCTGGGCGGCCGCTCGATGGGTGGCCGGATGGCTACCAACCTGGTGGCCGAAGGCGATGAAGCTGCAGGCGTTGTCCTTTACGCATACCCATTGCACCCGGCCGGGAAACCTGAGAAGCTGCGTGTAGCCCACTTCCCCGACGTGAAAGTCCCTCTTCTGTTCTTCCAGGGCACCCGTGATGCCCTGAGCCGTGTGGAGCTCTTCGACCGGCATATCGCCACCCTCGCCAATGCACAGGTGGAGTGGTTGGACGGTGCAGATCATTCCTTCCGTGGCAAGGGATGGTCGTCGGAGTCGATGGTGGAGCGCCTCGTGGCCGGCACTACCAAATGGATCGGCCAGATCTCGTCTGGCAGAACCTCTGATTCGCGACCATAATTGGGCGTTCACCCCTCACCTCCCCAAGGAGTCTTTCAATGTCGCAAGTGAGTCTGCGCGCGGAAGCAGGCCGGGCCTCCGGTTCCCGCGAAGCGCGTCGTATCCGGCGCACCGGGAACGTGCCGGCGATCGTCTATGGAAAAGGGACCCATCCGGTTTCTGTGACGGTTGATGCCCATGATCTTCAAGTAGCCCTGCACACAGAAGCCGGTTCCAACGCCCTGATCAACCTCGCGATCGAAGGTGGGGACACGCTTCTCACCATGGCTCGTGTCATCGAGAAGCACCCCTTCCGCAACGAGTACCGGCATATTGATTTCGTGACCATCTCCATCGACGAGAAGCTGACGGTCGAGGTCGCGATCGACTTTCAGGGTTCCCCGATCGGAGTACTTGAGGGCGGTGTTTTTTCGCCACGCCGGACGCACGTCATCGTCGAGACACTTGCCACCGCGATTCCGTCGAGCATCGGACTCGATGTTTCCAACGTGGAGATCGGCGGTTCGCTTCGAATTTCCGACCTTGCCGAGTTGGAAGGCGTCACCTACACCGAGGACCCCGAAGCAGTCATCATGTCCATCACCACGCCGGCCGCGGAGATCGTCGAAGAGCCCGAGGAGGATCTCGAGCTTGTCGAGGGCGAAGAGCCTGTTGAAGGCGAAGAGGGTGAAGCTGAGGGCGCCGAGGACGAAGCCGAAGACGAAGACGCCGAGTAGCCCAATGCATGTCGTGGCCGGCCTCCGGAATCCCGGGTCCGAGTACGAGGGCACCAGGCACAACGTTGGCTTCGAGGTTGCTTCCCGCGTGTTGGAGCGCGCCGGTGAGCAGTGGGGGCGAGCCCCTTCTCGGCTGAGAGCAGGCAGCAGCCAGGTGGGGGTTGGCGATACTCGCGTTGTCTATCTCGCCCCTGCCACCTTCATGAATGAATCCGGATCATCGGTGCGTGCAGCCCTTGACTACTACGGCCTGGGCCCGGAGGTATTGCTCGTCGTCCATGACGACATCGACTTGCCGTTCGGGAGGCTGCGAGTCCAAGTTGGAGGCGGCAGTGGCGGCCACAATGGGATCCGTTCGATCGAGCGGTCGCTCGGTTCGAAGGACTTCAGCCGGCTCAAGATCGGAGTCGGGCGCCCGCCGGGCTCGATGGATCCGGCCGACTTCGTTCTCCGTGATTTCACCAAGTCTGAAAGGCCCGACGTAGACCTGATGGTGGAAGATGCGGCTGATGTTGTCGAGTTGTGGGCGGCCGACCGGGCACGGTCACAAGAGATGGCGGCCCTGCGGGACGGAGGCTGACAACTCGCCTAACGTGGCCGGATGGCCGACTACGTAGGGGCGATCGACCAGGGAACCACTTCCACCCGATTCATGATCTTCGACGTGGGCGGGAATGTCGTTGCTGTCGACCAGCGGGAGCACACCCAAATCCTCCCCGAGCCGGGATGGGTCGAGCACGATCCAATCGAGATCTGGTCGAACACCGTATCGGTCATCGAAGGAGCTCTGGCAAAAGCTGGGCTCGGCTCATCGGACTTGTTGGGAATCGGCCTGACCAACCAGCGGGAGACCACAGTTGTCTGGGAGCGTTCCACGGGGCGCCCGGTGGCGAATGCCATCGTCTGGCAGGACACCCGAACCTCCAAACTCTGTAGCGACCTTGCCGGAGAGGAGGGCCCGGATCGGTATCGCGGCCGAACCGGGCTGCCCCTTGCGACCTACTTCTCCGGTCCCAAGTTCAGATGGCTGCTTGACGAGCTTGATCTCCATGATTCGGCGGAGCGTGGTGATCTTGCGTTCGGAACAATCGACTCGTGGGTCGCGTGGAATCTGACAGGGGGTATTACAGGAGGTCAACATGTCACAGACGTGACCAACGCCTCGCGCACCCTCCTCATGGACCTCGGCACAACTAGTTGGGATGCCGATATCGCGCTGGACATGGGGGTGCCGACTACGGCCTTTCCGGAAATCGTTCCCTCGATCGGAGAAATCGGACGATGTGTCGGGGTTCTCGACGGTGTTCCGCTGGCGGCGATCCTCGGTGATCAGCACGCTGCGCTATTCGGCCAGGTCTGCTTCGAGCCGGGCGACGCCAAGAACACATACGGAACGGGAAACTTCATGCTGCTCAACACCGGCACGGAGCCGGTGGCCTCGGAAGCCGGGCTGTTGACCACTGTCGCGTACCAACGTTTGGGTGAGCCGACGGTCTATGCCCTCGAGGGGTCGGTGGCGGTCACGGGCTCGCTTGTCCAATGGCTGAGAGACAACATGAGGATGTTCGACGATGCCGCCGAAGTCGAAGGGCTGGCGTTGTCGGTCGAGGACAACGGCGATGTTTACTTTGTGCCTGCGTTTTCCGGCCTGTTTGCTCCCCACTGGCGTCCTGACGCCCGCGGCGTCATCACTGGATTGACCCGTTTCGCCAACCGTGGTCACGTCGCCCGGGCCGCCCTCGAGTCGGCGGCCTTCCAGACCAAGGATGTTCTGGACGCGATGGTCGCCGATTCGGGCGTTGCTCTCGCCGAGCTGAGGGTCGATGGCGCCATGACGGCCAACGATTTTCTCATGCAGTTCCAGGCAGACATGCTCGGCGTGGATGTGATCCGGCCCCGGATCACCGAAACCACCGCATTGGGCGCTGCCTATGCCGCGGGATTGGCGGTCGGGTTCTGGTCCGACCTCGACGAGTTGACCGGTCTGTGGTCCGAGGATTCCCGCTGGTCGCCGAACATGGTGCCGGATGAGCGGGAGAGACTCCACCTGCGCTGGAGTCAGGCGGTGGAGCGTTCCCTCGATTGGGTCTGATCACCGCGTTGATGGAGCCACCAGGCGACGCTCGGGCATGGCCTAACATCGCCGGGCTGAGTCGAGGAGGACTCCATCTCTGTGCCTGACATCCTGGCCCTTTCCAGGATCATCCTTGTGCTCCCGATCATGGCCCTCACCCGGTCGGATGACATCGACAATGCCCTGTACTACGCAGCCGCCCTGTTCGCTCTGGCTGCGTTCACCGATTTCCTCGACGGTTACCTGGCGAGGAGGACCACCGGCGGCACGGTCCTCGGGGCTTTTCTCGATACCACTGCTGACAAGATTCTGGTCACCGGAGTCCTATTGGCATTGGTTTCGATCGACCTTGTCTCGATCTGGCCGGCTGCGATCATCATTTTCCGGGAGTTCGCCGTGATGGCTCTTCGCGGCGTGGTTGCGGTACGGGGTAGGATCATTCCCCCGTCGACTTGGGGCAAGATCAAGACCTTCGCCCAGTTTGCGGCCCTCTTTCTGGCTTTTCTCCGGCTCGAGGACCCCTGGGGCCCATGGTTTCTCGACCAGTGGGTGATGCTGATCGCAGTGATCGCCACGGTTGGCTCGGCCTGGGGATACCTGGCCGCCTTCTGGCACACGGTGAGGTCGGAACCGGCTACGACCAAAGCGTGAAGTCAGCAGTCACCGGCGGCTCGGGGGTCGTTGGTAGCGCCGTGGTGAAACATCTCGTCGCGTCGGGCCACGAGGTGATTGCAGTCGCTCGGAGCAGCCAGGCTGCCGCCAAGCTGACGGGGTTGGGCGCCCGGCCGATCGATGGGGACGTCCTCGACCCTCCGAGCATCGACCGACTGGTCGCGGGTTGTGATTGGGTCTTCCACATCGCGGGTGTCAATGAGATGTGCTCCAGGCACCCTGATCTCATGTCTCGGGTGAATGTCGAGGGCACGCTCAACGTCATGGAGGCGAGTCGGCGAGCCGGAGTTGCCCGCCTCGTCCACACTTCGTCGGCGGTGACTCTCGGAGAGCTGCCCGGTGAAATCGGATCAGAGACGACTACCCACCGCGGCTTCTATCTGTCCCAGTACGAAAGGTCGAAGCAGAACGCTGAACAGTTGCTCCTCGAGCAGGCAACCGACCTCGACGTGGTCATTGTGAATCCGTCCTCAGTGCAGGGGCCGGGTCGGGCCACCGGGACCGGCAAACTCATCCTCGACGTCCTCAACGGGAGGCTCCCTTTTCTGATAGATGCCCGGATCTCACTGGTCGACATCGACGACTGTGCCCGCGGGCATCAACTCGCGGCAGAGAGAGGCGCCTCGGGAGAGCGCTATGTGCTCAGCGGGTCGACCTCGACTGTCAAGGATCTGGTGTCGGAGTTTGCCAGGGCCACCGGGTCCAGCCTCTCGGTCCGGTTTCTCCCGATGTGGGCGGCGACCGCAGGTGGCGCTTTCGTGGAGGTTGTCGCCCGGATTGCGGGGAAACAGCCTCCGGTGTGCCGGGAGATGGTCAGGGTGCTTCGTGCTGGGGCGGCCTACGACGGTTCTAGGGCCACTCGCGAGCTCGGTCTCGACTACAGGCCTCTGGGATCGATGATCGAGAGAACAGTTGCCTGGTTCAGGTCCGAGGGCCTCCTGAAATGAATGTCACCGCCCTCGGTACCATCGCCGGCTCTGATGTCAGCCCCACTCTCCCCTCTTCTCTCTGCCTGGCGTAGCGTCCCGCTGCCCGATTTGGCCGGCAGCTGGGCCGTTGGTCCTGGCGGTCGTGCCTTCGCTGTCGCCGGCCTCTTTGCCCAGCTCGAGTCCCCATTGTTGGTGGTGGTTCCAGGCGAGCGGGATGCGGAGGAGATTGCTGACGACCTTCGACTGTTCTCCGATCGGGTGTTCCTCGCCTCGGCATGGGAGACGCTTCCGTTCGAGCACATCTCACCGAACATCTCCACCATGGCTCGGCGGGCTGAGGCCCGCGAAGCCCTCGCCGGCGGTGAACCGGCTCTAGTGGTTGCCAGCGTTCGTAGCGCGATTCAGCGGGTCAGCCCGTCGTCAACCAGCCCTCTCGTCGTGAGAAAGGGCTCCGACCTCGAACTGGACGCTCTGGTTTCTCATCTCGCTCGTTTGGGTTACAACAGGACCGACCGGGTTGAGGCCAGGGGAGAGTTCGCGGTGAGAGGCGGCATCGTGGACCTCTTTCCCGCTCAGGCCGAGCTGCCTGCTCGGGTTGATTTCTGGGGAGACACCGTGGAGGAGATCAGGGAGTTCTCGGTTTCGACGCAGAGGTCCGAGGAGCAGGTCGAAGAGGTGAAGGCCTTTCCAGCGCGCGAAATTCGGCCCGATCGCCCCATCCGCACGCTGGCCTCGAAGTTGGTCGAGACCGAGGCGTGGAGCGCGTCCACCTGGGACCGCATCGCCGAAGGTCAGATATTCGCTGGGATCGAGTCGTGGCTGCCGTGGCTCGCAGATCCGGCCTCGATGATCGACGTGCTCGATCCGACGGTCCACCTCATCCTCGTTGATCCGACCCGGGCTTTCGATCGGGCCCGCGAGCTGGTCAAAGAGGAGGCCGAGCTTGCGGCGGCCCTGGCGCCGACCTGGGGTGACGAGGCTCCGGACGCCGGCAGGCACCCAGCATTGTTTCTCGACCTGGAAGCCAGTCTCAGGGCTCGAAGCTACCTGCGAATGCCCTCGAGCCCGGCTGGGCCGAGTGATCTGGCGCTCGAAGTGGGCGCTCTGGATGCCAAGCCGGGTGACCCCGAATCGGTTGCCGGCGGGCTGAGTCGGCTCCTCGACAAAGGGACGACGACCGTCATCGCGATGGACGGCGAACCGGCCGCCGACCGGGTCGCCCAGGCCTTGGGCGAGAAGGGTCTGGTACTCGACCGCCTTGACGAATTGCCGAGTCTTCGCTCGGCAATTGTTCCGGTGGGCATCCACCGTGGATTCGTGGCCACGAGCCTCGGTGTTGCGGTTCTCGGTGAGCAGGAGATAGCCGGTCGGCGCCGAGCCCACCGTCGGGCAGGTCGCGCCCGCTCTGTCGGACCACAGCAGTATCACGACCTCACCGAGGGCGACCATGTCGTTCACTATCAACACGGGATCGGAAGATTCGAGGGCTTGGTCTCCCGAACCATGGTCGGCGTCGAGCGCGACTACCTGGTTGTGGCGTACGCAGGCAGTGATCGGCTCTATGTTCCGATCGACCAGCTTGCCGCGGTCAAGAGATACACGGGCGGTGATGCGCCGCGGGTGTCGAGGATGGGCGGGAAGGATTGGGCCGAACAGAAGTCGCGGGTTCGTCAGGCCGTGGCTGCGGTCGCTCAGGAGGTCGTGGAGCTGCATCGGCTCCGCGCCTCAGCCGAGGGACACGCCAACGAACCTGACACTCCCTGGCAGGCCGAGCTAGAAGGCTCATTTCCCTTCGAAGAGACCCACGACCAGATCGTGGCCATTGCCGATGTCAAGAGAGACATGGAATCCACCACGCCGATGGATCGGCTCGTCTTTGGCGATGTCGGCTTCGGGAAGACCGAGGTTGCGATCAGGGCCGCCTTCAAGGCGATCCAGTCGGGGAAGCAGGTCGCAGTCCTATGTCCCACCACACTTCTGGTCCAGCAGCATCACCAGGTGTTCTCGGACCGCCTGGCCGCGTTCCCGGTGAGAGTCGAGGCCCTCTCACGATTCCTGACTGCCAAGCAGCAGAAAGCGGTGGTGTCCCGCATTGCCACAGGAGAAGTGGATCTGGTGATTGGAACTCATCGCCTGCTCTCGGAGGACGTTTTGTTCAAGGATCTCGGGTTGCTCGTGATTGATGAAGAGCAGCGGTTTGGAGTGTCGGCCAAGGACTCCATCAAGCGTCTCAAAGTCGGTGTAGATGTTCTCACCCTCACGGCGACCCCAATACCCCGGACCCTGGAGTTGGCTCTCACGGGCATCCGTGAGGTTTCTCACATCCGCACTCCGCCCGAGGATCGGCACCCCATCCTCACTTATGTCGGCCCGTACGACGATCAGACCGTGTCGGCGGCGATCAGACGAGAGATGTTGCGAGAGGGGCAGGTGTTCTACGTTCACAACCGGGTTCAGTCGATTGATCGCGCGCTGGCCCACCTCGAGGAGCTCGTCCCCGATGCCAGGTATGTGGTGGCACATGGGCAGATGTCGGAGGGTCGGCTCGAGCAGCTGATGATTGACTTCTGGAACGGCGACTACGACGTGATGGTGGCCACCACGATCATCGAATCCGGCCTCGACATCCCCCAGGTGAACACCCTGATCGTTGAAAGGGCCGATCTTCTCGGATTGGCTCAGCTCTATCAGCTTCGTGGGCGGGTAGGACGGTCAAACCAAAGGGCCTACGCGTACCTGTTCCACCCTACCGATCGGTCGCTGACCGAGGAGGCCCACCGGCGGCTGGAAGCCATCGGCGAGGCCACCGATCTTGGGTCCGGCTTCCAGCTGGCTCTTCGCGACCTGGAGATCCGCGGAGCAGGATCGATTCTTGGACAGGTGCAGACCGGGCATATCTCGGCGGTGGGCTTTGAGCTGTACTCGGAGTTGGTTGCCGAGGCAGTCTCCGAGTTGGAAGGAAAGCCCATTGCGAAACCGCAGCGCGAGGTCCGCATCGACTTGCCGGTCGATGCTCATCTCCCGGACTCCTACATCGAGGAGCAGGAGCTGCGGCTCGAGGCTTATCGGCGTCTGGCGACGACGACCACTCAGGAGGAGGTCGACGATGTCGGTGCCGAATGGGAGGACCGTTTTGGCCCCCTGCCCGAGGCCGCGCTTTCTCTCGTCGAATTGGCCCGACTTCGGGTCGACGCCTTGAAACTCGGTCTCGAAGAGGTAGTGAAACTGCGCCATGAGATCCGGCTGGGCCCGGTCGATCTCAAGCCGTCCCAGGAGGTTCGCCTCAAGAGGCTCCAGCCCCGGTCGGTGCTGCGCGCCTCGGAGGGGTTGGTCTTCATCCCGGCGCCTTCGCCCCTGGTTCGGGGACTGCGAGACTTTCTGGTGAGGATGTGGGGAGACACGTAGAGGCGGGTTGTTCGGACGCCGTACTTTACGAGTTACGCCCGGATTCTCCTACCATTCCTGCCCACCCCTTTCGTAAGGATTCCCTTGAAGAAACTCGCGTCCATGCTCGTCCTGTTCGGGCTGATTCTCGCCGCCTGCGGGGGCAACTCACAAACCGCCGCAACAGTCGACGGGACAGTCATCACCGTGGATGACGTCGATTCCCTGATCGCCTCGGATGAAAGCGTTGTCGACAAGCCGACGTTCGCACAGTTCCTCGGGGCGGCAATCCAGCTGGAGATCCTCTTCGCAGCCGCTGAGGAGAACTACGGCATTGTGGTGTCAGACGAGGACGGGGCGGCGGAGGCCGACGCCATCTATGAGGAGAATGCGATCGATCAGACCCGTGAGGAGTTCCTCGACCAGGCCGGAATCTCAGAGGCGCTGTTCCTGGAGCTGGCCCGCCAGCAGGTCGTAGACGCCGAGATTCGCTTGGTGTTGGAGGATTCCCTCGAGCCGTCGGAGTCGGACCTGGAACAAGCTCGGATGCAAGCAGAGCTGAACCTCGCCGAAGTCTGTGTTTCGCACATCCTGGTAGACACCGAAGAGGAAGCCCTCGGTATTCTGGTTCGGCTCGATGAGGGTGACGACTTTGGCGAGCTCGCCATTGAACTCTCGACCGACACTGGATCAGGCGCCAACGGAGGCGACCTCGGCTGTAGTTCCCCGAACGGTTATGTCGATCCATTTGCCGAGGCGACCATGACGGCCGAGATCGATGAGCCCACCGACCCGGTCGAGTCGCAATTCGGCTTCCATGTCATCCTCGTCAACGATCGCACCGAAGCCGACCCGGCCGACCTCCCGAGCGACGACGAGCTTGCGGCACAGATCGTTCCGATCCTGATCACCGGGGAGGTCGACAGCTGGTTCAACGAGGCCGTCGCAGTGGCCGTTGTGGTCGTCGAGGAAGAGTATGGAACCTGGAGCGCCGGCCCACCGCCCGGAGTGACGCCACCGGCATGATCACCATCACAGGACTCGGCCCCGGGGACTTCGACCGGATTCCGAGTCAGGTGAGATCAGTTCTCGTCGATCCCAGTGTGACCGTGGTCGCACGGACGCGGCATCATCCCGCGGCCCAGGAGCTGGAGAAGCTACGGGCTGTCGTATTCTGCGACGACCTTTACGAGTCGTTTGAGACCTTTGATGAGGTCTATGACGCAATCGTCGGCCGTGTCATCGAGGCTGCGCGGCGGGGACCGGTTGTCTATGTGGTCCCGGGAAGCCCGCTCGTGGGCGAGCTTGCCGTGCGTGGCATTGTCGACTCCGCGGCTGAAGTGGAGATAATCCCGGCCGAGTCGTTTGTTGATGCGGTCCTGGCGGAGATGGGATACGACCCCCTGGACCGTGGCCTCCAGATTCTCAACGGGCACAGCCTGCCGGATCCGCTGGTGCTCGACAAGCCGACGATCGTGGCCCAGGTTGACCGACCCGAGATCCTCGCCGACGTGGCCGCGGCCATAGACGCGATTGTCCCCGATGGGACGATGATCACCGTTCTGTCCGGCCTGGGGTCGAAAGACTCGAGGGTGGCGTCGATGGAACCAGCGGCAGTTGACCCTGCGTTGGGCGGATATCGAACCTCCCTGTTCATCGACGCTGAACCGGGCGGTCTGATCGGCGTCGTCCAAACGATGCGGCGTCTCCGTGACGAGTGCCCTTGGGACCGGGAGCAGACCCACCAGACCCTGGTGAAGAACCTGGTAGAGGAGGTCTACGAGTTGATCGCCGCCATCGGAAACCTCCCGTCTCAAGGGACCGACTGGGTCGCATATGCAGCTGTGGAGGACGAGTTGGGCGACGTTTTGCTCCAGGTTCTGTTTCACGAGGCGATTGGGAGGGAGGCGGGTGCGCTCGATATCAACAGTGTGAGCGAGCTCCTCCGACAGAAGCTGGTCCGCCGCCATCCCCACGTCTTCGCCGACGTGGAGGCAGGTTCGGCCGAGGAGGTCAAAGTCAACTGGGATCGGATCAAGTCGGAGGAGCGGGGCACCTCTCCCGAGTCCGCTCTCGATGGTATTCCAGAGGGAATGCCGGCGCTGCACCGTTCCGCCAAGATCCAGAACCGCGCGGCCAAAATCGGCTTTGACTGGGACACGGCCAGTCAGGTCATCCCAAAAATCCGAGAGGAACTCGACGAGGTCGAAGCGGCCGTCGGCGACGCGGCGGCCACCGAGGATGAGATCGGCGACCTTCTCTTCTCGGTGATCAATCTCGCCCGACACCTCGGCGTCGATCCCGAGCTCGCACTACGTGCCAGCACCCGGAGCTTTGAAGAGCGGCTTCGCCTCATGGAGGCCGAAGGCCCACTGGATGGGCTGACCATCGACGAGCTCAACGAACGTTGGGAACGCGCCAAGCGCAAAACGTGAGCTTGGGGGCATTTCACGCTGTCCCGTACCCCAGCACAGGCATCGTCGGCTGTTAGCTTGGCCGCGCCACGCCGTCATCACGCGAGACCCAAATGACCGACCCCAAGATCGAGCGAATTCATGCCCGCCAAGTCCTCGATTCGAGAGGCAATCCGACGGTCGAAGCCGAGGTGTTCACGGCCGGAGGAGCCTTCGGTCGGGCGATCGTCCCATCGGGAGCGTCTACCGGCGCCCTGGAGGCTGTCGAGATTCGGGATGGCGGTGACCGCTATGGAGGGAAGACGGTCGGGAAAGCCGTTGCCCATATCCGTGATGAGATTGCCCCGGCGCTGGCCGGTGTCGATGTCACCCGGCAGGAGCACATCGATCAACTCATGGCGGATCTCGATGGCACACCCAACAAGGCCACCCTCGGAGCCAATGCGATCCTTGCGGTGTCATTGGCAGCAGCGAGAGCGGCGTCGGCGTCGGTGGGCCTTCCCTTATACCGCTATCTCGGTGGGCCGTCGGCACGGGTGCTCCCCGTTCCTTGTCTCAACGTGCTCAACGGTGGCGTCCACGCGGCCAACTCCGTCGACATTCAGGAGTTCATGGTGGTCCCCGCCGGGCTTCCTTCATTCTCGGAAGCGCTCAGGGCCGGGGTCGAGGTGTATCACGCCCTCAAACGGGTCATAGGCGGCCGTGGGTTGGGGACCAATGTCGGAGACGAAGGTGGATTCGCTCCCGATCTTGCGACCAACGAGTCTGCTCTCGACCTTCTGGTGGAGGCGATCGACGTCGCCGGCTATCAACTTGGTGACGAAGTCGCCCTGGCCCTCGACGTGGCCGCGACGGAGATCCACCGGGAAGGTCGCTATCACCTCGAACGACGTGAGCTGACCTCCGACGAGATGGCCGACTACCTCGTCGACCTGGCAGATCGATACCCGTTGGTCTCAATCGAGGACGGGATGGCCGAAGACGACTGGGATGGATGGAAGAACCTGACCAAGAAAATCGGGCATCAGGTCCAGTTGGTTGGCGATGACATTTTTGTCACCAACCAGGAGATACTCCGCAAAGGCATCGTAGAAGGCGCCGCCAACGCCATTCTGATCAAGGTGAACCAGATTGGCTCGATCTCGGAGACGCTTCATACCATGGACCTGGCGCGCCAGTCCTCCTTCGGGATGATGATCAGCCACCGCTCCGGAGAGACCGAAGACACGTTCATCGCTCACCTCGCCGTAGGAACGAATGCCGGGCAAATCAAGGCCGGTGCGCCCGCCAGAGGGGAGAGAACGGCGAAATACAATCAGCTGCTCAGGATCGAGGAGTCGCTGGGAGACGAGGCGCGATTCGCCGGATGGGACACGTTCAGGAGGCCGAAATGATCACGCTGCGGCGGCCGGGTGTGGCCGTTCTCGTGCTGCTTTTTCTCCTCATCGGCGCTGCTTTCCTGACACAGGTCGTTCCTTATCGCCAGATCCTCGAGTCACAAAGAAGGGTGGAAACGGCCCGTTCCGACCTTGTGGCACTCGAGGACGACAATCGGCTCCTCCAGGCTGATGTCGATGCCCTGAACACCGATGCCGAGATCGAGAAGCTCGCACGGGAGAAACTCGGGTACGTGCGGGAAGGCGAGACAGCCTATGTCGTGCTCGATCCACCGAGTGACCCCACTCCGCCCTTGCCGGTCGATCCAAGGCCGATCGAGCCCGAGAAGACGTGGGTCGATCACCTTTGGGAGTTCGTGACCGGCAAGGACCTTGCGGGCTAATGGCATGGGTGACCGTCAGGTCGTAGAAGTTCAGATCGGGAGGCCCTTGCGAGCCGATTCCGATGTGGTGTCCCGATGCCATCTAAGGATGCCGGTGGTGGTCAGGGTGCCACCCATCCTCGATGACGGAACTCCCTTTCCGACCCTCTACTGGCTGACGTGCCCACTCGCAACCTCCCGGATAGGCCGGCTGGAAGGCGCCGGTGGCGTGAGGAGAATGGAGGGGAAGGCTCGATCCGACCCCGGGTTCGGGGATCGGCTAGCTGCGGCCCACGACGAGTACCGGGCAGAGCGAGACAAGCTTCTTCCCGAAGAGGCCTCTCCTGCGCCTTCGGGCGGAGTGGGAGGGGCCGCGCTTGGGGTGAAATGCCTGCACGCTCACTATGCCCACTCCCGCGGGGGTGGCTCCAATCCAGTCGGTGAGATTGTGGCTGATTGGATAGAGCCTCTCGATTGTGTCGTGCCATGTGTCCTTGACGATGAGATGAACCCAGAGTGGGTCAACACGCCGTGATGGTCGGCGCCGTCGACATCGGAACCAACTCGATGCGCCTCCTCATCACCGACGGTGTTGTAGAGCTCGGGCGCTGGGTCGAGGTGACCGGTCTCGGAAGCGGCATCGACGCCACCGGGCGCCTGGCCGACGATGCGATCGGCCGAACCATCTCCGTCCTGGGCCGCTATGGCGCCTTGATGGACGACCGGAATGTGGGTGCGCGCAAGGCCATTGCCACCTCGGCATCCCGAGATGCCTCCAACCGAGATTCGTTCTTCGATCAGGCAGAAGCGGCCTTGGGGGTTCGCCCGACTCTCATCACAGGTGATGAGGAAGCCCGGTTGGCCTATCTAGGAGCCACCTCGGAGGAAGTGAATGACCAGCCGCTCCTTGTGTCGGACATCGGTGGCGGAAGCACTGAATTCGTGACTTCGCACGGTTCGGTGTCGGTGGACATCGGGTCGGTGCGGCTCACCGAGCGCGCCCTACCCGAACGGCCTCCGTCTGAGGACAATCTTTCAGCGGCGCGAGAACTCGTGTTGGCTCAGTTCGCCGGTGTTGATGTTGGACCGGTGATGACACTCGTGGGCGTCGCCGGAACCTGGACCAGCCTCGGGGCGATGGCGCTGGGACTCCCCTCATATGACCGCGACCTCGTACACGGAACGACGCTGACCAGGGACGGGTTGGAGGACCTGATAGGTAATCTGGCGTCGATGTCGGTCGAGGAGACGGCGACCATCCCGTCGCTGGACCCGAAACGCGCTCCGGTGATTCTGGCTGGAGCCGTCGTCGCTGCCGCCGTCTTAGACTCGGTCGGAGTAGGTGAGGCCACGATCTCGGAGCGGGATACCCTCGACGCGGTAGCAGCCGAACTGTTGGCTTGACCTGACTCCAGGCCCGGGTGGCGAAATGCAGACGCGAGGGGCTTAAACCCCCTTGGGCCCTTTAGGGCCCGTGTGGGTTCGAATCCCACCCCGGGCACCCGCCAATGGCCACCTTCAGGCGGTGGCTCTGGACCTGCATGGGTGCCTACCCCTAGGCTCACTCGACGTGCGGCGAATGACGCGGAACTGGCTCGTGTTGTGGCCGGCCCTGGCGCTGGCCCTCGCGGCCTGGGCATACCGACAGGCGGGCAAGAGCGTGTGAATCGGCGCCAACTCGGAGCGATCATGATCATGCTGGGCGGGCTGACCATCGTTGGAGGTGGCATCCTGGGCGTGCGCGGTCCCGCAGCAGAGAGCGAGACGACAGTTGTGGCGTCCCGGTCCACATCGACGACTTCACCAAGGCAGACCACCAGCACCACGCCGCCGAGTTCGACAAGTTCCACTACCGCTGCTCAAACGACCACTTCGACGATCTCGACGACCTCGAGCAGCACCGCCATCATCACCGAGACGCCCGAGGAGTTCCTCATTCTGCTTGTGGAGGGGCTCCGAGGAAACCCCGACTTGCTGGTTTCCCGCCTGAACCAGGCCACGCTGGACATCTATGGAGAAGAGCAGTGTCGAGAGACAATGAGCCAGACACTCGACCCAGAGACGGAGCTGGAGATACGAGAGATCGGCGAGACAGGGTCCTGGGATTACGTGATCGACGAGATCACCACCCCTCTGGACGACGTTCTTGCGTTAGAAGTCCAGCGCTTCGTTGCCGGGCAAACCCTCATTCAGGAGCTTCATTGGCAGCTCGTTGAGGGGCAGTGGACTTGGTTCTCCGACTGCGGAGATCCGCTTCCCGGGTGACACGGCTTGTGCCTCGACAACCGACCCCCCCGCTCGGGGCGCTGAGGTCCTGGGTTCGAATCCGACCCCGCACCACCTGAATCGTCGACCCACTTTGCTCGGTTGGGGTTGCCGCGCTGAATCAGGGATCGCACGGGGCCTACTGAGAAACTTCGACATTCCTGTCACCCGCGGGGCATCGGCCTCCGTCTGTATAGATAGCGGCCGACGGGTTTGATATGGCGCAAATCCATAGTCCGGCAGTGAGCAGGCTGCCACACTGTCCGTAAGTCACTACGTCGCCCCCAACCTCGGGAGCGTCGTTTGCCCAGGAAGTAGCCTCGTCGAAAAACCGACGGGGCTACTTCCTTCACAACTCAACTTGTTCGCTCATAGAACTGCCGGGATCTTCACATTGTCGGTTGTCGGGATCACGGTCTTCGGCAGCTGATATCAAGGGTCTGTCACCCGAACCTCGCAATGGCTCGTCTGTATGGATGACGCCTTAGGAAAGGGAAGGTCATGGGCAAGGCAGGCAAATGGTTCGGGCCACTCAGTGGCATCCTCTTCGTTGCCGCAGTTGTGGTAGCGGGAGGCATCTCTGGAGAGCTCGACATCGAGCCCTCCGACTCGGCAAGCAGTGTTCTAGCTGAATTTCGCGAGAAAGCTGACGACATTCAGACGGCGGCCCTGGTGACGATGCTTGGCCTCGGCTTTCTGCTGATTTTCCTCGGACATCTTCGGA
>JACZUI010000012.1:46312-50860 GCA_022573225.1 Acidobacteriota bacterium
TCGAGCCCTCCGACTCGGCAAGCAGTGTTCTAGCTGAATTTCGCGAGAAAGCTGACGACATTCAGACGGCGGCCCTGGTGACGATGCTTGGCCTCGGCTTTCTGCTGATTTTCCTCGGACATCTTCGGACCAAGTTCCGAGATGGTGGATCCGGCTGGGCTGCGGACGGCTTCTTGGCCGGTGGAGTAACCCTGGCTAGCGCGTGGATCCTCCTGTTGGGCGTCCAACTGGCCGGCGGAGTCGCCGGAGAGCACGGGCATGCTGAGGTAGCTCAAGGTGCCATCGACTTCATGTGGGAAGGGACCTTCATATTCACCCCAGGCCTGTTGGCAGTCGGAATAGCGGCTGCTGCGGCGAGCTTCATCAACCGCACCCTGCCTCTCTGGCTTGGTGTATTCGCGGTAGTTGTTGCTTTGGGAGCCCTAGCTCCGTGGCTGGGCGTCTTCGTCTTCGTTGCGTGGGTCCTGGCGACAAGCATCGTTGAGCTCGTCCGAGCATTCCGACCGTCAACTCAGGCTGAAGTGGGGCAACGGTCTCCAGGGAACAGCGAGGTGGGAGTCTCCTAACGTTCTTGTGCCAGCCAGTGTTCCTTGCGACGTGCGGATAGGGGTCAGCCGGCAAGGCCGGCAATGGCAGGGAGGACAACCAGGGCGACCAGCAGAAGAAGCCCGAGTCCGACGAGTAGCCAGACCACAATCGTGATCCATTGATCGAGCTGATCGTTGCGGGAATTCGCCGGTGGGGCATTGTCACCGAGACGGGCTCGGCGAGCGCGACGCATGTTTGCCGAGAAAACCAAACCGACGACGGGTAGCACCAGAAGTGTCGTGGCGTGCAGCAGCCCCATCAGCATGAGCAAGCCGCCTACTCGGAAGCTCTCAAATCCCAGCCACCCCACGAGATCCTCGGCCCCTGGGGCATCGGCCGGGGGCGAGTACTGCAACGTCATGAACGTGTAGGCACCAAAGATCAGGTAGTAGGCAACGTCCATCAGCGTGAGGAAACTGCGGCCCGTCGCCGGGTTGGAACGGAAGACGTCGCTCTCGAATGCGGTCCCGAAGCGCCGAATGGCCGGGCCCAGCACCAGGACCAGCCCAACCATGACGCCGGTCACCAACACCTCTAGCGTCCAGAACGGCATCCGGAGAACTCCATCCACTCGGTCGATCGCAACGAACAGGTACGCGACGATGAAACCGAGGGCGGCCACGAGGCTGATGGCGATACGGCGGACTCGCCTGTGGTGAGCCGCGTCCTCTTCGATGGATCTGGTGACCTTGGCGAAGAGGTCAGGGCTGGGTTGATACTGATCCGCCGCCCGGAAGGCCGCAGTGAGCCGCTCTTCGACTGTCATTGCTCACCCCCAGCCTTCTTACGGAGGGAGGCCAATCCCCGGCGGCAGTGAGTCTTCACCGAGTTGGGCGAGATGCTCAGCACGTCGGCGATCTCCTTCCCTGAGAGCTCGAGATAGAACCGCAGGAAGATGCAGTCGCGTTGTCGCGGCGACAACGCGCGCACCTCGTCGAGCAACAGCATCTGCTCCTCATCGAGAAGGAGCCGGTCTTCGGGTGCCTCGGGAGTCGTCCCGGCAGGAAGTGCTTCCTGATGCCGTAGCGACATCAGGCCACGTCGGTTGTGATCTCGCGCCAGGTTGATCACGATCGATCGCAGATAGGAGGCCGCCTTAGCCTGACTCTTGATCCGGTGGGCCGACTTGTGCAGGCGGATAAACGCTTCTTGGACGAGGTCCTCGGCGGCATTGCGATCGTCGGTGAAGAGACGTGCCAGCCTCACCAGGGCGGCGCCTTCCTGCTCGAACAACTGGACAACTAGAGCGTCGCGGTCGATGCCGACGATGACCGCGGCGACATCGCGCGCCCGATCCACGGCCATCAACAGCCAGCGGACCGAGAACCCCCTCACACCTCCAGCCAAGGTCGCGACGGTCATGCGACCTCTGGTTGACCTGCGTCTTCTTCCATGCGTCGTGACAATCCGAGCAACCGACCGACGATCGGAAGGCTCAGCACGTTGGCGCCGTGAAGGATCCCCATCAAAAGCAGCATCCCACCGAGCCGAACCGTCTCGGCGCGGAGCTGTTCGGCTCCTACGGTGTCGCTCCAGCCCGTGTCAGGCTCGAACCGGGTCGTGAAGAGGATGTACGCCGTGAAAATGAGGTAGTACGCCACATCCATCAAAACGATGTAGCTTTTGCCTGTTCTCGGATTGGCGCGAAACACGTCTGCTGCATAGCTGCGACCGAACCTCTTGATGAGCGGTCCGAGAATTAGCAGTGCGACGACGAGCACACCGACCGTGATCAGCTCGAGAATCCACCAGTCCATGTCACTCCTTTTTCAATCTGATAGTGCCAGATGGACGACGACCTTGCCGATGACCATGCAATTCATCGTTCACCAAGACAGACGACCTTCGGGCGATCTTGGGTGACACCGATCTTGCTCGCGGTTGATCGCCGGGTAGCAGGGGTCCTTGCCTGAGAAAAGGTCGTGGGACCCGGGCCGGTGGGTGGGGGAGGGGAGAGGAACCGGGCCCGGGCCCCACGATGCACGGGTGTAGATATGTTCCTCGAAGCGATTCTCCCATTGATCCACCCCGCGTCATGAAGTGTAACGATCCTGCGGTGCGATCAAATTCCACATGTGGAGAGTTTCAGAGCTGTCAATTAGGTTCGTTGTGATGACACCATCACCGGCCGGCTACCCGGCCGAATACGAAGTCGATGTCGTCCTTCGCGACGGAGGCGGGGTACGGGTGCGACCAATCCAGCCTGGCGATGACGAGTTGATCGTTGACTTCTTCAAGACGTTGGGACCGGAATCGAGGTATTACCGATTCTTCCGCATCAAGGAGACCTTGGAGCCTGAGGAGGTCAAGTACTTCACCCAAGTCGATTACGACGACCGTATGGCCCTGATCGGGCTGCTTGGCGGGAGGATGATCGGGGTTGGTAGGTACGACCGGGAGAATCCGGGCTCCGAGGTCGCCGAGGTCGCCTTCGCGGTTGCAGACGATCAGCAGGGCAGGGGTTTGGGAACTCAGATTCTCCAGCTTCTCACGACTCATGCTCGGTCGAAAGGCGTGAAGAGGTTCAGGGCGTATGTCCTGCCGGAGAATCGTCAGATGATGCGGTTGTTTCGTAACTCCGGGTTTGACCTGACGCGGACAATTGACGAGGGCGTCTTTACAGTCGACTTCCCCGTCGCGAAGACCGAAGGTCAGGCGTTGGCGGAATCGGAAAGGGAGAAGAGAGCGGTGGCGGCGTCGCTGCTTCCCTTGTTCTTTCCACGATCAGTAGCCGTCATTGGAGCTTCGAGTAGTCGGGACTCTATTGGCGGAAAGCTGTTCGCCAACCTGATGAGCGGCGGATTCAGCGGACCGATCTACCCGGTAAACCACAAGGCCAAAGTGATCAACTCGGTCCGCGCCTACTCCACCATTGGCGAGGTTCCCGACCATGTCGATCTCGCTTTTGTCGTCGTTCCCCAACGGGCGGTTCTCACCGTGGCCAAGGAGTGCGCTGCGGCGGGGGTCCGGGGGATTGTGGTCATTTCGGCCGGATTCTCTGAGGTTGGCCCAGAGGGCGCCGCCTTGGAGTCTGAGCTTCTGGAGGTGATCCGCGAATCCGGGATGCGAATGGTTGGCCCCAACTGCATGGGTCTGCTCAACACCGCGCCGTCGGTCAGCCTCAACGGGACCTTTGCCCCGGTGTTCCCACCGCCGGGGAACGTGGCGATGTCCAGCCAATCGGGAGCACTCGGGATCGCCATCCTCGATTACGCCGCTAAGAACAGCATCGGAATATCCCAGTTCGTCTCCGTCGGGAACCGGGCCGACGTCAGCGGCAACGACTTGATCCTGGCCTGGGAGGACGACCCCCAGACGGATGTGATCACCCTCTACCTCGAGTCGTTCGGGAATCCCACCAAGTTCTCCCGGATCGCGCGGCGCATTGGGCGCAAGAAGCCGATCATCGCAGTCAAGTCAGGCAGGTCGCAGGCGGGAAGCCGGGCGGCCTCTTCCCATACCGGAGCTTTGGCATCAGCGGAGGTTGCGGTGCAGGCGCTGTTCCGTCAGGCGGGGGTGATCCGGGTCGACACGATCGAAGAGCTCTTCGACGCCGCCAACCTTCTCGCCAATCAGCCGGTGCCCCGTGGTCCCCGGGTGGGAATTGTCACCAATGCCGGTGGGCCGGGGATCCTTGCCGCCGATGCTCTCGAGGCCAATGGCTTGAAGCTCCCTGAGCTGTCGTCCCCTCTTCAGGATGCGATTGCAGAATCGCTCCCTGCTGAGGCTTCGACCAGGAATCCGGTCGATCTGATTGCTTCGGGCGGTCCGGCCGAGTTCGAGCACGCAGCGCGACTGATGCTCGACTCAGGCGAGATCGATGCACTCATGGTGATCTACGTCCCGACTTCCGATGGGGGGGCGGCCGATGTGGCCGATGCGCTCAAGAGGTGTCAGGCTGACCATGGGGGAGATGTAACGGTTCTCTCTGTGTTCATGCAGGCGGAAGGGGCCGGTCGC
>JACZUI010000012.1:50956-55663 GCA_022573225.1 Acidobacteriota bacterium
CTTCGAGTGTCGGGGCTGATTTCTGTAGTTCCGGAATTGGTCGAGATGGACCTCAACCCGGTGAAGGTGCTCGAGCCCGGGGAGGGTGTGTCCGTCGTGGATGCCCGGATGAAGTTGCGCCCGGTCTCAGCGGCATCCCATCCCCGAATGCGTGATCTGCCGGGGGTGACATCCTGACCTGCGTACTCTCGGCGCATGGAACTCATACGACTGACCATCGACGGCGCGGTTGCCTTGGTGACGCTGGATCGGCCGCCGGTCAATGCTCTTTCAGAAGAAATGGCCCTCGAACTCGCGGAAGCGTTCGAGGCCTGCCGATCGCCCGAGGTGCGGGCAGTGGTCGTGACGGGGCAGCCTCACTTTGCGGCCGGGGGAGATATCAAGGGATTCCAGGCGTCCTTTGACCGCGGCGACAAGGACAGGACTGCATGGACACTTCAGACGGCGATAACCACGCTCGACTCCTTGGAGAAACCCACCATCGCTGCGGTCCACGGCTATGCCCTCGGCGGCGGGTTGGAGCTGTCACTGGGTTGCGACTTTCGTTACTTGGCGGATGACGCCCAGATCGGCCAGCCCGAGATCCTCCTCGGCCTTATCCCTGGAGCGGGTGGGACACAGAGACTCCCCAGGGTGGTTGGCTACCAACGGGCGAAGGAGATGATCTACACCGGCCGCCAGGTTGGTGCCGACGAGGCTATGAGTATGGGGTTGGCTGACAAGGTGGCGCCCTCGTCCGATTTACTAGACCTGGCCGTTGCCGACGCCCACGATTGGGCGACCAAGGCGACCCAGGCCATCGCCGCTGCCAAAAAGGCTCTCAACGACGGGTCGGCTCTCCCGGTCGACCAGGGGGTGTTGGTCGAGAAGGCGGCCTTTCAGGAGTCCTTCTTCAGTGACGACGCCCGAGAAGGCGTGGCTGCATTCCTGGAGAAGCGAGAGGCCAATTTCAAGGGGGGTTAACGCCTTCGGTGACGCCTTCGGCGATGGTCTGACAAGAGAGGGGTCAGCCGAGGCCGGCCCCTCTGTGGTTTGGGAGTCGCCGCTGGGCGGCTAGCCGGCCCTCGCCAGGGCGCCGCTGGGGCTCCCGGTGATCCGGCTCAGCTCTTCGAGGACCTCGTAGTGGCTGATCTCAAAGCCGCTGAAGGCCGGATTCGAGGTCAGCCCGGCCACCATCTCCGATCCCAGGTAAACATCGGCTGCCTGTCTCGAGTTGAAGATGTGAAAGCCACCCAGGACCTCGCCGTCGGCGATCCAGGTCTTGGACACCAACCCATCAACCCCAGTCATGGCGTTGGCGTATTCCGTGAAAGGCCCGGCCAAGTCCTCCTTCGAGACTTCCGAGCGAAATGTGATCAATACCGCATGCATGTCTTCTCCTTTCTGCGGTTGAGAAGACACCTACCGCACAGCGATTGCAGATCGGTTGCGAATTGATTGCGATGGGCGTTAGTTGACGGCGGTTCCTGTGGAAGTCATCTGCGATTCGCACCATTGCAACGCAAGTTCCAGGGTTTCGTCGAGGGGCATGTCGCCGGCTGAACCTGCAACCTCTTCGCGGAGTCCGGGCTCGAGGGAATCGACGACCTTTTTCTCGATGGCCTCAATGTCGCTGTTGATCATCGGGCCGAGTGCTTCTGTCTTGCCGTCCAACTCACGATGGGCCACTGCTGCCAGACGTACCGCGTGCTCGGCGTCACCTGCGGCAACCGCGGTTTCGGCTGCACGGAAGAGAGTGATACCTCCAGCTATCGGGGAGCCAAGTCGAATAGCCGACCGAATCGCCTCGGCGATCAGACGTATCGCCTCGCTTGTGTATCCGGTTTCGAGAGCCAAAGCCGCCAGACCCCGGTTGAGAGTTGTAGAACAGGCGTCGTCACCGATCGCAGACAGTCGGTCCAGGGCCTCGCCCATGTATTGCCGTGCTCGATCGTGGTCGCCCCTTCGGAGTGCTGCCAGCCCCAGGTTCCGGGTGGCGTGGGCATACCAGATGACGTCCCCGATCTCGGCCGCGAGGTCGCGGGCTTTCCAGGCTGACTCCTCGGCCTCCTCGTACATCTCAGACGACAGATACCAACCGCTGATGTAGTACATCGAGAATGCAGCGTTCCAGCGATCGCCCAGCGTCATGAATCGGTCGTAGGTCTCCTCGAGGAGAGGAATGACTTCCGCCTCGGTGCCCTCGGCCAGGTACCGGCCAACAAAAGCCGCCGACCACGAGTCGTCTGAAGCGATAGAGGAGTCATAGACGCTCTGAAGGATTTCTTGTGCATCGTCAGCCCCGCTGTTGTACTCGCCGACTGCATGAAGCAGGGTGGCCCGAGCGTGGCTCGCCGGGACATTCGTCCGCTCCAATACCACCAGGGCTTCGTCAAGGAGTTTCCTGACTGCCCCATAATTCATCCTCACCACCTCTGTAATGGCCTCCCCGGTGATCGCCTCAGAACGTGCCAGCGGCGAGCTACCTGGGGCCGCAAGGGCGCGTTCCAGCCATCGCCAGGCCTCCCGCCAGTAACCGCGGACCATCCAGAAGTATCCGAGCGCCGCCACCAGATCCAAGGCACTATCGGGATCTGCGTTGTCAAGCGACCACTGAATGGCTGCCCGGAGATTGTCGTGGTCCTGCTCCAAGGTGGTCCAAGCCGACACCTGTTGTGATCCACGCAACTCAGGGTCCTTCCTGATGGCCGTCTCCAGATACCAATCGCGGTGGCGGCGCCCAATGGTTGGTGCCTCACCGCTGACGACAAGTTGCTCGAATGCAAACTGCCTTATCGTCTCCAGGAGACGAAAGCGGCCTGCTGGAGTCGTCTCCACCAGGCTCTTGTCCACGAGTTCGTCGACCAGGCCCATAACGGTGGCCTTGGTTTGGTCTTCGAGTGCCACGGCGCGCGCTGCGTCGAGTGTCCACGGCCCAGCGAACACTCCCAATGCCCGGAAGGTGCGCTTTGCGGCCGGGGTGAGTAGCTCGTACGACCATTCGATGGTTGCTCGCAGGGTTTGCTGGCGGGGCGGTGCGGTACGACTGCCCTTGGTGAGCAACTCGAATCGACTGTCGATGCGGTCCGCAAGCTCGCTGATCGTCATGGTTCTCATCCGAGCCGCGCCGAGCTCGAGGGCGAGCGGGATTCCGTCGAGCTTTCGACAGACGGTGGTGACGGATGTGGCGGTCTCCTCATCAACCGCGAAATCGTGCATATGGGTGCGGACCCTGTCGGCGAGAAGAAGGGCAGCTTCGGTATCTCTCACTTGATTTGGGGTGTCCCCCCATTCGGGCACCTCGAGAGTCGGAACGTGGTAGACGGCCTCCCCAGCTATACCCAATGCTTCGCGGCTTGTGGCTAGAACGCTCAGGTTCGGGCATTCTGTCAGGAGTCGATCGGTCAGCTCCGCCACCGGTCCGATGATGTGCTCGCAATTGTCCAGGACCAGCAGGAATTGCTTGGTGCGGAGGATCTCTACCAGGACTCCACCGGGATCGGTCGCATGACTTCCCGGCTCACCGAACGCCAGGAGAATGTGCTCGGCAGCCCGTCCGGATCGTTGATTGTGGCCAGCTCGGCCCACCTTGCTCCGTCGGGATACCTGTCGATGTTCGATCTTGCGGCCTCGATGCCGAGCCTTGTCTTGCCTGAGCCTCCGACTCCGGTGAGGGTGACGCAGCGGTAATCGGTGAGCAAGAGTCGAATCTCATCCAGCTCTTCCTCGCGGCCGACAAAGCTGTCGAGCGAAGTCGGCAGGTTGTGAACGCGATCCTCACGTTCGGGGGGAGCGAGAAGCGTCGGATCTTGGAGCAGGATCTGCTCCTCCAACTCTCGGAGTTCTTCGGAGGGCTCGATGCCGAGTTCGTCGCCAAGGCTGGCCTTCGCATCCTGGAACGCACCTAGTGCATCCGCCTGGCGGTCAGACCGGTAGAGCGCCATCATCAAGTACTTCCAGAACGCTTCATGATGTGGATGAGCCGAGACGAGCTGCTCGAGTTCGGCGACCAATTGCCGGTGGCGTCCCAACTCCAGGTCACTGGCCAGCCTTGCCTCGAGCGCTTCGAGGCGCCGGGAATCGAGACGAGCGGCCTCAGTCCTGGCGAAGTTGTGGTCTTCGAGTCCGGCGAGCGCCGGGCCACGCCATTCGTCAAGCGAGGAAGCGAGGTCAGAGGCGGCCAACTGGTGGGATCCCCCTCGCCGGTGCTCGATGCCGGAATCGAGCAGATCCTCGAATCGAGACGCATCGATGGTCGCCCTGTCGGCGTTGAGGACATAGCCCGAACCGGTTGTCTCGATATCGACAGCCTTGCCGAGTTGGCTGCGCAATCTGGAGACATGTGAGCGAAGAGTCTTGATGGCGGTGGGAGGCGGGCGATCGCCCCATAGCTCCTCGGCGATTGCATCGACAGAAACGGCCGTGCCTGCGTTGACGACCAAGAGCGCTAGAAGCGCCTCTTCCTTTCGGCCGCGGACCTGGATCGGCCCGTCGTCTCCCTCTAACTCGAGGGGTCCGAGGATTCGGAAGTCCATCGGTCGAGCCTACGCGTTTTGTCTTGGGTGCTCCTGGAGTCTGCTCGTTGATGCCGTCGAGATGAGTGACATGCATTGTTCAGCGGGCTCCTAAGGAGTTTCACCCAGGTCGGTCCTCCACCAGTGACTTGAATCTGGCCAGATTGCGCTTCCAGATCGGGCGAAGAATCAGGCCACCGAAGAATGCTCCCAC
>JACZUI010000013.1 GCA_022573225.1 Acidobacteriota bacterium
ATTCTCGAGACGCCCGAGGAAACCGGGGACCGGTATGTGGCACGGGCGACGTTTGCCCCCCATGCCAGAGGTCCGCCTGTCAACAAGCCCCGCGCCATATGACTCTCGATGAGTGGCAGCACTTCATCGGAGATGAGCCATATCGACCGACCTGCCCCAACCTCCCCAACCCGGGCTGACCGGGATATCGCGCCGTCAGCCGGTGTTCCTCATCCCGGCGGCGATTCCGTTGATCGTCAACATCAGGGCCCGGCGCAGCTCAGGGCTTTCTTCGCCGGCCCGGCTTCGTGCCAGCAGTGAGACCTGGAGGAAGTTGATCGGGTCGAGGTAGATGTCTCTGACCGAGAGGGTCCGCTTGAGCAGCGGGAGGTTGTCGAGAAGCTCGGAGCCGCCGCGAAGTCGGAGGATCTCACTGGTGGCGAGTTCCACCTCCTCACGAAGCCGATCCAGGATCGACCGGTGCTCCGTCTGCACCAGCGCGTCGACATACCTGGCAGCGATTTCCAGATCGGTCTTGGCCAATGTCATCTCGACGTTGGAGAGAAAGGTTTGGAAGAACCCCCAATCGGCGGCCATTTCGTCGAGCACCTCTCCGTAGCCAGCTTCGCGGGCTGCGGCCAGACCGCTCCCCACTCCGAACCAGCCGGGGACCGTTTGTCTCGATTGGGTCCAGCCGAAAACCCATGGGATCGCCCTGAGGTCCTCGATCCCACCCACCCCGTCGGGCCGACGACTCGGTCGGCTCCCGATGTTGAGTCGTCCCAACTCATCCACGGGGGTCGATGAGAGGAAGTAGGGCACCAAATGTGGGTCTGCGACAAGGGCCCGGTACTCGACATGTGCCGCCGAAGACACCGCTTCCATGGCTTCGGTCCAGCGATCGAGCACCTCCTTTGGATGGCGAGACCGCCGGTGAAGCAGGGAGGACTCCAGTACCGAGGCGAGCGCCAGCTCGAGGTTTCGAGATGCGATATCGGGATTCCCGTACTTCTCGGAGATCACCTCTCCCTGCTCGGTCACCTTGAGATCGCCGTCGATCGTTCCGTAGGGCTGGGCCAGGATCGCAGCATGGGTCGGCCCGCCCCCGCGTCCCACAGTGCCGCCCCGGCCATGGAAGAGACGCAGATGGATTCCGTGCTCCTCGGCGATGTTTCTCATGATCCGCTGTGCCTTGTAGATCTCCCACTGGCTGGTGGTGATCCCGCCGACCTTGTTGGAATCGGAGTAGCCGAGCATCACCTCCTGGGTGTCGCCTCGCAGCCTCAAGATGCTCCGGTAGTGGGGGTTGTGGAACAAGTCGTCGAGCAGTCCGCCGACACGTTGGAGATCGTCAATCGTCTCGACCAAAGGGACGAAACCGATCGCTGCGCGCCCGCCTTTCAGGTCGATCAGCCCCGCCTCGCGCGCCAGGACGGCGGCTTCGATGACGTCGGCGGCGCTCTCGGTCATGGAGATCACGTAGCTCTCGATCACCTGGTCCCCGTATCGGATCTGCGCCTCTTGAATCGCATTGAAGGTGTCGAGGGTGGTGCGGGTTTGCTCCGTGAGATCGGTGTTCGGCCCGGTCAGCGGTCTTGTGCTGTCCAACTCATCAGAGAGGACGATTGCACGCTGGTTCCCACCCATGGACGCGTAGTCGATGCCCACCAGTGAGAACATCTCCTCGAGTGCCTGGCGATGCCGCTTCGAGTGCTCGCGGATGTCGAGCGTGGCCATTTGAAAGCCAAACGTCTCCACCGAACGACGGACACGAGCGACGGCGCCGGCTGCGATGAGTTGGCCCCGGGCCGCCCTCAAAGAAGAGCCTATGAGGTCGAGATCGGCCAGCATCTGGTTGGGGTGGGAGTAGTCGATTCCGGGGGCATGCGCCAGGCCCTGTCGGATCCGAGTGTTGGTGTTGATGAGTCGGGTGTGGATGAAGGAGCACTTCAATCGGTATGGCTCGGCCGAGGTTCGGCGGTGCTCCCGCGACCAAACCTGCGGAAGATGGTCACGGTCTTCTTCGAGCGACGCCTCCAGTTCTGGGGTGATCGGGGCGAGACGCAGCGACATGGAGAGCTCATCCGACAGCTTCTCGACCAGGTCGATCAGGCGGCGGAGGCCACGGTCGTGCTGGAGCGCAATCGTCTCCAACGTGAGCTGGGGTGTCACTGCCGGGTTGCCGTCGCGATCGCCGCCCACCCAGGTCCCAAAGCGGATGGGAGTCGGATCGACCGGTGCTCCGAGGCGAGAGAGCTCATGCGAGATGCGCTCGGAGAGATCCGGCATCACTTCCGAGGCCAGCTCGCTCAGGTAGTAGAGGGCAGATCGGGCCTCTTCCACCGGGCTGGGTCGGTCTTGTCTGAGTTCGTCGGTCTGCCAAATCTGGTCGATGATCTCGGTGGTCTTCCGATCGATCTGAGATTGCAGTTCGGTGTCGTCGGTTTCGAGCCGCTGCTCGATGAGCCGGGCCAACCTGATCGTCTTGCTCAGGACGGAGCGGCGAGCCGCCTCGGTGGGATGGGCGGTGAAGACAGGTCGGACCTCGAGCCGAGACAAGATCTCGATGAGGATGTCGTCGTCAGGGTCTGAAGCGATGATTCGATCGACGGTGGCGGCCAGATATCTCTCGTCGGGCGCCATCTGATCGATCCGGTGGACCTGCTCGGCAACGTTGGCCAGATAGAAGTAGGCAGTGAAGGCGCGGACCAGAGGTATGACCTCGTCGATGGACAGGTTGGCGAGGAGTGTGTCCAGTTCGGCACCGGCCTCGCCGCTACCTCCGCGGCGTGATGACTTACCCAGCTTCCGAACATCCTCGACGAGATCGAGCAGATCCTGGCCGTGTTGCCGAACCAGGGCGTCACCGAGTTGATTGCCGAGCCGGCGGATGTCAAGCCGGAGCTGATCCTCTGCGCTCATCGGGCGGTCTATGTGCCCTCGGGCCGCTGGAGATGAACACGGCCTGGCCTGCCGTGGAGAGATACCCCGGTGCCGTGCCCATACCGGACCTTGGTCATCTCGGCCAGGATTGATACGGCCACCTCTTGGGGGGTCTCGGCGCCGATGTCCAGTCCTACCGGCCCATGAACCCGCGCCACGTCGGCGTCTGAGAATCCCTTCTCTCTGAGCCGACCCAGCCGGAGGTCGTGGGTGCGTTTGCTACCCATCGCCCCGATGTAGCGGACATCACTCTTCAAGGCCGCCTCGAGCACCGGGTCCTCGTGGCGCTGGTCGTGGGCGAGCACCACTACCCAGGTACGGCGATCGAACAGGAGCTGATCCATCAAGTCACCGGGCCAACCCACCAGAACCCGGTGGGCGGTGGAGAACCTCTCCTCGGTTGCGAAGGCGGCACGCGCATCGACGATTGTTACCCGATAGCCCATTTGACCGGCGAAAAGGGCCAGCGACTGGCCGATGTGAACGGCGCCGAAGATGAGAAGATCTTGGGGAGGCGCCAGGGTCTCGATGAATACGGAGACCGAATCGTAATCGAGCGCGCGGCGTTGCTCGTTCTTCATCAGCTTGACAGCGTCCGCCCTGATCTCTTGATCCGTCCCGGCCGGCAAACTTCCAGCCACCAGCCGGCCGTCGAAGTCCAAAACTGCCTTCGACCCCGTGTCCTCGCCGGATACGACGCTTATGACGGAGCCGAACTCCTCCGCGTCGAGAATCCGCTGGATGGCATCAAAGACGGCTACCACAGCTCGATGAAGACGTCGATGGTCCCACCGCAGGCCATACCCACCTCGAAGGCATCCTCGTCGGCGATTCCGTATGTCACCGTCTTCGGTTTGCCGGTCTTGATGACCTCCATGGCGTGGAGGAACACATCGTTCTCGACGCAACCTCCGCTTACCGACCCCTCCATGTCTCCGGCGGAGGAGACCATGAACTTGGAGCCCTCAGGTCTTGGGGCGCTGCCTTGCACCCGAATCACGGTGGCGACGGCGACCTTCTTGCCCTCGTCGTCCCACTTGTTGCGCATCTCGAGTTGGTGTCTCATGCTCTCCGTACTCCGCTGATCGACTCGAGCAGCCGAATCACTCCTCGAAGATCGTTCACGCTAGCGGCCGGAAGGAGATGGTCGATGTACGGCGATGCCGCCCTCATGCCCTGGGTGGCCGGCTCGTAGCTGGCCCGTGCGGCGAGGGGGTTCAGCCAGATGACTTTGTGGACCGAACGCGACAGCCGGGCCATCTCCGTGGCAAGGACCTGGGGATCTCCACAGTCCCAGCCGTCGGACAGGATCAGGACCACCGGCCCTCCTCGGGCCATTCGTCTGCTCCACTCCTTGTTCCACTCGGCGAGCGCCTCCCCGATCTGGGTTCCTCCGGACCAGTCGTCCACCGTCTCGTTCACGCTGGCAAGGGCCGCCTTTGTGTCGCGTTTGGACATCGGGTCTGTGACCCGGGTGAGGTGGGTCGAGAACGTGAAGACCTCAACATGTCCGAGACGTTGTTGCGCCGCATGGGCGAAGACAAGAAACAGGTCGGCGTATCGCTCCATGGATCCGGAGATGTCCGCGATGATGATCAACGGGCGGCGTCGTTTGCGGCGCTCCCGGTACCTGATCGGCATCATGTCGCCGGCAGGGCCGACCGCGGAGTGAAGGGTCCGTCTCATATCGGGTCTGCGACCATGGCGGTCGGGCGCCCAGCGTCGAGTCTTGACGTCGGTTGGCTGCCACAGCATGGTCATAACCAGTCGTCTCGCCTCAACGAGATCGTCTTCATCCAGGTCGGCGAAATCGCGATCGCCTACGGCTTCCACGGCCGAGGCGCCGGCCTGGTCGGAGGTCTCACCGGTCTGCTCCGTCTCCAAAGGTCTGAGGATCGGGGTAGTCGACGAGCCCTGACTCATGGTGGAACTGTGCTGCTCGGCGATCCGGGGCATGCGGAGGCCCTCAAAGAACTTCTGGAACTCCTCGTCGTACAAGGCGCGTTGGGATGGATCGGTGATCGTCAGCGAGCGGAGCGCGGCACAAACCTGGTCCCGGTCGGCCAGGTCGACCAGGAGCAGAGATCGCGCCATGTCTGCCGTCTGGTCAGGCGTGACCACGAGACCACGACCTCGGAGCGCCGTGGCGAAGCCGGACAGGTCGAGGACGGGCCCGGGGGTCATCCGACCAGAGCTTCGACTCCAGCGTCTCTCACCTGGTCGATGTCGTCCTTGTACTTGAGGACCACGCCCAGCGTTCTGTTTATCACATCGGACGTCAGCTGGCCGGCACCCAGGAGCTTGAGGGACTCGGCCCAGTCGAGGGTCTCGGCGACTCCCGGTGGTTTGAACAGATTCTGCTCTCGAAGGCGGTTCATCGCCGCCGCAAGTGCATCGGCGAGGTCGGGCTCGATGCCATCGACCTTTCGCAACACGATGGCTGCCTCCCTCTCCCGCGTGGGGTAATCGATCCAGTGGTAGATGCAGCGACGCTTCAAGGCGTCGTGGATCTCACGGGTGCGGTTGGACGTCAGGACCACGATCGGTGGAGTCTCAGCGGAGATCGTCCCGATTTCAGGAATAGATATCTGGAAATCGGAGAGAAGCTCGAGGAGAAAAGCCTCGAACTCTTCGTCGGCCCGGTCGAGTTCGTCGATGAGCAAGACGGGCCGGTGTTTGTTCTTTGTTGCCTCGATTGCTTGGAGGAGGGGGCGGGCGATCAGGAAGTCTCGGCTCATGATGTCTCTCGCGCTTGCGGAAGAGCCCTCACCTCTCGCCTCGAGAAGCCTGATTTCCATCATTTGGCGGGCGTAGTCCCATTCGTAGAGAGCCTGACCTACATCGAGCCCCTCGTAGCACTGAAGGCGAATCAGCCTGTCCCCGGCAAGGCTCGCCAGCACCTTCGCCACCTCGGTCTTGCCTACCCCGGCTTCCCCTTCGAGGAAGAGAGGACGGCCGAGCTGCAGGGCAAGATGAATGGCCACCGTCAAATCGTCGTCAGCGAGGTAGTCGTGAGCGCCCAATGCATCCTTGAGATCTTCAACCGTCGAAGGGATCATGGTGAGAGCCTAAGTCGCCTCAGACGGTGACGTAATCGGCAGGGGTCTTCTCGAAGGATGCCTTGCAGCCCGGAGAACAGAAATAGTAGGTCTCTCCGTCGTGCTCGCTGATCCACCGCGCCGTTGCCAACTCAACCTCCATGTGGCACACCGGATCGATCGCCGTGTGTGGCTGGTCTGCCGGCTCGGAGGAGCCTCCCAGTTCTCCGGCAGCCTTTCGCTGGATGAGGTCGGCGAGGATGGCAACCCCGATCTCACGATGGCTGACATGTCCGAGGTCGACTCCTGCCGGCGCGACCACCCGGCCGAGTTGGTCGTCGGCCATACCGCGGTCGCGGAGATAGCCGACGATGGTCTCCGCTCGCTTCTTGGAAGCAACCAGGCCGATGTATCCGGCATCCGTTTGTAGCGCTGCCTCCAGAGCAGGCTCGTCGTAGTGGCCTTGGGTGGCAATCACGACGGCGCTGGTCGAATCGACGTCGGGTGGCATCACCATCCTCGTCAGGACCGTGTCGGCGCTGGAGTAGTCATCCTTCGAGCCGCCGTCATCAACCACCGTCACCCGCCAATCCAGGGCATTGGCGAGCTTGGTGAGGGTGGAAACGGCAGGCGACCGCCCTACGATCACCAAATACGGCTGGGGGAGCATTGGTTCCAGGTAGACCTCCAAGGCGCCTTCGGAGGTGCACGATATCGGCACCGTGGTCACGTCCGGTCTAGCGGCGGCGGCTATGTCCTCTTCGGTTCCCAAGAACAGCAGCCGCGGCTTGCCGTCGGCCATGGCCTCCCGGGCCTCTCTGATCACCACGGGCTCGGCACATGCGCCGCCGATCCATCCGGTGACTGTCCCGTCTGGCTGGATGATTGCCGCCGATCCTCGTTTTCCTGACGACGGGCCACGCGCCCATACGACGGTTGCCGTCAGGAATGTCTGGCGCTGGCGACTGAGTTCGGCCGCCAGCTCCAGCAACTGGCTGTTCATCCGTTAGACGCTGTTTCCAGGGCTGCCCACACTTTGTCCGCAGTCACCGGCATCTCGAAGTTGCGGACACCGAGGTGCTCCAGGGCGTCCACCACAGCATTGACGTATGCCGCCGGTGATCCCACCGTTGCCGACTCGCCTACACCCTTGGCGCCGATCGGGTGGTGAGGAGAGGGGGTAACCGTCTCGCCCAGTTCGAACCTCGGGGTCTCCCAAGCAGTAGGAACCAGGTAATCCATGAAGCTTGACGCGAGATGGTTGCCCGCCTCGTCGAACGTGATGGATTGCATCGATGACATGGCGTACCCCTCGGCGAGCCCGCCGTGGATCTGACCTTCGACGATCATTGGGTTGATGCGCACTCCACAGTCGTCAACCGCGACCATGCGGCGAACCTTCCACTGGCCGGTAGCGGGGTCGACGTCGACCACCACGATGTAGCTGCCGAACGGGTAGGTCATGTTCGGCGGGTCGTAGTAGTGAACTCCCTCCAGTCCGGCTTCGACGCCGGGTGGGGGGTTGGTGTAGGCGGCGAAGGCCACGTCTTGGATCGACACCGAGCTTTCGGGATCGCCCTTGACGAAGAACTTGCCGGTCTCCCACTCCAGATCGTCCTCTGACGCTTCGAGGAGGTGGGCGGCGATCTTCTTGGCCTTCTCTCTGAGCTTGCGTGAGATGACAGCAGTTGCCGCTCCCGCCACCGGAACGCTCCTCGAGGCGTACGTGCCCAATCCATACGGCGTGTTGTCGGTGTCACCCTCGACGACCTTGATATCATCCGCCGGAATCCCCAGTTCTTCTGCGACGATCTGGGCGAAGGTCGTCTCGTGGCCCTGGCCTTGGCTCTTGACGCCCAGCTTGAGGATCGCCTTTCCGGTGGGATGGACCCGCAACTCGGCTGAGTCGAACATCTTGAGTCCGACAATGTCGTAGTCCTCACCGTGTCCGGCGCCGACTACCTCGGTGAAGCTGGCAATACCGACTCCAACCAGTTTGCCCTCCTTGCGGGCCTGTTCCTTTTCGGCCTGGATCTTGTCGTATCCCACGATCCGCATTGCCTCACGGAGAGCGGCTTCGTAGTCACCCGAGTCATAGACGAACCCGGTGGGTGTCGTATAGGGGAATTGCTCAGGCTGGATGAAGTTCTTCAGCCTGAACTCCGCAGGGTCCATGCCAATCTCGTACGCGGCATTTTGCACGAGGCGTTCGATCAGGTACGACGCTTCCGTGACCCGGAACGAGCAGCGGTACGCGACGCCACCGGGGGCCTTGTTGGTGTAGGCGCCGCGAGTGGTGACATGTGCGGCCTGATAGTCGTACGAGCCGGTCACGATATGGAACATGCCGGCGCGGAGCTTGCTCGGCTGTGCGTCCGAGAAGAAGGCGCCCTGATCGGAGAGCATGTCGACCCTGAGGCCAACGATCTTGCCCTCGCTGCTCAGGGCGAGTTCGCCCTTCATGTAATAGTCACGAGCGAATCCGGTGGAGACCAGGTTTTCTGTCCGGGTCTCGATCCATTTCACCGGTTGGCCGATGACCAGCGATGCCGCGGTTGCCACGACGTAACCGGGGTAGATCGGGACTTTGTTGCCAAAGCCTCCACCGAGGTCCGGGGACACGATGCGGATGTTCTGCTCGGGCAGACCCGCTACCAGGGCAAACAAGGTGCGATGGGCGTGGGGGGCCTGTGACGTCATGTAGAGCGTCGTCTGGCCGGTGGCCGAGTCGACGTCGGCGATGATGCCGCAGGTCTCCAGTGGTGCCGGATGGGACCGCGGGTAATGCGTCTCCAGGCTGATGATCTTGTCGGCGGCGGCGAATGCCGCGTCGGTGGCGGCTTTGTCCCCGGACTCCCATTCGTAGACCAGATTGGTTTCCTGGTCCTCCTTGTCGTCCCGAATGACCGGAGCGTCCTCTTCCAGGGCCCGCATCGGGTTGACGATCGCCTCGAGCTCGTCGTACTCGACCTCGATCAGTCGGGCGGCGTCTTGCGCGACGTAGGGGTCGGTGGCGATAACCGCCGCGATTTCCTGGCCCTGGAACCGGACCTTGTCGGTGGCGAGAACCGCCTGGGTGTCATTTGACAGCGTCGGCATCCACGCGAGGTTGTATCCAGCCAGCAGCTCTCCGGTAACAACAGCGATGACGCCTTCAACGGCCTCGGCCGCAGAGGTGTCGATCGAGATGATCCGGGCGTGAGCGACCGGGCTTCTGTGTATCGCCATATGAAGCATTCCGGGAAGCTCTATGTCGTCGACATAGTTGCCTCGACCCTCGATGAACCGGGCGTCCTCGACCCGCTTGCGGCTGTGGCCAAGACCGCCGATCTCCGGAGACGTGTGCGGCTTGTGTGCGGTCGTGGTCATACGCTTGCTCCCTCTTTGGCGGACTGTGCAGCCGCCTGGATTGCCTTGACAATGTTCATGTAACCGGTGCACCGGCAGAGATTGCCGGAGATCGCCCAGCGGACTTCGTCCTCCGTCGGGTCGGGGTTCTCTTCGAGAAGAGCGGTTCCCACCAGCATCATCGCCGGCGTGCAGAATCCGCATTGCAACCCATGCTCCTCGTGGAACGCCGTTTGCATCGCCGAGAGCTCGCCGTTTTGCTTGAGACCTTCCACTGTGGTGATTGATCGCCCGTTGGCCTGCACCGCAAAAACAGTGCATGTTTTCACTGGGGTGCCGTCGAGGAGAACGGTGCAGACTCCACAACTCGTGGTGTCACACCCAATGTGGGTTCCGGTGAGACCGAGATTGCTGCGGATGAAGTCGACAAGGAGCAATCTTGGTTCTACGTCAGCCGACCGCTCGGTGCCGTTGATGGTCACGGTGACGTTCATGACTGACCTCCTTGTGCAATCGCTAGGGATTCGGCGAGACCTCGCTGCGTGTAGATGTCGACAATATGCCGTTTGTAATCGGCCGATCCCCTCGAATCGGACGCCGGGTCGCAGGCCTGGCTCGCTACCCGCGCCGCCTCTTTGAACAGCTCTTCGGAAGGGGTTTCGCCCTTGAGCAAGGATTCGGCCTCCGTGACCTTGAGATTGAATGCGTACACCGAGGTCAGGGCGATCCCTGCTCCCGCAACGGTGCCGTCATCGGCCAACTCGAGACAGGTGGCAACACCGACCGTCGCGTAGTCGCCGACCTTTCTCTCCAACTTCTGGTAGTTCCCTCCACCTCGGTCGGAATGAGCCTTTACCCGAACCTCGGTCACCATTTCATTTGGCTGACAGGACGTCGAGAACATGTCGACCAGGAATTCGGTGATCGGCACCACCCGTTCCCCGGTACTGCTGGTGAGCACAACTTTGCCATCGCATGCCAGCATCACCGATGCCCAGTCTCCTTCAGGGTCGTGGTGAGCCAGCGACCCGGCCAGGGTCCCCAGGTTCCTGACGATTGGGTCGGCGATCCACGGGGCGGCGCTGACAACGGTGTGATTGGCCTTGGCCACGTCGGACTTGACCACGTCGTTGTGTCTGACCAGGGCCCCGATGCTCAGAGTCCCGTTGGTGCGGGTGAGCCCGTCGAGACCAGGGATCCTGTTGATATCCAAAAGGGTGGGCGGCGTGGCAAATCGGAGTTTCATCATTGGGATGAGACTCTGACCACCAGCGAGAATCTTTACCTCATCGCCTCGGTCGGCCAGGATCGAAAGTGTTTCGTCCAAGCTCTCGGGCGCCAGGTAGTCGAACTTGGCGGGGTACATGGCTACTCCTGTGACGTAGATGGCTGACGTCTGTCTCCCCCAACCTTAGGCCGCGACCCGCGTCCGATGTCGGGGGCCTATGGGGGTGCTTGGCTGGTGGTGTAGGTGTGGCCGAGTGAGCTGGTGTATTGGTGGTCGCCGTCTGATATGCCGAAGTTGAAACTCCCCACCGGAATGCATCCGTGGGAGCTGGCGATGTCACCAGAAGCTACGACGGACCACTATGCCGGTACGTGCTGTTTGGCGCCTATTCGGTCGCCGGTGTCCTTGTCGAAGAAGTGGAGTTTGGCGGTGTCCACGATCAGATCGATCGACTCTCCCCTCTTGACTCTTACATCGGGACTGACCCGGGCTACAAAGGCAGTTGTGTTGCCCAACGACGAGGCTTGTCCGGTGTCTGCCAACAGCTCCTCGATATCCGGGGGTGATGACCGGGGGTCGTTTGCCGGAGAAGTGAACGAAAGTCTCGGCGCCCAACATCTCGGTGGCTTCCACCTCGGCGCGTATGGTCCGCTCCGCATCGGGTCCGGTTACGACGGCCGCCTCCAACGAGTTGGGACGGATACCAACCACCAGCTCCTCGTTCATCCGGTTCTCCAGTCCGGGATGACCGTCCAACGAACGCTGGTCGACTCTCATCTCGTATTCGCCGGCCTTCAACCAAACATCCTGGCCACGGTTTTCCAGCGTTCCGTACATGAGGTTCATCGCCGGGCTGCCGATGAAACCGGCCACAAAAAGGTTGACAGGTCGGTCAAACAGGTCGGTCGGCGGTCCCACCTGCTGGAGGTTGTAGGGATGCCGAGCCGACACCGCGCTGAGCACCGCGACACGATCGCCAAGAGTCATCGCCTCCACCTGATGGTGTGTCACATAGACAGTCGTGGTCTTGAGCCGAGCGCTCAACCGTTCCAGTTCCGCCCTCATCTGCACCCGAAGTTTGGCGTCCAGGTTCGAAAGCGGCTCGTCCATCAGAAAAGCGGCCGGCTCCCGGACAATCGCCCTACCCATGGCCACCCGCTGCCGCTGACCACCAGACAAAGCCTTAGGCTTTCGGTCCAAAAAGTCGGTGATCTCCAAGATATCCGCAGTCTCGCCCACCCGTCGGTCGATCTCATCCTTCTTGAACTTCCGCAGCTTGAGACCGAACGCCATATTGTCCCGCACCGACATGTGCGGATACAGCGCATAGTTCTGAAAAACCATCGCAATATCACGGTCCTTGGGTTCGACGTCGTTCACCACCCGGCCACCGATCGAGATCGTCCCCTCAGATATCTCCTCCAACCCAGCGATCATCCGCAGGGCGGTCGTCTTGCCGCAACCCGAAGGCCCAACAAGAACCAGAAACTCACCATCCCCGATCGTCAGATCGAGCTGACCCACCGCACGGGTCCCATCCGGGTAGATCTTCCCAACACCATCAAACGTGATCTCAGCCAACTAGCCCCTCCAAAAAGGATGGAAGCAACGATAGTCAGCCAGCCCGAATCAGGGTCCGGCCACTTCATATAGGACAGCCTCTTTCCCCGTCAGGCAGAGACCCTCCTCCGAACAATGGGAGCCCGTTCCGTAGCGGCCTCCCTGAACGGTCGCCGTCCCACAAACAGGAAATGTGCTAGGCAAATCTGTTTGAGGGTGTAACAGTCCTTATCATCTTTCCCAGCCCGTTATTTTCGGGGCATCACTCCGTTCCCCAGCCGTCGATGGCTGCCAGCCAGTCCTGCCGCCAGGCTTCGGAAGACTCCACCTGGTTGAACGTGTACAAGTGCACCACCCCGATGTTCGCCTCCGGGTCGGCGATGACCTGGCTGAGCCCGTTGGCGAGCCGATCCGGCGAATACGTGCTCTGCCGGGTGAGCCTGCCCAACAACCCGCGGTGGCGTGACAGGAAGCGGACCGAATCCCCGACGCCGATCTGTGTCGCAATGCTGATCAGCTTGCGGACCGGGGCTACCCCTGGCATGCCGAGGTAAATTGGCAGCGTGATGCCGTCGGAGCGCACATCGGCGATCCAGTCGGAGATGATGATGGGGTCGAAGCACATCTGGGTGGTCATGTACGAGGCGTGGGGCTGCTTGTTCTTCAAGGCCTGACGCAGCACATCGTCTGGGATGAACGGATGCCCGTTCGGATAGGCGGCTATCCCAATCTCTGGGAGCGGATAGTCGAGACTCTCGATGGCTTGGATCAGTGAGAGGGCGTCGGGAAACTCTCCTGCCTCCTTGGCGTCACCGCCGATCACGAAGATACGCCGGATGTCGGCTTCGGCGATGGTGCCGAGGATTCGTGAAAGGTGTGCCTCGTCTGCGATGGATCGCGCCGCGATGTGCGGAACGACGTCGAATCCCCGCTTCGCCAGCATGGTGGCGTACTCGAGAGTCGGCTCGATCCCCTTCGCAGGGGACGCGGTGATGGTGACGGTGGCGGCATCAGGCAGAAACTCGATCTGATCCATCGCGCTGCGGAACGGAAGCAACTCGAACTCTGGCTTCAGGAACAGGCTCCGCACCGCCTCCAGGTCCCTGGTGTTGTCCTTCATCAGTCCTCCACGGCGCCGGTGCGCGCAACGACATAGGCCTCGTCGTGGAACCAGAGACCGCCGTCGCGGTGGAGCACGCTCTGGGTGGCGTCGACGTAGACGCCGGAGGACAGGGCTGCAGACAGCCGGTGCTCGTCGATCTGCGCAACGTACGCCGCAGCGTTCCATGCCGCCAGGGTCAAACCTGTTCCGATGTGCTCGGTGACCTCGGAGGGCATGGCCTGCAGGTCGTAACGGAAAATCGCCTCCTGGTCGCTCTGGTGCGGAAACACCAGATCCGCATCCGCTGCCGCATTGAGCTGCCGCCGCGCCTCGGCAACGATCTCTGTTCGTCCCACCTGAAACGGGTCCTCATCCGGCCAGACGCCGCGGATGATCTCCAGCCCGGGGTCGTCCCCATGCGAGTGCACGACGACCATCCTTCCGCCGGGAGCCAGCGCTTTGGCGAGGGGGACCAGCGCGATTCTGACCTTGCGCTCAACTGTCGTCCTGGCTCGATAGGGCTGTGATGCAAGAATGAGGTCGTACTTCCCGTCCACGTCGCCGGGTTTGGGGATCACCGGGTTCAGCAGGAACTGGCGATCTTTCCGGTACAGCACCAGCACCGAAGGACGGACGTAGAGGGGATTGCCTGTCTTCGGGCTTGCCACCACCTCCCAGTTGTGGACCAGATCGGAGAAGAGGCCATGGATCTGGCGCCCGAAGTCGTCGGTCGTCGAGCCCTTGAGCGCAACTTCCCGCCAGATGAGCTCCGACTCGTTCCGGCGTGACGGGGAGAGGGATGGTGCCTCCGGGTTGTACATGTTGGTCACGACGAACACCAGCTCCGGGTGCTCGGCGAGCCGGTCCGGCAGCCGATCCAAGGCGAGCCGCACATCCTCGAGGCTGATCTCCTTGCCCACCACCAGCCACGGTATGTGTGGGAAGACCCGGTGCATTTGACGCATAAGCCGGGTCAGCACCGATGCGTCGCCCATTCCAGCGTCGAAGATCCGCAGCGCATGCTCGCCCGGTCCCACATACGCCAGCTCCTCCCCGATACGGGCCGCCACCACCAGCTTCTCGGTGGTCGCGGTGATGAACATCAGATAGGAGGCGCGGCTGTCGAAGAACCGGGTGGGTACCGTCCCAGAGTGCGCTTCTGTCGCCGCGTTTTCGGTCATCAACCAGCCTCATCGACGAGATCATCGATCAGGCATTGGCACCTTCCCTTACGGGTGGTTGCCGCGGCGTCGCCGGGCCTGTCCCTCGACCGCTCTGGATAACGGGACCGAACCTAGCTCGGGCTGATGCGATCTACAAGATTCCCGGCCGGTGCGCACCGGATCGAACGCGTACAATCACAATCAGGTACTCAATGACTGGTCCAGGCGCCATCCCCCTAGGCGCCGTCTCAACTCAGAGGAGGAACGACCATGAGCAGCGCCTGCCTCGAAGACGTGCTCCAATCCGGCCCGACGCCGAGAAGCTGCTCCCCAGTCTCGCTATGAAGATCCGGGGAAAGTCACGGTCACCAAGGCCAATCACTTCGGTCCGAATACAATGGGAAACACTCTGCGGCGGCTCGAGAATGGCAGCCATGAGCGAGCATCATCAGGCGGTGAGACCTAGCCATTTTGCATGTGGTCGGCGAGACGTTCGAAGAGGTCGACGCCGAGCTGGCGGAACAGATGGACCATGTCGACTAGCACCCAGTTCTCGACGTACATCTCGCCTTCGCGTTTCCACCAGTCCAAGCCGTTGAACTCGATCTGGTTCCCGGTTGCGGGACAGTCGAGGTACGGACCCGTGTGGGTTGCCTTCACGCCTGCCCAACCCGGGGCTCCGCTGTAGGCGCCCTCGGCGAAGAGCGCATCTAGATCCTGCACTTTGCGGTCGGGGTAGGCGGCCAGCCACGGCCGCTGATGCAGGTCTTCGAACTCATTCAAGCTCAAACACGCGCCGATCCCACTCGGCCCGTACCACTGCACCTCAGGATGGAAGAAGTCCGCCATCCCCATGCTCTCGAGGTCTGTCTGGTCATAGGCGTTCAGCCCATCGAAGATGAACCGCCGGATGTGTTCGAGACTGTGCCGCGATGTCGCCTGATTCTGAACACCCAACATGATGCCGTCGTTGGCGGCGGAAGGTGGATAGAGACCGTTTGCGCCTCGACTGGGTGGCAGTACCTCGAAGCCGGCCTGTCGCATGAGCTCGACCAGGTCGATCAGGAAATACACATCCACGATCACGCCATCCTCGAGGCGGCAGAACTCGCCCCACGGGATGGTGACCTGGCCCCCGGTGGCTGGGATCGTGAGGTAGTCATGCGCGAAGGTCCCGGTGAACAGGCCGGTTCCTGTGGCCCACATGTGGCCATCCAGTGACAGGTCCCCATTGATGCGTCCATTGGACTCTCCGCCGAAGAAGACATGCGTCTGTCGCTTCATGTCTGGGAACGAGCGAAGCAACGGCAGCCAAAAACCGGAGACGAACGCCTGCACCCCGTGGAGTCGGCCTATGGGGTCAGGCCCGTTCCATTCGACGTCGTCATGCATCACCATTCGGGCTACGTCGATCGCTCCTCCGTGAACTGCCCCCTCGAGGTCCCGCCAGAAGTTCCAGACGGCTCGCTTGTTCGTTTGGTTCAGTTCGATGTCCACAGCTTCTCTCTTGGATGCAGATGATCGACGAAGGCGTGCGGACTCCGCACCCGAGTCACGTCCTCATCCGTCATCGCGGCTCGTCACCCGTTATGCCCTGGCCGAAGCAACGAGTGATCGGACCGCATTATGAACAGAGTCACCCGAACTCGGGAAACGCTGCCACCTGGCCGCAGAATTGGCGAAGATACCCACCGGGCAATCGGCCTTTTACGCCAGTCTCACAAATCGTGTCCACCGCGTCGATGAAGAAGGTTTCGACTCGGAGGTGTCGACCTCTGTCATTGCACCGTGCGACGGTCCTCATCTCGCTTCCGATTATCGTGCGATCATTGGTTCCCGAAACACCTGGTGAAGGATCTGGGCGTGGGCGCGATGAAAGGCTGAATCATGTCTGAAGCTCTGGAACTGGTTGAGCGCATGGTCGATGCCCTCAACGAACACGTCATCGAAGGCCAGGAGGAGTTCTGGTCGGAGGACATGGTGTGGCACGGTCCGGCCGGCATCGGCACCAAGCAAGGTTTGAAAGATTTCCAAGAGAACCACCAGAGGCCTTTTCTTCACGCGTTTCCCGACAAGCTCGCCGACGACCAGATCAGGTTCGGCACGGGCCAGTGGGTTGCAGCAGCAGGAACACAGCGGGCAACCCACAAGGGAGACTGGCTCGGGATTCCGGCGTCCGGGGCTCAGGTCGAGGTGCGTTACATGGACATATGGCGCGCGCACGATGGGCGGCTGGTAGAGAACTGGGTGCTCATAGACATTCTCGGTTTTCTCGAGCAACTCGGCTACGACGTGGGTTCGGTGCTCCGTTTCATCGGATCGAAACCTCCTTCCTTTTTCGAGGAGTCGGATCCTTTGGACAGGGAGGACCAAGTATGACCGGACTCATCAGAGCCAAGCAGAGGGTCTTCGAGTTCTGTTCCTCGATCGGCACCGGGTCCGACCAATCGGTCATGACGTTTGCTCAGCAGGATGGTCGCGAGGAACTGTGCCGGCTCTGAGCCGACGCCCTGCCGAGAGCAAGACCACTCAACCAACGTTTCTGTAATGACATCAAGCAAGACATCAACCACCGATCCAAGACTCGAACAGATTGCGGCGCTTCTCGCCAAAGGTTCCGACACAAGGGACCGAGTCGCCGTCGCTGCAGGCAGCGACTTGGCGGACTTCCTCGCGGATGACGGGAAACGACGTCAAAGCCTCCAGGGCTTCGAGGACGTGTATGCCGACATCGTTCACTACATCATCCGGTCCACAGACCGCATTTGGGATGGAGACGCCGGCACCGAACTGATCAAGACCCATTACGCCCCCGAAGTTCCCCTCCACACCAGCGAGGGCACTACATACGGTCGAGCCGCCCTCATAGAGATGACGAAAGGGGCTAAACGGGCTTATCCAGGCATATACCTCCAGGCGGAGGACGTCGTCTGGTCCGGGAACGACCGAGACGGATTCCATACATCCCATCGAATCACCCACATAGGACGAAACGATGGCCCCAGCGTCTACGGATCTGCTACGGGGCGAAGCTTCCGGCGCGCAGCCGTTGCGCACTGCTTTGTGCGGCAGAATCGCATCGTTGAGGAGTGGCTTGCTCGCGACGAGCTCGCCCTGGTGCGAGCCCTCGGACTCGACGAGTTGGCCTTGGCCGAATCGCTGGGAACGGCCGAAGCCGCCGCGAGAGGGAGCCTGGTCGGCGAGACAACTCCTCCCCCAGCCAGCGAGCTGTCTGCCCCCGCGTCCGCGGAGGAGGATCTGGTCATATCCATGTTTCGCGATGTGTGGTCCGAGCGCCGTTTGGGCGACCTCCCCGGCTACTACGATTCGGACGCCTATGTCAGTACGGCAACCAATCGAGTTCTCATCGGTCCAGGCGGCTACCTCCAATACGTAGTCGACTGGCAGAACGAGTTCAGCGACGTCTCGTTGAGAGTCGACCACACGATGTCGAATAAGAGAGCGGGCGGCGAGATCGTGACGACACGCTGGTGGATCGAGGGGACCCACGATGGAGAGCACCGCTACGGGCAGCCGACCGGCCGAAGGATTCGGATTCTTGGATTCTCACACGACCTGGTGGTTGACCGGCGGATCGTGGCCGAGTGGACGGTCTTTGACGAGTTCGGTCTGCTCAAGCAGATTTACGCCAAGGAACCGCCAGCAGCCAACTGAGCGAGGAGCCAGAAACATGCAGACTGACCCAATTGGGAACGAGGAGCTGGATCGAAGGATCATCCCGCCCAGCGAGTTCGTGGCTGATGCCTCGGCCTTCATCGACGTTCGCCTTCCCGACTCGCAAGGGAAGCACAACTTCTCGTTCATAGGGCCTGGCGTCTCGCAGAACCCGGACCAGCACGTGAACGTGCGGGACCCGCATGGATTCAACATCGGCGCAGCCGGACTCCCGCCCGGAACCGTCAACAACCAACACCTGCATTTCACCGCCGAGGTGTTCGTGTCGATAGGCACCAACGTCGAATTCAACGTTGATATCGATTCCGATCGGCAGTTTCCCGCGTCGGGACGTTTCGTGTTCTCGTTGCCGACCTGGATGTTCCGCGGGTTTCGCAACGTGGGCGAGGACTATGCCCTCCTGTATGCCGTCCTAGGCGAGGACGACACGGGAGGCATCCTCTGGTCTCCGAAGGTCCTGCATCAGGCCGCTGACACCGGGCTGTATCTGAGAGACGATGACACGCTCCTCGACACCACCGCCGGGGACGTTCTGGAAGGTGTCGACATCGTTCCACCAATGTCGGAAGACGACCTGGGCAGTCTTCGCGCCTTCGAGTCGGAGGAGCTCTCCGGACGGCTGATCAACGAAGAGGAGCTGGTCTGGAGCGACCGGGCCCTTCTCGACTCCGTTCTTCCGGGCCGTGCCAGCCGTCTCGCTCCGGTCATCGGTTGGGGAATGACAATGGATCGCAATCATGTCCCTCCGATATCCAACCCACACAGTTTCACCTTGGAGTGGCTGACCGTCCCGCCAGGCAACCGAATGTCAGCCCATCGCCATTCGGACCAACAGGCACTGATCGTCGCCACCGAGGGATGGGAACTCGAGGTAAACCTCGGCGACGATGCCCTCTCTCGACCGCTGGAGGAGGGCTCCGCTGTGTCAGTGCCGGCAGGCGTCTGGCGTTCATTCATCAATGCCGGCGCTGACGACGCCGTGATGTGTGTCGTCAACGGAGGCGACACCCGCACCAAACTCGAATGGCCAGCCGAGACTATCGAAGCTGCTCGGAGAGACGATTGGGCCGTCGATGCTGGTGGGTATCTAGCCCCTTTCCATCTCATCGAGAGAACCAGCAAACCGATCATATGACCGAGCTCATCCTCCTGCCCGGGACGCTTTGCGACGAACGGCTGTTTGCTCACCAGATAGAGCACCTCGCCGATGTCGCCTCAGTCGAAGTAGGGGACATAACCACAGCCGACACCATCACAGGCATGGCGACTGCAGTCCTCGACAGGGCTCCGCCGCGTTTTGCGCTGGCCGGTTTCTCGCTCGGCGGGATCGTGGCCATCGAGATCATGCGTATTGCTTCAGAGCGAATCTCGAAGCTGGCTCTTCTCGACACGAATCACAACCCCCCAACGGTGTCCCAGGTCACATCCTGGGAACTCTTCGAGGAACTCACACGCACAGGACGATTCGAAGATGTGACCCGCCGCTACTTGTTGGACACCCTGCTCCATGACAGGACACCCGAGTCGATAGCCCTCGTGCTCGATATGGCGGCAGGGGTAGGTCCCGAAAGTTTCCTCATCCAGAACGCCGCCCAGCTGACCCGGCCCGACAACCGTCCCGTGCTACCGACGATCAGTGCTTCCACGCTGGTCCTCTGCGGACGCGAGGAACGGGTGTGCCCGGTGTCGGTCCATGAGGCGCTTGCTGCCGCAATTCCGGGAGCGAGGCTCGTCGTGATACCAGGAGCAGGACATCTCTCGACGATCGACCAACCGGAGCTCGTAACACAAGCCATGCGCAGCTGGCTTGCCGCATCAGCCCAAGACCTTCTCACAACCGCCGAAACCAAGGAGACAACCTCGTGGAGTATCTGAAGAAACCCAAGTATCCACCCGACCAGATCACGGAGGAGATCCGCGACACAGTCTCGACCATCCTCTCCGACGTCGAGCAGAACGGCGCTGTGGCGGTGAGAAAGTATTCGGAGCAATTCGATAACTGGTCACCTGAATCATTTCGAGTCTCGCAGGCAGAGATCGACCAGGCCTACGAGGAGATGGAACCCGAAGTCGAGAAGTCGTCGCAGTTCCTCATCGACCAGGTGGCCAACTTTGCACAGCTTCAGCGAGACAGCCTCGTCGACTTCGAGGCTGAGACACTGCCCGGCATCATGCTCGGCCAGAAGCACATCCCAGTCCAGAATGTCGGCGCATACTCGCCGGGCGGTCGCTACCCGCTGATCGCGTCGGCTGTGATGACTGTAAAGGTGGCGAAGGTCGCTGGAGTGCCACGTGTCATGAGCGCTGCCCCTCCGAGAGACGAACGGGGAATGCACCGTCCGCAACTCTGGGCGATGCACAAATCGGGGGCGAATGAGATCTTCTGCGTCGGCGGTGTCCAGGCCCTCGCCGGGATGGCCTTCGGGCTGGAGGACGCTGAGCCCGTAGATATGATCGTCGGGCCCGGCAACGCATACGTAGCCGAAGCAAAGCGACAGCTATTCGGCAAGGTGGGCATCGACCTGCTGGCCGGACCAACCGAGATCATGGTGATCGCCGACAACACTGCCGATCCGGCGATCGTCGCCTGCGATATCCTCGGACAGGCTGAGCACGGCCCGACGTCGCCGGGAATTCTCGCCACGACATCCGAGCAGCTGGGTCGGGAGACGCTTGTCGAAGTCGAGCATTGGCTGGAACGGTGGCCAACGGCCGATGTCTCGCGACAGGCATGGGAGAACTACGGGACTGTGATCTTGTGCGAGGACGACGAGGAGATGCTCAAGGTGGCCGACGAAATGGCACCGGAGCATCTCGAAGTCCAGATCGCGGACACCGAGTGGTTCGTTGAGCGATTGATCAACTACGGGAGCTTGTTCATCGGACATCACGCCACAGTCGCTTATGGGGATAAAGCGATAGGGACGAATCACACATTGCCGACGATGAAGGCCGCGAGGTACACCGGTGGATTATGGGTGGGTAAGTTTCTGAAGACTGTCACTACTCAGCGGTGCACCACCGAAGGCGACCGGCTCGTGGCGGAGCACGCAGCGGTCGTCGCTGATGCGGAGTTCATGTACGGGCATGCGGTGTCCTCACGTTTGCGGCTCGACCCAGAGTATTTCGCCGAAGCAATGTCGTGGAGCGAATAGCGGTCGTCACCGGTGCCGGCCAGGGCATTGGACGAGACATAGCACTCGCATTCGCCGACGTCGGCTTCGACCTGGTGCTTGCTGCCCGAGGTCTCGCCAACCTGAATGAGACAGCGGAACTGGTGAACGCAAAAGGCTCGAAAGCTCACGTCATACCCACTGACCTCACCAAAGAAGCAGACGCGACGACCCTCGCCGACACGGTGAGGATGATCGGCCCCATTCATGCGCTGGTCAACAACAGTGGTATTGGTGGCCCGAGTGGCCCTATGTGGGAACTGGACGTCGCCGGGTGGGACGAGACGTTTGCAGTCAACGTACGCGGCGTGTTCCTCGCGACGAGAGCGCTAATGCCCCAGATGATCGAGTTGGGCTCCGGATCGGTGACCGTCATCGGTTCCATAAGTGGCAAACGTCCCCTATGGGGGCGCAGTGCTTACACCACTTCAAAAATGGCTCTCGTCGGTCTGGTCAGGACTCTCGCACTGGAAGCGGGTCCGCACGGCATCCGGGTGAACTTGATCTCGCCCGGCTTCGTAGCCGGACCCCGAATCAATTGGGTCATCGAGAAACAGGCTGAAGAAAGAGGGCTCACCGACGCAGCGGTGAGGGCAGAGTTCGAGTCGGAGTCGCCACTGGGGCGTTTGACCGAGGCTAGGGAGGTGGCCGATACCTGCGTGTTCCTAGCCTCCGACCAGGCAACTGGCATCACCGGAGCCGATGTCAACGTCAACTCCGGCGTCGTGATGTACTAACAATGAGGACTCGCTGATATCTTTATCGCCCCATCCAAATCAGCAGAACAAGAAGGTGGTCCAGGACCTATGGCTAAGCACGTCGTGCGGAAAAAGTATCAGCAAAAGTCTGGTCGACCATGATCACCATCGGTGGCTGTGTCCCAACAACACCAACAGGCACATTGAGATGAGGGCAAGCACCGATCGGATTCTGACCACCCATGTAGGCAGCCTGCCTAGGGGGACCGAGGTTGCCAAAGGTCTGTTCGCCATCGATGAGGGCGAAGCCGTTGATCTCGAACAACACGAAGCGGCAGTCAAACGAGAGGTCGGTGAGATTGTCCAGCGACAGGTGGACGCCGGTGTTGACATCGTCAGCGACGGCGAAATCAGCAAGATCAGCTACGCCACGTACATCAAGCATCGACTCACGGGTTTCGAAGGCGACAGCCCCCGACAGCCGCCACGTGATCTCGAAGCCTTTCCAGGCTTCATGGCCCGCCTGGCGTCTAGCGGCGGAACACCCAGCTACAGCCGCCCCAAATGTGTCGGACAAATCGACATCAAGGACACGACTGCGCTCGAGACCGATTTGACCAACTTCAGGGCCGCGCTCGAGTCTGTGGGTCAAACCGATGCCTTCATGAACTCGGCGTCCCCTGGCGTGATCGCCTTGTTCCAACCAAACGAGTTCTACGAATCACATGAGACATACCTGTATGCCATCGCCGACGCCATGCGGCATGAGTACGAGGCGATAGTGGATGCCGGGTTTCTGCTTCAACTCGACTCCCCGGACCTCGGTCTCGGACGTCACATGATGTTCAAGGACAAGGATGACGCCGAGTACGAGATGCTGGCGCGACTACACATCGACGCGCTGAATCATGCCGTGCGGGACATTCCGGCAGATCGGATGCGATTACACGTCTGTTGGGGCAACTATGAGGGCCCTCACACTTTCGATGCGCCAATGGAGCAGGTCTTACCAATAGCGCTCCGGGCGCGACCGCAAGCCCTCGTCTTCGAATCCTCCAACCCCCGCCACGGTCACGAATGGCGGGCATTCGCGGGGACGGACATTCCGGATGACAAGATTCTGGTGCCAGGGGTCATCGACTCGACAACGAACTTCGTCGAGCACCCCCGCTACGTAGCCGATCGGATCATCCGGTTCGCCGATCTGGTGGGGCGGGAGCGTGTAATCGCCGGGACCGACTGCGGCTTCTCCACGTTCGCCGGGTTCGGCGCTGTGGATCCAGACATCGCCTTCGCCAAACTGGCGTCCCTCACAGAGGGCTCGGCCATTGCCTCCGAAGAGCTGTGGTGATGCGATCAGCGAACGTCTGATGCGATCAGCGAACGTCTGATGCGATCAGCGAACGTCGTCTTTGTTCGACCACAGCCGGAGCAAGGTAGGTAGGTCGAAGCCTTCGGAGCGGGCAGCCTGGAGAATCGGAGTCTCGCGCCGCTTCACGTCATCGATCGCCTCGGGTAGCTGCTGGGTGTGCTCGGGTCGGATGACAACCCCACCGTGGCGGTCGGCGTGGATCAGGTCGCCGGGAGCGATCTCGAGGCCGAGGACTGTCACGGGCACCGCGAGATCTGTGATGTGGACATGGGCGTGACTGGGGCCAATCGTCCCGGCGAGCACCTGGAACCCTTCGTCGACGTCGCCCAGGTCTCGCATGCTCCCATTCGTCAGGACACCCTTCGCCCCAAGGCCCAGGTGTATCGCAACGTTCACTTCGCCCCAGAAAGCCCCCACGCCGGCTGGATTGTCAGTGTCCTCGATGACGACGATCGTCGGCTGCCGGGCAGCCGCGTCTCCAACCATCCGGTAGTAGTCGAGACGGCGCCCCAGAACTTCGTGAGCATCCTCTTCCGAAGGTGCCGAGGCGCGAAGTTTGGCGGTCGCCGCGTAACCCACCATCGGAGGAAGGCCTGGGTCCATCGGCACTACTGGCCGGGTGGTGAAACCAGATGCAGTGCGCCTTCCCATCACAAGCTCCAGCGCGTTACAGACGGTGGGCGTGTCGACCTCCACAAGAGCCTCGAACAGTTGGCTGTTGTTCATGGGATGGGTTTAGCGGTCGAGCCTCGAGGACGCAACGTCGGGTGGCTACGGCACGGGGCACCAACCCAACCGGGAGGGGCAAACGAACCTCAATAGGTCGAGTCGGCTATATCACGACTTCTTGACAGGCTGTGAATACGTATTCATAATCCCGCCGGTGACAAGCCTCGAAGGCAAGGGCCATCGCCGCCGGCGCCGTCGAACGGTGACATCTGTTGATGTTGCCCGGGTAGCTCACGTGTCCCAGGCAACGGTGTCGCGAGCGTTCACGACCCCCGATATCGTGGCTCCCGACAAGCGCGAGCGAATCTACGAGACCGCGACCCAACTTGGCTACGTACCAAATGCCATCGGACGCAGCCTCTCCTCTCAGTCAAGCCGGATCATTGCAGTTGTCGTCCCGGCCGCCGACGAGTACTACCAGCACGCATTAGGTGCCCTGGCGCGCCACGTCATCCCCAGCGACTATCAGCTTCTGCTCTTCGAGTCGTTCGAGTCGGCGGATCTCGAGGTCGTGTTCGTTTCCATCCCTCGGTACCACGTTGATGGTGTGATCGTCGCCTCGAGTATCGTTCCGGTCAGCCAGGTGCGGCCGCTCATCGCCTCTGGGCTTCCGGTCTTGATGTTCAACCAGGATGTGACCTCTGGTGATGTGGCCTCGGTGAGCGTTGACAACATGGCGGGGATGCGTGCGCTGGCCGTGCTGCTCGCGGAGAATGGACACCGATCCGTCTGCTTCGTCGGCGGGATTCGCGATGCCACCACGGACCGTGCTAGGTATCGAGGAGCTTTCGAGCACCTAGCCGAGGTAGGCATCCCGTGCCGATACGTGCCCTCAGGAGCCTTCACCTATGAAGCCGGCTACGCCGCGGCAGACGAAGTCGCGGCCTTCGCCGCCAGGCCGGATGCGGTGATGGCCGCCAGCGACGCCATCGCCTTCGGCCTGATCGACGGTCTTCGTGCCCACGGTATCGCTGTGCCGGAGGAGATTTCGGTCACCGGCTTCGACGGCCTCCCCCAAAGTGCGTGGAAGGCTTACGACCTCACGACGATCGAGCAACCGATGCAGGAGCTTTCCCGGCTGGCGGTCGAGACGCTCGTCGATCGGATCGAGAATGACGAACCCACCACACCCACACGGCAGCTGCTCGAAGGGCACCTGCAGATCCGCAGCACCGTGGCGAAGCGAAAGGATTCCGGGTGACCGACGATTCCACGCGGGTGGAGTACGCCGCCGATCGCTCGATGCTGGCGGCAAACGAAGACGATTCTGTATCGGCCGCCGCTACTCGGGACATCAGAGACTTCTTCGCCGACGACGGAAAGCGCGACGAAGACTTAGAAGGATTCGAGGAGGTCGACGCCGACATCGTTCACTTCATCATCGGCAGTAGCCACCGGATCTGGGAAGAGGGCGGCATCGGGCTGCTGTACACACAATATGGCCACAACATGTCGCACCACACGACGGAGGGCACGACGTACGGACGGGATGCAGTGGTGGCCCTGACCCAGCTAGCTCTTGCGGCCTATCCCGATACTCGGTTGTTCGGAGACGACGTTGTATGGACGCAGCATGGTGATTCCTATCAGACGTCGCACCGAACCACGCATGCGGGTTCGAACCTCGGGTGGTCTCAGTACGGGCCGCCGACCGGGAAGAAAGTCAAGCGCCGAACGGTGGCCCATTGTGTAGTCCATAAGGGCCGGATCATCGAGGAATGGGTGGCGCGCGACGAACTCGCTGTGGTTCGCGACCTCGGGTTCGATGAGTTCGCGCTGGCTCGCCAAATGGGTGCCGCCGACGCCCGGGACCGTGGTGCACCGGTATCGCTCGCCACCGGGGAGGTCTCGCGGATGCGCGGCCAATTGCCTCCCGAGGAGATCGAGGAAACACCGGATGATTTGGCGCCGGCGGAGCACCTGGTCCGGTCCATGTTCCAACAGGTCTGGAACTGGCGGCGGCTCGACAAGACCAGTACCTACTACAGTCCGACGGCCGTCATCAAGACCTCAACCGACCGCATCCTGAATGGCCCGGTTGCCCTTCAGCATCACATCCTCGAGTGGCTGGCGGGTTTTAGCGATATGGCGATCGCCATCGACCACATGATGAGCAACGAGAGATCGGGTGGGACGGTGGTGGCGACCCGATGGCGTCTCGAAGGGACCCACGACGGTCCGGGTCGATGGGGTGACCCGAAGGGACGGCGAGTGACGATGTTGGGGTTCAGCCATCACCTCGTGGTCAATGGGTCGATTGCCGCCGAGTGGACCGTGTTCGACGAGTTTGCTCTCCTCAAGCAGATCCAAGCCCCCGATTGGACGCTGCATTCTCCACTCGAACTGGATCAAGAGTCCGAGGGTCAGAGCAAAGGAGCGAGCGCCGATGAGTGACCTCTTGATGTCGGCGGCCGATCTCAATGTGCATGTACGGTATGGGAGATCCGCCTGTCTCCCGCACGAAATGTGGGGTCGTCATGACCCCGGGAAGAGCGCCACGCATATGCTTGCGGTCCGGCGCGGAAAAATAGCGACGCCGAAGGTGTCGCCGAAGAAGGAGCAAAAGAATGACTAATGGGAAAAGGAAATGGACAAGGGCATTCGGCCTGCTGATTGCCCTTGCCATGGTCGCCGCAGCCTGCGGCGACGGCGGCACCACGGACACTGCGACACCGGACACTACGGCTGCCGCCGAGGAAGAGGCAGTAAGCGTCGATCCAACGGCCTGTAATATCGACCCGCCTGCAGAACCGGTGACCATCAACCTTCTGGGGTGGGGATTCGCGGCCACGGAGTTCTATGCCGCAGAGCTGGCAAAGTGCGACGACGTCGAGAATATCACTACCGCCATTGAACTTCCGGACTACACCACGGCGGTTGAATCAGTTCGACTGGGGTTGGCAGCCGGCGGCGACTCACCCTGGGACATCATCCACGTGACCAACCCTGAGGCGACCGAATTTGGCTCAGCTGGGTGGCTTTTGCCGCTCGATGATCTGATCGACAAATATCGCGATGAGTACAATCTGGATGACATCCCACAGAGTGCCTGGGACGGCGCCAAAATCGACGGCAAGCTCTTGGGTGTTCCTGTCATTGGTGACAGCCAGATCATCGCATACCGATCGGACCTGTTCGCCGACCTCGGTCTGGAGGTTCCGGTGACCTACGACGAGATCATCGCGGCTTGTGGTGTTCTGGCGGATGTCGACGGCATCATCATCCCGTTTGCGATTGACTTCTCCGCCGACTGGGCGATAGAAATCGAATTCCTGGCGGCGATCAGGTCGTTCGGCGGGGACTACCTCAACGCCGATAACACACCGTCGTTCAACAGCCCCGAGGGCGTTGCAGCGTTGAACAAGATGAAAGAGCTCGGCGACGCCTGCATGGGCGATGCTTACCTCGCCTACGGATATGAGGCTGGTGCCGTCGGCGTCGAAAATGGAACCGTTGCCTTCACCAGCATGTGGGCAACCGGCATGGATCTCATGAGCGATCCCGACGCAACGGATTTCGCGGATGTGATCTCGTACGCGCCCGCGGCCGCGGCCACTCCGGGCGGCCTGCTGGGGGGCACTGCCTGGCACAACTACTACGCCATCCCGGCGACGACCACCAATGATCCTGACCTCATCTTCCGAGCCATCATGGAGATGGCTGATGCAGTGAGTCAGACAGAGGGTGCTCAGTTTGGTGTTGTCACCCGACTGGCGGTAACGGATGGTGTGCCAACTCTGTTGGCCGTAAATACAACCATCAACGAGGGCGTGGGTCCCTATGAGCCGAACCCGGCCATCATTTTGGTCCAGACTGCCCTTTGGGCAGTGTTGCCATTGATTATCTCCGGGGATATGACAGCGCAAGATGGGTTGGACGCGGCTGCTGACGCGTACATCGCCGAGGCAACGACACAGGGTTTCCTGCCCTAACCATGCTGTCTCATCAAGAGAGCGGGTTCTGACCGGGGCTATTCAAAGGAGGTTGCGCCTACACCACAGGCGCAACCTCCTAGCCCGCTGGGAACTGACTTATTGAGCGATGAAACGTAAGACCTTCCTCCAATTCACGGCTCCGAGCAACATTGTGATGTTGGTCTTGCTGGTGTTTCCGCTGCTGTATGCGTTGTGGCTCGGCATGAACTTCATGACATTCCGCACCATCAACGAACCTGTCTTCGTGGGATTGGACAACTTCAAGACAATCCTCAACGATCCGGCGTTCTGGGCGGCCCTGCGCTGGACGTTGGTGATAGTGGTTGTGGCTGTGTCGGCCCACATGATCATCGGGTTTGTGATCGCCTTAGCCCTTGACCAGGTGAAGGGCAGGATGCGAGCCTTTTATCTGGCGGCGTCTTTGATCCCCATGATCGTGGTCCCGCTGGTCGGCACGATAATTTTCAAGCAGTTGTTCGATCCACCTGGCTTGTTTGCTTGGGCGTACAGGTCAGTCACCGGGAATATCTTCGTCTTCAACGCGACCACTATGAAACAGCTGATCCTGGTCCATACCATCTGGATCGTCACACCGTGGGCCATCGTCCTGTTCTTTGCAGGCATGCAGACAATCCCTCAAGAGCAGGTCGATGCCTCCTCCGTCGACGGTGCCAATCGGTGGCAACAGGTCCGGCATGTCGTGATCCCGCACTTGAGGCCGCTGATCATCTTGACGGCTCTCATCGCGGTCATGGACATGTTTCGGCTCTTCGACAATGTCTTTGTTTTGACCAGGCTGAACCCCGTGTACGCCTCGGACACGGTGCTCACCTACAACTTTCGAACAGCAATGACCGTGCAACGATTGGGTCTGGGAAACGCGATTGCCATCATCCTGGTGATCACAATCGTGATCGCGCTCATCCCGTTGCTCTACGTGTCGTATCGCGACCAGATCAAAGACCGTTGAGATGCGGCCTATAACGCACCCCTTTGCCCGCATAGGTCTTCATCTATTTCTGTGGGCAGTTGTGCTCTACAGCACGCTTCCATTCGTATGGACGACTCTCAATTCCTTCAAAACCAAACGAGACGCCAACGCCGCCACACCACAATTCGTTTTCGAGCCGACGCTGGAGGCTTACAGCGCTGTCTTGCTGAAATCGGCCTCCGACAACGGCATATTGGTCGGATTCGGGATTTTCGCTGTTCTGGCGACTCTGGTGACGATCGGGCTCTTCGCGAAGCGCATACCCCTTTCGACGAAAGCCATCTATTGGGGCATTGCAGCCGCTCTGGCCCTGATCGTATGGTTTCTTCCAACAATCGTGGACACTGCGGAGTTTTACGACAACTTCCTAAACACGATCATCATCGCCACCGGCGCGGTCATCATCTCGGTCGCCATCGGTGCCCCCGCTGGCTATGCGTTGGCCCGCTATACGGGAATCTCTGGAGTGGTGATCCTGTTGGGGGCCCTCGCCTTCCGCTCCTTGCCTCGACTGGGATACATCTTGCCCTATTTTCAGGTGAGCCAGGACATCGGCCTTTGGGACACCTACATCTTGGTGATCATCGTTCTGGTCGCCGTCAACCAGCCATTCACCATCTGGATGTTGCGAGCCTTCTTCATGACCGTCCCCAAGGAAATCGAAGAGTCAGCGATGGTTGATGGCGCTTCGCGGTTCGCGGCGTTCCGGAAGGTAGTTATTCCGGTCGTCTGGCCTGGCATTGTTGCCACCTCGCTGTTCACACTCCTGATCGTCTACCACGAGTTCCTACTGATCCGGATTCTGACTCAACAGAATAAGACGCTCACAGTGGCGATGACCCAATTCCTCGGGGGGGTGAGCGTTCCAGGCTCGGTACCAAGGCAGTCCGCAGCGGCCGTGGTCTCCGTGCTTCCGCTGATAATTGTGGTCTTGATATTCCAAAAGCAGTTCGTCAAGGGCATCGGGGCCGGCGCGGTTAAGGGGTGAGTAGTTATTACGTGTAACGGAATGTTGGAAGGAGTGAGGTGGAGATGACCGAGAGCATTAGGCCAGATATCGAGGGGCTCCCCGAGACGACCGAGTCTGAGTCGCTGTTCATGCCAGCGGACTTCACCATTTCGCTGTCGACAAGAGGGGGCATAGATCAGCAGCTGCTGGATCCTGGTTCTGAGCGCAGGCACAGCATGCGGGGCTTCGAGGACACCTATGTCGACATTGTCGACTACATCGTGCGGATCACGCATCGGATCTGGGAAGAAAAAGACATTGGCTATATCTACGACACCTATAGCCACAAGTCGAAAGTGAATGATGACAGTGGTTTGCAATATGGGCGGGACAAGATCGTGGCGGATACCGTGCACACGATCAATGCCTTCCCCGATATTCGGCTTTATGCCGACGAAATCATTTGGGCTGGAGACGATGAGGTCGGATTTCATACGTCTCATCGTGCGGTCATCATGGGCCACAACACCGGCTACAGCCGATACGGGCCACCCACCGGTCGCAAAATCACCTGCTGGGCGATCGCTAATTGCGTTGCGCTCGATAACGAGATCTTCGAAGAATGGGTTATATATGACACCGCCAATCTGATTCAGCAGCTCGGCTTCGATTTGCGCCAGAAGGCGAGGGAGTTCGGCAATCAGATGGACGTCGACAGCCTCAAAGATCAACGCTCAGGTGATTCCGAGCGTCTGCCGGGGCAAGCTAAACCACCGCACCTCGTCCTGGCGAAAAGTGATGGCTTCGACGTCGAGGACTTCATTCAGGTGACCTACCACAACATCTGGAACAGACGGAACCTGAGCGCGGTGCAAGATGCATACGTGCCAAACATGCTCTTTAGGGGATCGACCAATCGGGTGTATCACGGCCGCGGTGGGTACCAATCATTCCTCTTGTCGATGATGGCGATGTTCCCTGATTTGGCCCTTCAGATTGATGATGTCTACTGGATGGGAAATGACGAGGAAGGGTACTTGACCTCGGTGCGGTGGAGCATCGTCGGCACCCACCGTGGGATGGGCATTTACGGACCGCCGACCGGACGCCAGGTCTACATGTGGGGAATCTCCCAACACCGCATCATGCAGGGCAAGATCACAGAAGAGTTGATGCTATTCAACGAATTCGCTGTGATGCAGCAGATATATCGAGATTGAGTAGCAGTAACGACGACCGCATCCGGGTATCGCGCACCACCTCCCAGGGAGAGGCATGTAATGGCAACCAATGAGAATCTAGATCTGATACATCACATGTATGACGCATTGAACTCTCAAGATCTCGATGCTCATCACGGGTTTTGGACCGAGGACATGATTTGGCACGGCCCTCCCGGATTCGGAGACATCCACGGCGTCGAAGGATTCACCAATGATGTGCTGAAACCCTTCTACGCAACGTTTCCCGATTATCACGTAGTCAACGAAATCGAAGTCGCGAGCGGAGATTGGGTGGCAGCAACGGGGATCCTCACCGGAACGCCACAGGATGAGTGGCTAGGCGTTCCAGCCACTGGTAAGCCAATTGTCATGCGGTTCTCGGATTTCTGGCGGGTCGACAACGACAAGCTGGCTGAGAATTGGGTAATGGTTGACAATCTTGGGGTCATGCAGCAACTTGCCGACGCGGAAGCCAAGCCGTGGTCAGCGGACCGGAAACAGATCTATATGACTCCAGAAGAGCCAAGTTCTGGCCCGGAAAACATCGATCTGGTCCATCGCATGGTTGACGCCTTAAACGCGACGGATGTTGATGCGCAGGACGAGTATTGGACCGAGGACATGATCTGGCACGGCCCGCCGGGGTTTGGAGATATCCACGGGATCGAGGCCTTCAAGGGCGAGGTACTAGGTCGATTCTTCAGTGCGTTTCCGGATTTTCATGGGGAGTTCGAGATTGAACTGGCTGATGATAATTGGGTCGTTGGAACCGGGGTGGTGACCGGAACCCATCTTGGTGATTGGTTCAATATCCCACCTACTGGCAAGCGGATGGAGATGCGCTATTCCGACTTTTGGCGTATTGAGGACGGCAGACTCGCGGAGAATTGGGTCATGATCGATCACGTAGGGGTGCTGGAGCAGCTCGGCGTCGATCCTTTGGAAATAAGATGGTGACTGGCAACTTCCATCAGCGCGCTTTGGCCTGGCCTTTCCGACCTGGTGCGCCGCCCCCTCACTAGTAATTTAAACCACTCTGAGTGGCTGCGTGGATTCTGTGCTCGCGGTCGTGTTCGTTGCTCCTGATCCCGCCATACACTCACGATCTCGAATGTTCGACACCCTCACTCAACGATTCGACGGAATTCTCGGCGGCCTTCGAGGCAAAGGCCGGCTGTCCGAAAAGGACATCGACACGGCCCTCCGCGAAGTGAGGCTGGCCCTGCTCGAGGCAGACGTGAACGTTGCTGTCGTCAAATCGTTCCTCTCCAGGGTCAAGGAGCGGTCCCTCGGTGAGGATGCCGCCCGGTCACTCACATCGGGCCAGCAGATCATCAAGATCGTTCACGAGGAGTTGGTCACAACTCTCGGCTCGGAGGTCTCGAAGCTCAAGAAGACCCAGCCTCCTCTGATCATTCTGTTGGTCGGACTTCAGGGTTCGGGAAAAACGACCACAGCGGGCAAACTGGCCGGGCTTCTCAAGGGCCAAGGCAAACGCCCGCTGCTCGTAGCGGCAGACCTTCAGCGTCCCGCGGCCATCGACCAACTCGAGACGCTGGGAGGCCGGCTCGACGTCCCGGTCTTCAGCGACCCGAAGGGCAAGGCTCCCAAGCTGGCGAAGGCCGCACTCAAGGAAGCGGCAAAGACCGGGCGTGACGTCATCATCATCGACACGGCCGGGCGGCTCCAGATCGACAACCAGCTCATGAAGGAGCTAGCAGACCTCAGGAAAGCCACAGATCCTGACGAGGTCCTGCTCGTGGTCGACGCTATGACCGGTCAGGACGCGGTCAACGTGGCCAGGGGGTTCCAGGACCAGATCGGGTTGACGGGGGTGATTCTCTCCAAACTGGACGGCGACGCCCGCGGTGGCGCAGCCATCTCCGTGCGCGAGGTGACCGGGGCTCCGATCAAGTTCGCCGGTGTGGGCGAGGGCCTGGGCGACCTGGAGCCGTTCTATCCCGACCGGATGGCTTCGCGGATTCTCGGCATGGGCGACGTGATGACCCTGATAGAGAAGGCCGAGGCAACCTTTGACGAGGCCGAGGCGGAGACTGCGGCGCGGAAAATGGAGAAGGGACAGTTCACTCTCGAGGACTTCCTGGCGCAGTTCCAGCAAATGAAGCGGATGGGGCCTCTAAAGGACATCCTTGCTATGCTTCCCGGCTCCGGATCGCTCTTGCGCGAGGTCGATGTCGATGACCGTGACCTCAGCAGGGTCGAGGCAATTATCCAGTCGATGACCCCTGAGGAGCGCCGGAACCCGAAGATCATCGGCGGGAGCCGCAAGCGACGTATCGCGTCCGGGTCGGGCATGAAGCCCCAGGACGTGAATCGTTTGCTCAAGCAATTCGCCGAAGCAAAAAAGATGATGAAGATGCTGGCCGGAGGCCGGGGAGTGCCAAACCTCGACAGCCTGATGAGTGGCCAACGAAGCAAGAGGTGAGTTGATGGCCGTCAAGATGAGATTGATGCGAATGGGCAAGAAGAAGCAGCCCGTCTATCGCGTCGTGGTTGTTGACGGGCGTTCCCCCAGGGACGGCCGCTACATAGAGCAGATCGGTCGTTATGACCCTCTTCAGGAGCCCTCGCTGGTCGAGATCGACAATGAGAAGGCGACCGACTGGCTGAGCAAAGGCGCTCAGCCAACCGAGGCTGTTGAGAAGCTGCTCAACATCTCGGGCGCCATGACCTCGATGAAGGTCAAAACCGGCCAGATCCACACTGTCGGGACCTCCGATGCGACCGAGGAAGCCGTTGATGCAACCTCGGAAGAGGAAGCTGACGCGACCTCGGAGGAGGAGTAAGTGGCCAAGGGAGAAATCGTCGAGAGGGTTGTCGACTACGTCGTGAAGGCGATTGTCGAGGAGCCCGAAGCCGTGACAGTGACCATGGTTGATCAGGGCCCGAACGAGGTCGTCGCAGAAGTTCGCACCGCGAAGGCCGACATGGGTCGTGTCATTGGTCGCCGGGGCCGGGTTGCCAAGGCAATTCGGGCCGCTGCCGGCGCCGCCGCCGAAGAAGAGGGAATTACCGCTGACGTCGAGTTCCTCGACTGATAAGCCCCGATCACGGGTTGGCCGGCTGGGGCGTCCCCACGGCCTGAACGGATTCATCGGCCTCTATGTAGATGACGCCGACGTGGTTCACTTCCAACCAGGATGTGAGGTGTTTCTCGACGGGCATGCGTATGTGGTTCGGGCGATTCGTCGTGCTGACAAAGGCCACCAGGTCGCTTTCGAGATTCTCGAGGACCGCGTCGCAGTCGAGACTGTTCGGGGCGCCGAGGTGACAGTTGCCGAGCGAAGAGAACTTGATCCCGGCGAATACTGGCCCGAAGACCTGATTGGTTTGTCGGTCATCTCAGATGACGGGTCAAAAGTGGGGGTCGTTTCTGAAGTGCTATTCGGCTCGGCACAGGACCGCCTGCTGGTAGACACTTCACACGGGCGGTTCGAGGTCCCATTCGTCGACGCCCTGGTTCCCATTGTTGATCTCGAGTCTGGCTATGTCCAGGTTGGCGACTTGCCTGGTCTCCTCAGCGATTCAACATCTTGACTGTTACCCCGGCCAGACTCCCGTCTGACGGATCCTCCTCTCCAACGAAAATCGAGGTCTCGCCGGAGGGGACATCGATTCGCGTCTTGAATTCTCCCCATGTTTCTTCGGACTCAGCCACGTCGGTCGTGGCGTCGGCGACGACCTGATCTCCGGATGTGGCGATTATCAAAACGCTGCCTTCAGCGGTTCTCGCATAGCCGGACACTTCGATGTTGGTCGGTCCCTCAGCACCGTCGAAGGGGTTTGTGACCACAGACGCATCCGAGACAGCGGCTTGACCGGCGAAGTCTTCCAGGCCTGCCTGAAGCTCGATGATGAGTCGCGCCGGGGAGTTGGAGACCCTGACTCTTGCCTGAGCCGGCAGTCGCAGGTGTAGATCGACGAACGACCCGGTGTCGAGGGCGCGGACGACGAAGAGTCGGTCCACGAGATCTGTTTCAACGATCTGATCGGTGATCACGGTTCGGTCTGCGTTGAGATGAATCCGGATTACCTGTCTTGTTTCGAGAAACTCGACGATCACCGACGGCGGTGTGGTGGCAGGCGCCCCCTCCGTCGTCTCGAATTCGATCACGAACCGCTCGCAGCCCTGTGACAGCTCCCACGCGATGAGACCCACGATGGCGGTGTCCGATTCGGGCTGGTCCTGACGCATGACCCGACCCCTATCCACAAAATCGCCGATCTGCGGGCAGCCCAGACCAGGGTCGACCGGTGTCTCGGGCTTGGTGGTCGACGGCGGGGGCGGCAGGACGGTTGTTGAGGAAGCGACGCCTCCAATCGATCCGCAAGCGGTGAGGAGGGCGACGAGAAGAACCAGGTAGGCCCGCATGCTCGGAAGGCTACGGCTTCGCTACGGCGGTCACTAGATTTGAGCGAGCATTCAAGATCGTGACCAGGAGCACAGCATGTCCGAAGCAGTAATCGTCGCCACCGCCCGCTCCCCAATAGGTAGGGCGTACAAGGGATCTCTGGTAGACGTTCGTGCCGACGACCTTGCCGGGTTCGCCATCAACGCCGTGATGGAGAAAGTTCCGGAAGTCGACCGGGCCGAGGTAAACGACGTGATGGTCGGATGTGGTCTCACCCATCACGAAGCGGGCTACAACATGGCCCGTCCAGCAGCTCTCCTTGGTGGGATGCCCGATTCTGTTCCCGCCACGACCGTCAACCGGTTCTGTGCGTCCTCGCTTCAGACGATTCGCATGGCCTTTCACGCAATCAAACTGGGAGAAGGTGACACCTATGTCGCTGCGGGCACCGAATCGGTGTCTCGTACCTATGGCAAGGCCTTTGACAGCGATGATCTCAATCCCCGCTTCACCGAGTCCGACCGGGACGACTTCATCAACAATGTCTACATCCCCATGGGCAACACCGCTGAGAACGTTGCCGAGAAGTATGGAATCACCCGGGAGCGGATGGACGAGTTCGCCAAGAGGTCCCAGGATCGGGCTGTCGAGTCTCAGAAAAACGGGTTCTTCGACTGGGAGATCACTCCGATAGAGATCCCCGACGGTCGCACGATCATGGCCGACGACGGACCGCGCCCCAACACGACTCTGGAGAAGCTCGCCACGTTGCAACCAGCCTTCAAGGCGGGCGGCCTTGTGACGGCCGGGAACTCGTGCCCGCTGAATGATGGTTCAGCCGCCGTGTTGGTGATGTCGGAGGAACGCGCATCCGAGCTTGGACTACGACCTCTGGCCCGCATCGTCGCCTCGTCGGTAGTCGCCCTTGCCCCCGAATTCATGGGAATGGGCCCGGTGGGTGCGGTGCGGAGGGTGTTGGATCAGGCCGGGATGAGTCTCGGTGACATCGACGTGATCGAGATCAACGAGGCCTTTGCCGCACAGGTTCTTGCCTCGGCCGACGAGCTGGGGATCGACATGGACAAGCTCAACCCGCACGGCGGCGCCATTGCATTGGGCCACCCGTTTGGTATGACCGGGGCCCGGATCATGGGCACTCTTCTCAACGACCTGCGCACTCTCGACGGCACCTATGGCCTGGAGACGATGTGTGTCGGCGGCGGCCAGGGGATGGCGATGATCGTGGAGCGACTCAACTAACCCGCCGGGGGGCTTGAACAAGCAAGCCGCGCTGGAAGCAAAACGCCTTGGAGTCAGCAAATCCGCCTTCATTCGGAGCGCCCTTACCGCGGCACTTCCCACTAAGAGCCGCTCTGCGACCGGAGATCTATGGATGGATCTGGCGGGTTTCTGTGAAGCAGAGGTCTCGGGAGAGCCCGGCGAAGTCGACGATGTGATTTACGGGTGAAGTTTGCCGACACCAGTTGGTGGGTGGCATGGGCCAACAAGGCGGATTCGCGTCATTCCATTGCATTGTCGTTGTTCGCCCAACTTGGATCCAGCGAGCATGTCCTCACGACCAATCAGGTCGTGGGCGAGACCTGGACGTACTTGAACCGCAAGGTAGGACACGGTGCCGCCGTGGGGTTCGTTGATCGTGTCGAGGCGCTCGAAGCCAATGGTCAGGTCCGGGTTCATTCCGTGACCAGCGCCCAGGAGTCCTCTGCGTGGACATGGCTGCGGCGTCACGACGAGAGGGCCTACTCGTTCGTGGACGCCACCAGCTTCCAGGTGATGAGAGACAGGCGTTTGCGCGAGGCCCTTGCCTTGGATCAGGACTTCGCAGCCGCCGGCTTCATCGAACTCCGCCCCTGAGACGCCGGGCTGGCTGTTAGCTCAGACGATCCAGCCAGGCATGGCCGGGATGGGTCTTCTCCACAGATCGTTTCAGCCATTCGGTTGCATCGGTATCCAACAGGGGGAGCGTCACATCAAAATCGGCCCGATCCTTGGGACGGTCGTGTTTTGCCTTGTAGAGAAGGGACGCCTCGGGACGTTCGTAGCGGATTCCATCCTCCGCCACCCAGGTGGCCTCCTCAAATGGGAGGGTTATCGAGATGTCACGCTTGAAGCCCCAGACTCCATCGGCAACGGGGCAGAGGAGGAAGTCGAGCAGCCAGGGTTTGCGGGCACTTTCTCGGATCCACAATTGACCGGCCCAATCGGGCAACGGGTCGTCCGGCTGGATCAACGGCTTGAGGCTTCCTGACCCCACTGCCCAGACGTGGTGGGAGTCTGCGAAATGCCACACCACCTCGGGTACGTCTGTGCTGCTGATGCAGATGTCGAGGTCTTCGTGGGATCGAGAGACACCGGTGAACATCTCTATTGCCCACCCTCCGCCGATCCACCAGGGCCGGGGAAAGCCCTTCAGGAGTTGGGCGGCTCCCGGCGGATCGAGACCGGCGAAGGGCCCGTAGAAGTCATCAATCTCCCGGTCGTCCATCGGCGACGACGATACTCGGCCAGGCAATGCACCTCTGGTACGTCGGATACGGGTCGAACCTGAACCGGACCCGTTTCATGACCTATCTGTTGGGCGGTTCCGGGGGCGATTCCGCCCATCATCATCCCGGCGCTCGAGACTCGAGCTCCCCATCGGGCGAGCAAGTGGTCCAGATAGACGGCGGGCTCTGGTTTGGAGGTAAGTCCCAAAAGTGGGATGGCGGTGTAGCCCATCTCGACGTCGACCGCGCCAGCGACGTCATCGGTCGGGCGTGGCGGATACGGCTGGGGCAGTTGGCCGATCTGGTGGCTCAGGAAATGGATTTGGTGCCGGGTTCGGTCGAGTTGGGCTCCGACGACGTGTTGGGATCAGGTGAGATCATCGCGAACGGATCGAGACAGGCGCGTTTGATCAGCCTGGCTCCGATTGAAGACGAGCCTGCCGTCACCTTCACCTTTGTCGACAGAGGACACCAACGTCCGCCGTCGCCCGGCTATCTGGCAACCATGGTCGTCGGGCTTCGGGAATGCGGTCTGGACGATGATCGGCTCGTGGCCTATCTCTGCGATCAGCCGACAATCACCGAAGACCTGGTCGCAGCCGCAGTTAGACAGCGCCCCACCCCCCCCCCCCCGGAGTGAGGACCCGAAGTCGATCACCCTTCGAAACCTCCAACGTGGACTTCCCAGGAAGTCTCTCGCTCCCGACCGACGTCAGGAGCCAATCTTCGCCACATTCACCGGGTTCACCACCGTTCAGCCCCCACGGTTTCAGCCGGCGGCGCTCACCCATCAGCGACAGAGTGGCAGGCACGAGGAACTCGATCTCCCGTTCGATGCCATCACCACCGGGGAACCGACCTCGTCCACCCGACCCGGACCGGAGCCGATAGGTGTGAACCTTGAACGGATAGTGCGCGTCGAGCGACTCGATTGGCGTGTTTTTGGTGTTGGTCATCCCGGTGTGGATACCGGACTGACCGGCTAAACCGGGCCGGCCTCCCTGGCCTCCGGCCACGGTCTCGTAATAGGCGAAGTCGTCGTTGCCGATGAGGACGTTGTTCATGGTGCCCTGGCCGGCCGCAGGCACTCGATCTGGTGCAGCCTGGGCGAGTGCACCAAGCAGGGTGTCTGCGATCCGCTGGCTGGTCTCCACATTCCCTGCTGCGACGGCTGCCGGGGACGTGGCGTCAACCAGGGAGCCTTTCCGTGTGGATAGCCCGATGACGCGATAACACCCGCCATTGGTTGGGATTGTCGGGTCGGTGGCCACTCTGACTGCGTAGTAGAGACAGGACATCGTGACCGCCTCCACGGCGTTGAAGTTGGCGGGGACCTGGTCGGCGGTCCCTTTGAAGTCGGCGAGCAGGGTGCCACCATCGATGGTCACGGTGACACGGATTGGAACGTCCTCGTCACCTAGCTCCATAGCGTCATCGAACTCGTAGCTGCCGTTTGGGAGCGCCTCGAGGGCGGCGGTCATCCGACGCTCTCCGTAGTCGAGAAGCGCTTCGGTTACCAGCCGCCAACGGTCGATGCCCTCAGACTCGAGCACCTCGACGATTCTCCGCGCGCCCGCCTCGTTGGCGCCAAGCTGTGCCGAGAGATCCCCCTGCCGCTCCGCCGGCGTGCGGGTGGCCCCGAGGAACGGCTCCAGAAACTCCGGCAGCCATCGGCCATCCTGCACACACTGGGTGGTGGGAACGATGTGCCCTTCCTGGTCGAGGGTGGTGGCATGAGCAGGCATGGAGCCTGGGGCCTCACCCCCGACGTCGGCATGGTGGGCCCGGTTGGCCACCCAGGCCACCAGCGCTCCGCCGAAGAACACCGGGCGGACCAGGGTCAGGTCGTTGAGGTGGGTCCCTCCATGGAATGGATCGTTGACCGCATATTGGGCGCCAGGTCTCACGCCCTCGCCGAAGCTGTCGATCACAGCCGCCACCGACGCCGGCATCGAGCCCAAGTGCACCGGGATGTGCTCCGCCTGGGCCAGCATCTCACCGGAAGCAGTGAAGACCGCAGCCGAGCAATCGGCGCGCTCCTTGATGTTGGGGGAGTAGGCGGTCCTGCGCAGGATGACACCCATGTCGTCGGCTATCGCCGCCAGGCGATTGCGAGCGACTTCGAGGGTGATGAGATCGACGGTCACCATGTGATTTCCAGAGTCCCGATTTCTTGCACTACGGCGTGTTCGCCAGGCGCGATGTAGGTGGTCGCTTCGGGCTCCTCGACGATGGCGGGCCCTGAGATCCGATCGCCGGGGCCCAGCGCCGACCGGTTCCACACGGTCGCCGACAGAGAGCCATCGTCGGTGATGACCTCGCGGCCTTCCGACTCCAACGATTCCGTAGGCCGAGATTCGGGCAGATCCTCCATCCTCATCGCCGGGTGGCCGGTGGCCGCGGCCCGCACCGCCACCACCTCGACCGGATCTCCGGGCCGACTGAATCCATTTCGCTCGTGATGCAGCCGGTGGAACCGATCGGCAAGGGCTGACCAACCGTTGCCTGCCTCATAGGGCACGGTCAGCTCATGGGCCTGGCCCAGATAGCGTGCGTCGCACAATGTCTCGACCGTGCCGTCGGCCAACAGCTCGTGCGCGGTCTTGGCCACCTCGGTCACGATCGCGTCGAGCGAATCCTTGGTGTCAGTCGTGATGAGGACACCTCTCGCCAAGTCCACGCGGGGCGGGCTGAGCAGCAGCCCCAGGGCGGAGAACACCCCGCCGTGAGGTGGAACCAGGACCCCCGGCATCTCGAGGCTGCGCGCCAGAGCGGTGGCATGGAGCCCGCCGGCGCCACCAAACGCGACCAGCCAGGACAGCCGAGGGTCGGCGCCCTGCTCGATTGACACCGTGCGCACCGCACCGGCCATGGTTTCCTCGACGATCCGTATGATTCCAAGGGCAGCCCCTGTGGCATTGAGGCCGATTGGCAAACCCAAACCCCGTAAGGCTGTGAGCGAGGAATCGGGATCAATCTCGAGACTGCCTCCGAGGGAGACCTGCGGTCCGATGCGCCCCAGGGCGACGTGGGCGTCGGTGACGGTCGCTTCATGACCTCCGCGTCCGTAACAGGCCGGGCCCGGGTCGGCGCCTGCGCTCTGTGGGCCCACCCGCAAGGCGCCACCGGGATCGACCCAACCGACACTGCCACCCCCGGCGCCAACTGTGTGGATCGCGGCCGAGGGCATGCGACACACATAGCCGTCGATGGCTCGCTCGTAGGTGACTTCAGGCTTCCCTCCCTCGATCCGGCAGACATCTGTCGACGTGCCGCCCATGTCGAATGAGATCACGTTGTCCAATCCCATCAGGGCCCCCAGGGCGCCTGCGGCGATCGCCCCGCCGGCGGGTCCCGAAAGGAGGATTGCGGTGGGGAGTCGGCGGGCCTCAGCGAGCGTCATCACCCCTCCCGACGACCGCATTACCAATACCTCGTCGGTGTAGCCAAGATCCCGGACCCGCCGGTCGAGGCCAGCTAGGGACCGGTCGATCATTGGGGCCAGATAGGCGTTGAGAACGGTGGTTGAGGTTCTCTCGAACTCGCGGAACTCCGGAGCCACTTGCGAGGACAGGGATATGTGCAGGTCATCGAGGGGGATGGCCGCAGCGACCTCGGCCTCGGCCGACTCATCCCGATAGGAGTGGAGTAGACAGACTGCCACCGACTCGACATCGGAGCCGAGCTGCTCTGCGTCGACAAACCGGTGTGCCCGATCGACCAGAGGCTTGGGACGGTCGGCGAACGGGTCGTATAAGGACGGGCGGTCTTGTCGACCGATCTCGATCACATCCTCGAAACCAGGGTCCGTGATGAGAGCCACCCGGGCGCCCTTACGCTCTAACAGCAAGTTTGTCGCGATCGTGGTGCCCAGGAGGAGTGACTCCGCCGAGTCGGCCAACTCCAAGGCCCCGGCGAGAACCGCTTCGCTCTGATCTGGCGTGGTGGCCACTTTGGCGGTCCTCACCTTCGACCCGTCGAAGGCCACCACATCGGTGAATGTTCCTCCTACGTCGACTCCAACGATCATGTGGTCAAGCGTATGGTCGATGAGTGTGAGGCGGGGACCGCGAGCGGCTCTACCCTTTGGGGCCGATGCTCGTCAACGTCATCACCATGTTTCCCGGGTTTTTTGATGGATTGCTCGGGGTGAGCATTGTGAGTCGAGCTGTCCAAGACGGTGCGCTGGATGTGGAGCTGATCGACCTTCGGGAATACGGGCTCGGTCGTCACAGAAAACTCGACGATGCCCCCTTCGGTGGGGGTCCGGGCATGGTCATGATGATCGAGCCCCTGGCCGAGGCACTGAAGCCCCTCGCCGGCACCCATCGTGTCGTGTTCCTGCCGGCAGGCGCCCCGATGACCCAGAACACGCTCGACGGCTGGTCCCAGTTGGACGAGATCACCTTCATCTGTGGCAGATACGAGGGAATAGATCAACGGGTGATCGATCATTTCACCGATGAACAGGTCTCGCTCGGCGACTTCGTCCTGGCCGGGGGAGAAGTGGCCGCGGCCGCGGCGATCGAGGGGATAGCCCGTCTGCTGCCCGGTGTTGTGGGGAATCCCGAGTCGACCGAGAAGGAATCCTTCAGGGATGGTCTCCTCGAGGAACCGGTCTATACCCGTCCCTCCGAGTTCGAGGGCTGGGAGGTGCCCGAGGTTCTCCTCTCGGGGAACCATGGGGCAATCGAAGCATGGCGAAAGAAGCAGCGACTCGAGCGAACGGGAAAGGTCAGGCCCGACCTTCTCAAAGATGCCGAGAAGTCTGATACCTGATACAATTCCGGCTCGTCGGGACCACCAGATCAGCTCTCGACATTCTCTAGGAGCCCTCCATGAACGATCTTCACGCTGTCGAAAGCGCGCACGTCCGCGACGACATCCCGGAATTTCGGGCCGGTGACACCGTCAAGGTTCATGTCAGGGTCGTAGAGGGTGGCCGCGAGCGCATCCAGATATTCGAGGGCGTGGTCATCGCCCGCAACGGCACGAGTGTTCGTGCGTCCTTCACCGTCCGCAAGATGAGCTTCGGTGTCGGCGTCGAGCGAGTGTTTCCCGTGCACGCCCCCATCATCTCCAAGATCGAAGTCACCCGTCGCGGTGATGTACGTCGTTCGAAGCTGTATTACCTCCGTGACCGGGTCGGCAAGTCCGCCCGTATCAAGGAGCTGCGGGACTGACCTTGCTGCCTCCCGAGCAGGCGAAACCCGAGTTGGAGGAATCGCCGGAGGAGCCGCGCAAGCGGTCCTTCCTTGCCGAACTGCCCGGACTGCTGCTCACCGCTCTAATCATCGCGGTCTTGATCAAGACCTTCCTGATACAGCCGTTCTGGATTCCCTCGGAGTCGATGCTGCCCACGATTGAGGTCAACGATCGGGTCATGGTCAATAAACTTGCATTCGACCTGGGCGAGCCAGAGAGGGGAGATGTGGTCGTCTTCCGAGATCCTCGAGAGGCCGACATCGAGGAGTCGATACCCGAGGCTGTCGTCCGCTCAGTCCTCGAGGCGGTGGGTGTTAGGACCCGCGGCCGCGACGACCTGATCAAGCGAGTCATCGGTTTGCCGGATGAGGTTGTCGAGATTCAAGACAATCGGATTCTCATCGACGGCGTGCCCATTTCCGAGCCGTATCTACCCGACCTGCTCATGGCGGATGAGGGGCCGTTCGAGGTTGGCCCTGAGCAAGTCTTCGTCATGGGCGACAATCGCAACGCGTCCTTCGACAGCCGGCGGTTCGGCCCGGTGCCATTCGATGACCTCGTAGGGCAGGCGTTCCTGACCATCTGGCCCATCTCCAACATAGGCGGCCTCTGAATTTGTCCCACTCCTCCGGTAGGTGCTTAGGGACCGGGGCTGGCATATGATCGCTCAGAGTTGAGTGTGTGAAGAGGAGAAGATGGAAGAGGACCTGGAGCGTTACGAATCCGAGGTAGAGCTCAAGATCTACAAGGAGTATCACGACGTCCTCCCGATGTTCCGGTATGTCGTTGAGACGGAGCGAAGGTTCTATCTGGCCAATCACGTCGACCTCGAGGTGCGTGAGGCGAATGGATCGGTCTTTTTCCAGGTGGAGATGAGGGACGCATGGGTGTGGGATATGTTCCGACCGGCCCGGTTTCTGGAGCACGTCAAGGTGCTCACCTTCCGGGACGTGAACGTGGAAGAGCTGGAGAAGCAGGAACTTTCGATCTGAGCCGGCGCGCTGAGACGGGGGACGTGGGGGAAATCCTGGCCGCGTGGTTCCTCACCGAGCGTGGTCTGGCAGTCCTAGGTCGCAATGTTGAAGTCGAGGGGGGCGAGATCGACCTGCTGGCGACCGACGGAGATTCCAGGGTGGTGATCGAGGTACGCACCCGAGCCAACGCCGAGGACCCCATCGACGCCATCGGCGACGGCAAGCGGAGGCAGGTAGCCAGACTTGGGCGCAGAATCGGGGCAAGCCGCATCGATCTGGTTGGGATCGGGCTCGGCCCGCGGCATTTCGACGTCCACTGGGTGCCTGACGCTCTTTGATGTCGGGAAAGACCACTGGACTGCCAAGTTGCAAAACATGAAAGAGCGACATCAGCCCAAGTAGCCCCGCAATCGTGGTCGAAGGCCTGGTCAAGGATTACAAGAACATCAGAGCCGTTGACGGTCTCGACTTCGCCATACCCGCAGGTGTCATTGCCGGTTTCCTCGGTCCCAACGGAGCAGGCAAGACCACGACGTTTCGGGCGCTGCTCGGGCTGACCCGCTTCACCGAAGGGCGGATCGAGGTGTTGGGACACCCTGTTCCAGCCCAGCTTCAAGCCGTAACCAAGCAGGTCGGAGCCATCGTCGAGGAACCGGGTCTGCTCAAGTCGCTGAGCGGGCGGATCAATTTGCGGGTCGCTGCAGACACTCTGGGGTTCGGGCACGAGCGCATCGACGAGATGTTGGAGTTCGTCGGCCTCTCTGATCACGCCGACCGGAAGGTCGATGAGTACTCGAAGGGCATGCGTCAAAGACTTGCCCTCGCAGCGGCGCTGCTTGGCGAGCCTCGGCTCCTTTTGCTCGATGAGCCGCTCGATGGTCTCGACCCCGCAGGACAGAGGGCGTTCCGCTCCCGCCTCCGGGATCTTGCCGATGCCGGGGCCACGGTTGTTGTCTCGAGCCACGATCTCGCCGACATCGAGGCGCTGGCCGATTACGTGGTGGTCATCGACCACGGACGATTGGTGACTCAGGGAACTCTGGAGTCAATTCTCGACGGCGGGGCAACGACCGTTGTTGTCTCCGACCCGGCGAGAGCCGTGGCTGTTCTGGCGTCCTCCGGAATCAGCGCGGTAGACAATGTGGGCAGCCTGATGGTCTCCGAGGAGGACGGGAGCCGCATCATCCAGGTGCTCGGCCAGGCAGGGATCTACCCCAGTGAAGTGACACCCGCGCGCAGCACACTTGAGGCCGTGTTCCTCGGGATGACCGGCACGGAGGAGCGATGAGCCTTCTTCACGCCGAGTACCTCAAGCTGAGCCGCCGCCGCCTCTATCCGGTGATGATCCTGATCCTGGGCGTCCTGACGGGTCTGACAGCATTTTTTCTGCTCGTCTTCGGGCAGATAGCGCCTGAGGTGGCCGGCGACGTCCCCGTTCTGGAGAAACCCGAGGCCTACACCATTGGGGCACAGCAGATGGCGGGCCAGACGTGGTTCGCCCTGATTCTTGCCGTTGTGCTGCTCGGTGGTGAGTTGAGCACAACGGCGTGGGCGACCTCGCTCACCCGGGACGCCCGGAAGACCGCACACATCGGATCCCGGTTGACCATCTTCGTGCTGGCCGCGTGGCTGGCGATGGTCCTTGCCACCGCGGGCTGGGCCTTGATCGTGCTGTTCGTCTCGCCCGGCGAGGGAGCGCCGAATCTCGCCGACTGGCTGGGGATGATCTGGCGCCTCGGTCTCACCCAGTTGGCATGGGTGGCGCTGGGAATGGGAGGGATAGCCATGCTGCGCTCGGTTGGACCAGCCATCGGCGCCGTCATCGCTTTTTCCTTCGTCGAGAGCATCCTTGCGCTGTGGGGGCCATATGAGAACGTCTCGCTCACAGCAGCGTCCACCGGTCTGTTCGACATCGGACTGGGTGGACTCATGGGCTCGTTCATTCCTGGGGGCGACCTCGGCCTGGTCCACGCAGTCACGATCATCCTGGGTTGGACCGTGCTCGGAATTGTCCTGACCTGGTGGGGTCTTCAGCGGCGCGATGCCTGAACCGCGCCGAACCGGCGTCTCATCTCCTTGTGCCAGCAGCCGTGATGCCAGTGACGTCGAAGGTCGGGGGCCTCATCCGGGACCACGACGAGATGGAAGGTCCCGGGCGGGACGGTGAGCTCGCACCCCGGGCACAGATACTCCTTGGTCGCCGCATAGGGCTGCACCGGGGTGACGGTTAACCCGAGAAGATCGCCCACGCCAGCACCGCGAACGCCGCAATCAGGCCGATGATGAGCATGGCGATGTCCGCGTTGTTCCTCTTTGAGTCCCGGAAGGGGTTGAAACCCATCCTGCAACGGTAACTGGCCGTCTACCGTCACCATCCATGAGCTGGCTCATCACTGAAGACCGCGATCAGGTTCGCTGGCTCACTATCGATCGGCCGGAGCGAAAAAACGCCATCCCAATGGATGGCTGGCCTGTTCTCAGAGACGCGTTCTTGGAGTTCGAGGAATCACCGCTTCGCGTCTTGGTCCTGACCGGCGCAGGCGGTGACTTCTGCGCCGGAGCCGATCTCGACCAGCAGCGGATCGAGGAGTTCCAGTCGGTCGCCGACCGGCACCGGCGTCTCAAGCTCGTTGGATCGGTCGCGATGGCGCTGCACCGCCTCTCCAAACCCACCGTCGCGGCCGTCGACGGGGTGGCGGTGGGAGCCGGACTGAACCTTGCTCTGGGATGTGACATCGTGGTCGCCACGGAGCGAGCCCGATTCTCTGAGATCTTCGTACGCCGCGGCCTTGCTCTGGACAGCGGTGGATCGTGGTTGTTGCCCCGCATCGTGGGTTTGCAGCGGGCCAAAGAGATGTCACTCACCGGGAGAATGGTCGACGCTGCGGAGGCCGCCCGGATCGGTCTCGTGACAGACGTAGTGGCAGCGGATCAACTGGAAGCGACGGTGTCGGAGCTGACCGAGCGGATTCTCCAGGGCGCTCCGCTGGCTCAGATGCTGAGTAAGCAGATGCTCAACGGCTCCTTTGGGTCGAGCCTGGCCGATGCCCTGGCCTGGGAGGGGGAGGCACAGACGGTGATGCTGGGGACGGAGGATTTCAGAGAGGGATTGCTTTCCTTCCTCGAGAAACGAGATCCCGAATGGCGAGGCCGATGAGCGCGACAGACCACCATTGATGTCACCGATCTGATGCCACGGATCGCACTGGCCGGAGCGTCTGACCTGGTCACAAGGGCGGGCACCGCGGTCGCAGGTGAGGGCGGATCGGTCGTCGATGTCGCGGTCGCGGCCTCACTCACCGCAATGTGCATCGATCCCGGGGTATGCGCGCCGCTCGGTGGCGGATACCTCACGATCGACCTGCCCGGCCGCAACCCTGTGGTCATCGACGGCTACATGGCGTTCCCCGGTCTGGGCTTCAGCGGCGAGAGCTTCACCAGAACCGTCACCATGGAGTACGGGGGCGGGGTCACCACGCTGGTGGATGCGGGGTCGGTGGCCGTACCGGGGGCCTTTGCCGCATTCGAGATGGCCAATTCACGATACGGGGTGGTTCCGTGGAAGCTGATCATGGACATCGTCGCGGAGATAGTGGAACCCGGCTTTCCGTTGCTGAGCACTGCGGTCATCTATCTCACCGAAGGGGCCAACCAGATCTTCGATCAGGATCCGATCAGCCGCCAAGCCCTGTTTGAAGACGGAGAGGTCGCCGCTTTGGGCTCGGTGGTCCGTTTTGATGACCTGGCGCCAACACTGCGAATGATTGGCGCCGAAGGCGTCGATGTGCTCTATCGGGGGGAGCTGGGCCAGGCGATCGCCGACGATCTCCAGGAGCGAGGCGGTCGGCTCACGCGTATAGACCTGGAGAGCTACGAGGCGATCGCAAGGCCACCATTGCAGGTGGAGATGGCCGGTTGGGACTTGATCACCAATCCGGCGCCCGCGGTCGGTGGTGTTGCGCTCTCTCTCGCCCTCTCGGCCATTTCTGCTGCCGGGGACCCCCTCGACCCCGGGGTCTGGTTCGACGCATTGCGTCGATGCTTCGAGTTGAGGGCCGAACGGCTCGAGCCCGCAGTCGACCGTGAGGCTGCCACGCGAGTCCTGCTCGAGGAGGCCGGGATCAGGTCGGCCTCGACTATCGCAGTCGCGGCAGTCGAACGGGACGGTGGCGCTGTGGCGGCCAGCTTCTCCGCCGGGTACGGGGCTGGGGTGGTTCCGAAGGGAACGGGAATGCTGATGAACAACTCGGTTGGTGAGATCGAGTTGCTCCCAGGCGGTATGGAGGCGCAAAGACCGGGGGAGAGAATGCTGTCAAACATGGCACCGACCCTGGCCCGAGCCTCCGGGCGTGTCATCGCACTGGCATCCCCGGGAGCGGATCGGATTACCTCGGCGCTCACCATCGCTCTGGCGCGTGCTGCGTTGGGTGGAGACGATCTGGCGAGCGCGATCGACCACCCGAGGCTCCACCCTGAGAAGTTGGATGGCCGGGTTCGCGCGGCCCTCGAGCCAGGCATCGATCTGGCAGGCCATGAGATGGAGATACGGCGGTATCCGGATCGGCACATGTATTTCGGTGGAGTGGCCGGGGCCGATCTCGATGGTTCCGTTCTGTCGGCGCATGCCGATCCGAGACGGGTTGGTTCGGTGGCTTTGATCGACTGAGGAATCCTTGTCGGGAGGTTGCTACGGCAGACCCCTGTTTCTTGTCGGTGTCAGGTCGTACGTTCGGGACATGTACGCAGCGACCACCTCTGTGGCGCTCGTCGGGGGGACCGTCAGGCCTGTAATGGTCGAAGCTCACGTCGGGCGTCAACAGGATGTCTTCAAACTTTCGGGCCTTCCTGACACAGCGGTGAGAGAAGCCAAAGATCGGGTGCGGGCGGCGGTCGCCTCTACCGGATTGCGGTTTCCCAATCGAACCATCACCGTCAATCTGGCCCCGGCCGAATTACTTACAGTTATACGTTCGTTCTGTAACCCGACGCCCACGTCGACGACCCGGCTCAGCGTCGAACCGCTCGACGTGCGGGCCAGGTAGTAGTCGACGGTTTCGGGGATCGATCCGGAATCGAACTCGTAGCCGAGGTGACCCAGCAGATCGGTCAGCTCGTCGGCGGAGAACAAGTAGAACAGCATCAACACGTCGGCCTGTTTCGACGCTTGATACCGGTTTGGAGAGTCTCCTTCGGCTTCGAGAATGAGATCGAGCCGTCCAATGTTGTCGTAGCGGCGTCGGTAGGCCTCCCAGTCGAGCTCTTCGAGTTCCCCGTAGCCGGCGAACTGGGCGATGATCCCTCCGGTGAGGAACGGCACCGCCAGCCGGCGGCTCATCCGGTCCCATCCCGTCACCTCATCGGCAGTCACCCCGAGTCGTTCCCAAAGCTCCCCACGGTGGCGATCTGCCAGCAATGTGTAGGTGTCGATGGTCCTTCGGAGCAGCCACGACACCAGAACGTTGGTGTAGGCGTTGTCGTCAACACCTTCACCGGTCGGTCGGGGTAGCCATCGTGGAACTCGTCGGGCCCCATGACCCCGCTGATGTGGAAGCGGCCGTCGACCGGGTCGAGGCGGGCCAGGCCGGCGAAAAACCGGGAGATCTCGATCAACATCTCGGCGCCGTGGGAGGCCAGAAAGTCGACATCGCCGGTCACCTGATAGTACTGCCAGACGTTGTAGGCAACGGCGAGCCCGACGTGCCGCTGACGCCGCGAGTTGTCCGGCATCCACCGATCCGAACGAGCGTTGTAAAACTGGGTTGGTGTCTCCTCGCGGCCGTCGCTGCCGCTCTGCCACGGGTACATAGCACCCTTGTGGCCGGCTTCCCTAGCGGCGCGACGGGCGGCGGAAAGCCGACGGTAACGGTAGAGCAGCAACGCCCGAGTCAGGTCAGGGATCCGCAGGTTCAAGAACGGGAACACGAACAGCTCGTCCCAGAAGATGTGGCCCCGGTAACCCTCGCCGTGAAGACCCCGGGCCGGCACCCCCACGTCGCGGTCGGCGACGTGGGGCGACAGTGTCTGGAGGACATGGAAGACATGGAGGTTGAGGGTGCGGGCCGTTTCGGACTCACCGTCGCCGAGCCTGAGGTCACAGCGACGCCACAAGTGCTCCCATTCCAGCTGGTGGGAGTGGAGCATCCGGTCAAAACTGTCGGCCACGGCCAGCGCCTCGATGGCAGCGATTCGAGGTTCGGAGATGGCGTGATCATGGGCCGTGAAGAGCGACACGACCTTCTCCACGACGACCGTTTCGCCGGGGTTGACGTCAAGCACCAGCTTGTGACCGATACGTTGCCCGCTCCGGTACAGAGAGCGCTCCACGGGCTGTGGTCGGTCTTCGATCATGACCGTGGTACGGGCCGCAACGACACAGCGCAGATGGGATTGGGTGGTTTCCACCTCGAGCCAACAAGTGCCGGGGGTGGCCTCCCCGGTGGCGACGGCCCGTAGATGACGCCCGGCGAGGCTCCGGTGGTCGACAACATTGCGGTTCTCCACTTCGCCGTCGAGCAGCGAGCGGATGGTGAGGGACCCCGTCCAGTTCTCGGGTGTGATCACCCATTCCAGCGCGGCCAGATGCGGTTCGGCCATGTGGACGATACGCCGCTCGACGACCGACGTCTGGCGGTCGCTGGGATCACGAACACGAATCCGCCGGGTGAGCATCCCATGGCTGAGGTCGAGTCTCTGACTGTAAGTGAGGACATCAATCTCGGGCGACCCGAACCAGGGTCCTTCGTCGGCCCTGAACGTAAGAGGCAGCCAGTTGGGGAGATTCACCAGGCTCTCATGCTCGAGCTGGCGGCCGGCCACCGTAGAAACCAGCCGGTTGTAGACGCCCGCGGCGTAGGTGCCCGGGCAGTGGACCCCGTCAGCGTTCGACTCGGGAGCGGCCCCACGAGTGGCGAACAACCCGTTGCCGAGGGTGGACAACGTCTCCCGGCGGCCCTCATCCTCGGGTGCCACTCCTTCGAACTCGAGAATCCACGGACTGTCAGTCATGACCCGCGATTCTCTCTCCCGGAGTGACGTCGATGACGGAGAGGTCGTTCACCACGACGTCGGCCCCGTGGCGGCGGAGCTGGTCGCCGTCGCCTCCCCGGTCAACACCTATCACCAGACCGAATCCACCGCGACGACCCGCCTCGACACCGGAGATGGCGTCCTCGACAATCACCGCTCGTGATGGATCAACACCGAGACGGCGTGCCGCCTCGAGGAACGGGGCCGGATCCGGCTTACCCGCCAAACCAAGCTCCGCAGCATCGATGCCATCGACATGGACGTCGAACAGTCCGGTGATTCCAACGGCGTCGAGTACCTGGGCCCGGTTACGGCTGGCAGTGACCACCCCGGTGGCCAAGCCACCGTCCCGGACTCTCCGCACCGCCTGAAGCGACGACGGGAACGCGACGACACCCTCGGAGGCGAGGATGTCGAGGAAGTAGCGATTCTTCCGGTTGGCCAGACCCCAAGCCGTGGCCGCATCCGGTGGATCGGTCGGTGCGCCACGCCGGATCCGGATGCCCCGCGACGACAGAAACGCCTCAACCCCGTCGATCCGGGCCCGACCGTCGACATGGCGTCGATAATCGTCGTCGCTGAAGGGCCGGCCGGTGGCGTCCGGTGGGGCCTCAGCGGCCAGGTACTCGTCGAAGAGGGTGTTGCCAGGCGGTGGCATGGACCCGGGCGGTGTCGGTGATAACCCCGTCCAGGTCGAATATCGCCGCGTCGAAACGGTCGGGGGAGATGACAATCCGTCTTGGTTCGCTGGTCACCCAGGATCCCTCTCCGCCTGGTCGGCGATCAGGACGCGGGTCTGACGAGCGATCTCGAGGTCCTCCCGCGCCCGAACTACCACCGTTCGGACCGATGACTTCTCGACCCCGATTACGGCGTCGACACCGACCGTGGCGCTGTTCTTGCCGGGGTCGACAGCCACTCCCAGGTAGCCGAGACGGGATGCGACTTCGGCGCGCACCACCGGGGAGTGCTCTCCGACGCCGCCGGTGAACACCAGGGCGTCGACCCCACCCATCGAGGCGGTCATGGCCGCGATCTCCCGCACCAGACGGTGGAGGTAGACATCGAATGCGATCACGGCTTCCTTCTTTCCTTCCTGGCGGGCGGCGAGAACATGGCGCATGTCCCCGGACTGTCCGCTCAGGCCCGCCAGCCCCGAGCGCTGCTCGAGACCTTCGCTGACATCGGCCGGGGATAGTCCGGCGCCGGTGATGAGCCACAGCACCAGTCCCGGGTCGACCGAGCCGGATCGGGTCGCCATCACCAGACCCTCGAGCGGGGTGAAACCCATGGTGGTGTCCACCGATCGGCCGTCGATCGCCGCGCACAGCGACGCTCCCGCTCCCAGGTGACAGCTCACCACCCGAAACCCTGTGTCGGTGTGTCCCAGCAGCGCTGCGGTGCGCCGCACCGCGTAGGCATGGGAGAGGCCATGGAACCCGAACTTGCGCAACCCCCACCGCTCCCGCCACTCAGCGGGCAGGGCGTAGGTGGCCGCGGCGGTGGGGAGGGTGGTGTGGAAGACGGTGTCGAAGCAGGCAACCGCCGGAACGTCGGGCAGTACCGCACTCACCCCCCGAATCGCGGCGAGGGCACGCGGTTGATGAAGAGGCGCCAGCCGGGAGAGCTCGGCGATACCGTCCTCCACCTCCTCGTTGAGAGGTGTCGGGCGGGTGAACCGCTCACCGCCGTGGACCACTCGGTGACCCACCGCGTCAGGCCGGGGAAAACGGTTGACGATCGTCGTGATCGCCTCCTCGTCTGCCGGGTCCCAGCGTTCGAGATGCTCTTCTGCCAGCACGACGTCCTCCGGGTCGAGAAGACGCAATCTCAGGCTCGACGAGCCCGCATTGACCACAAGGACCCTCATCAGCCTTCCCACATCCAATCCCTGACCTCGGGAAGGTCGTCTCCATGCTCTCGTATGTAGGCCCGGTGCTGGGTGCGCTTGTCCACCATGAGTTGACGGACCTCGGCGGCCCGCTGTCCGAGACCGGGCACCCGGTCGATGACGTCCATCACCAGGTGGTAGCGGTCGAGGTCGTTCAACACCACCATGTCGAACGGTGTCGTCGTGGTCCCCTCCTCCTTGTAGCCGCGGACGTGGAGGTTTCCATGGTTGGCGCGCCGGTAGGTGAGGCCATGGATCAACGACGGATATCCGTGGTAGGCGAAGATGATCGGCCGGTCGATGGTGAACAGGGCGTCGAACTCACGGTCGGCCAGCCCATGGGGATGTTCGCTCTCCGGCTGGAGACGCATCAGATCCACCACGTTGATCACCCTGACCTTGACGTGGGGCAGATGCTCCCGGATGAGTTGAACGGCGGCCACGGTCTCCAGGGTCGGTACGTCGC
>JACZUI010000014.1 GCA_022573225.1 Acidobacteriota bacterium
GTCGGCTTCCGCAGCGGCTATTTGCTCAAACGACATGTCGGGGATCCTTCTTGCGGTGAACATCGCCCCGATGACAATGGTGGCGACGACGACCAGTCCAATCCGGAGGGCCAGCAACTGTCCTGTCATATAGCCGTCGACGATGGCGTTCGCCTCGTCGCTGTCCAGTGACGTTTCGGCCAAGGCCGCAGCAAGATCATCTGAGTTCACGAAGGAGATCGTGCCGTTCAGCTCGATGCCGATGCTCTGGCTGACCTCGTCCGAAACACGCGGATCGTCTTCTATCTGGTTGACGAAGGCCGTCGCCAAAGCGCTGATGACTATGGCTCCGATCAAGGCCGTCCCAATTGCAGAGCCAAGCTGTTGGGCCGTGTATTGAAGGCCTCCGGCCTCGCTGCGATCCCTCGGTCCGACCGATGACTGGACCACATTGCCCAACTGCGACGCCAACAGCCCCATCCCCACACCGAGCAACGCCATCGACGTGGCGAACAGGTATCCCTCGAGAACAGCCTCGATCGTGCCGAGCAGCATCAGAACCGCAAGGAGAAGCACCCATAGTGCCGCGCGGACGATCTGTCGTGGGGTCCACTTCTCGCTCATGCGGGCGCCAACGAACGACATGATGAACATCGTCACCGATACTGGGAGCATTCGGATCCCTGTGTCGAGAGCATTCAGCCCCTGCACGATCTGCAGATAGAGCGGAATCGAGAAGAAGACTCCCATCAGGATCAGATTCTGTGCGAGGAACATCTTCAAGCCTGCGTTCAGCGGGCGGATATTCAATATGTCGGGTCTGAACAAAGGATCAAGCCCGAGCCTCACTCTGCGCTCCAACCAGCGCATGAATAGCCCAAGCACAATCAGGCCCGCCCCCACCACGAATGGCGCCAACGAAAGGCCGAATGGAGTGATCGGGGAGTTGGCGTTGGTGATCCAGCCCCACTCGCTAGCCCGCAGAATCCCGAACACGAGGAGGCCGAGACCGAGAGCCGATAGCACGGAGCCAACCCAATCCAGTTTCGGAACAGGCTTGGGACGGGCAATGTCCGTTATCAACCGGACGGAGAGGACGATCAAAAGCGTGAGGATCACTTCACCCACGAAGACATATCGCCAGGTGTAGTTGGTGGTCACCCATCCGCCGAGGATCGGACCAACGGCGATTCCGGCACCGGCCACGCCTCCGATGACTCCATAGGCGATGGCCCGGTCGGTGCCCTGGTAGCTCCCCGCGATCAAAGCGACCAGTGCCGGGAGGACCAGCGCAGCCCCGATTCCTTCGAGAATCGACCAGCCGAGCAACAATTGTCCGACGGTCTGGCTGACGGCGGTCAACGCGGACCCGGACGCGTAGATGAGGAGACCTATCCAGAAGGCGCGCCTCCGTCCCCACCGGTCGCCCAGCTTTCCGCCGGTGATCATCAGGGCGGCCATGGTCAGGGCGTAGAACGTGATGACCCCCTGGATGACAGTCACTGTTGTGTCGAAATCCTCTACCAACTGGCTGATCGAGACATTCATCACTGCCTGGTCCAGCACCATGAGGAATTGGGCCGCAGCCAGGACATACAGCGCGCGCCACTTCATTTGGCCACCCTACCTGGGAGAGACGCGCCATCGCCGGAGCCATCCGGAGCCGGTGCGTGTAGCTCGTCGGGCTTTCTGTGCAGCTTTAGGAGCCCGTTGAACCATGCATGTCACTCATCTCGACGACCAGATCATCGCCACTCGCGGCGTCCTCAGCCCCGCCATTCCGACCCGAGGAGTGGCGGAACCTCGTTCTTGCGGGTGACGCGCCTGGCCGCCGATCTGACCAACGGCATTATTCAACAGACTCCTAGCGCCATATCTGGCGCCAGATACCTCAGGTAACCAGAAGTGGGGCGGGTGGGACAAAAGGTTGACATGTGGGGCAAAGTGGGTCATAGTGGCGCTCGCGACCAAGGATGGTCATCGATGCGGACGGACGGAGAAGATCAGAAGTGTTTCTTGGCGAGTACTTTCACAGCCTCGACCTCAAGGGGAGGGTGGTCATGCCCTCCGGTTTCCGTCGTCGTCTCGAGACAGGTTGTGTCGTTGCCAAGGGCCAGGACGGCCAGCTCGTCGTCTTCTCTGCAGACGACTTTGAAAAAAGGGCCGCCGAGGTGATCGACGCGCCCCAGGACAAGGGTGGCCGGCGTTTCGCCAGGACAGTGTTCGGTGGAGCGGATCTTCAGACACCAGACAAGTCGGGCCGGGTGCTCGTGAAGCCGGATCTCCGCGAGTTCGCCCATCTGGAGACCTCCTCGGAGATAGCGGTGATTGGTGTCTTTGATCATGTGGAGTTGTGGAATCGGGATGACTATGTCGCCGATCGGATCGCCGGGGATGAGACCTATCTCGAGGAGGACGTCTGAACCCATCGCAAATCTGACTGGCTGGCCCATCGCCAGCCCCCCGGAACCAATTGGAAGGCCCCTGACTCCGCCCGCTTCCTGATTGGTACCAGCGCCCGGGGGGCTGGCCATGAGCCAGGATCCCGCCAGTAGTGACCGTGGTTACCACCGGCCGGTTCTGGTTGATGAGGTGGTTCAACTGTTGACCCCCGTCATCCCCGGAGTGGTTGTAGATGCCACGTTCGGCGGTGGTGGTCACAGCCACCGGTTGCTGAATGAGTTCGGAGAAGACGTGACAGTGATAGCGGTCGATAGGGATCCTGATGCCCTCCGTAACGCCCGGGGTATGGGGCTCACGGTGGTTCAAGGGAACTTCGGCGAACTGGCCGAAGTTGTCGCGCCGATGACAGAAAGACCCATTTCGGCGGTCCTTTTCGACTTTGGTGTCTCCTCTCATCAGTTGGACGAGCCCGAGCGTGGGTTCTCCTACCGCCACGACGGGCCTCTCGACATGCGAATGGGGCCCGACGCCGCCCGAACGGCTGCCGACATCGTCAACGAATGGCCGGAGGCGGACCTGACCGGGATCATCCGCCGCTTCGGTGAGGAGCCGATGGCGCCGCGAATCGCTCGTGCCATCGTGGTCGGCCGTCCTTATGAGTCCACCCGCCAGGTCGCCGCTGTCATCGCAGAGGCACTTCCCGCGGCCCGTCGTCGGGCGGGACATCCCGCCCGACGCACTTTCCAGGCGATCCGGATTGCGGTCAACAATGAGCTGGATGCGGTCGCTTCCGGTCTCGATCAGGCCCTCGAGATGATTCAGCCGTCGGGTCGGGTGATCGCCATCTCCTATCACTCGCTGGAGGACAGGATCGTCAAGAGGCGTTTCGCCCAAGGTGCACGGGGCTGTGTCTGTCCACCTGATCTTCCCGTCTGCGGGTGTGGCCGAGCGGCTGAGCTCAGAGTTCTCACCCGGAAGCCCATCCGGCCGACAGCCGATGAGATCACTAGAAACAACCGGGCCCGGTCAGCGATGCTCCGCGCAGTCGAGAAAGTGGCTTCATGACCGCCCGGCCATTCCATCAAGGGGCCACCGAGGATCGGCTCAGGGTCCTGCAGGGCCGTGCCCGCAGCCGTCGCTTCGTTGCACCGTGGATGGTCGTCGTCTTGATCGCCGTGATTGGATTCCTCGGTCTGATCTTTGCCCGAACCTCCCTGGACAACTCTGCCTTCGAACTGGCAGAGCTCGAACGGTCGGTTGCCGAACAATCGGCGCTGAACCAGCAACTCAGCCTCACCATCGCCCGGCTGGAGAACCCGGCGCACATTGCGCCGCTCGCCGAGGAGTTGGGAATGGTCATCCCGGTATCGACCAATCAGATTCTCGTTGATCTCTCACCGAGCGGGCCGACGGTGGTGTCCGTCGAAGCACGCGAGGAAGCCCAATGACGACCCGACGGCGCGCTGGAGCCGGGCTCGTGGACGGGGTATCACGGCCCCAACCGCCGGAGTCGCGGCCGGAGAACTGACGCTGTGGCGACCAACAGGTTCGCCAAGCGCTTTGACGCCAATCGTGTTCGCATTGCTTTCATTGCCCTTTTCCTCCTGTTCGCATGGGCGGGAATGGCATACCGGCTGGTCCAGGTTCAGGTGGTCCAGGCGGCCGCCCTGGCCGATCAAGGCCTTTCCCAGCGACTTGTCGCAAGGGAACTCCCTCCACAGCGGGGCAAGGTGTTCGACCGAAACGGTGAGCTTCTCGCACTGACTGTTGAAGCTCAGAGCATGTACGCGGTCCCGGGGCAGGTCGATGAGCCGCTCTGGGTGGCGCAGCAGATCGGCGGGATGCTTGGCGTCGACTCCGACGTCTTGTATGAGCGCCTCACTTCCGATCGGGACTTCGTCTATCTAGACCGTCAGATCGATGCAGTCGTCGCCGAGGAGATCCTCGGCCTGGAGATCAAGGGCATCTACGCGCACCCCGAATCGACGAGGATCTACCCGGCAGGCCAGGTGGCGAGTCACGTCACCGGTTTTGTCGACATCGACGGCAATGGGCAGGAGGGTCTCGAGTACGTCTATGACGAGCAGCTTCGCGGCACACCCGGCCACGCCCTGTTCGAGCGCGACTTGGGTGGCCGCCCGATACCCCAGGGCATTAGCGACATCGTCCCTGCGGTGCCCGGCGCCGACCTCAACACCACGATCGACTTGCCCCTCCAGTATCAGGCCCAGCAGGCGTGCTTGGACGCGATCGAGAAGACGGATGCCGAAGCGTGCTGGGTGGTCGTGCTCGAGGTGGAGACCGGGGGAGTGCTCGCCATGACCGGCGCTCCGGTCTTCGACCCGGAGTCGCGCCAGACGCTGGACCCGGCCTGTGAAGGGTCTGACGATCCGAATGTCTGCCGTGCCTTCTCCAACTTCACCGTGAGAGGCATATACGAGCCGGGCTCGACTCAGAAGCTGATCACATTTGCCGCCGCGATCGAGGAGGGCGAGGTCGGTGTCGGCACTGTCATTCCTGACGTCGCGGATGTGCTGGAGGTGCTGGACGGTGCATGTGACTCCGGGGACTCCGATGTGTATGGGTGTTATCACGATTTCAAGGAGCACGCGACTGAAGACATGACGGTTGCCGAGATCTTCACCCGTTCATCCAACGTCGGATCCATAATGATCGCCGAGAGAGTTGGTCAGGAACGCCTGGTCAGCTATATCGAGGCCTTCGGCCTCGGCTCGAAGACCGGCATCGACTACTCGGTTGAGGCTCCGGGCATCCTCAACTTCGCGGCCGGATGTCAGACATGCTGGGCCTCCGCCGCCATCGGCTACTCAGTGGCGGCAACCCCGCTCCAGATGGCGGCGGCGTACGCGGCCATAGGCAACGATGGGATATGGATGCAGCCGCACATCGTTTCGTCGATCGTCGACGTTGACGGAGAGACCGAAGTCTCAGGGTTCGAGACTCGTTTTGTCGTATCCCCGGGCACCGCGCTTCTGATGAGAGAGCTGCTGGCCTCCGTGATAGAGAAAGGCACCGGCACCGCGGCCCAGGTCGATGGTTACCGGGTGGGCGGCAAGACCGGCACTGCCAACAAGCTTGGTGACGATGATCGGTATACCGAGCAGACCCGAGCCTCATTCGTGGGTTTGGCTCCCATCGACGACCCCAAGATAGTCGTGGCCGTTCTGATCGATTCACCGTCCCGAGAGTTCCGGACTGGTGGAGCGTCCGCGGCTCCGGTCTTCGCTGCAGTCATGGAGCAGGCCCTTCACCGTCTCGGAGTGAGCCCGGATGTCCCCTAAGACTGCGGCCGAGCTCGGTCGGCTTGTTTCTGGCTCCGTTGTGGGGGATGCGACCGCAGCGGTAAGCGACGTAACTCATGATTCCAGACAGGCAGGGACCGGGATTCTTTTTACGGCTGTCGAAGGTGCAACCAAAGACGGCCATGAATACGTGCCGGACGCCGTGGCTGCGGGATCAACGGTGGTCTGTGTCAACCGTCGCCTTGACATCCCAGTGACACAGATCGTTGTTGAAGACACCCGCGCAGTCATGGGGCTGCTCGCTGCAAGGGTTCACGGCGACCCATCGGCCGAGGTACCGGTTGTCGGTGTGACCGGCACCAACGGAAAGACGACCGTCACTCACTACATCGAGTCGATCACCGCATCCACGGGTTGGAAACCCGGGCTCATCGGCACGATCCGCACCAGTGTCGGGGACACCATGTACGAATCGACTCGCACCACACCAGAGGCGACCGACTTCCAACGTTTGCTGGGCCGGATGAGGGACGAAGGCGCCGATGTGATCGCAACTGAGGTCTCCTCTCATGCCTTGGATCTCGAACGCGTCGCCGGAACGAGATTCGCGGTGGCGGCATTCACCAACCTCTCCCAGGATCATCTCGATTTTCACCATGACATGGCGTCCTACCGACAGGCCAAGGAACGATTGTTCCGGGACTACGACGTCGAGTCGGCAGTGGTGAACGTCGACGACCCGGTGGGCAAGGACATCGCGTCCTGGGCGCCGATGCCGGTGACAACGGTGGGTGTTGGAGGAGATGTTTGTGCCGCGAATCTGGTGGCCACTGACCTCGGCGCCGGCTTTGATTTGGTGGTCGGAGGCGAGGTCGCCAAGGTCGAAACTCCTTTGATCGGCTCGTTCAACGTGCGGAACGCCCTGGTGGCGGCGGCATGTGGACTCGCACTTGGTCTGACTCTGGACCAGGTGAAGGAGGGACTCGGCTCGCTGGCGGGAGTTCCGGGAAGATTCGAACTGGTCTCCGGCTCCTCGGCTATCCGTGTGATCGTTGACTACGCCCACACACCTGACAGTGTTCGCGCAGCTGTGGGGGCCGCTCGAGAGGTCACCAAAGCCAGGGTGATCGCGGTCCTCGGCGCCGGAGGCGACCGCGACATCGACAAGAGACCGCTGATGGGAGCCTCGGCCGCTCTTGCCGACCTGGTGATTGTCACCAATGACAACCCCAGGTCAGAGGACCCTGGCTCCATTGCCGACGCGGTATTCGCCGGTATCCCCGAGGCCAGATCGGCGTTGGTCGAACTCGACCGGAGAGCGGCCATCGAGATGGCACTCGACGGAGCCGAGCCCGGTGACATCGTTCTCGTGCTCGGCAAGGGTCACGAGACCAGCCAGATGATCGGCAATGAGGTCAGGCCTTTCAGCGACCGCACCGTCGTCAGGGAGTTGCTCGGACTGACCCCGGAATCCGCGGGTTCGGGGCTGACTTCGGGGAGCATGTCGCTGTGATCTCCCTGCTCATCGCGGGGGCCGTGGGCCTTCTGATTGCCATCTTCGGGACCCCTTATGCGATCCGTTTCTTCCGCAGACGTGAGATCGGCCAGTTCATCCAGGAGGACATCAAAGGCCACGCCCACAAGCAGGGCACACCGACCATGGGTGGCCTCGTCTTTGTGGTTGCCGCCATCGTCGGGTACCTGCTGGCTCATGTACGAGTGTGGACGCCCTCTTCCGGGCTGGGGCTCGAGTTTCAGCCGCTTCAGCCGGGCGGACTGCTTGCAGTGTTCGCACTCCTGGGCATGGCCGTGGTCGGTTTCCTCGATGATTGGATCAAATTCTCCAACCAGCGAAGTCTCGGTCTCTCCAAGTTGGTCAAGTTCGGAGGTCAGATCGCAATTGCTGCCGTCTTCGCTTGGGGAGCCACCGAGGCGGGTGTTGTCACCGAGATCTCGTTCGTCCGCCCCCTCGGAATCGATCTTGGTGTCTTCTTCGTGGCCTGGGTGCTGATCATGATCGCCGGCGCCGCCAATGGGGTGAACCTTTCCGACGGCATGGACGGACTGGCCGGCGGCTCGGCGGTCCTTGTTGTCGCCTCCTACACCGTGATTGCGTTCTGGCAGTTCAGAAACCCCGACGTCTATCAGGGAGTCGACCCGCTCGATCTGGCGATCATCTCGTCGGCGATGTTTGGCGCCATTCTCGGTTTTCTCTGGTGGAACGCCCCACCGGCGAAGATTTTCATGGGGGACGTCGGTTCCCAGGCAATCGGTGGGCTTCTCGCCGCCCTTGCTCTGTTGACCAACACTCAGCTGCTTCTGGTGATCCTCGGCGCGATCTACGTGGCGGAGACGCTTTCGGTGATAATCCAGGTGGCGAGTTTCAAGATGTTCGGCCGGCGGGTCTTCCGAATGTCACCCTTGCATTTTCACTTCGATCTCGGTGGCTGGCCCGAGACGACCGTCGTGATCAGGTTCTGGATTCTCACCGGCATCGGAGTGGCGCTTGGTTTGGGCTTCTTCTATGGGGACTTCCTTCGTCTGGAGGGGATACTGTGAACCGGATACTGGTACTTGGTGCCGGGGTCTCCGGGCTGGCCGCCGCCCGGCTGGCTCGGTCCCAGAACAAGTCGGTCACTCTCTTCTCCGAAGACCCGGCACCGGCCGTCCATGGAGAGGGGTTTGCCCTGGCCAGCGGTGGCTGGGATCCCGTTCTTCTCAATGGGATCGATCTGGTGGTGACCAGTCCGGGTTTCTCGGAGCGCTCCCTGCCGATTGTGGAGGCGCTGGAGTGGGGCATACCGGTGTGGAGCGAAATCGAGTTCGCATCGACGTTTCTCGACGGCCCTGTGGTCGCCATCACCGGGACCAATGGCAAAACCACGGTGACCGAGGCGACGTCGGCCATGCTGGAGTCATCAGGCCTCACCGCTCCGGCGACCGGCAACATTGGATCAGCTCTGTCCGATCAGGTCGACGTCGAGAACGACGTTCTTGTCGTCGAGGTCTCCAGTTTTCAGCTTCGCTTCTCCGAGACGTTTCATCCTCTGGCCGCGGCGATCACCAACGTCGCGGTCGATCATCTCGATTGGCATGGCTCTGAGATGGCATATCGGGATGCGAAGGCGCGTATCTTCGCCAATCAGACTTCAACTGATTTGCTGGTGTACGACGCCGATGACCCGGGAGCGTCGTCTCTTGTCGCGAATGCTCCGAGCCGGCTTTACCCGGTGTCGGCAAGTCGAGTCCCGGAAGGTGGGGGCGGTGTCGCTGGAGGCTTCCTTTCGGTCGAGGATGTTTTGCTCGACATCGACGAGCTGGCCTCACCAGATCCGATTCACCTGACCAACCTGTCAATGGCCGCGGCTCTCGCAATTCGTGTTGGGGGCACGGCGGAAGGCATCGCTGAAGCGGCTCGGCGTTTTCGCCCTGGCGCCCATAGAAGAGAGGTGGTCGCGATGCAGCACGGCGTCACCTGGGTGGACGACAGCAAGGCGACCAATGTCCACGCCGCTCTTGCCTCGATTCGCGCTGAGAAGTCTGTGGTGCTGATCGCAGGCGGGCTAGCCAAGGGGCTCGATGTCACTGACCTCGCCCGGGAGCCAAACCTCCGCCATCTCATCGGGATCGGGACCACCGGCCCTGACCTCGTGGCCGCAGCGGGAGAACGGGGTCATCTTGCCGGGTCGATGGAGGATGCGGTCGGCCTCGCCTCATCAATTGCCCGCGACGGCGACACGGTCCTTCTCGCGCCGGGCTGTGCCAGTTTCGACCAGTTCGAGTCCTACTCGGAAAGAGGCGACCGGTTCTCGGAGCTGGCGAGGGAACGGACAGGGGAGCCGCCCAGATGACCGCTGCCAACGTGACATCGATTGCCGGGCTCAGAGCCGCTGCCCGAAAAAGGGCGGAACGGCTCCAGGTCAACAGTCGGATTGCGACGACTCTCCTCGTGGTCGTAGTCGTGCTCATCGTTATCGGCCTCGGCGCCACCCAGTCCGCCTCGTCGGCCGTCGGCATCGACCAGGCACAAGACCGTTTCTACTTTTTCAAGCGCCAGTTGATCGGCGTCGGGATCGGCACGGTTGCGCTTCTGGTAGCCAGCAGGGTGCCATACCGGTTCTATCGGAAGGTCGCTCTTCCAATGTTCGTGGCCACTCTGGGGCTTCTCGTGGCAGTCCTTGCCGTCGGCCCTGTCATCGGCGGCGCGCGGCGTTGGCTCCCGGTTGCCGGGTTCACCTTTCAACCGTCGGAGATCGCCAAGATCTCGATTGTGTTCACCCTCGCGTTCCTTCTGGAGCGCAAACACAAACTGCTGTCCAGCTTCGGGCACTTTCTCGCTCCGATCGCATTCGTAGTCGGGACAATTGCGATCCTTGTCGTCAAGCAGCCAGATCTCGGCACCACCATCATCATCGGAGCAGCGGCCCTGGCGGTCATCCTCGCCAGTGACGCCCCGCTGAAGTACGTTGCGTTGCTGACAATGGGGGCCATCGTCGCCGTCGCCTTTCTGGCGTTGTCCGACCAGTACCGGGCCGATCGAATAGTCGGGTTCCTCGATCCCTGGGGCAACTCGAGCGGCGAGGGCTATCAGCTGATCCAGGGTTACTACGCGCTATCGAACGGCGGAATTTTCGGTGTCGGTCTAGGGGCGAGCAGAGCACGCTGGTTCTATCTTCCCAACGCGCACACCGATTTCATTTTCGCCATTATCGGAGAAGAGACCGGTCTTGTCGGAGCCTTGACGATCATCGGCCTGTTCGTGGCGCTCGCCGTCACGGGCTGGTTGGTTGCCGTTCGTGCACCGGATCGGTTTGGTCGGATGGTCGCGGCGGGCATCACCATGTGGCTTTCATTCCAAGCGCTGGTAAATATTGGAGGTGTTCTCGGGGTCATCCCAATAACCGGTATTGCCTTGCCATTCGTATCCTTTGGGAGCACCGGTCTGATCATGTCCATGGCGGCGTTGGGGGTGTTGGTCAACATCGCACAGAGCGGAGTCGAAAGGAAAACGTGACGTTCCTGATCGCTGCGGCCGGTACCGGTGGCCATGTATTTCCGGGGCTTGCCGTTGGCGAGGCTCTAATCGGGGCCGGAGTATCCAAAGATGACGTCCTGTTTGTCGGCGGAAGTCGTCTCGAGGCGTCCGTCTACCCCGATCACGGCTTTCCCCTCCTCCAGGTCGAATTGAGGGGCCTACAACGGTCGTTGACCCCAAAGAACCTGGCCCTGCCGCGGGTGGTCATGAGAGCGAAGGACGAAATCTCAGATGCGATCGGTCGACACGACGTCAAGGTCGCGTTGGGGATGGGCGGCTACGTGACAGTTCCGACTGCCATGGCGGCAAGACGTGAGAGGGTCTCCCTGATGATCTCTGAGCAGAACGCCGGTGCCGGGCTCGCCAATCGAATAGTCCAACGATGGGCCACCAGACGGTTCACCTCGTTCCCGGACACTCACGGCCTGCCTGGCGGAGAATGGGTCGGAAACCCGATTCGCTCCGGTTTCAGCAGATTCGACCGAACCAGACTTCGATCCGACGTGTCGAGGAGATACTCGTTCTCAGATGCGATCCCGGTTCTGGGGGTCTTTGGCGGATCCCTGGGTGCGGCAGCGATCAATACCGCAGTCGCAGGGCTCGTGCGGCGGTGGCGGGGAAGGCCTGTCCAAATCCTTCACCTGACCGGCGAGCGGAATCTCGAGGAGATCGAGAGGCTCCCTGATGGCGAGGTCGCGAGATGGAATCGGATTGCCTTCGAAGATGAGATGGAGCTTTTCTATGCGGCATGTGATCTCGTCGTTGCCCGTGCCGGCGGCGCCGTGGCCGAGCTCACCGCTACCGCAACTCCTTCGATACTGGTCCCAGGCGGGTTCGGCTCGTCGGGTCACCAGGCTGCAAACGCTGCATTCCTGGAGAAAGCCGGGGCATCCGTAGTGGTGCCAGAAGACCAGCTCGACTCGCTTGATGGCGTAGTCGCCGACCTGATCCATGACACCGACCGACTGGCCGAAATGGCGTCTGCCGCCGTCGGTATCGCCCGTCCCAAAGCTGCTCCAGTCATTGCCAAGGCGATGATGGATGAAGCCCGATGAGCACGGATTCCCTTCGCATCCATATCGTTGGCGCCGGTGGGGCGGGCATGAGCGCCATCGCCAAGGTGCTGGTCGGCATAGGTCACACAGTTTCGGGCTCCGACCTGCGAGGGGGAGCAACTCTCGACCGGCTGGCCGACTTTGGCATCGCCACCCATACCGGGCACCGGCCGGAAGTCGCCGCCGCGGCCGATCTGGTTGTTGCTTCGTCCGCTGTGCCGGATCACGACCCCGAAGTGCGTGCGGCCCGTGAGGCCGGCAAGCAGGTGTGGGGTAGACCACAACTTCTGGAGGCCATCACCAAGCGGATTCCGTCGATCGGGGCGACCGGGACCCACGGCAAGACGACAACCACGGCCTTGCTGGTCGCCAGTCTTCGGGCTACCGGCGCGGAACCGTCGTTCATTGTCGGTGGCGATATCGCCGAGCTCAACACCAATGGCCACTTCGGCAGTGAAGAGCTTCTCGTCATCGAGGCCGACGAGGCTTTCCGCACCTTCGAACATCTCAGGCTCGAAGGTTTGGTTGTGACCAATGTCGAGCCTGAGCATCTCGAGCACTTCGGCACAGAGCAGGACCTGCTCGACAGTTTCGTGTCAGTTGCCTCGTCCGTCGACGGCCCTGTCGTGGCATGCGCTGATGATTCCGGGTCCATGGAGGTGGTCCGTCGAACGGATGCGCTCAGCTACGGGCTCTCCGCCGAAGCGCGGTATCGGATAGATGATCTGGAGTCGTTTCAGGGCGGGAGCCGCTTCGTCCTCCATGGGCCGAGCCTGACTCAGCCGGTAGTGCTGTCGATGCCTGGAATACACGTCGCGCAGAACGCCGCCGGTGCGCTCGCCCTGATTGCCGAGCTCGGTTTTGATGTCTCGGCCGCTAGCGAGGGTATCGCCTCGTTCAAAGGGGTAGGTCGTCGCTGGGAGCATCGGGGCACCGTCGCCGGCGTGATGCTTGTCGATGACTATGCACACCACCCGACGGAAGTGGCGGCGACGCTCCAAGCCGCACGCGGTGTCGTCCCCGGTCGGGTATGGGCAGTGTTTCAACCTCACCTCTACAGCCGGACAGAGCGGTTTCAGCGCGAGTTCGGTCGGGCCCTCTCCGACGCAGACGTCGCGGTCGTGACCGACATCTACGGATCCAGAGAATTGCCAGTGCCGGGCGTGACAGGCGCCCTGGTGGCCGACTCGGTTCGTGAGCACGGCGGCACCGTTCACTACGTGCCGCATAAAGCCGAGCTGGCCGACTTCCTGGCAGACCGTGTGGGGGATGGCGACCTGGTCTTGACCATGGGCGCCGGAGACATAACTCTCCTCCCGAGGGAGCTGGCGGCAAGATTGGCGGAGCGGGTATGAGCCCGGTCAATCGGATGGTGCGCCACGGGCTGATCCAGGAGAACGTTCCCCTCGGCCCGCTGACTACCTACAAATCCGGAGGCCCGGCCCGCTACCTGATCGACGTCCTCGACTCCGCGGCCCTCGTCGAACTGGCCGAATCGGGCGACATTGCGGATCTTCCCGTCCTTGTTCTCGGTAGAGGGTCGAATCTCGTGGTCTCCGACACGGGTTTTCCCGGTTTGGTGATCCGGCTGGGGGAGGGCTTTGCCCGCCTCGGGTTCGACGGCGATCAGGTTGTTGCAGGAGCTGCCATGGCGCTCCCTCGCCTTGCGCGAGCCGCCGTGGAGCAATCGCTGGCCGGACTCGAATTCTTTGTTGGCATTCCGGGCTCGGTCGGGGGTGCCGTGCGGCAGAACGCTGGATGCTTCGGCTACGAAACGAGGGACCGGCTGGTTCATGCAACGGTTGTGGAACTGTCAACCGGTGCCAGCTCCGTCAGGACTCGCGAGGATCTCGACCTCTCGTATCGCCATTCCAATATCGGATCGACCGAAGTTGTCGTTGAGGCCGTGTTCAAGGCAGTGCCAGGGAATGCCGAGGCCTCAAAGTCTGAACTGCGCCGAATAACCCGATGGCGCCGGGACAATCAGCCAGGTGGGACATTCAACGCCGGGAGCGTTTTCAAGAATCCACCTCATGTCGCCGCAGGCGCTTTGATCGACTCACTGGGTCTCAAGGGCATGAGCGTTGGCGATGTGTCGGTCTCGGAAAAGCATGCCAACTTCTTCGTCGCGGGCGCCGGTGCCACCTCTGCAGACATCCTGGAACTGGTGATTGCGGTGAAAACCCGCGTCTTCGAGGAATCGGGGACCATCCTCGAGCCTGAGATTCAGTTTGTGGGGTTTGAAACGTGACTATCGATCCAAGACTGATTGAGCGAAGACAGGAGGTCGCCGAGGACAACGCGCGCCGCAACATTGGCCGTGTTCTCAAATTCCTTGTTGCTCTTTCACTCGTTGGAGCTCTCGCCTGGCTCCTCCTCTCGCCGTATCTGAGCATCTCCGAGGTCCGCACCGCCGGCATCGCGGTCAGCTCGGCCCACATGACGCTGGCCGAGCTCGGAGTTCTGGCCGGCAATCCCATGGTGATGGTGCGAACCGGATTGGTGGAGGCGGCGCTGGAACAGGATCCGTGGATAGCGGACGCCAGAGTCCACCTCAACTGGCCCGACACCGTGATTGTCAGGGTCGAGGAGAGAGTACCGGTGGCCTGGGTCGAGACCGGTGGTGGGTGGGTTCGTCGCGCCGCCGACGGTGTGGCGGTGCCGTCCCCGGAGAAGCCAGACTCGTCACTTGCGTGGATACAGCTCACCGCCGTTGCGGAGGCCGGCGCAGAGAGCGCTCCCCAGGTCCTGGGCGCAGTCGAGTTTGTGGCCGCCCTGCCCCCTCATCTTCGTGCTGAGAGCTTGGTGCGCGTCGAGTCGGATGGTGAGTTGTGGGCCCAGGTCGACGGCTACCGGGTCCGGTTGGGGAGACCGATCGAGATGACCGCCAAGGCACTGAGCCTGGTTGCGCTGCTCGAGCAACGACCCGACCCAAATTCGATCCTGACGCTGATAGCTCCCAGTCACCCAGCCGTATCTCCGGGGTTGCGGGCGGCTCCGACGGTGGAAAACCCTGATGCGGAGGTTGACGGAGATGCAGAGTCGGCTTCCACCGAGCAACCCTGAATGTCTAGTAAAAGCTTAGACTTTGGGGGTTTACATAACCCCGGGACAACGGTAAACCTCTACTTTAGCCTTGGATTTCGAGTGGAGGTATGTCTGTGAGCACTTCAAGTGGCGGCTATCTGGCCGTGATAAAAGTTGTCGGCATAGGCGGCGGAGGCGTCAACGCGGTCAACCGCATGGTGGAGGCCGGGGTGCGTGGTGTTGAGTTCATTGCGCTCAACACCGATGCTCAGGCGCTTCTCATGAGCGACGCCGACGTCAAACTCGACATCGGGCGGGAAGTGACCCGGGGCCTGGGGGCGGGAGCCAACCCCGAGATCGGACGGGCCGCGGCCGAGGAGCACAAGGCCGAGCTCGAGGATGTGCTCAAAGGTTCAGACATGGTGTTCATCACTGCCGGCGAGGGTGGAGGCACCGGTACCGGTGGGGCACCGATCGTGGCAGAGGTTTCCAGGTCGGTTGGTGCGCTCACGGTAGGCGTGGTAACCCGTCCATTCGGATTTGAGGGTCGTCGTCGGGCCGTGCACGCCGAGCAAGGGATCGACTCGTTGAGGGAGTCGGTGGACACACTCATCGTGATTCCCAATGACCGGCTTCTCGACGTTGGTGACCCGACTGCGCCGATAACGGAGACCTTCCGCCTCGCCGATGAGGTGCTGATGAGCGGTGTTACCGGTATCACGGATCTCATCACCACGCCGGGTTTGATCAATGTGGACTTTGCCGACGTGAGGACGATCATGTCCGATGCCGGGTCGGCAGTGATGGGCATCGGCCGTGCCACCGGCGAGAACCGGGCGCGCCAGGCCGCGGAGCGGGCGATTTCCTCGCCGATGCTGGAAAGTTCGATGGAAGGCGCCAAGGGTGTCCTGCTCTCGGTGGCCGGCCCGTCGTCGATGACGCTTCACGAGGCAACAGAGGCAGCCCAGGTCGTTTCCGACCATGCCGACGCCGAGGCTGACATCATCTTCGGCGCAATCGTCGACGATGACCTGGGCGAGGAGATGAAGATCACGGTGATCGCTGCCGGGTTTCCTGAGCGGCGCCCCAACTTTTCCGCCACCTCTCGGAAGACCACGGACTCTTCGAGTCTCTCCGACGACACGCTCGATATTCCGACCTTCGTCCAAGGATGATTCGACCCCCCGGTCATTACGGGGTGGTGTTCACAGAAGCCAGCGATGGAGATCAGCGCTCCAGCGACCTGGCGCGAGAGAAAGTGTGCGATGTCATCGGTATCTCGAGCAGCTGGGCGACGGTCATGCAGGCACACGGCAATCGAGTGATGCAGGTCGATGGTCCGGGTATGGCCGGTGAAGCAGACGCCATGTGGACGGTTGAGCCGGGCTTGCCACTCGCGGTTTACACCGCCGACTGCTTCGGAGTCGCCCTCGTGGCTGATGAGGCCGTGGGGGTGGCCCACGCCGGGTGGCGGGGTGTCGATTCGGCTGTTGTGGCTGCCTTGTTCAATGAGCTGGAACGCGCCGGACATCGTCCTCATGCAGCAGCGGCGGGCCCCGGCATCGGGCCGTGTTGCTTCGAGGTGGGCCAGGACGTTGCCGCTCGATTCGAGCCCTTCGTGGACACAACTGCTTGGGGCACCGCGTCGGTGAACCTTGTCGCCGCACTGAGGGAACAGGTCGCAGGGCTGAAGATGTGGTCGGCCGATAGGTGCACCAGGCACGAACCCAACTTGTTCTCCCATCGGCGCAACGCGACATCCCAGAGGCTTGCCACTATCGCATGGTTGCCATGAGCTATCAGGACGTAGTCGACCGGATCAGCGCTGCTGCGAGTCAGGCGGGACGCTCCGAGAGCGAGATAACCCTGATCGCCGTTTCGAAGTTGAAGAGCGTTCTGGAGATCCTCGAGGTATATCAGAAGGGTCACCGCGACTTCGGCGAGAATCGGGCCAACGAGATGGCCGGGAAAGCGCCTGAGCTGCCAGACGACATCCGTTGGCATTTCGTCGGCTCACTCCAATCCAACAAGGCGCGTTTGGTGCGGCCGATCACACATCTTCTGCATTCGATGGATCGTGATTCCCTGGCATCGGCCTGGACCAAGGGTCCGGGGCTTCCTCCGACGGTTCTGGTACAGGTCAACGTCGGTTCGGAACCGCAGAAGTCGGGAGTCGAGCCGGGGGAGGTGGAGGGTTTTGTGGATCAGCTGGTGGCCCGGGGCATGAATGTGGCGGGCCTGATGGCGATTCCTCCTGTACCGGAGCTGAGTGAACAGTCCCGGGAGTACTTTCGAGCCCTACGCCAACTGCGCGATCAGGTGCGTCGACAACATCCCGGCGTGATCGAGTTGTCGATGGGCATGACCGACGACTTCGAGGTGGCCATTGCCGAGGGTGCTTCGATGATACGTGTGGGACGGGCTATCTTTGGCCCTCGCACTTGACCGGAGTTGATCGATGTCTTCGCTTTTCTCAAAGACGCTCGTTTACCTGGGACTCGTCGATGAGGACCAAACCGAGGGAGGGCCTTCCGATGGACCCCAAGGTGTCCCGGCAGATGACCCCCAGCGGCAGATGACCGTCGATCCGATCTCACAGGAGCGTCGCGTCGAGCCACCGCCGACCTCGAGAGCGGCAACCCGACCTGCGTCGCGTAGTGAAGGCCCGGAGGGCGTCGGCGCTATCCGCCCGGTCGAGGCTCAGTCGGACATCCTCCTCATCGAGGAGTTCGGTGATGCCCGGATTCTTGCCGACCGGGTTCGCGACCGGACACCGGTGGTGCTCGACATGCGGGAGGCCGACGCCGATTTGGTGCGGCGAGTAGTCGACTTTTCTTCTGGCCTGATCTACGCGCTGGACGGGTCCATGAGGAAGGTGGGCGAGGGCCTCGTCCTCGTTCTGCCGCCTCGGGTCGGGCTCAGCAGGGACGAAAAGCGGCGGCTGGCGTCTCTGGGTGCGTACGAACTGGATGACATCGACGACTGATCTGTGGTAATCGATCTCCTCGTCACGGCTCTTCAGATCTACCTTTATGCGGTGCTGGCATGGGTGATTCTGTCGTGGATCCCCACTTCATCCGACCATCCGCTGGGCCGTGTCTCGTATTTTCTCGACCGGATCATCGTCCCGGTGATCACACCCCTGCGGAAGCTGATACCGCCCCTCCGGATTGGTGGTGGGATGCTTGACCTCTCTCCGATAGTCCTCCTGATCGGGCTCAACGTTTTGATCCGAGTGATTCGCAACCTTGGCTGATCCTTGGAAGCAGCCTCCGGCCTTCGTATCCTGGCCCCCGAGCAAGGGAGCGAGTAATGCCACTGACACCCTCAGACGTCGAGAAGACGACTTTCTCGACCGCCCTGCGAGGCTATGACCTCAATGAAGTCGACGATTTCCTGGACCGGGTTGTCGTCGCGATCAGGGACCTCGAGGATGACCTTTCCCAGGCCAAGGTCCGCCTCGCGGGGTCCGAAAGCGGCGGAAGTCCGGCGCCAGGCGCCGATGAGGCAACATTGGGTCGAGTACTTCTTGCCGCCCAGCAAGCTGCCGACAAACTCATCGAAGACGCCAAGGTCGAATCGGACCAGTGGCGCGAAGACGCCAAGGTCGAATCGGCCGAGTTACTCGAGAACGCCCACAACGAAGCCGAATCCTTTGAGACCCAGCGTGCCGAGCGTCGGGCATCGGCGGAAGCCGAGATGGCCGAGTTGACCGAGCGGGTCGCCGGGGTCAGAACACAACTGGCGTTGTTGGCTACGTCGGTGGCCGACAAATTGGATGAGATGGATTCAGCGGTCGTCGGCGTCGTAGGGGCTGATGCGCTCGGAGACTTCGTTGACGACGATGTCGAAGAGGCTACGGACGACGTAGAAGATGCGGTCGAAGATGCCGCCGATCCCGACACCGAGGCTTCCTGGGCCGACTCGTCAGCCGATGAGCTCTCCAACGATGACGGCGATGATGAACAAGACGAAGACGAAGACGATGACAATGACACCAACGATGATGTCGACGAGGCGGGACTGGAGCCGGCCGAGAGTCAAGACGTCGCCACCGACCCCGAGGCTGAAGAGGGCGACGACAAGGCTGAGTTGGTACGGAAAAGCTGACTTCAGGGGGCGTTTGGTGTCACCTCGAGCCAAACCGGCCTGCCGTCTATGACCCACTCGACTCCGACCGGCTGACTCATCTTCTCGACTGCGGATGCGAGGACCTCTGAGGCGATTTGCTGAGCGTGCTCACCAATAGCGGCGAGCACTTCGGGATCCTCGGAGTGCCACTTCAGGATGATCCGATCGGTGACCGCAAGTCCCAGCTCTCGCCTGTTTCGCTGAACCCGGCTGATGATCTCGCGCGCGAACCCTTCCCGGAGGAGTGCGTCATCGACTGTCGTATCGAGGGCGCAGGCAAGATCGACGCCGGTTTCGACCACAGTCCCCTCGCGGGGGTTTCGCTCTATGGCGACGTCGTCGAGACCGATATCGACTCCCAACACGTTGAGGGTTCCCCCGTCGAGGATGGTTTGGAGATCGGCGGGCCCGAGGGCGCGAATGGCCTCGGCCATCTCCTGCATCCTGTTCCCTAGGAGCGGGCCGAGCTTGCGGAAGTTGGCCTTGGCCGAGAGCTCCACGAGAGACGATTCGTCGCTCGTGGCTCGAACCGACTTAACGTTCAGCTCGCTGGCGATGACTTCCGCATGGCTTTGCACAGCAGTGAGAACCGAAGTCTCGTGACTGAGAACCGTTAGTGATCTCAGCGGTTGACGAACCCGATAGCCCTCCCGCTTGCGGAGGATTCGGCCCAGCCTCACCACTTCGCGGACGGCTTCCATGGCCTGTTCGAGATCGGTGTCGATCAACGAGGTGTCAGCATCGGGGTAATCACGGTGATGGACGCTGCGCTTGGCGTCCTCGTCATGTCTGGCGACCAGATCCTGATAGATGTGTTCTGTGATGAACGGGAGTACCGGTGCCAGAACCTCGATGAAGGTGGTGAGAACCTCGTAGAGAGTGGCGAAGGCAGCAAGCTTGTCGGTGTCGGATTCTGCCGACTCTCCTCTGGCGCTCCAGAAACGACGGCGCGACCTGCGGATGTACCAATTGGTCAAGTGGTCGATGAAGCCGAGAGTTGGGGGCACGACCTTGTAGAGGTAGTAGTCCTCCATCTGAGTGTTGACCTCGGCAATCAGGCTTTGGAGAACAGAGAGGATCCAGCGGTCGAGCTCTGGCCTGTCAGCGGGATCGGGAGCCGACTCGAGCTCCGCCATGGTGATGCCGTCCGCCTCGGCGTAAGTCGTGAAGAAGCTGTAGCTGTTCCACATCGGCAGCAGGACTGTGCGGACGACGCCGGCAACCCCCTCCTTGGTGAATCGAAGAGGCTCGGCACGGAGCACTGGCGAGTTGATCAGGAATGCCCGCAGAGCATCGGCTCCGGAGCGTTCGAGGATCTCCGAAGGGTCGGGGTAGTTCTTCAGGCTCTTTGACATCTTGCGGCCGTCGTCGGCAAGGATCATTCCGTTGACCACGCAGTTCTCGAACGCGGGGCGGTCAAAGAGGGCTGTCGACAGGACCATCAGGGTGTAGAACCAGCCCCGAGTCTGGTCGAGGCCCTCCGCGATGAACTTGGCCGGGAAGGCTGCCTCAAACCGTTCTACGTTCTCGAACGGATAGTGAAACATCCCGTATGGCATCGACCCGGACTCGAACCAGCAGTCCAGAACCTCCGGAACCCGGATCATCGAGCCTCCGCAGGATGAGCACTCCCATCCGATGTCATCGATGATGTGCTTGTGCAGATCGTCGGGCCGCTGTCCGGAGAGCTCTTCGAGTTCGTCGAGCGAACCGACCGCGGTCTGCTCGTCGCAGGAGCCGCACTCCCAAATCGGGATACAGGATCCCCAGTAGCGGTTTCTGCTGATCGCCCAGTCGCGAGCGTTGGCCAGCCAGTTGCCGAAGCGCCGCGATCCGACATGCTCGGGCACCCAATGCACCTGTTCATTCAACTCGACCATGCGGTCCCTGAAGCTCTCCACCGCCACGAACCAGGTCGGAATCGCCTTGTAGATCAACGGTGTCCCGGTGCGGTAGCAGAACGGGTAGCTGTGAGTGATCCGTCCCGAATGAACCAGCTTGCCGCTGGCTTTGAGAAGCTCGATCAAGGTGGCGTCGGCCTCCTTGATATTCATTCCCGAGACGTCGGGCACCTCGTCGGTGAAGTTTCCGCCTCCGTCGACCGGGTCGACCAGGACCGAAATGCCGGCGTTCTGAAGGGTATAGAAGTCGACTTCGCCATAGGCGGGCGCCATGTGGACCAGTCCGGTTCCTTCTTCCTCCACATCGTCGGATGGGATGACCCTGAAGGCCCCTTTATCCCGCTCCTCCCCGAAATAGTCGAAAGGCGGCTCGTAGCCGACGCCGAGCATCTCCGATCCCTTGGCAGACGTGAGGATCGTGGGGGACTCCCCAAACACGGTCGACACCTGCTCGGCTGCGATCCAGTAGTAGGAGCCGTCGTCGTCGACACGGACGTAATCGATGCCCGGCCCGACGGCGATGGCGAGGTTGCCGGGAAGAGTCCAGGGCGTGGTCGTCCAGATCAAGAGAAAGTCTCCGGCTTCAATAGGGCCCCGCCCATCGACAACCTTGGCGCGCACGGTGATCGAGGGGTCCTCGACGTCGCGGTAGTCCATGTTGGCTTCGAAGTTGGACAGCGGTGTGGTCGCCCCCCACGAGTAGGGGAGAACCTTGAAGTCGCGATAGATGAGACCTTTGTCCCATAGCTGTTTGAAGACCCACCACACGGTCTCCATGAAGTCGAGGTCCATCGTCTTGTAGTCGTCCTCGAAGTCGACCCATCTCCCAATTCGCTCGGTCAACACCTCCCAGGACTCGGTATTGGCCTGGACCCGGAGTCGACAAGCTTCGTTGAACCGGGCTACGCCGTATTCGGCAATATCCTTCGGGCCCGAGATTCCCAGCGTTTTCTCCACCTCCATCTCGATGGGAAGCCCGTGGGTATCCCAACCGAATCGGCGTTCGACCCGATAGCCCCGCATGGTCCAGTACCGGGGAACCACGTCCTTGATGACTCCGGCGAGCAGATTCCCATAGTGGGGGCTGCCAGTGGGAAAAGGTGGACCGTCGTAGAAGACGTACTCCCGGTCGGCGGGTCGTGCTTCGACGGAGGTGGCGAAAGCATCGATCTTTCGCCAGAACTCCAGTATCGAACGCTCCATCTCCGGGATGTCGACCGAGGGCTCGACCCTGGTGAATGCCGCCTTTGGTGTCACTGCTATGCCGCCTGATGCTCGAAGAGGCGGGAATGGTAGAAGGAGGTGGCCCGTGTGCAGTCGACTGCGGAGCCGTTCATGAGACGGGCCACGAAGTCGGGCCGGCCTAGGCTCGTGCCGGGATGAGCCCGGTCATGAAAAATGGTGACGGTGTGGCGATCTATGTGTGGGTGGTTCCAGGAGTCCACAAGCCAGGGATCAGCGGGCTGCATGGCGAGAAGGTGCGGGTCCGCGTCGGCGCGCCACCGGAGGGGGGCCGGGCAAACAAGGAGGTGGCAGACCTGTTGACTTCTGCATTGGGCGTCAAGGTCGAGCACACACGCGGAATGAAGGGTCGGGCAAAGGTGTTCGTGGCGGCTGACATCGATGTCGAGGATGCCGCCCGGCGTTTAGGAGCCCACTGAACAATGCATGTCACTCATCTCGACGACCAGATCATCGCCACTCGCTGTGTCCTTGGCCCCGCCATTCCGCCCCGAGGAGTGGCGAAACCTCGTCCTTGCGAGTGACGCGCCTGGCCGCCGATCTGACCAACGGCGCTATTCAGCAGACTCCTGGGTATTTAGCGTCCGGTACTTGGTAGGGTTTCGACCCTTTTATTGAGGCGAACTGCAATGGTCAGACAACTTGCGAAGTCCACTGTTGAGCGCTTCCGAGTGCGGCTCGAAGATGAGCGGAAACATCTCCAGACGCTGATCGAGGAATACGAGCGGGAGCTGGAAGAGGCCCGGCTGACCGAGAGCTCATCTGATCGGAGTCCCGATCCAGGCAACGCCGAGGCGGGCTCCATGAAGTTCGAGTACGAGAAGGAACTCTCAATCGAGCAGAACACAATCAACCTCCTGGGCAAGGTGGATCATGCCCTAGAGCGAGTTGCGGCGGGTCAGTACGGCCTGTGTGAAAGCTGTGGCAACTCGATTCCCCTGGAGAGGCTCGATGTCCTTCCCTACACGACCTTGTGCGTGACCTGCGCCCAAAAGAGTTGATACGCCGCTATCTCCTTGCGGTCGGGTTGGCGATTTCCGTCGTCATCGTCGATCTCCTGACCAAACGCCTGGCCTCGATCGAGCTCGTCGATGAGCCAATCGAAATCATCCCCGGTTTTCTGAGCCTGATCTATGTCGAGAACCCGGGAGCGGCCTTTTCGCTGCTCCCCGGCGCCGGGCCCTTTGTCGGTTTGGCTGCCATTGCGGTGGCCATCGGTGTCCTCTGGTCGCTGCGAAAGGAGCGACCAACCCTCGAAGTTGTCGCATTCGGGCTGATTGTCGGAGGTGCGATCGGCAATCTCGTCGACAGGATCTTCCGAGGCGACGGATTTCTCGACGGGAAGGTGATCGACTGGATCGATCTGTGGTGGATCCCGACGTTCAACATTGCCGATATGGCGATCACCGTTGCAGTGGGTTTGCTATTGGTTCAGGCGTGGCTGACACGCTGAACCTGGTGGTGCCGACGGAGCTTTCCGGCTCCAGAGTGGACAAGGCCCTGGCGGTTCTCTTGAAGATCAGCAGAAACGAGGCGCGACTCCTGTTTGAAAGGGGTGTGCTGGTCGACGGTTCCGTTGTCCGACCTCGGGACCAGGTGGAGGAAGGCTCGGTCATCGAGACCCCGAGGCCCAGTGGTCAACCCATTCTGAAGCCCGAGCCTGTCGAATTCGGGGTCGTGATCGAGTCTTCTGCGTATCTGGTGGTTGACAAGCCGGCGGGAGTGGTGGTTCATCCTGGGTCAGGACGAACTCTAGGGACTCTTGCCGCCGGCCTTCTCCACCGATATCCGGATCTCGAGGGCGTCGGCATGCCAGGCCGGTGGGGCCTGGTTCATCGTCTGGACCGGGACACGTCGGGCGTCTTGCTGATTGCCCGGACCCAGGGAGCCTATGAGTCGCTGACCGCAGACTTGAAGGCCAGGCGTATCAGTCGGGTCTACCTGGCGCTGGTCAACGGGACTTTCCCGATTCCGACCGGGACCATCGAGGCTCCGATCGGCCGAGATCCGGCACGCCCCACCCGACGTGCCGTGGTCGAGTCGGGGAAGCGCGCCGCCACTCACTACGAAGTCATGAAGAGCTATGAGGACCACGACACCACCCTGTTGAAGGTGCGACTGGAGACCGGAAGGACGCATCAGATCAGAGTTCATCTCTCGGCTATCGACCATCCCATCATCGGCGACCGAACCTACGGAAAGGGGCCCACGTCGGTCGGATCGCCGAGGACCTTTCTTCACGCCAGTGAAATCGAGTTTGTCGATCCGGGCTCCGGAGAGCCGGTTTCCGCCACGGCCCCTTTGCCGCAAGACCTGGAAGCCGTGCTGGACAATCTCGACCCGGAGGACCGGTCTAGTGGTCGGGGCCATCTACCGTTGACGAGGTGACACAGGACCACACCACTGCGGCACCAGCCTGTTATCGCCACCCCAATCGACACACGCTTCTCAGCTGTAGTCGATGCGGCCGGGCCATCTGTTCCTCGTGCTCGATCGATGCAGCCGTCGGGCAACGATGCCCCGAGTGCGTGCGTGAAGAAGGGACGCAGCAGGTGATTCCGACCACGCCGTCGCAGCGGCGTCGCTATGGGGACGCTCCGGCTACCAAGGCATTCATAGGCCTGGCGGTCGCCTTCTTCATCATCACCGGGTTCGGCAGCCCCCAGAGCACTATCTTTCAGGATCTCGCCCAGGTGAACGCCGCAGTGGCGGCCGGGCAGTGGTGGAGAATCTTCACGGTCGTGCTTCTCCATGCCTCGATCACGCACCTTTTGTTCAACATGTGGGCCCTGTGGGTGCTGGGCCCCCAAATCGAACGCGGCGTCGGCACCTGGCCGTTCGTGAGCCTCTACCTGGCCGCGGCCGGCGTGGGGGGAGTGGCCGCCTTCTACTTTGGCGGCCCGTTCGATGTCGGCGTAGGTGCTTCGGGTGCCATCTTCGGCTTGTTCGGGGTGTGGCTCAACTGGGCCCTCCACCGGCGCAAGACCCAAGGGGGAAGATCCCTACTCGGTCAGTTGGGGATTCTTCTCTTCATCAATGCGGCGATTCCCTTCCTCATCCCGAATATCTCGTGGCAGGCTCACCTGGGCGGCCTGATCGCGGGTTTTGTGATCGGAGAGCTCTGGAGCCATGTCAAGGGTGTCAACGCCGTCCAGATCCGGACCGCGATCGGTTTTGCCGTGGCCGCCCTGGCGGCCGTCGCGGTACTCGTTTAGCCACACATCTTCCTGCTAAGTTCGGGAACTACAGCTCTGTAACTCAGGCCCATTGGAAAAAGTGTCTTTCGCCCATCTTCATCTACATACCGAATACTCGATGCTCGACGGGGCGGCACGGATCGAGGATGTGGTCGCGGCCGCCGCAGCAGACGAACAACCGGCCATAGCGATAACGGATCATGGCGTCATGTACGGAGTGGTCGACTTTGTCAAGGCTGCCCGCTCGCTGGGCATCAAGCCGATCATCGGGATCGAGGCCTACTTCACTGACGGCTCCCGTTTCGACCGGCCCACCGGCTCCGCCAACAAGCGCTATCACATGAACCTGCTGGCGGAGAACGAAATCGGCTACCGCAATCTCCTCCAGTTGAGCTCCAAGGCGTTCCTCGAGGGGTACTACTACAAGCCGCGGATGGATTTCGATCTCCTCGCCCAGCACTCCGAGGGCATCATCGCAACCTCCGGCTGTCTGGGCGGCCTCGTGCCCCAACTCCTGGCTCCTGACTCGGTCAGTGAGGAAGGCAACAAGGGCCAGATCCGGGACTTCGACGCCGCTATTGCCGCTGCCGGGAGGTTCCAGGACATTTTTGGCAAGGACAACTTCTTCATTGAGGTGCAGGATCATGGGCTGGCAGCACAGAAGGCAATCATGGGCGACCTCCTCGACATTTCTGCCAAGACCGGAGCGCCTCTGCTCGCGACCAACGACGCTCACTACACCAAGCGGTCAGAACACGACGCTCATGATGTTCTTCTCTGTATCCAGACCGGATCGCTGCGAAGTGACCAGGACCGACTCCGATTCGAGGGCTCCGAGCATTACCTCAAGACGGCCAACGAGATGCGGGCCCTTTTTCCCGGGGCTCAATACCCTGGGGCGTGCGACAACACGTTGTGGATCGCCGAGCGCGTCAACGTCGATATCGAGTTCGGAAAGATCCTTCTTCCGCACTTCGAGGTCCCAGAAGGGGAGACCGAGGTCAGCTATCTGCGGTCCCTGGTCGCCAGCGGAGCCGACGAGCGATACGGGCCCAGCCCCAAGCCCGAGGTATGGGAACGGATCGAGCACGAACTCAAGATCATCGAAGAGATGGGTTTTCCCGCCTATTTCTTGATCGTTTGGGATCTGATTCGCCATGCAAAAGAGAACGGGATCAGGGTGGGTCCGGGGAGAGGGTCTGCGGCGGGCTCGATCGTCTCCTACTGCCTGAAGATCACCGAGCTCGACCCGCTCGAATATGGGTTGATCTTCGAGCGGTTTCTCAACCCGGGTCGGCGTCAGATGCCGGACATCGACATGGACTTCGACGAGCGGTATCGGAGCGAAATGATCCGGTACGCAGCCGAGAAGTATGGAGCCGACCGGGTGGCTCAGATCGTCACCTTCTCCACGATCAAAGGCAAACAGGCGCTGAGAGACTCCGCCCGGGTCCTTGGTCATCCGTACGGCGTCGGCGATCGCTTGGCCAAGGCGATGCCACCGGCGATTCTGGGCAAGGAGGCGCGGCTGGCCCAGGTGCTGAGCCCGCCGCCCTCCGATGCCGACTCGACCACAAAAGACTGGTATTCCAACGGCCAAGGCCTCAGGGACCTGTACCAGGCCGATCCTGCTGTCAAGGAGACCGTCGACGCCGCTCTGGGCCTCGAGGGATTGCGACGCCAGGATTCGATCCACGCTGCCGCGGTTGTCATCGCCCCCGAGCCGATAACGAACATCGTCCCCGTCCAGCAAAAAGGCGAGGGCGCCGAGATCGTTACCCAGTACGAGATGCACGGGGTGGAGGCGCTCGGGCTCCTCAAGATGGATTTTCTCGGCCTGCGCAACCTATCGATCATCGAGAGATGTCTCGAGTTGGTGGAGAAGAGCCACGGTACCCGAGTCGACATCGACCGGGTCCCGCTCGATGATGCGAAGACATTCGAGCTTCTCCAATCGGGCGACACGGTGGGTGTGTTCCAATTGGAGGGCAACGCCATGCGTTCCCTGATCAGGTCGCTCCGGCCCGACTCATTCAACGATGTGATCGCCCTCGTCGCGCTTTATCGGCCAGGACCCATGGGGGCCAACATGCACACCCTCTACGCCGATCGCAAGAACGGTCGTGTTCCCGTCGAGGAGTTGCATCCGGCCCTGACCGAACTTCTCGCCGACACCTATCAGATCATGGTCTACCAGGAACAGGTCATGCAGGTCGCGCAGGAGATCGCCGGCTATTCGATGGCCGACGCCGACCAACTCCGCCTGGCGATGGGGAAGAAGATCAAGTCTGTCATGGCTGCCGAGCGGCAGACCTTTGTTCAGGGTTGCATCGCCCAGGGGTACACCGAGGAGGTGGGTCGTGACATCTTCAAGCTGATCGGACACTTCGCCGGCTACGGGTTCAACCGCAGCCACAGCGCTGGGTATGGCCTGGTGGCGTACCAAACCGCCTACCTGAAGGCTCACTACCCACCGGAGTATCTGGCTTCGCTCCTCACCGCCACCAAGAAGGACAAGGACCGAACCGCCATCTATCTCAACGAGTGTCGACAGATGGGCATCGAGGTGCTCGTCCCCGACGTCAACGAGTCGGAGTCAGACTTCGCCGTTCGCAATGGTCGGATCCTGTTCGGGCTGTCGGCGGTGCGAAATGTGGGGGAGGGAGTCGTCGAGAAGATCCTCGAAGCCAGAGAGGAGGGGCCTTTCGCCTTGTTCCAGGACTTCGTCGACCGTGTGGACATGTCCGCGCTCAACAAGAGAACCATCGAGTCTCTCGTCAAGGCCGGGGGGTTCGACAGTATGGGCGCACCGCGAAAAGGCCTCATGTTGGTCTTTGAGCAGGTACTCGATGCCACGGTCGAGCGGCGCAGAAATGAGGAGATAGGTCAGTTCAGCCTCTTTGCCGGGGATGCGGATGCGGTTGCCGAATCGCAAGTCGACGTCCCCGCCCTGGAGTGGCCGAAGAAGATCCAACTCGCCTTCGAGAAGGAGATGCTGGGTCTGTACGTGTCGGATCATCCCCTTTTGGGAGCAGGTCCCTCACTGGCGGCGGCCACGAGCTACTCGATCAGCGAATTGGGGGAGCTCACCGATCGCACATCGCTCACCATTGGTGGTCTGGTTGGGGCGATAACTCGCAGATGGACCCGCAACGGCGAGCCGATGCTCTTCTTCCAGCTGGAGGGTCTGGAAGGGTCGGTAGAGGTCATGGCCTTCCCCAAGACGGTTCGCGACTTTGGCCATGTGGTGGTCGAGGATGCGATCGTAGTCATATCGGGCCATCTCGATCAGCGGGGAGACGAGGTCAAGGTGATGGCGCGAGAGATCACCGAGTTCAAGTTGAGAGATGACTCTGTGGTCAGACTGAAAGTGGCCGCAGCCCGGCTCACGCCTGAGTTCGTGACACATCTGAAGGCGATTCTCGGCAATCATCCCGGGTCGGCATCGGTCTACCTGCATATGACCAGTGAGAAGGGAACCAAGGTGCTTCGGCTCGCAGACGGTCACCGGGTGGAGCCGAGGTCCGCGTTGCTCGCCGAGTTGAAGGAATTGCTCGGTCCTAGCGCCATTCTCTGATCAGCGGCGCCAGAGCCGAAACTTGCTTTCCGCGAGCGCCGCTGCCCGACCATGATTTCGTCCGAGAACATATGCGATCGCGGCAGAGCCGCCGGCCACGGTCGCGACGGCACTAGCGGCGAAAGCCCGCTTCGTCTTTCGAGCGAAAATCACCACCGGCCAAGCTCTCTCGTGGGCCACGGCGTCGAGGTGTGAGTCCGGGTTCACCGCAACGGGGTGACCAACCACCTCCAACATGGGCAGGTCGCTGATCGAGTCGGAGTAGGCGTAACACCGTTCGAGGTCGTATCCGCGCTCGGCCGCCAGCTTCTCGATCGCGATCGACTTGCCTGCACCGTAGACAAATGGGCCGTCCAGCTCGCCTGTGTAGCGACCGTCGACAACCTTGCCCTTGGTCCCGATGGCTCCGGTCATTCCAAGTGCGGTTGCCAGCGGCTCGACGATCAGCTGGGGTGATGCCGACACGATCCACGTGTCGCGCCCTTTCTCATGGTGCATCTTGAGGAGCTTTCGTGATTCGGGGCGAACTCGCGAAACGAGCTTGGGCAATGCCGCCCGTCCGACCTCGTCCAAAGAGCCGGCCGGGCTACCTGCGATTCGGGTGAGGAACGCGCCACGAATCTCATCGGACGCCTCTCCCTTGTCGCCGAGCACCTTGAAACTGAGGGCGGCGAGTCCCCATTTGAGGATGTCGGTGTTCGAGGCGAGTCCCTCTCTCCAGGCTTCGACGCCGACGGGGAACGCCGACGCACCTGACATGAGTGTCCGGTCGAGGTCGAAGAAGGCGGCTGCTTGAGGCATGCCTCCAGCTTATCCGGCTGAAAATCCCAACTCCGCCCATGGTATGTCTGAGGACGACTTCATCAGATCCGCCAAACCATCGAGATCCGTAGGTGGATGGGCCGACCAAGGGACCGCGGCGATGTGGGCTCCGTACCGAGACGAAAACTCCTGCCGACTGTCACGCTGGCGGAGGGTTTCGGCAGCCCATTGCTCCAGGTTGTGAGCGAGGGCTGCGGGTGTCCCGGGAGGAGCCGTGGCTTCGGCCCACTCGGAAGGCAAGACGCGGTTGAAGACCACTGCTGCGGGGACTGATGCCAGCCCGGGGAGCGCTCGGTAGAAGCGAATCGCCTCTCTAACCGGGGCCGGATCGGAGGTCGTGACGACAATCACCGCGGAGGATCCGAGAACGGCCTCGATCTCGCGTCCCCGTTGAGCCACGCCGTCGTAGGTGGTCCGAAGGTCGAGAAGGAACTCCGCGACGCGCTCCAGCAGGTCCGAGCCCAGGATCGAGTCTGCGATACGCAGGACGGGACGGCCGGCGACGTTGAACAGGAAACGCCGCCCGGGCAAAGGCCCGCCGGTGATCCATCGGAGGAGACGGCCTCCCACCAGATCGGCCATCTGGGCCGGCGCCGTGAAGAAATCTATGCCGCCACCCGATGGCGGTGTATCGACAACGACGAGATCCCACGCCTTGGCCTGGACAAACGTTGCGGCCTGATCGGCGGCGGCATACGACTGGGACGCGGGGAAGTGCTCCGAGGCGGCTCGAAAGAACTCGTTGTCAACGAGCCGGGCCGCCACGTCGGGCTCGGCGTGCCGCTCGGCGACAGCCCGCCACGAGGCGGTGGCGTCCAGCATCGCGGCCCACAGGTTTCTTTCAGAGGGGTGAGGTTGAGGCTCATTGCCGAGGTTCTCGACGCCGAGAGCGGTGGCAAGTCGTCGCGCCGGATCCACCGTGACAACGAGGGTGCGCATTCCGGCGCGCGCCGCGGTGACTCCCACTCCGGCCGCGATCGTTGTCTTGCCGACCCCGCCTGCCCCGGTCACGAGGAGTGTCTTCGTCACAGGATTTCCTCCAGTTCGTCGCTGAGATGGGCGGCAACCTCGCCAGGTGTGAAAAGTCCGAACAGGTATGGGAGCTCGAGATCTGGCGGGAGTGTGTGCAGCCATTCCTGTTGCTCACGCCACAGATCCCGATGCAAACTGGCTGCATCCCTGACGGGACCCGTCGGAGCGTCGGCTTCTTCGAGTTCGGAGAGGATCCGATTGGCGATGATCGTCGGCTTCGAGACCAGATTCTCGTTGTTGATCCAATTCAGAGTCTCGCTCGTCTCGGTCGTGGGCAGCTCCTCCGGCAGAGTCACCAACACCAGTCGGGTCTGGGATGGGTCCCTCAGCGTTTCCTTCATCATCTCCGCCTGAGCGAGGATCCGCCCTGTCGGCACCAACTCTCCGATGGTCACCGGGGCCCTCAGAAACGATCCGATCTGGCCAGTGGGTGGAGCATCGGCCACCACAATGTCCCATCGATCCTCTTTGACCTCCCATATGGCCTTTCCGATTGTGATGATCTCCCGGATCCCGGGGGCAGTCGTGGCGAGGGCATCGAAAGCACGTGCCACCGGGCCGAATCGCGCGATGCCGCGGACGCCCAACTGGAGAGACAGGTACTCCAGCAAGGCGTCGGATCGCACCATTCGCATCGCATGGAGCCCCGGTCTGACCTCGCGCGGTTCGAATTCCAGAGGGCCCGAGGTGAGGTGGGTCGACAAGCCCTGGCCGTCTCCCATTTCCATCGCCAGGACACGCAGACCGCGGCGCTGTGCCAGGAGCGCCAATCCTGCCGACAGGGCCGACTTGCCGACGCCACCCTTTCCCGAGACGATGACGAGTCGTTTGTCGATCACTCGCGACGGGCCACTACTGCCAGGGGATCAGTCGGGCTGGCCCAGAGGAATCCGAAGGACCAGGTGATCGTCCTCAACGGTCCAGTCTGCGGTGCCAACCAGGGCGAAGTCGGTGTAGTCGGTCTCGGCCTGTTCCATGAAGAGGCGACGTTCTTCTCCGGCGACAGGCGGTAGTGGTCGGTCTTTCACCGCGGAAGCGCGCTCCTGATACCTTTTCAGCATTGCGTCTACATCAAATTGAGCCATGGTTTTACGGTAGTAAGAGCCGGGAAGGACCTGTACCCGGGATCCGGCCCAAGTCGGCCGGCAATCAGGGTGACGCGGAGCGACGTCTTTCCTCGGCCTTGCGTTCCCCCTCGAGTCGTTCCAGATCCACGTCGGTGTAATCGACGTATGTCATCGCGTCCGCAATCAACCGATGACCGGCCACATCACGAATCGCCCGATGCATCTGGTGTGCCACCGCTCTGTAGGCAGGGTGGCCGGCGGACTGGCTCCTGAGTTCGATGAGGTGAAATGCCTGCCGGGGATTCATCTCCATGACAAATCGAACGTTGAACGCGAACGGAACGACGTACTGCGCCACCTCCCGCCCGAGATCAGCGCGAATGCGCTCGTAGAGATCCCCGGATTGATCCATCAAGGACGCCCATTCGGCGGAGAGCCTTTCAGTCACTAGTTCGGCTGGGACGTCATAGCCCAACCTGGTGGAGAACTGCTGCCATTCCAGAGTCATCAGGCGGTGACGTTGCAGGTCACGGAACGCACCGATGTCACACTTGACGTCGAACCGATACATGGTTCGTTCCATTGCTCGCCCCGGCTTGTGTCGCCTGTTCCGGCGACGCCCCACCATTGCAGCCAACACCTGGGCTCGTTCGGCAGTGGACATCGAACGGGCGATCTCCTGAAGGCGGGAATCAGGAAGCTCCGAGGCGGCGTAAAGGCCGGCGGCGACGATCTTGGTCTCGGTGTCCGGATCCCAGTCGGTGAGGGTCACGCTTGGGCCCGGGTCATCCGGCTCACCTAGATCGGAACCAAGCGTCTCCAGGTCTGTGCGCACATCGGCGAGATAGTTCGATGTCATCACACCCCGGTCCTCCAGATCCACCCTGGTGAGGAAGGATGGGATGATCTTGCGCAGTTCTCCCAGCATCATCTGGCCGTAGTCTCGAACCTCGGCCACCGGGCTTGCCTGCATTCGCACCAGAGCCATCTCATAGGCCTGTCCCGTGCCGTAGATTCCGACGTTGGACAACGTCGAGACGGGAAGCAGACCCCTCACGGTGTCGCAAGCCTTGGCCCGGATGGTGGCGTTGTAGATCATCTTCGAGTCGGACTCACTGCGCGGGTGACGCCCCTCGAATACCCGGGTCATCGTGGCCACCATTGTCGAGTAGGAATCGAATATCCGCTCCATGTGCTCCACGTAGCGTTTCGAGTGCTTCGACGCTGCAATCTCGTCAGGAACCAGGTACCGATACCGGCTTCCAAGTCGGGCGTCGTATTTGATGTATCGCGTGGATTGCTCGAGATAGGCGGCCAGCCGGCCCCATTCGAGGACCTTGGTGAGAAGGTTGGACGCCTGTTCGCAGGCAAGATGGGCGCCGCCGAGCTGAGCAACCGAGTCGTCGCCATAGTCGAAGAACACCCGCTCGTAGAGCCGTTCGGCGCGCTGCGTCGAGACGAGTGGATCGTCCCCTATCTCGGAGGAGATGTTGGCAATACCCGTCTCAGGATCGGAGATGAACTCGTCGAGAAACAATCGCCTCAGGGACTTGGGGGATCTCGAGTATCGGGCGAAGAGGGCACCCTTGACCACCTCGGGAAGGTTGACGAGGCCAAACACAGGCCGGTCGACGTTGGTGAAGAACCTCGACAGGACAGCCTGCTCGTCGTGTGTGAAGCTCTCCTGGTGATAGGTTGGCACGGCCGGCGATTGTACGCCTGGTTTGGTCCCTGGACGGTTACCGTCACCAACCGTGGCAGTGCTCTTTGTCCGGCTCGGGATCTTGCTGCTGGCGGGTGTCGCGATTGTGATCGCTGCCTTGCCAATCCTGGTTCTGATCGACCTTCTCGACGGAGGCACCGGATTGGGCCTGTGTCCCACCGGTCTCGAGGCCTGCGACAACCCGTACACCACAGTGGTCGAGTTTGCGGTAGTTCTGACCCTCGGGTTTCTCGCCTCGGTGTTGGGCATCCGCTTGCTGGCGAAGCTCGTTCGGAAGCTCCAATCAGACGAGTATCAGGTCTCTCAATGAGCCGGGGACACTGACTCTGCCTCGACCGATGTGCGATCCCGCTGTTTGGTGAGGACGATCACGATGGCAACGAGGATCATTGCTCCGCCGATCAAGCCGAGGAGATCGAGGCGCTCGTCAAGAACCAACCACGCCACTGCCACTCCGAAGGCCGACTCGGAGGATACGACCACTGCGGCAGTGGTCGCCCCGACGATCGTTTGCGCCCATATCTGGAGGAGAAAGGCACCAGCGCTGACTCCGAACCCGGTTAGGGCGAGCGCTGCCCAGACCGAGCTCGGAGGGACGCCCACGCCCTCGATGGTCCACGACAGGGGGAAAGCGAGGGCCGCAACCACTCCAAATATGCGGCAATACCATGCCTGGAATGCCAGGTTCACGCGCCGACGGGTCAAACCCCAGTCATGCGGACAGGGGAAAGGCCCGCTCGGTCTTCAACCGCCTCGTGAAGCGATACCAGATCAGTCACACCGCCCTCGACTATCAGGACGCCTTTCAACTTTTGGTTGTCACCGTTCTCTCGGCCCAAACCACCGATGAGAGCGTTAACAAGGTCGCACCGATTCTGTTCGCCAAGTATCAGACCTCCACGGACCTGGCCGAGGCGAACCCCGAAGATGTTGAGAAAATCGTGTACTCCACGGGCTTCTATCGACAGAAGACCAGGTCGATCATCAAGCTTGCCCAGGGTCTCGAAGATCTCTACGACGGAGAAGTCCCGCCCGACCTGGATCTCCTGGTGAAACTTCCCGGCGTCGGCAGAAAGACGGCGAGCGTTGTCCTTGCAGAGGCCTGGAACATTCCAGCCATCGCTGTCGACACTCACGTCAGACGGGTCACCGGGAGATTAGGGCTCACCTCAGAGTCCGATCCGGCGAAGATCGAGCAAGACCTGAAGGCGCTGTATCCGAAAAGTGCCTGGTCGGGATTGTCGATGCGATACATCCAGTTCGGTCGCGACACCTGTGAGGCGAAGCGGCCCAGGTGCGGCGAATGCGAGATGTTCGGCTTATGTGAGTGGCCCGATAGGTTTGCGTTCGCCGGCCAGTCGAGTAAGTGACGAGGGGCAATCGGACGGATACCTGGGGTGCTGTTTGTCTGCTCGCCTATCGAGGCTCGATCGATACCGCAGCCAGGTCCTGACCGCGGGTTTCGGGGAGGGTGAGGGTGAGAAACGCCGCTGCGGCCATCGCTATCCCGAGCACGGTCACTGTCTCCGCCAGGCCAAACCGATCGATGGTGAAAACGCCGATGATCAGACCCGTGGCGGACCCGGCGAGTGACACACTGGTGGAAGCCGTGTTTGCGCTGGCGCGGATGTCGGTCGGGAACAGCTCGGCGCGGTGACTCCCGCCCGCGGGAACGAAGGCGAAGATTCCGAACGACGAGATCATCACCCCGATGACGAGGATCGGGATCAGGTCAACCCAGTAGACGACCAACCCGCCACCAAGAGCGAGGAGGAGGCTGAGGACCGTGGTCTTGCGTCGGCCCCAAGAGTCGGCAAGGTGTCCCCCGACGAAGAAACCGAGGCCTCCGAGCGTGCCGCCGAGCAGGGCAACGAACACGACCATCCCGGTGCTCATTCCAAGACCCTCGATCATTCGGGTTGTGGAGAACGCCAGAGCCACCGCTGAGAACGCTGATGCCAGGAAACCGATGACCGCGACTATCAAGAACCGGCGACCGAACACTCCTGTTGTCAGGTCCTTCCATTTGCCGCGATGCCGCTCCCGATGCTCATACACGTCGCTCTCCGGGATATTGCGGATGAGGAACGGCAGCAAGAGAAACCCGAGTCCGATGAGCAGGTGAGGAATGCGCCAACTCTGGCCCCCTCCATCGGCGAGGGGGAGTGTCATCAGAGCCATCCCGCCTCCCAGCGAGACGGCAGCTCCGTAAAAGGCGATGGCGTGGGCACGGATGGTGGGGGAGACCTGCTCCGCGAGTAGGACTACCGCCAGCCCGGACATCGCGGCTGTCCCGATCCGCAAGACCGATTGGGTGAGGCCGAAATGCCAGGCCTCGAGCGCGAGGCCGGAGAGCGTTCCTCCGACCAGGATCAAAGTCATTGCCCAGAGCAGCGGACGTCGTCTGCCCTTGTGGTCACCCAGCCAGCCCAGCGGGAGCGCGGCGAATGCTGCAAGCCGGGAGAGTCCCAAAAGGAGACTCATTTGTCCCGCGGTAAGACCTAGGCCCACCCTGGTGAATGGAAGGGTTGCCGCGGCCTGGGCCTGGGCGAACCCTTGAACCACACCCGCCGCCCAGATGATGAAGACAATTCGTCTATCCGACCTGGAGAAACGATCCACCGGGAGCAACGGGTCGACGATCCGGTGCATCCACGGGGTCATTTGGCGAGGGTAGATCGTCTCGCGTGAGAAAATAGGAGACAAGCCGACAGTTTGGGCCTGTCCAGCGGGATGAAAGTGTTTTGTCGACAGTCATCCCCTGTGGTGTCTCTACCTATGAGGAGTGGAGGAAGTTTCCGAGCGTGTTCGAGAATGTTGAATCTGCCGCCTATGTCGTCCAGATCTTGATCGCCTTCGGCGCCGGGATCATCGCCTTCGTCTCACCGTGCGTATTACCCCTGTTGCCGGGGTACCTATCGATGATGTCGGGCTACTCGGCCAGCCAAATCGAGGCGGGCGAGGTCTCCACCAAGCGACTGGCATGGGTCATCTTCCAGTTCATCCTCGGTTTTACCGCCGTGTTCGCTGCGTTGGGGGCAACGGCAACGGGCCTTTCGAACTTTCTTGCTCAGAACCTCGATGTGTTCACCAGAGCGGCGGGACTGCTGATAATCGCCTTCGGGGTATTGATGGTTGCGATGGCGGTCTCCAGCCGGGGCGTCCTGGCAACATTCAGCCAGGAACGAAGAGTCGATGTCCGTCCTTCCAAACTGGGGAGATGGGCCCCTCCCGTGATGGGGGCTGCGTTCGGATTTGGCTGGACGCCGTGTATTGGCCCGGTCCTGGGTGTGATCCTGCTGACCGCCAGTACTCAGGAGACCCTGGGGAGGGGAGTGCTCCTGCTCATCACCTTCTCTGCCGGACTCGGCATTCCATTCCTTCTCGCCGGCCTCGGACTGTTCAAGCTGTTCTCGAGGCTCAAGCCGTACATGCGAGGGATCAACATCGCCTCCGGAGTGTTCCTGGCACTCTTCGGGCTGGTGATGCTCACCGGAAACATCGGCGAGCTTTCGGCCTGGTTCTCTCGCATCTTCATCTCCGTTCCCTGGTTGTCTGATCTTGCAGAGGTCTGAGCCCCGGCTGGCCCCGGCCACGAAGGATCTGGTTTGGTTTCGGGGCGTCGACACGATCAACTTCCTCAATGACCTGATAAGCCAGGAGATTGCGACCCTTGCCCCTGGCTCCGTCACCCGGTCACTACTGCTGGGACCGCGAGGCAAGTTGGACCACATCCTCTGGGTGCTTCGAGGTGACGATGAGGTCGGTCTGATAACTGACGCAGGGCGCGGAGCCGAATTGGCCGCAACGTTGAGCCGTTATCGAATCAGAGTCAAGGTCGACATCGAGGAACCGTTATCAGGATGGCTGGTCTTGGGTGATTTCGATATGGATGCGAGTCGGTGGCATCACGTTGACGGTCGAGTGATTGCCGACTTGCCCTGGCATGGCCCCCGGATGACCTTGGCGACCGGGGAGAAGCCGGATCTGCCCCAGGTCTCTGAAGAGGAGATGAACCGGATTCGTGTTGAGGCAGCTGAGCCGCAATTCGGTGTCGACGTTGACGACTCGACCATCCCCCAGGAGTCAGGCCTGGTGTCGGACACGGTCGACTTTGACAAAGGTTGCTATCTCGGTCAGGAATTGGTCGCCCGGATCGACAGCCGGGGTCATGTCAATCGCCATCTGAGACGGTTGGAGATTGAGGGCCCGGAGGCCGAGGTTGGGGCCGAGATCGTGAGTGGCGACCGGCCGGTCGGAACGCTCACGTCCGTCGCCGGCGATCTCGGGCTGGCCCTGCTCCGGCGCGAAGTCGAGCCGGGGAGCAGGGTCAAGGTAGGAGGAGAGGATGCAACAGTCCGGTCTTGAAGGTGCTCACGGGTTGACGACCGCACCCGGAATCTCGTGGAGTAGTCACAAAACGCGAACTTAGTTCACCGGTTCTTTACAAGTGTGAAGCCAGACTGGTCCTATGACCGGACCCACCCGAGCCATCCTCCTCGTTGAGGACGACGACGCCATCGCAGACATGCTTCGCGGTTTCTTCGAGCGCGACGGCTATCGCTTCCTCCATGCATTGACCGGAGAGGAAGCCGTCGAGCGTCTACGGATACGGCCCGTGTCCGCAATCCTCCTCGACATCAACCTCCCTGGGATGGACGGGGTGGAGACATGCAGGAGGATCAGGCAGTTCTCCCAGACGCCGGTGATCATGTTGACGGCGAGAGACAACGAGGTCGACAAGGTGCTCGGACTCGAGATGGGCGCCGACGACTATGTGACCAAGCCGTTCTCACCGCGAGAGTTGATGGCAAGGGTGAAGGCGGTCCTACGGAGGGCCGAGCAGCCACCGGCCAAGCCGCGCATCCTCGAGGTCGAGGGGTTCGAGATCGATGGGGGAAAGCGCACGGTGACCACTCCGACCACCGAGCTGGTCGAGCCCACAGCGAAGGAGTTCGATCTCCTCTGGTTTCTTGCCGAGAACGCAGGCCTGGCGATGTCCCGCAGCCAGATCCTGGAGTCGGTTTGGGGCTACGAGTACTTCGGGGAGACCCGCACGGTCGACGTGCATATTCGCCAGCTGAGAAAAAAGCTCGACGGGATCCCGATAGAGACCGTTTGGGGCGTCGGCTATCGGCTGGGTCACTAGTGGTCGGTCCCACCATTTGTAAGACGGGCCACTAATGCGTCGTCGGTTGTTCTGGACCATCAATGGCGTCGCCGCCCTCACCGGCCTGCTGGTGCTGATCGGCGCTGCCGTTGCCACCCAGCGCGCGGCGATCGACGCCACACAACGCGAGCTGACCAAGTCGTCTGCTGAAGTGGTGTCGGTCATCAATGACACGGTCCAGGCAGCCGAACGTCGACCGGGTGCGGTTTTTGAGATCTTTCGCCATCTCGAGGGTGAGCTCGGACCAGTGCTGGGGAGGATCCGCCGATCTGCCGGCAGCTCCGATTTGGCCTTCGCTGCCGTGGCTCCCGACGGGTCGATTCGAACCAGTGCCGACCTCTTTGCCCGGCTTTCCGTTGATCCGGCGACGCTGGCCCCTGGCGAGTCGAGATTTGTCACGTCCTCGAATGATGAGCTGGTGATGCTGACCGCCACGTCCGTCCCGGTGGGGAATACCGAGATCACGCTTGTCGTGGCGTTGGCCCGTGAAGCTCCGGTGGTTCGGCTTTCCGACCTGGGTCTCGGTCTCGGGGTCGTTGGCCTGGGAATGATCCTGATCTCGGCGGCTCTGGCCCGATTGCTGTCGAATCAGATCGTCTCCCGCCTCGAGCCGCTGTCAGGCGCCTCCCGCCGTCTCGCGGAAGGAGATTTGTCGGTGCGGGTTCCTCCTCTTGGCGACCCGGATCTGGATCAGCTGGGGGAGTCGTTCAATGAGATGGCGTCGGAGATAGAGGCCACGCGCGATCGAGAGAGGGAGTTCATTCTCGGAGTGGGACACGACCTGAGAACTCCGTTGACGACTATTGCCGGGTACGCGGAAGCCCTTGAGGCCGAGGATCTCGACCCCGAAGATGTGGCACGGATCGGCGGCGTCTTGGGCACTCAGAGCCGCCAGCTGGGCAGGCTGATCGAGGACCTCTCGCTGCTGGCCCGTCTCGAGCAACCCGAGTTCAGTCTGAGGAGAGAGCGTGTTGATGTGGGTGCGCATGTCTCGGAGATCGTCGATGGCTTCCAACGAAAAGCCGGCCAGGCAGGAATCAAGCTCCACTTCGAGGCCGAGTCTGACCTGGTGTTGGACACCGACCCGGATCGACTCGGCCAGATCGCTCAAAACCTGGTGGAGAATGCCCTTCGCTACACGCCCGAGGCGGGCCGGGTTTCGGTGACGGTTGCATCAGGGGAGGGCCCTTCGGTGGTCATCTCCGTTGCCGACACCGGAGTAGGGATTGAAGCCGACGATCTACCCCACATCTTCGACCGGCACTATGTAGGACGACACCGCCGTATTCGCAACGAGGGAACCGGTCTGGGTCTCTCTATTGTCGAGGGGCTCACCGAGCGCCTCGGAGGCGATGTGGTTGGGGAATCAAGTCCTGGCAAGGGGACCACGATCACTGTTCGGCTGCCGATGTAGCCGTGCCGGAGGTGGGACTCGAACCCACACGCCCATAGGACACAGCATTTTGAGTGCTGCACGTCTACCAATTCCGTCACTCCGGCAAGGATATGGGAGTGTATGAGACATGAATCGGATAGGCGACCCTTGGGGATACGGCGAGCCAAGCTTGAAACGCCTCCATCGCCGGGTATTCAGGCTGAACGACAAGATCGAGGCCCTAGACCGCGAAGCGAATCAGGTTGCTGCCGAGCTGGAGTATCACCGACACATCAACGACGACGCTCAGCGCGATGCAGCCGTGGGCAATTACATCGACCGCGAGGAAGCCGGGCTCACCGCCGGGGACGTGCGCCGATTTGAGAAGACGCTCCAGGATCTGGCGGCCCGTCGTGACAAACTCGCCAGGAAACGCGACATGTTGATGATGCGTCTTCCCGACTGACGCCCCCCCTGTTTCTCCCCCCAGGAGGTTTCGCTTCCAGACGCCACCACTACCGTGCCTGTCGTGCCAACTCTTGCCCTGATCGACGGCAATTCGATCGCCTACCGAGCCTTCTACGCCCTTCCCGAGGACCTTGCTACCAAGAGCGGTCAGGTGACCAACGCGGTGTTCGGCTTCACCCGGATGCTGATTCGGCTGATCAAGGACCACCACCCCGACGGCATTGCTGTGGCATGGGATGTCTCCCGCCAGACGTTTCGCCGCGAGGCATACCCGGATTACAAGGCGCAGAGGGCAAAGGCACCTGACAACCTTCGCAGCCAGCTCCCACTCATCGATGAAGTCCTGGAAACCCTCGGGATCAGCCAGACCCGACTCGAGGGGTTTGAGGCCGACGATCTGATCGCCACCATCGCCCGCGATGCCGTCGACGACGGATGGGAAGTCCTCATTGTCACGGGTGACCGTGATGCCTTCCAACTGGTTGGCGGGCCGGTGCGGGTCCTGTACACCCGGCGCGGCATCAGCGACACCATCATCGCCGATGCCGAGTACATCGAAGAGCGATACGGAATCCGACCCGATCAGTACGTCGACTATGCCGCGCTCCGGGGAGACAACTCCGACAATCTGCCAGGGGTGCCGGGCGTGGGGGAGAAGACAGCGTCACGACTGGTAGGCGACTACGGCGACCTAGACGCCATCTACGGCGCGGTTGGCGAGCTCACCCCCAAACTCGCCGAGAATCTGGCGACCAGCAGGGAGCAGGTTTTCCTCAACCAGGATCTGATGAAGCTGGTCGACGATCTCGATCTCGGTGTGAGCGTTGCCGATTTCGTTGTAAAGGAGTGGGACCGCGCCAGGGTGAAGGACCTTTTCGACAGCCTCGAGTTCCACTCGATGTGGAACGACCTCCTGGAGGCGATCCCGTCGGCGCCCGGCGAGGTCGAAGTGCTCGACGTCGACACCCGTTTGGCGACCGCAGATGACATGGATGCCGTGATCGCCTCCGGTCATGCGGTCATCGGACTCGTCACCGACGCGGGGGAACCGTTCGGGCTCGCGATATCAAATGAGCCAGGCCAAGCGGTTGTCGTCTCCTTCGACGATGCCGACTCCCTACTCGATGCTCTGGGATCGGGCAAGGTCGCCGTGTCGGGGCACGACTTGAAAGAAGTTGTCCGGGCACTTCTCGCAATGGATCGCGACATGGCGCGGCTCGAGATGGACACTGCCCTCGCGGCCTACATCCTCAATCCCGCTCAACGCAGCTACCAGTTGGAGGAGCTGGCGGAGAGAAGTCTCGGCCTGGAGCTGACCTCGCCCGACGATGACGAAGAGGCTGGGACCCTTCCTTTCGACAGCGGCCCTGACCTCGCCGCCGAGGGCCGCCGCATCGAGGCGGTCCGGCGTCTCACTGGCGTAATGCGCTCTCAACTCGAGGAAAGGGACGAGGTCGACCTTTTCGATGAGTTCGAACTGCCACTGGTGCCGGTACTGGCCCGGATGGAGCACGCCGGGATCGGCGTCGACCGTCAGTATCTCGAAGGGATGGGGGCCGAGCTGAGAGAGAAGCTCGCGGGGCTGGAGAAGCAGATCCATGATCTGGCCGGGGAACCGTTCAATGTGAACTCGACCGACCAACTGCGCACGGTCCTTTTCGAGAAACTGGAGCTACCGGTCATCAAGAAGACTTCGACCGGAAAGCCGTCGACCGACGCTTCGGTGTTGAAGAAGCTGGATCATCCTCTGGTCGACGCTCTGGTCGAATACCGCGAGTACGAGAAACTCCGAAGCACGTATGTCGACGGCTACCTACCTCTCATCGACCCGGACGGGCGGATTCGGACCCGGTTCAACCAGATGGCGGCGACCACAGGCCGACTCTCCTCCGATCGTCCCAATCTCCAGAACATCCCGGTTCGATCCGAGTCGGGCCGGACCATCCGGAGGGCGTTCATTGCCGGTGAAGGGCAGAAATTCCTGGTCGCCGATTACTCCCAGATCGAGCTGCGGGTCCTGGCGCACATGAGCGAGGACCCGTTCCTCGCCAACGCCTTCAAGCAGGGCATCGATATCCATACCGCTACTGCCGCCCGAGTGTGGGGTGTGTCCGAGTCGGAAGTCACCGGTCAGCAGCGGAGCAGGGCGAAGATGATCAACTTCGGCCTTCTCTACGGGATGGAGGCATTCGGATTGGCAGATCGGCTGGGCATCAGCCGGGACGAGGCCCAGGAGCAGATGGATGCCTATTTCGACCAATTCGTAAAGGTCAAGGAGTTCATGTCATCGGTGGTGACCGCGGCCCGCAACCAGGGATTCACCACGACGCTGTTTGGGCGTAGGCGGTATCTGCCGGAGTTGAAGTCCGACAACTTTCGGATCCGCCAGATGGGGGAGCGGATGGCACTGAACGCCCCGGTCCAGGGGACGTCGGCCGACATCATCAAGAAGGCGATGATCGATCTCGATGCCGGGCTTCGGTCGGAGGGGCTGGCGTCGACACTGATCCTCCAGATCCACGACGAACTGATCCTCGAATGTCCCGATGAGGAATTGGCCACGGCCGGCGAGCTGGTGGTTGAGACCATGGAAGGTGTGGCCGGGCTCAACGTGCCGCTGAAGGTTGACGTGTCCACCGGACCGGACCTGGCTTCCGTTAAGGATTGATTTCGCGATCCGCGCCCAACGGTGGTGCGCGTGTTGGCCAAAACCGACTAATCCGCATACACTTACGCTGCCTGCCGACCCGACGTCAGCAGGGTTCCTTTCGGAGGTAATTCCTTACACATGTCCAACGATCTAGATAACGCGCCTGCCAGCGCTCCCGAAGAGGGAAGCGTGGAGGCGCCCGAGACCCCGGCCGAAGAGGCACCCGCGACCACCGAGTCCGAGACCACCGAATCGGCCGCCGATGAGTCTGTTGAAGACTCCGAGTCCGAGGTTCCGGCCGAAGACGCACCGGTGACGAAGGAACCCGCGGGCGATGTGTCCACGACTGACGCTGCTGGAACCCCCGAGCCAGCAGAAGAGACTGCCCATCCCAAAGCTCCCGACAAGCCGGCGATACCCGAAATCGTGATTCGCGAGGCTCTGGTGGCACCTGACCTGAGCGATCTCCCCGATGACATCGGCGATGACTTCGAGGCCGCCATCGCGGCGACCGTGCTCGAGTTCAAGGAGGGCGACATCGTCGAGGGCACAGTTGTCAGCATCGACGCGGAAGGCGCCATGGTCGACATCGGTTACAAGTCTGAGGGTCTCATCCCTACCCGTGAGCTCTCGATCAGAAACAACGTCGATCCCGCCGAGGCGGCCAAGCCCGGCGAGCGTGTCGAGGCCGTGGTCCTCAACAAGGAGGACGACGAGGGGCGTCTGATTCTCTCGAAGAAGCGAGCCATGTACGAGCGCGCCTGGGGCCGCATCCAGGAGATTGCTCGCGACGAGGGGACTGTTGAGGGGACCGTCATCGAAGTCGTCAAGGGTGGCCTGATCGTCGACATAGGCCTCCGTGGCTTCCTACCCGCATCGCTCATCGACATGCGTCGTGTGCGTGATCTCGATCCGTTCATCGGCGAGACAATCACCGCCAAGGTGATTGAGCTCGATCGAGCCCGCAACAACGTGGTGCTTTCCCGGCGTGCCTATCTCGAGGAGGCTCAGGCCGAGGAGCGCCAGTCATTTCTCGATGATCTCGAGGAGGGCGAGGTCAGAGAGGGTGTCATTTCCTCTGTGGTCAACTTCGGCGCCTTCGTCGATCTGGGCGGTATGGACGGTCTCGTTCACGTGTCCGAGTTGTCCTGGCAGCACGTCAACCATCCCGGCGAGCTCGTCAGTGTGGGCGACAAGGTCTCCGTCAAGGTTCTCGAAGTCGATCTCGATCGTGAGCGCATCTCGCTTTCGATTCGCCAGACCAGTGATGATCCATGGGACGTCTTCGCCGGTGACAACGAGATAGGCGATATCATCGACGGGTCTGTGACCAAGACGGTTCCGTTTGGCGCCTTCATCTCGGTCGCCGACGGCGTCGAAGGCCTTGTGCACGTCTCGGAGATAGCCGTTCACCGGGTCGAGTCTCCCGAACTGGAGCTTTCGATCGGACAGTCGGTCAAAGTGAAGATCACCGAGAAGGATGACGAGCGCCGCAGGATCTCGCTTTCCATCAAGCAGGCCTTGCCCGACTGGAAAGAGCGTGAGGCCCAGATGACGGAGCAGCGCAAGGGTGGGAAGCGCAGGCCGCCGAAGGAGTTCGAGCGAGAGTTCGGGCCCAGCGAGGAGGAGCGGCCGCCGATGGCCGTTGATGCGTCGCTCGAAGCCATCCTTCAGGAGCTCAAGGAGCGCGGTATTGGTCGCCGGTGAGTGATGGATCCCTCGTCGGACGGTTCCGACCTTTATATTCGGGGCTGCCGAGCCATAGAAACGTTTCGGAAACCCTCAAGGCTTCCCGCATAGGGTCCGAATTAATCCTGTGGAATTGGATTTGAAACACCGAGCGGGCGTCGCCCTAGCTGTAGCATGCCCCGAAGCATGCGTCGGCATCAGGCAAGCGCCCCGCCGAGGCGAAAACAACCGAAGGGTACTCAATGGGTAGGAGAGCCATAGTTCTATTGGTGGCTTTGATCCTGGCCGGCCTAGCCGGTTGGGCCGTCTGGAATTATCTGACAACCATCGAAGACGAGATTCGCGAGGACCAGGCAATCGTGACTGTGTTCCGCGCAGGCCAGCGAATCAACGAAGGCAGCGAAGGCAGTATTCTCTTTTCAGACTTCACCAACAACCCCGGCAACCTGATCGTCGAAGGCGAGGACCAGGCAGGAGACGTCCCCCCAGATGCCATCACCACACAAGAGCAGTTGAATCAGGTGTTGACCGGCAGGGTCGCTGCAGGCCCGATATCCGAGAAGTCGATCCTGACCGAGGCGCAGTGGGTAGTCGTGACCGTTGATATCACACCGCTTGCGGAGCTGATCCCCTCTGGAAAGCAGGCACTGACGATCGGCACCGACAGCATCAGGGGCGTGAACGGTTTCGTGGAGCCTGGGGATCGGGTGAACATGATCATCACCCTTGATCTCGAGTTCGATCTCCTCCCGCCCGAGTTCTCTGGAGTCGTCGTTGCCCCTGAAGGCGAGGAGCCACCCCCGACAGAGGAAGAAGCTGCCGAAGAGGTGGCCACGGTCACTCTCACCAGATTTGTCATGCAGGGGATACCGGTGATGGCAACCGGCAGAGCAGTGCGCCCCGACGAGGACGCGCCCCCGACAGTGGACGCCGGCGACCAGCCCGCAGAAGGTGAAGAGGTTGTCGACGAGGGACCTACTGGCAACGAAACAGTGTTCACCTTCGAAGTGACCCCGGAGCAGGCGGAGAAGATCGTGTTCGCTATGCAGGCGGGTTCGATCTGGCTCACGCTGGTTCCCGAGGACTTTGTCGAAGTGGAGACTCGCGGCGTCACCATTGATACGCTCTTTGGTGGTGACATTGTTGAAGATATATTCGGAAGCGACGGCTGAGCTGAGGTTCGACCATGTCATTGGCTGAGCACAACTTGTTGGTCGTCGACCAGGACGATGACTTCGTCTCGGCGGCCAAGGAGCTATTCGAGGGGCGGCTACCGGTCGCCCGCTCGATAGAAGAGGCCAGCTCAACTGTCGAGTCTGGCGAGCTCCGGATGCTCCTGTTGGGACCCTCCTTCTCCAACGACGAGTCAATGGAGTCGATCCGCACCCTTCACAATCAGGATCCGAGTCTCATCCTGATGTTGGTGGCCGAGAGCGTAACGGCCGACCTTCTCCGGTCGGCGATGCGGGCCGGAGTGTCAGACGTCCTCGAGGCGCCTCTCAACGAGCCGATGATCGAAGCAGCTATAGAGCAGTTTTCCCATGATGTGCTGAAACGGAAGTCGACCGTCAAAGACATGGCGCCGACAGAGCGAGAGAGCGGCCAGATCATCACCGTCACTTCGGCCAAAGGGGGAAGCGGCAAGACGGTCATGGCGACCAACGTGGCGCTTCTTCTCAATCGGTTACCCGACAAGAAGGTGGTTCTGGTGGACGCCGACCTCCAGTTCGGCGACGTCTGCTTGCTTCTCCAGATCGAGCCCCGGTTCACCATGGTGAATGCGGCCCACGAGCTCCACCACCTTGATCCTGAGATGCTGGATTCGCTCCTGACCGAGCATCCCACCGGTCTCAGGGTGCTCGCCGCTCCGCTCGAGCCGGCCTTTGCCGACGACATCACCACCGCCGGGCTGATGCAGATGCTTGATGTCCTCCAGGAGACATACGACTTTGTGGTGGTCGACACCGCTTCGATGCTCGATGAGTTGATCCTCTCTCTCATTGAGAAGGCCGACGATGTCCTCATGATCGTCGACATGGATCTGCCGTCTCTGAAGAACGCCAAACTGGCTTTGGAGACTCTTCGTCTCCTCAAGTTTTCGACATCCAACGTCAAGCTTGTGATGAACCGCAGCAACGCGAAGAACAAGCTGAACAACAAGGAGATCGAGGCAGCGCTGAAGATGGAGATTGCAGCGGCGGTCCCGTCGGACGCCAGCGTTCCCAACAGTGTCAATGAGGGCCGACCGGTGGTGGAAACCGACCCGAAGGGGAAGGTGGCAAAGGGGTTCGAGTCCGTTGCTTCTTTGGTTGCTGGAAAGATTCCGGAGGGCACGTCCAAGGGCGGGCTCTTCGGCCGGAAATAGTGGGAAGGGTCTGAGAAGTGCCATCGCTATCTGAAAGAGTCGCAGCTGCAAGGCAAAGCGAGACTGCAGACGTCAGCACAAGCCGGTCGGATGCCATGGGGGAGCTGAGAGGCCGCCTCCATTTCAAGGTAGTCGAGGAACTGGGCCCGACTCTCTACGACCGACAGATGTCCGACGCCGAGTTGAGACTTCGCGTCCTCGAGATGCTGGAGTGGGCGGTAGACCAGGAGGAGGGCCTGCCTCTTACATCTGCCGATCGAAGAGCCCTGCTCAATGAGATTGCGTCAGACGTTCTGGGGTACGGACCCATCGATCCTCTTCTCAACGATCCGGATATCACTGAGGTCATGGTCAACGGCCCGTATGACGTCTACTTCGAGAAGAACGGGAAAATCGAGATTTCGGACATCCGGTTTGTCGACGAGGTTCACCTGCGTCGGATCATCGACAAGATCGTGGGACAGATCGGCCGTCGGGTCGACGAGGCCACGCCGATGGTCGATGCGCGTCTTCCCGATGGCTCTCGTGTCAACGCGGTTATCCACCCGCTCGCCATCGGCGGGCCGTTCCTCACCATTCGTAAGTTCGCTGTCGATCCGTACCAGGAAGCCGACCTGATCAATTTCGGGACGATGACGCAGCGAGTGGCCGACTTCCTGCGGGCATGTGTCCGAGGTCGTCTCAACGTCCTCATCTCCGGAGGCACTGGTTCTGGAAAGACCACCACTCTGAACGTCGTTTCTTCTTACATTCCCTCCGACGAGCGAATCGTGACGGTCGAGGATGCGGCCGAACTTCAGCTTCACCAGGAGCATGTCCTGACCCTCGAATCTCGCCCTGCCAACATCGAAGGTGAGGGCATGGTGGCAATTCGAGACCTGGTCCGCAACACGTTGCGGATGCGCCCAGATCGCATTGTGGTTGGCGAGGTTCGAGGCGGCGAAGCCCTCGACATGTTGCAGGCCATGAACACCGGCCATGACGGGTCGTTGACCACTGTTCACTCCAATAGCCCTCGAGACACCCTCTCTCGTCTGGAGACCATGGTCCTGATGGCAGGGTTCGACCTTCCGGTACGCGCCATTCGCGAGCAGGTTTCGTCGGCAATCGATCTCATCGTTCACGTTGCCCGACTCAAAGACGGAACCAGGCGGATCACCCATATCACCGAGGTCGAGGGCATGGAGGGCGAGATCATCACCCTTCAGGACCTGTTCCTCTTCGACTTCGGCATGGGCGTCGACGACGAGGGTGTCTATCAGGGGCGTCTCAAGGCGACCGGAATCCGGCCGAGTTTCTCCGAAGACCTGGAGATCCAGGGAATCCGTCTGCCCGCCGACCTGTTCGATCCTGAGCCGTTTGCCCGGGCTCGCTAGTGGTTCTGGAGTTATGTACGAGGCGGGCCACGAGGTGAGGCGAGTTCTTGCATTAACTGCGGCCCTGATTCTCGGACTTAGCACCGCGGCGTTTGGCCAGGCCAACGGTCCCGAGATCGAGATCGTGGATTTCGACGGGTTTCGCTATGCCGAAGGTGGCGTGACGACGCTGGTCGTCGAATTCCGCAACATTGCTGAGGCGCCCGACCCTGCGCTTCTGGTGGTGACCGCCAACGGGGAACCGGTTACCGACCAAGAGACGGTGCCGTTAGGCGAGACGTCCGTGCCCGTGGGTGTGGTTTTGGCGATAGATGCATCCGGGTCGATGTCGGGGGCGCCGCTCGCGGCGGCCAAGGCCTCAGCCAAGGATTTCGTCTCCCAGAAGCGGACAGAAGACTCGATTGCCCTGCTCACGTTCGCCGATGAGGTCATCGTCCAGACCGGCTTCACCACGAATGCCGCCGACCTGATCAACCGGATCGACGCCATCGAGGCGGGTGGGGAAACCGCGTACAACGATGCCGTCATCAAGGGCATTGAGATGTATGAGCCCCAGTCTTCTGCTGGCCTCCTTCCCAACATGATCATCCTCACCGACGGGGAGGACACTGTTTCCGTTGCAAGCCTCGACGAGGCGTTGAGAGTCGTGTCGGCCAGCAACGTTCGTGTGTTCGGCGT
>JACZUI010000075.1 GCA_022573225.1 Acidobacteriota bacterium
CATGGTCGACCTCCCCAGGCTGGGCGGCACTCTGGTCGCCTTCGCCCTCGGTCTGGGCATCGGGGCCCACGCCCTCGATGAGGTGAACGACCGTCCGCTCGGTACGAGCTTCTCCGCCGTCACCCTGTGGGTGTTGGGGGTGGCTTCGTTCGTCGGGGTAGCCGCAGTAGCCGCGGTCGGGGTCGTGGTCATCTCACCGTGGGTCCTGGCTTGGGCAGCCGCCGGTATCGCCCTGGCTGTCGGCTATGCCTTCGAATGGCCGGCCTGGCTGCACACGGAATGGGGATTCGCCCTGGCCTGGGGAGCGTTCCCGGTGCTCGCCGGATTCTGGGCGCAGGCCGAGACCGTCGAGCCATCGGCTCTTGTGGTGGCGGCAGCGGCGGCACTCCTGTCACGGGCCCAGCGCACCCTGAGCACACCTGCCCGGCACGTTCGACGGCAGGTGAACCGGGCAGAAGTCATCCTCGACGACGCCACCTGGGACCGAGATCGGCTGCTGAAGACCTGGGAAGATCCCCTCCAACTGCTGAGCTGGGCTGTGCTGGTGATGGCTGTGGGGCTGGTGCTCGCAAGGCTCTGAAACCGGCGCAGTTGCATCCTCAGAAGGGGTGATCAGCTCCGCTGGTACCGGGCAACGATCTCCTCGTCCGCCATTTCGCCCGTCTCGACGAATCCGAGGTCGGCATACAATTTGCGGGCGATCGTGTTATCAGGCAGGTAGGAGAGGGCCGCATTTGTGTGTCCGTCCTCGGTAAACCGATCGAGGAACGCCACCAAGGCAGCGTGGCCGATCCCGCTGCCTTGGGCGTCGGCGTCGATCACCAAACCGCCAAGCCAGGCCGATCCATCCTCCTCGTCGATGGCCCACATGAGGTGGCCAACGATCGAACCGTCAACCTCGATTGCCAGCGGGTGCCAGTCGTCTCCGTAATGAGCAAGGCACAGGTACCAGGCGACGGAAGCTACAAAACGCTCTTGACCCGGCTTGGACTTGACCTCAGTCAGAGCGCGCCAGTTCTCAGCATCTACCTCGACGAGTCGCACCTTGGGATGCTGGTCCACCACGATCCCGAACCGTATCGCGCCAACCCCCTCGCAGCGGTCGATTTATTCACCCTCGAACGGTCGGATTCAATTCCTTTGTGACGCGGGTCGCTAACTGCCGATGATGCTTTGGACTTGGAGGACGGCGATGTCTTCGGCAGACATGGCGGTCTTGATGAAAGCCCCTGCCTGGCGCACTCGCCGACGGGCGACGATCCACTCCTCAGCCATCTCAGTCCTCTCCTCGGCGATCTCACTCCGAGCCCGATCGAGTTCGATCCTGAGGGTTCCCAGCTCCGGCACCCGATCGGCGGTCCGCGGGGCGTCGTCGTAGGCAACGAAGGCGGACAGTAGGCGCCTGAACAGCCACTCGAACCGTCGAGTAAGCATGTGCCAATCATACGGCACCCGCCACGAGGGCAAGGATGGCGGGCACCGTCTGGATTCAGCCTCCGGCAGCTCGGGAGATCCTGCAGGAGGCTTTATAAGGGCCTTTGGGATCCTGCTGAACAGGCCCTATCCCGTCGAAGTCTTCTCCAGCCACCCTGTCAGTTCGATCAACGTTCTCTGAAAGTCCTCACCGTGTCCTTCTGAGACTGTGTGGGCCACCTCGTGGAGAACAATCCATGCTCGGGCAGGGCGCTCGATGAGAATCGTGCGTGTGGCGGGGACATATTGGCCCTCGAGCCGGCGGTCGAGACGCTCGACCATCACGAAGCTCACCGGCCCCTCGTCTAAATGGGTCAGCAGAGCACCAGCCAGGTCCTCCGCCGAGCCATCGTCCAGGTATTGGTTGGCAAGCCTGCTCATGACCAGGCCCAGACCGGCATCGTTGACTCCGTCCTGGACAACGCAATAGTCGAAGCCACAGATCTCGAGCCCGTTGTCCGCCACAGGCAGCTGACCACGGTCGATGAGGTTGTAAAGGGGAATCAGTGCCATGGCGATGACCGTGACAACCGCAACCGCGATTATGAGACGGCGGCGCCACGGCGACGGCTCTAACTCCTCGAGCGCCTCCTCCTCGGGATCCCAATCACTCAGGATCGGGTCGTCGTAGACCATCAGGCCGGGCTCTTCATCGCGTCATCTGCCGTGGACTCACGGAACATATCAACGCATGCAGAACAAATTGATTCTGCTCTAGCCGGCCGGGCGCCATTGCCCCGGACAGCCTTCACATTCCGCCCAGACCATTTCCGGAGGCTCGCCACTTAGAACCCGCTTCGCTTCCTCCCTGAGGACGACACCAAGGAGTTCTCCCTGCGGGGTGGCCACGACGACCAAGGGTGTGGGCCTTCGGTCCATCCTCTCGACGAGTTTGGAAAGCGGCCCATTCGCGCGGACCGTCGAGGGCCCGGTCTGCATCACCTCTCCGGCGGTCAGAAGCGGATCGAGGTCCCATGTTGATGCTCGGAGTCGTCCCACCACCAGAGTGCCGCATTCCAGGACAACGCAATCCTCCCAACCTTCGGCGCGCACCCTTTGTCCGACCTCTCCGATGGTCTCGGA
>JACZUI010000015.1 GCA_022573225.1 Acidobacteriota bacterium
TTTGGATGGGCGATAAACGTGCGATGAAATGTAAAGAGTGCCGGCCGGAGGCCTGACTGCAAGCCTCTGACCAGCACCTCTGTAGTCGGGACGGCCGGATTCGAACCGGCGACCTCAGCGTCCCGAACGCTGCGCGCTACCAAGCTGCGCTACGTCCCGATGTGAGGTTGGGATTGTATCCGTAGATGCCCGGGACGCCAGATCGAGAATTCCTCGTGTCGGGCCCGGGACAGCCATGACATCCACTTCGTCTGGCGTGCGGGCTGTCGCGCATGGATACGTATGCACTTGAAACGGGAGCGACCGCGACCGCCCTAGACCAGCAGCTCGGCGATCTGGACCGCGTTGAGGGCCGCTCCCTTACGGAGGTTGTCGCCGACCACCCAGAGGTTGATTCCACCCGGCTCGCCAAGGGTCGCCCGAATCCGCCCGACGAGAACGGCATCGAGGCCTGCCGAGTCGAGCGGTGTGGGCACTTGATCGCTCCACACCTCGATGCCGGACGCATCATTGAGCACCTCAACAGCCTCCTCGACATCCACTGGGCGCTCAAAGCGAAGAGTCGTCGAGACCCCGTGACCCACCATCACCGGCACCCGAACGCAAGTCGGCTCCACCAGAAGATCATCGATTTCAAGAATCTTGCGCGACTCGTTGACCAGCTTCATCTCCTCATCGGTGTACCCGCCCTCGACCTCCGAGCCGGCAAAGGGGACCACGTTGAAACCGATCGGACGCGGATAGAGCTTGGATCCGGGATCGGCCCATCCTCCCCGAATGAGCGTCTCGAGACCGGGCCGCAGCGCATCAGCCTGACGAACCAATTCCTCCACACCTTGTCGGCCAGACCCCGAGACCGCCTGATAGGAGGATGCCACAACACTGCGCAAGCCGGCGGCCCGGTGCAGCGGGCCGGCCGCCATCATCAATGTCATCGTGGTGCAGTTGGGATTGGCGATTATCCCTTCGTGGTGTTCAGCCGCTGCGTCGTTGACCTGAACAACAACGAGCGGGACGTTCGCATCCATGCGGAAGGCCGACGAGTTGTCGATGACGACGGCACCGGCAGCGACAAAGGATCCGGCGTGGGCGCGGGAACGTTCACCACCGGCCGAGAAAAGAGCGACATCGACTCCCGTCGGGTCTGCGGTGGAAAGATCCTCCACTTCAATCGAGCCCCACTTCGTTTCCACGACCGAGCCAGCCGAACGCTCGGAGGCGAGGAGCCGTAGGGACCCCAGCGGGTAATCCCTCTCCTCGAGGATCGAAACCATGGTTCGCCCAACCGAGCCGGTGGCCCCTACGACCGCCACTGCCTTGTCGCTCATGCGGGCACCCGCGAAGGTATCGGCGGTTTCAGCGTGCGGTGAATGAGCCGGAGAGCGTCTTCGACTTGCTGGTCCGGGACACTGATCGAAACCCGAAGATCGGTGGTTTCGATCGTCGCGGCCGCTATCCCCGCCTCGTCGAGAGCAGCAAGCGCGTGGGCGACCAGGGAACTCGACCCGGCTCCCACTATGACGACGACGGCCTGATCGTCAACAACCCGATGAGCAAGGCCGGCAATGGTGAAAGACGGCGCATCGGCGGTAACCCAGGTGCCCTCCGCGACTCCAAACGAAGATCTCACGTGCAGCGGCACGCCCGACCGATGAGCAAACTCGACGGAGTGAGGCATCAGTACCCCGGCACCCGCGGCCGCAAACTCCAACATCTCGTGATACCCGATCTCGGGGAGCTTGACCGCGTCGGGCACGACCCGAGGATCCGCGGTGAACACACCCTCCACATCGGTGTTTATCTCACAGAGGTCGGCATCGAGGGAAACGGCAAGGGCTACTGCGGTGGTATCAGAGCCGCCGCGGCCGAGGGTGGTGATCTCCCTGCTTTGCGGATCGACCCCCTGGAAGCCGGCGACGATCACGACCCGCCCCTCCTCCAGCGATGCCTTCACCCGCTCACCCGTAATCCGAGTGATGCGCGCCTCTCCATGTGACGAGTCGGTGAGAATCCCAGCCTGTGAGCCGGTGTAGCTGATCGCGGGCACACCCCTGACTTCTAATGCCATCGCCAGTAGCGACATGCTGACCCTCTCCCCGGCGGAGAGCAGCATGTCCATCTCGCGGGGAGGAGGGCTGTCGGTGATCTGCGCGGCCAGGGCAACCAACTCGTCGGTTGTCTCTCCCATGGCGGATACGACGACAACAACGTCCTTCCCCGAACCGCGGGTGGCCACAATCCGATCGGCGACCCGTTCGATCCGATCGACGTCACCGACGGACGATCCACCGTACTTCTGAACCACAACTGACATCTTCCCCACAGTTTGGAGGGTTTTGTCACTCAACACGAACACCGGGACGGTTGCCCCGATCCCAGGTCTAGAGTCTCGCCGCGATGACCGACCGAAGACGACGGCAGAAAGAGATGCGCGCCGCCAAGCGCGATGCCGAGAAAAAGCAGAAGTCCAGGAAGGAACTGATACGCAGATTAGGAATCGCCTTTGGGTTTGGGATCCTTGTCGTCGGGATCCTCACCGTGGGAACGCTCTTTGGCCCCGACGAAGGATCTCTTCCTTCGGGCTACGAGGGATACCGGGACCAGCCAACCGCTTGCGGCGCCGATCAGCCTGACATCGAGGCAGTCCTGAGCTTCGATGCGTATGAGCCTCAGGATGATCTCGACTCGCTGGGATTGGCCACGATCCAAACCTCGTGTGGCGATATCGTCATCGAACTCGACAGCGGTGGATACCCGGAAACCGTCGACTCCTTCGTGTTCCTGGCCCGGGAAGGCTACTACGACGGGCAGGTCTTTCATCGTGTGCTGGCCGACTTCGTGATCCAGGGTGGTGACCCGAAGGCGGACGGAACCGGAGGTCCCGGGTACCGGGTACCGGACGAGTTTCCGTCCGAGGACTTCGTGTATGTAGACGGGAGCGTCGCCATGGCCAATGCGGGTAAGGGGACGACGGGCAGCCAGTTCTTCATAGTGTTGGGCGACGCGGCGTCGGTGCTCAACCCGCAATTCAACGTGCTCGGCCATGTAGTCAGCGGTGCGGACACCCTGGAGCGGATCTCCGAAATCGAGGTGGGGGTTCAGCCCGGATCTACCGAGCGGAGCCTTCCGCTGGAGTCGGTTTACATCGAACGAGTGACCATCGAATCCCTCGCTGAGGCCGGCGGATGAGGACGAAGTCCCCTTCTTGACGGCCTGAGCCGCCATCTTCGGGTCCGGCCCGCCATCATCAGGCCCGGAAAACCAATGGCTATCGATCTGCACTCACATTCCACCGCGTCTGACGGCTCAGCCGAGCCTTCGGCACTTGTGCGGCTAGCCGTGGAACAGGGGCTCACCACGCTTGCCCTGACCGACCACGACACCCAGGAAGGAATCGAGGAGGCCAGGGCAGCGACGGCGGGAACCGATCTCGAATTGATTGCAGGCACCGAGTTGTCCCTCGAGTACGACGCCGGTGGGATGCATTTGCTCGTCCTCTGGCTGGAGCCGGGATCGGGACCGCTGCAGAGTCGTCTTGCGACACTTCGACAGTGGCGAAACCGAAGAAACGAGCAGATCGTGGCCGCACTCACCGAGCTCGGGATGCCGATGACGATCGACGAGGTGACTGAAGAGGCAGGCAGTGGAAGCGTCGGGCGACCCCACATTGCCGCCGTGATGATGGCCAAGGGATACGTCGAATCGATTGAGGAGGCGTTCGAACATTGGCTTGCAGCGGGAAAGCCGGCCTACTGGAGCCGCCCCCGGCTGAGGCCTGAGGAGGCCATTCAGTTGGCCTTGGAGTCTGGAGGCGTGCCGATTCTGGCGCATCCTCACACCCTCAACATCAATCGGGCAGCCGAAATGGCAGACCTTCTCACCGAGCTCTGCAAGGCCGGGCTGGTCGGGCTCGAAGCGATCTACTCCAGCTACCGCCAGCACGAGCGGGATGGCTACGCCGACCTCGCCCGCCGGTTCGGCCTGGTCCCGTCCGGGGGCTCTGACTATCACGGCTCATACAAGCCGGGTCTCGACCTCGGCCGCGGATACGGTGATCTCGTGGTTCCCGACTCCGTCCTCGACGATCTGCGCAGGCACGCGGCCAACCCGTGAGCCGTCCCCTCCGGATGGGGACCGCTGCTGCGGTGGTTGCCGGGAGTGTCCTGCTTTCCCGGATTCTCGGCCTGGGGCGCGAGGCTCTCCTCGCCTCGCTGATCGGCCTCAACGCCGAAGGAGACCTCTACCGGCTGGCGTTCTCGATCCCCGATTTCCTCAACTACCTGCTGGCCGGTGCCTATCTCACCATCACTCTGATACCGATCCTGAGCCGGCACATCGAGCGCGATGACCAGGAGGCGACCAACCGGGCCTTCAGCTCCGTGTTCCGCTTCGTGGCGTTGGCGATCACTGCCCTCACCGCGCTGTTGTGGATTGGAGCCGACCAACTCGTTTCACTGGTGTTCCCCGAGATCGTGGAAGACCACGATCGACTCGTCTCACTGACCAGGCTGGTACTTCCCGCCCAAGTGTTCCTGGTCGTCGGAGCGCTATTGATGGCCGTCCAATACAGCTACCGACGGTTCGTCATCCCGGCTCTCGCCCCAATCATCTACAACATCGCCATCATCGCGGCCGGTCTGATCGGGGCCTCTCTCGGTGAAGCCTCTCCGGAGGCATTCCTCCTGGGGGCCGTCATCGGCTCGGCGGTGGGCAACTTTGGCCTTCAGTGGATTGGTGCCAGACGGACGGGGACGAGGTTGGTGCCGGTCCCCAAAGGGGAGTCGGCTATCAAGGAGTATCTGCTTCTGTCCATTCCGCTCATGCTGGGTCAGTCGATCGCCGTCCTCGACGAGCAGTTCGTCCGCTGGTTCGGCCAGATTGAGGAAGGCGCAGCCTCGGCGCTGACGTTTGCCCGCCAGCTCAACATGGTTCCGATCGGCGTGATCGCCCAGGCCGCCGGGGTCGCCGCGTTCCCATTCCTCGCCCGACTTGCCGCCCGTGGCGACGATGAAGAGCTGATCGAGACCACGGGTCGCACCGCAAGAAACACGGTCTTTGTCGCGGCCGCCGCCACCGCCGTTCTCGTGGTGCTTGCCGGTCCCCTGGTTCGCCTGCTCTACCAATATGGGAAGTTCACCGAAGCAGACACCGAACTGGTGGCCAGGCTCCTCGTCATCTACGCCTTCTCCATCCCGGCCTGGGGCCTTCACCAGATCATCTCGCGCCACTTCTACGCGAAACGCAAGATGTGGACTCCGGTTGTGATCGGCACGATTGGGACCCTGATTGCCGTGCCACTGTGGTTTGGTTTGTACCAATCGATGGGAGTCGAGGGCTTTGCCCTGGCTTCGACAATTGTGATGACCGCCTATGCCCTCGCCCTGGTCGCCGCCTGGGGCCGCGATTCCGGATGGAGCCCGGTCAGAAAGCTGCTCCCGTCATTCGCCAGGGGCGTGGTGTCCGCAGCCGTGGCCGCGCTCGTCGCCTGGCCGCTGGTAAACAGCCTGTTTGATCAGGGAGATCTCACCGTTCTCGGCAGTCTTGGAGCGGCGGCCATCGGTGGGATCACCGCCCTGGCGGCGTTCATTCTGGTCGCCTACCTCCTCCGAGCTCCTGAACTCAAAGAGCTGCTTGCCAGACGGAGATAGCCGGCTCCAGGAGTCTGGGCTGGAGTCCGGCGATATCGAGTGGGAGGTCGAACTCGTCGGAATCGAGGGCCCGGACCCACGCCGAGAGACCTGGTTGGGGGGCGCCTTGGCGCGCCGCCTTCTCCTCAGCGGCCAGACGATCGAGAACGATCGCAATCACTGCCGCCTCGAATTCCCCGGCTCCACCCCTGATCTCGATTTTCTCATTCATAAGGACGCTCCACCAGCTCTATCAAGGTACCAGCGAGATCTGTGGGGTGGACAAAGGCGATCTTCGCCCCTCCGCCCCCGACTCTCGGTGAATCGTCCACCAGCCTGGCTCCTTCTGCCTTGAGATGGGCAAGGGCGATGTCGATGGAGGCCACCGCATATGCCACGTGATGCAGACCCTCGCCGTTTCGCTCGAGAAACCTGCCGACGGATGACTCGGCACTCAACGGCCGGAGAAGCTGTATGAATGAGCCCCCCACGGGGATCATTGCCTCCTCCACGCCCTGCGACTCGACCGTCTCCCTGTAGAGCGGCTCCACGTTGTATCTGGCGCGATAACGCTCGACGGCATCGTCCAGGTCTGACACCACTATCGCCACGTGGTCGAGGTTGATCAGTTTCACCCGCCTGAGGCTATTGGACGCCCATGTTCGTGTCACCCCGGCACAGTTAGCATCACTCCAGGAGGTTTGAGTGAAGAACTCGGTAATCACCGGCATTGCCCGTACCCCGATTGGCAAATACAACGGCTCGCTAAAGCCGTTGCGCTCAGTTGAGTTGGGTGGCGCGGCCATCGCCGCAGCCGTGGATCGAGCCAAACTCGACCCCTCGGCTGTCGATGAGGTGATATTCGGCCATGTGCTCCAGGCCGGCGAAGGCCAGATCACAGCTCGCCAGGCTGCCGTCAAAGGTGGGCTTCCGATGACGGTGCCCTCGGTCACCATCAACAAGGTGTGTCTGTCAGGGATGTCGGCGATCGGTCTTGCCGATCGGGCGGTCCGACTCGGAGAGTCGAAATTCGTGATGACGGGAGGCATGGAAAGCATGTCGAATGCCCCCCACGTCATGCGAGAACTGCGTTGGGGCGCTCGTCTCGGCAATGTCGAAGCCGTAGACGTCATGCAACACGATGGTCTTTTCTGTGCGTTCGACCAGTGCACCATGGGTGAGGCGTCGGACCACAAGAACGAGCGTCTCGGGATCGGCCGGCTGGAGCAAGACGAGTGGGCAGCCCGCAGCCATGAGCGCGCCGCCGAGGCAACCCGGTCGGGCGTGTTTGCCAAAGAGATCACACCGGTCCGTGTCCCTCAGCGAAAGGGCGACCCGGTAACGATCGATACCGACGGAGGAATCCGGGAAGAGTCAACTGTTGAGTCGTTGAGCGAGCTTCGACCAGCCTTCGTTGCAACTGGGACCATCACGGCCGGCAATGCGTCCCAGATATCCGATGGTGCGGCGGCCGTCGTCGTCGCCGATCGGGACGCCGCGGAGGCCTCGGGAGCGAAGGTCATTGCCGAGATTCTCTCCTACGGCCAGATCGGAGGCACCGACGCAACCCTTCACGAGAGACCGGCCGAGGCTCTGATGGTGGCCCTCAAGTTGGCGAGTCTCGAGGCCAAGGATCTCAACATCGTGGAGATCAACGAGGCTTTCGCGGCGGTTTCGATCTGGTCGGCGAGGATGCTGGATATTCCCGAGGATCGGGTCAATGTCAACGGTGGTGCCGTTGCGCTGGGGCACCCGCTCGGAGCCACGGGAGCAAGGCTGGTAGTCACCCTCGTCAACGCCTTGATGCACCGTGGTGGTGGTATTGGCGCCGCCACACTGTGCGGAGGTGGTGGCCAGGGCGACGCCATCATCGTCAAAGTCGACGGCTGATGACGAAACCCGCCGAACGCAACCTCGGCCTCGATCTCGTTCGGGTCACCGAGACAGCGGCGATGGGCGCGGCGAAATGGCTAGGACGTGGCGACAAGGAAGCCGCCGACCAGGCCGCCGTAGACGGGATGCGTCTCCACCTCTCAACCCTGGACATCGACGGCCTGGTGATCATCGGTGAAGGCGAGAAAGACCACGCTCCAATGCTCTTCAACGGCGAGCGGCTTGGTTCGGGCACCGGAATCGTCGTCGATGTGGCGGTGGATCCGGTCGACGGAACGACTCTTACCGCGTCGGGCATACCGGGGGCTATCGCCGTGATCGCCCTGTCGGAGGGCCGGGGATCGATGTATGCCCCAGGCTCACTTGTCTACATGGACAAGATCGCGGTTGGACCGGAGGCAGCGGGCAGTGTGGACCTGGAGGCCCCGGTCGAACACAACCTCGCGCAAGTGGCGAAGGCCAAGGACAAGGATGTCAGCGACCTCCGCGTCTTGATCCTTGACCGTCCGAGGAACCAATCCTACGTCGACGCGGTTCGGGCAGCCGGTGGGCGGATCTCACTTCTCCGCGATGGCGACGTGGCAGGCGCGATCGCCACGGCTCAGGAGGACGCTGTCGCCGACGTCCTTCTCGGGATCGGTGGCTCACCCGAGGCGGTTCTCGCCGCAGCGGCCCTCAGATGCATGGGAGGAGAGATCCAATGTCGCCTATGGCCTCGAAACGACGAGGAGCGGTCGGCCGCCAGCGCCGAGGGCCTGGATCTCGACGAGGTGATCTCGACTAACGACCTGGTGAACTCAGAGAATGTCTTCTTTGCTGCCACGGGCGTCACCGGGGGGGAATACCTCAGGGCAGTCCAGTTCCGCGGGGATCAGGTGGTCACCCATTCGGTCATCATGCGATCCAAGACCGGATCGATCAGGGACATGACCGCCTATCACGACCTGGCCCGACTCAGGGCAATCTCAGCCCAGACCCTCGACTGATCCGTGCCCGGTCTACTCGACCGCCCGTATCCACAAAACGGTGATCCAACCCATCACCAGGACCATGGCTGCCACTGCGCCAACGCGGAGCAGCATTCCGCCGCCGGAGGTTCCATAGACAGCTGACTCCATGACGAGGGCGACAGTCATAGCCGTGAGGGCGGATAGTGCCAACCGACCGAGGATCGCACCCGTGCCCCGGGGCCTGGTCCGTTGCTCCATCGAAAGGGCTGCGAGCTCGATGCACACAACCAGTATGAAGACCTGCATCCACACCGGCGGGACAAGAGGGCCGGCGGCAGTTGCCGTCATGCCGACCCTCATGACGAAGGCGACACTCGCCACCGTGATACCCACGCTCTCCCCAACAGCGAGCCCCAACACCAGGGCAGCCACACCGAGCCATCCGAGCAGGGCTGCTGTTGGCGGAATTGGGGCGCCGGCAGCATCAGACCCTGGCACCAGGCTCGCGAGAGCAATGGCGACAACGACGGACCCCAAGGCAGCTAGACGGGCAAGCGCCATGAGGACCTCCAGGAGGCGAGCTGAGAAAGGACAACATCAGGTGGATCGCCCCGTCGCCACGGAGCCAGCGCTATGCCATCGGCGACCAGCAAGTCGCGGAGGCGGTCACGTTCCATTTTCCACACGCGTCGACCGATCTCGCGTGGCTCATTGGTCGGCTCGGGGAGAAACTCGCCTGGATCCACCTCGATCATGGCAACATCGATTCCCGACACCCTGAGTGAATGGGCAAGTCCAGCAAGGCTGTCATCGAGCATCGGGGTGAGCATGATCACCAGGGCGGGCCGTACTGCCACCCGGAGAACTGCTCGTTCGATGGCGATCGGTGTCGAATCGCCTCCTTGCACGCCCAACAACTGCTCGATAATGCGACGGCGATGTTGCTCGCCGGATCCTGGCTGAATGAACCGTGTCATGCCGTCGACCGTGACCAGGCCAAGCCGGTATCGCTTCCGCCCGTACTCACGCAACAAGGCACCGGCGAGCCGGACCGATCGATCAACCAAGACTTCAAGACCGGTATCTGGCTGAACCTGGGCGTCGACCACAAGAACCACGTCACCGTTGCGCTCTGGATATCGGTCATTCACCCACCACGATCCGGTTCGTGATGACACTCTCCAGTTGAGGGACCGCGGATCGTCACCGAGGTGATAGGGCCTCATCTCGGAGAACTCCGAGCCGATACCTCGCGACCTCGATACGAGATCGCCGGCGTGAAGGTTCGTTTCCCGCGGGATCAGCAACTCAGACACTATTGCATCCGCCGGAACCGAAACGATCCGAACGGTCTGGGAGAACTTCTGCCTCATTTCCAACATGCCGAAGGCGGAGTCGTAGTAGATCGAAATCGGCCCCAGGCTTCTCCTACCCCAACCTTCGGCCACCACTGTCAGATCGAGGGTCAACTCATCCCGAACCGCCACGAGCAAACGCGATCGATCCACGATCGTGGCGCCCTCGACTGCTTCTACTACCAGGCCATCGGCAAGGCCAAGGTCGAGGTACAGATTCTCTATCGGCTCATCAACTCGCACCCGAAGGATGACGTGACGTTCCTGACCCTCCACAAGCGAGGTCGGCGCCTCCAATACTTCCACCTCCACATTGAGCGTTCGAGCCGAGGCAAGCCCAGCCACCGCCAGCACCAGGAGTGGCACGACGAACAGAGCCGGCTCCGGCTGACCAAGAGCCATCGCGGCTGCAAGGCCCACCACGCCCGAGACCGCATAAGAGCGGAGACGTGACGTGGCGTGTCGGCTCACGTCTGTGAGGGTGAGATGGCGGGCGGCGTCGCCACCTGTTCCACGACCTCCTCCACCACTGAGTCCTCGGTGATCTCCTGCGCCCAGTACTCGGGTCGCAGAATCAATCGATGAGCGAGCGCCGGCACCGCGACGTCCTGGACATCATCCGGAATTATGTAGGTCCGCCCGTCCATGGCTGCCTTCGCCCGAGCCATCTTCATCACCGCGAGCGATCCACGAGGGCTGGCACCCACCCGAACCCGAGGCGATGAGCGGGTCGCCTCGACAAGCTCCACGATGTACCTGCCGACAGACTCCGAGACGTGGACGCCCTCAACGATCTTTTGCATCGCGGCTAGCTGAGATCGCGTGACGATTCGATCCAATGCGACGTTGTCTGTCCCCCGGGCGGCTCGACTCTCCAGAACTCGCCACTCCGCGTCCGCGCTCGGGTATCCCATTCGGGCACGGATCAAAAATCGATCCACCTGTGCCTCCGGAAGCGGATAGGTTCCTTCGAACTCGATCGGGTTCTGAGTCGCTATCACGAGAAACGGGGGGCCGAGCGGCCGAGTGACACCGTCGACCGTCACCTGTCGCTCCTGCATGGCCTCGAGAAGGGCTGCCTGGGTCTTTGCAGGAGCCCGATTGATCTCGTCGGCAAGCAGAAGATTGCAGAACACCGGACCTGCTCTGAACTCCGGCGAGCCCACCCGGGGATCCATCACCATCGACCCGGTGATATCCATCGGCATCAGGTCAGGGGTGAATTGAACACGAGAAAAGTCGAGATCGGCTGCTGCTGCAAGGGATCTAGCCAGCAGCGTCTTGGCCAGGCCCGGGAGGTCCTCTATCAATACGTGGCCGTCGGCAAGCAATGCCATGACGACGGTCTCGACTACCTCCCGCTTTCCAATCACCGCCTTCTCCACTTCGTCGATCAAGGCACCAGCCAAAGGACGGATGTCAGAGCTTGTGGTTGTTTCCGATGTCAAAGGTCCTCCAACTGATCGACGATTTTCTTGATTTGGAATGACGAGAGAGGCCGGGATCCGTCGTCCCAGAGCGACCTATCGACCAGTTCATGGGTGCGCATCGAGCGTTGGCCTATCCCCTGTCGGCGAAGTTTGTGACTTGCTATCCGCCGCAATTCAGACTTGATACGGCGATCGGAGCCGGGGCTCTCCGAAAAGGCATGGATGGCGGACAGCTCAAACGACGACACTGACCGCGGTGGACGCGGGTCGGGAACAGATTCGGTGTTGAACAGGGGAGGCGCGGATTCCACTTCCCCTCTCGGCATCATTCGCAACGCTCCGACTACAAGGGCGACCAACATGAGCTCCCACGCAACGACCTCTGTCGTCGACTCGAGCTGGAGCAGCAGCAGGGCAGCCAAACCTCCAAGAGCCACAGCTCCCACAAACACCCGCGTCATCGTTCGAAACTCTCCTTGATCCGGCCATAGGCAGCCTCGGCCAGAGCGGCATCGGAAGCCTTGACCACAGACTCGCCAAACCGGGCCACCGAATAGCCATGCGAAAGGGTGGTCAGGTCTTCGCTATCGATGCTCAGCTCTGACGCGACTCTGGTTGTGTGCCGGCGGGACGTCTCAGACCTACGACGGCCCGATCCCTTGTCGCGCGCGCCTGCTTCGAAGCCGGCATAGGCGTTGATCACCCTCGATCGGGGGTCGGATCCGGTAACCGTAAGGATGGCCTTCGCCATCGGAACCGAGAACGAGACAACGGCCTGTTCTTCATCAGGGTGATCCTCTGGCCCGAAAATGCTTGGGCCTGACCGAATCAGGATCGCAACTCTCACGAACGCCGCAGCAATCACCACCGCAAGAAGAACACCGACCACCCATGCTGCACCGGTTGTCGCCTCACCCACGACGACTACATCGCCGATGTCAGGAAGAGCAAGGGACCCGCTCTCGAGCTCCTCGAAGGTGAACACGGAGATGAAATAGCCCACACCAACCGCCACCACGACGACGAGCCATCGCATGGACCTGGGCCGCTCCCTGGGCACGATTCTTCGCAGGTTGAGAAGCAGAAACGCGGCCAAGCCGACGGCGACCGCCAGGACGGCCCATGCCGAAGCGGCGACCAGCCAGTCCAACGAAGGAAGTGTGAGGTCGAGGAGCGGTTCCGCTTCATCCTGACCGGGAAGATCACGCGCAGAGACGGCAATCACATACCCCAGCCCCATCAAGACGAGACCGGCCGTGACCACGTTGACGATGCGTCTGCTCATGCAGCCTTCTCTATCGCACTGAGCAGGGTGTGAGCGACGGGTGCCGCTGCTGCCACCAGCACCGGAACATGATGGGAGCCGCCGTCGTAGAGAACCACACTCGCCCCCACAGTCTGTGCGGCCATCGCGTCGTCGGGCGTGTCGCCAACCACGACCGCATTCGCCGGATCTATCCCGAGTTTCGCCAAATGCTGCTCCAGGTGGGCTGCCTTCAGACCGCCAGTCGGCGTCTGTAGCCCCTCAATCAGGACAAACCGATCGGTGATGCCATGAGACGCGACTATCTCGACGAGTTCGTCGTGGGTGGTCATCGACAGAACCGATTGGTTCCAACCCTTCTGCTCCGTCAGTGCGATCGCCTCCAAGGCGTCGTCAGCCAACGACGCGCGATGGACCCGGCTGAAGTACTCATCGTGGAAGATCTTGTTCAATGATTGCCATTCCCTGTCGGTTACCGGGCGGCTGAAGAGCGACTGGTAGAACGAACGAACCGGCCTGGTGAAGTGATTCCGATACTGGTGGTCGTCTATGGGAGGCAGTCCGAATCGGCCGATACCGACATTGAGCGACTCGATGACGATCTCGAGGTCATCGAGCAGCGTTCCGTTCCAGTCCCAAACAACATGTGAGATCGCCATGAGCTGACGAGGATATTGCATCGTCCACGCGTTTACCGCGGGGAGGCAACAAACCCGCGAGGGAGAGGAGTCGAAAGGGCGCTCGCCCGCGGATTGCCCTTCGTGGTTAGTGTGCCAACCCGTAAGGAGGAAGTGACGACCAGTCAGGCTGCACCCGTGAAACCGGGCCCGATATTCCGGGGTTTCCTGGCATACCAGCGGTGGGCAGACAACCTCGCCGAGATCACCGGCAAGGGGGCCCAATGGGCCGTGATCCCCACGGTGGCAGTCGGATTCATCAATGTGGTCCTCAGATACGTGGGTCAATGGCGGGGGATCAGACTCACCAGCAATGCGGTCATCGAGTTGCAGTGGTACCTGTATTCGTTGATATTCCTCCTCGGCTTCAACTACATCCTCAAGCATCAGATCAATGTCCGGGTCGACTTCTGGTTCGCCAATCAGTCGAAGAAACGCAAGGCCATGATCGACTTCTTTGGCCACATGATCGCCCTCATCCCCTTCGCCATGATCGGTCTGTGGGTCTCGATACCGCAGGTCGTCACGTCTTGGTCGCTGAACGAGCAATCACCGGACGCAGATGGCCTTCCCCGAGCACCGATCAAGACGATGATCGCGGTTGCTTTTGCACTCCTCCTCATCCAGGCGTTCGCCGAGATGGTGAAGCTCTACACGGTCCTCGTCGAACCTGAGGAGCTAGCCGAAGTCGAAGAAGAACTCGAGCAACCGACCAGGATCGAATGAGGGGGGTGGAATGAATCTCGAGTTGCTGGCGATCGTCATGTTCGCCGTTTTCATGGTCATCATCCTCTCGGGATACCCCGTCGCGTTTTCATTCGCCGGGACCGCCATCATCTTCTTCGTTCTCGGGATGGTCTTCGGTGACCTCGCGGTGCCGGAGCTGAATGTCCTGTTCTCCCGATGGTTCGCCGATGCCGTCGCCAACTTCACCTTCCTGGCCATCCCCTTCTTCGTGTTCATGGGGGCAGTCTTTGAGAAGGCGGGTCTGGCGGAGCGTCTTCTGACCACCATCGGGTTCCTCATGGGACCGCTTCGCGGCGGAATGGCTGTAGCCGTCATTCTCGTTGGAACGCTTCTCGCCGCGGCGACGGGCGTCGTGGCCGCCACCGTGATCGTCATGGGAATCCTGGCTCTGCCGGTGATGGTCAAGTACAACTACGACCACAAACTCGCCGCAGGCGTGATCGTTGGCTCCGGCACCCTGGCCCAGCTGATACCGCCCAGCCTGGTGTTGATTGTCCTTGCTCAGTTCATCCCGGTGTCAGTGGGCCAGCTCTTCGCGGGCGCCCTGATTCCGGGAGTGATGTTGTCTGTGATCTTCATGATCTACGCGGTGGCGATCGCCTACATCAAGCCAGGTTATGCACCGGCAATCCCAAAGTCCGAGAGAACGATGAGCGGAGGGGAACTCGCCATTGAGACCCTCAAAGTAGTTGTCCCGCCGATGTTCCTCGTCTTCGCCGTGCTCGGATCGATCTTTGCCGGTGTTGCTACTGCATCCGAGGCTGGCGCAGTGGGGGCGATAGGCGCGGTGATCCTTGCAGTGGCATATCGGTCTTACAGCTGGAAGATAATCATGGACGCGGCGCGGGCCACGGCAAATATCACCGGTCTCGTGCTCCAGATTCTCTTTGCCTCCACTTTCTTCGCCCTGGTGTTCCAGAAGTTGGGAGGTCAGAACTTGATCACGGACTGGTTGACGTCAATCCCGGGAGACAAGTGGGGATTCATCATCGCCGCCAACATCATCGTCTTCCTCTTGGGGATCAACCTCGAGTTTCTCGAGATCTCGTTCATCGTGATGCCCCTGTTCGTCCCGGCAGCCCTTGCCTTGGATATCGATCTGGTCTGGTTCGCAGTGATGATGGCGATCAACCTCAATATGGCGTTCATCTCACCTCCTGTCGGTTTCAGCCTCTTCTATCTCCAATCGGTGGCGCCACCGGAGATCACGACCAGCGAGATTCACAGAGGCGCACTGCCATTCTTGGCGTTGCAAGGCGTGGGGCTCGTCATCGTCATGGTGTTTCCTCAGACCGTCACCTGGTTGGTCGAAAGGGTCGGTCTCGCCGACACCGAGTTGGCAGCCCAACTCTTCAACTTCATGATCATGTAGGAAGGGCCCCGCCTAGACGGGGCCCTTCTCAATCGGTGGGTCAGTTGCTATGCCTGCTGGCTGGCCGCGTAGTCGAGATACGACGTTTCGGCCAATGCATGCCATTCCTGGATGCCAGACCTGAAACTCGACCAGTTCTCCAAGATGGACTTGAAGTCCGCGTCGTCGGCGGCGTTCCGGTCGTAGATGCCAAACGAAGCTTCCTCGGCAGCAGCCATCACGTCATCGGGGAAGGGCAAGATGGTGATGCTCCCATCACTCTTGATCTGTCGCAACGCCGGCGGGTTCTTTATGTCGTAAGTGGCCAGCATGGTGCTGTTCGCCTCATAAGCGGCGGACTTGATGATCTCCTGATAGATCTCCGGAAGGTCATTCCACACAGAAAGCGGTATCTGCACTTCGAGCGACGGACCCGGCTCCCACCACCCCGGGTGGTAGTAGAACTGCGTTACCTGGTGGAACCCCATCACGGTGTCGTCGTACGGTCCGACCCACTCGGTCGCATCGATCGCACCAGTCTGAAGAGCTTGGAAGATCTCACCGCCGGGCAAGACCTGGACGGTGACACCCAGTTCGGCCATCACCGCGCCACCTAGCCCGGGGATACGCATGACCAACCCTTCCAGGTCGGAAACACTGTTGATTTCCTTGTTGAACCAGCCACCCATCTGCACTCCGGTGTTCCCGGCAGGGAACTGGATCGCATTGAACCGCTCGGCATAGACTTCCTGAAGCATTTCCAGCCCGCCGCCCTCGTACAGCCACGCGTTCTGCTGCCGGGCGGTCAGCCCGAACGGAAGTGCGGTTCCGAAGGCGGTCAACGGAGCCAAACCGACGTAGTAGTACGAAGCGGTGTGGCCGGCGTCAATGCTGTTGGACTGGATGTTCTGGAGGATCTCCAAAGCCGGGACCACCTCACCACCGGGCTGCGCCGTCACCATGAATTTGCCGCCAGTCATCGCCGACACGCGATCGGCGAAACGCTGGGCTCCTCCATAGATCGTGTCCAGTGAGACGGGCCAGCTGGTAGCCATCTCCCATTCGATCTCCGGAAGACTCTCGTCTCCGGCTGCTGCGTCGGTGTCGCTGTCGCCGGTACCACAGGCCGCAAGCGCGGCGGCTCCGAGAGCCCCCATGGAGGCCAGCTTCAGGAACTGACGCCTCTCCATGACCTTCGCATATTCAACCTTGTTCATGGTGCTCCTTCGGTCCCCCTCACAGATGTCGGAGAGTACCCCTCGAGGCTGGTCCGTGTCGGACAAAACGCGATCATTGCCGACCCGCGCGAAAAAGCCGCCTAAAGCTCGGTTCGTCCGATCAGGGCACGCCCAATGGTGAGTTCGTCGGCGTAATCCAAATCGCCGCCGACGGGCAGACCCGAAGCGAGCCGACTGACCCGAACCCCGAGCGGTTTGAACTCGCGGGCCATGTACATCGCGGTGGCATCTCCTTCGATGGTGGGATTGGTCGCGACGATCAGCTCAGCGATGCCTTCCGGCTCGAGACGGCTCTTCAACTCCTCAAATCGGAGCTGCCCGGGGCCAATGCCATTGATGGGCGATAGAGCACCGCCCAAAACGTGGTAGCGACCCCGGTACTCCTGGGTTCGCTCCACCACGATGATGTCCTGGGGCCGCTCCACGACACACACCATGCTTTGATCGCGGCGCCCGTCCAGACATATCGAACACTCATCGGCGGCGGCAACGTTGAAGCACCGTTCACAGAGAGATATTTGGTCGCGCATGTCCCCTATCGCTGCAGCAAGGCGGCGGGCGTCGGCCTCTTCCACCAGAAGTAGATGAAACGCGAGACGTTGGGCTGACTTCTGGCCGATCCCTGGCAAACGCGCCAGTTCGTCAATCAGTCTCTGGACAGGACCCTCGAACATCAACCCAGCAGACCGCCCAGGTCGAGACCCCCGGTCAGGCTGCCGAGCTGATCGGATGCGGCACTACTAGCCGCCTCAAACGCCTGTCTGACAGCAGCCACCACGAGGTCCTCGAGCATTTCGACGTCCTCGGGATCAACCACCTCAGGGGCAATCCCCACCTTCAGGAGTTCCTGCCCTCCGGTGACGGTCGCAGTGACCATCCCGCCTCCGGCGGACCCTTCAAACGTCTTCTCGGCGAGCTCAGCCTGGGCGGCCTCCAGCTGGGCTTGCATCACTTGCGCCTGCTTCATGATTTGGCGCATGTCCGGCTGATTCATGTGAGGCAGGGTACCTCCTGTTCCCTCCTGTTTCCTCCCCCAGGAGCAGCGCGACATTGGGGGAGGTGGCACGAGTGCCGGAGGGGGCAAGACCGCTGAGGAGAAAGCCCCGTTACTCCTCGACAACCTCCGCGCCCAGTTCGCTCGACAGAAGCGACATCGGGTCCATCTTCTCCGCGGGACGCTCTTCGAGTTGGGTGATATCGATATCGGCATCGCTGTCGTCTGAGCCGCCATCCCGCAGCGCAAACCGAACCTGGACCGGAGCCTTCAACAACTCACTCGCTCGCGCTCCAACGATATTCGCAACGTCGTCGTCTTCTTGAAGAGATTGGAGGTGAAAGTCGTGGGCCACCTCGAGGACAATGGCATTGCCATCGACCGCGGCCGGAACCGCCTCTCGAAAGAACGCCCAGCGACGAGCCCCCAACACCTCGCGAAGACTTCCGAACAACCCCGGCCAGATCGCTTTCAGTTGCTCCAGACTGACGTCGACATCCGGTGATGGCACCTTGGCCGGTGACTCGTCGACGGCGATGTCAGGCGACGCATCGCCTTTCGAGTCCGTCGCGGGCTTCTGGTCCTGATCAGATGATTGCGTCGGCGCTGGGAGGGTCTCATCGCTCCGTCGAGTCGGTTCCGATCGTGCCAACCGACGCTCCAGACGCTCTACTCGGGCAAGGAGAGCATCGGTATCGCTTGAAGTCTCGGGTCTGGTGAGCTTGATGAGCGCCAACTCAGTCATCAAACGCTCCTCCCGACCCTCACGCAGCCTCACCAGCGCATCGCCCAGCAGGTCGACGGCCCGAAGGACATCGCCGGCTGGAATCACCTCGGCCGCCTTGCGCCATGCCTCGTACACCTCGGCCGGTTCATCGGAGATCTCAGCCAGGTTGGGGGCATAGTGAGCAAGGAACGCGCCGCGGAAAAAGCTGACGGACTCGGCGACAAAACGCCTCAGATCAACACCCTGCGCGGCCAACTCGGCCACCAGATCAAGGGCCGCCTTCGCATCCTCCTCGGAGATGGCGATCACGAGACGCATGAAGGCTTCTGAGTCGGCAAGCCCGAGGGCACGCCTCACCCCCGCGACTTCGACCCCACCGTCACCGAGGGCGGCCACCTGTTCGAGCAGAGACAGCGAATCACGCACCGAGCCTTCGGCATGGCGGGCGATGGCGATTAGCGCAGTGGGATCGGTCTTGTAGCCCTCACGATCGGAGATGACGCTGAGATGACCAGCCAATTCCTCAATCGGGACCGGGCGGAAATCGAAACGCTGAGTTCGAGACCGGATAGTGTCGAGCAATTTGTACGGCTCGGTGGTGGCCAGCACGAAATGGACGTGATCGGGAGGCTCCTCGAGCGTTTTCAATAAGGCGTTCCCGGCTGCCTTTGACAGCATGTGCGCTTCGTCGAGCACGAAGATCCGCTTGGAGGTAGCCGTAGACGCAACCGTCGTGACGCTCACCTTGATGTCTCGGATGTCGTCTACCGAGTTGTGCGATGCAGCGTCTAGTTCGAGAACGTCCAGCGAGGTCCCATCGGTGATCGAGATGCAGCTGAAACACTTGTTGCACGGCTCGCCGTCAGCACCCCGGTTCTCACAGTTGAGAGCCTTTGCGAGGACTCGGGCGGTCGTCGTCTTGCCAGTGCCTCTTGGCCCAGTGAACAGATACGCGTGGGCGACCTTCCCGTCGGCGACCTCCCGCGCCAGCGTCGTTGTCACATGACCCTGGCCGATGATGTCGTCGAAGGTCTGGGGGCGGTACTTCCGATAGAGAGCCTGGTACTCCACTGATCGCACAGTACCTGCCCCCAAGGGCATGAGTAGACCCACGATCCGATAGCAACGATTTGGCAGGCGTTTCAGCATGCGACTTGTGTCGATGGGCGAAGTCGACGAGCAGTTCGCCTGGGACGAGGGAGAGCGCGACAGGACCCTGAAGTGGTGGACCGAAGCTCACGTCCGGTTCTTTGCTCGTCTCGGGATCAACGTCGACCAAGCGACCGAAATGGTGTTGTAGCGGTTCGAACTGGTCTGGCCGGTGCTTGATGCCCCGACCTGCAAACTTTGCCGCGTTCAAGGCGTCCAGTGGGGCCCCTGGCTGTGTCCTCGTCCCCCACGAACGGTCAGTGCGCCCTCGTCCTGAGTCCTTGCCAGAGACGCCACTGTCTTGCCCTTAACATCACCAACGCCACCGGACAGAGCACTGGACACCCTTTTCGTTCATTTATGACCTCAATCCGTCGATACTTGCCCTCGTGACTCAACCTCTCGTCGAAGAATCGACCACAGAGGCTGTGGAGCCACCCCCAGCGGTTTGGGCCAAGGGCCTTGTCAGGAGGTTCGGGAAGACAGTTGCCGTGGACAACGTCAACCTGTCCATCGCACGTGGAGAGTTCTATGGCCTGCTTGGGCAAAACGGAGCCGGCAAGACAACAACGATCAAGACGATCGTCGGTTTGCTCCGCCCCCACGCGGGTGAAGTCGGCATCGGGGAATACAACACATGGAAGAACCCCACCGAGGTCAAGGCTCGAATCGGGGTGCTCCCCGAGGAATTCAACCTCTACGAGCGTCTCACCGGAGCTGAGCTTTTGGACTTCACCGCCGCGATGCATGGGTTGGGACGCGAGGAGGCAGCCGTACGAAGGGACGAGCTTCTCGAGCTTCTCGACCTCGTCGAGGCCGGGTCGAAGCTGATCGCTGACTATTCGCGGGGTATGAGAAAAAAGGTCGCACTGGGTGCGGCGATCATCCACCGACCGCCGGTCCTGTTTCTCGATGAGCCCTTTGAGGGCGTCGATGCCGTCTCCTCGAGGCTGATCCGCAATCTCCTCAAGCGCGCCGCTCAGAACAACACCACCATCATCTTTTCCTCACACGAGATGCACCTCGTGGAGAAGCTGTGCACCCGAATCGGGATCATGGTTCAGGGGCGGTTGACGATCGAGGACACCCCCATCGGTCTCATGGAGAGGACCGGAGCCGACAACGTCGAGGACGCCTTCATCGCCGCCGTCGGAGGCCGGGCGTCGGACGAGACCTCCTGGTATGGCGGCGAGTAGGCGCGCCGGCAGGGACGAGGTTTCGGCGCTTCTCGGTGCGGAATGGCGTAGCCGAGGGCACCGCGAATGGTGATGACTGGTCGTCGAGATGGGCGACGTGTTTGGCACAGCAAGTTGCTGGTCGGCCTCAAGGCTCGTCTCACCTGGAACGGGGTTCGTAGCGACGTACAGCGCCGGTTCGGTCTGCCGATCGCCACGGGGCTGATGCTGTGGGTGGGCATCTGGCTGGCCAAGACTCACTACGCAACGGCCACTCGTCTCGGGGAGGTCAATCCGGCCGCAGTCCCCGAATATCTGGCATGGACATCACTCTTCCTGTTCCTGGTCTGGGTAGCCCTGCCAGTCATCATCTTCCCTCTCGACGAGAACCTGGATCCACAGCAGCTGGCCCATCTGCCCTTGACAGGAAACCAGCTGACATTGGGCCTGGCGATGTCCAGTTTCGTTGCGCCCTCGACGATCGTCCCTCTCCTGGTGATTGGCTCCAACGCCGCCATCATGCCGGGCGCCTGGTGGATGGTGATCCCAGCATCGCTCATCTACCTCGGGCTTCTCGCTGTCGGCAGCCAGCTCTTCTCAGCCGCCGTCTCCGCCATTCTTCGAACCCGACGGGGCCGCGATGTCGCCACGTTCCTCGTGCTCGGCCTAGCGGCCGGATCCTTCCTGATCTACCGAACCGTCAGCCAGGCGATCAGGGAGATCGGCCTGGAACAAGCCGCATTGTCGCACCCCATCACCGACTGGTCGCTGCTGATCCCTCCCGTGGCGGCCCAGCGGGCCATGCTCGAGGCTGTCAATGGAAGGCCGCTGATCGCACTGGCTGCCCTTGTCGCAGCCGGAGCGGGACTGCTGGTTCTCGCTCTCGCCTGGCGCAGTCTTCTGAGCTGGATGATGACCACTCCGGAGCAGCAGAGCCGACCCGCGAGAAGAGCACGACGCACCGGAATGACAGGTGGGCCGTGGGGGGTGATACCGACGCTGGCGCGCAAGGAGCTGCGGTTCTATGTCCGCGATCCCAGGCAGAGGCTCGTTTGGACCGGCACGGTCATTTTCGTGGGCCTGGCCATCGCCGGTGTCGTAATGAACGCCACGGGATTCCTGGACATCCGGCAGAAACCTTGGGCGCCTCTCGTCGCACCAGTCCTCGTCCTCTTTGTTGGGCTCCCGATAGCTCTCAATCTCTTTGGCTGGGAGCGCAACGCGGCCAGCTATCTGTTTGTCCTCCCGATCAAGGCGCATCATCTCCTCATCGGCAAGAACCTGGCGGTCGCCACGGCTTTAGTGATTGAAACCGTCGTGCTCACTATCGGATTGGCCTGGTTCAGCGGACAGTGGGGCTGGGTTTGGCTTGCCATGCCGCTCATGGTCGCCGCCATTGGATGTCAGATGGCGGTGGGCAACATGATCTCCGTTCTGACACCGCTCCGGCTGCCCCGAGAGGGAACCGACGTGTTCGCCCAATCAACGGAGCAGGGGTGTCTGGCCATCGTCAGCCAGGCCGTCTCATTCTTTGCCATCGGGTTCCTACTCGTGCCACCTGCATCGGTTGTGGTCTTGACCGTCGACTTCGGCCAGGTCATCCCCCCCTGGTTCGCGGCACTCTTTTCGATCATCTGGGGCCTGGCCCTGTACGGAGTGTCGCTGTTCTTCTCTGGTCGCCTACTGAGGAGACGCCTGCCGGAAGTGCTGGCCTGGGTTCAGGTCGTCTAGGAGTCTGCTGATTGATGCCGTTGCTCAGATCGGCGGCCAGGCGCGTCCCTCGCAAGGACGAGGTTTCGCCACTCCTCGGTGCGGAATGGCGAGGCCAAGGACACCGCGAGTGGCGATGATCTGGTCGTCGAGATGAGTGACATGCATTATTCAGCGGGCTCCTGGTGTTTCGCGGCCGACCCGGGGGCGGCATGCTCGGCGGACCCGCCGATGAGACCTACACGGTTTCACATCCCTAATCTGCGGCGGGTCCATGGGAGATCCAAAGCGGGAATCGAGCTGGCTCCACAGGACCCGCCCCTTTCCTCCATGGACTGACACGGTCGTCCGCCTCAGCCTGACCCTCCTGTTTCTCTATCTGTTTCTGGTCGGTGTGAAGGCACTGGAAAAAGGAATCAGCGCCTTTGGCGCCGACTTCGTCGACCAGGTCTTCTCCTCTGTCGCCACCCCGCTGGCCGGACTCGCCGCCGGCGTCCTGGCCACGGTGCTCGTCCAGTCTTCGTCGGTGACGACTGCCACCATCGTGGCGCTCGTCGGATCGGGAGTTCTTTCCGTTGAGGCCGCCGTGCCCATGGTCATGGGAGCCAACATTGGGACGACCGTCACCAACACGTTGGCTTCGCTCGGCCACGTCCGGCAGAACGCCTACTTCAAACGCGCTTTCGCCGCCGCGACGATGCATGACTATTTCAACATCCTGACAGTTGCCCTGCTTCTGCCGCTCGAGGTTGCCTTTGGCTTGATCTCGAAGATCGCCGCATCGCTCGCCCAAGCATTCGGATCCGACCTACCGGATGTGAGCTCGTCCAGTCCGATCAAGGACGCGATCGGTGCCCCGGTCTCACTCCTTCAGGACTTGATCGAAGCGCTGGGCTGGACCGCCGCCGAAGGACCGATTCTGCTCATCGTCGGGATTTCACTCATCTTCACCGCGCTCTGGATGGTCACCCGTCAGATGAAGGCACTGATGTCCGGCCGCATCGAGAACGCCATCAACAACGTGCTCTCGAAAGGTGCGGGCGTTGCGGCAATGGCGGTTGGGCTGCTTATGACTGTCGCGGTCCAGAGCTCGAGTATCACGACATCGATACTGGTCCCATTGGTAGCCGCGGGTGTCCTGACGATTCGAAACGCCTTCCCGGTGACTCTCGGAGCAAACTTGGGAACGACGGTCACCGCCCTTCTGGCATCGGTTGCCGCCGCCACCTCCGATGCCCTGACGATCGCCCTGGCCCACGTCACCTTCAACGTACTGGGAATCCTCATCTTCTACCCGGTGCGGAGAGTGAGGGAGATCCCCCTGTATCTGGCGGACCGAACCGCAGAGGCAGCCGTAAAGAGAAAGTCGGTAGTGGCGATCTACGTGATCGGGCTGTTCATCGTTACCCCCATCGCAATACTGGTGCTTAGCTAGGAGGAATCATGTTCTCCATCTTCCGTGACGCCGACCAACTCGAAATTGTGGAGGATCAGATCAACGAGATGTTGGGCAACGCCCGGCGGATGTTCGATCTGGCGTGCGGCGCCCTGCTCATGGATGAATCGCCCTCCGAGGTGAGCGAGGAGCTGTGGTCGCTTGACAAGGAGCTGAACAGGACAGAAAGAAGCATTCGGCGGGAACTCCTGATTCACGGAACCGTTCGAGGTGCCGAGGTGGACCAGGGACTGATGCTGGTCTACATGTCGATCACCAAGGACATCGAGCGCATTGGCGACTATTGCAAGAACATCTTCGATCTCGCCGATCTCGGAGTCGATCTCCGGTCCGGCTCTGACGCACCCGGTCTGAGGCAGCACGCAAAAGAGGTTGCCGACCTGCTCACCGAGGGAGCGGAGGCCTTCACCAACCAGGACGCAGACGCGGTTCACCAGCTGATTCCAAGGATCCAGGCACTGGAAGCCCATTTCGACGACCACGTCGATACAAATCTCAAGTCCGAGAAACCCGGCTATGTGGCCGCGCCAAGGGCCGTTCTTTTCCGGCATTTGAAGCGGATTGCAGGTCACTCCTCGAACGTGTTGTCCTCGGTGGTGATGCCCGTCGACCGTCTCGATTTCTACAAGAAGTCCAAAGCCGTCGAAGGCCCCAGTTAACTGCGCTGCCAATAGATACGGCTCGGAAACGCTTTCGCGAAGTGGTCGCTCTTCTAGGAGCCCGTTTGAACCGCGCACTCCAATCCCACAGACGGACTCTGTGGGCAAACCCCCCGATTAATCAGGTTGAGGACCTTGGCTCTAGATAGAGCCTGCAACGAGGCGTTTGGAGGACAGCCTCTGCGCACCAGGTACGGTCCCCACGACTACTCGTAGAATTGCTCCAGCGCAACCATCGCTCCACATGACCACCCCACTAGTCGATCTCACTCCAAATGCCCGAGCCGTGCTGGAAAGCAGATATCTGCAAAGGAACGCCGACGGCAGGCCAATCGAATCTGCCGAAGCGATGTTCCAGCGTGTGGCCAAGGACATTGCGTCAGCCGAATCAGAGTGGGGTGGCGACCCCGGCCACTCAGAGGAATCGTTCTACAGAGCGATGGCGTCCCTCGACTTCCTGCCCAACTCACCCACGCTCATGAACGCCGGTCGGGACCTCCAGCAACTCGCCGCTTGTTTCGTGCTCCCCATCGAAGATTCCCTGGATTCGATATTCGAAACCCTCAAGCTGACCGCCAAGATCCACCAGTCCGGGGGCGGAACAGGCTTCGCTTTCTCGCGACTACGACCTCGGGGCGACATCGTACGTACCACCCAAGGGGTCTCCTCGGGTCCTGTGTCCTTCCTCGAGGTCTATGACTCGGCCACCGAACACATCAAGCAGGGGTCCTTCCGTCGTGGCGCCAACATGGGCATTCTCGATGTGACTCATCCTGACATCATGGAATTCATCAATGCCAAGGCCGAGGGTGGAATCACCAACTTCAACATCTCAGTTGGTGTCACTGAAGAGTGGATGGAGCGGGCCGCGGAGGAGGACGATTACACGCTGATCAACCCCCGCACCGGCGCGTCAGCCGGGTATCTGAATGCCGGCGAGGTCCTCTCCGCCATCGTCAAGTCCGCCTGGGATACCGGAGATCCGGGCCTCGTCTTCCTCGACCGCATCAATGAACCTCGAACCAATCCCACACCCAAGCTAGGGCGTATCGAAGCCACCAACCCGTGTGGAGAGCAACCGTTGCTTCCCTTCGAGGCCTGTGTGCTGGGCTCGATCAACCTCGGTCATTTCATCCAGGATGGCGACATCCGTTGGGCAGCCCTTGCGGAGACGACTGACCTAGCAGTGCGCTTTCTCGATAATGCCGTGGAGCGATCGCGGTACCCCCTCATCGAGATCGAGATGCTCCACAAACGCGGCAACCGCAAGATCGGGCTCGGCGTCATGGGCTGGGCCGATTCCCTGGTGCGTCTCGGTGTGCCTTACGACTCCGAGGATGCCATCGACTTGGCCGAGAAGGTGATGCGATTCATCGCCAGCGAGGCTGATAGGGCCTCGGAGACTCTGGCATCGGAAAGGGGAAGCTTCCCGAACTGGGAGGCGTCGACCTATGGCCGTGAAGGCTGGAATCGTCCCATGCGGAACGCAACCCGGACAACCATCGCGCCTACGGGCACGATCTCGATCATCGCCGGGTGTTCCTCCGGCATTGAACCGCTCTTCGCTCTGAGCTATCACCGGAAGGTTCTGGAGGGATCGGTCCTAACTGAGGTCAACCCGGACTTTGAGAAAGCCATGCGTCAAGCAGCGCTGTGGGATGAGACGCTCTCTGAGCAAATTGTTCAGCGAGGAGGGGTGCGAGACATGAGCGCGGTACCGCCCGAGATTCAGCAGCTATTCGGGACTGCTCACGATATCGCCCCGGTCTGGCACATCAGACACCAGGCCGCGTGGCAAGCTCACGTCGACAACGCCGTTTCCAAGACAATCAATCTCTCGAGAGATGCCACCCTTCAAGATGTGAGACAGTCCTTCGAGCTCGCATTCGCCATGGGGTGCAAGGGCATCACGGTGTACCGGGATGGATCGAAGACGTGGCAGGTTCTCAACAAGGGGTTGCCTGCAGGCACCGACCTGGGAACCATCGAGGGGTCTCCTCCCGCTGCTGGTGAGGACCAGCTACTCTCGCCGCCGCGACGCGGCCAAAGCGTGTTCGAGGTGTGCCCCATTTGTGGACAGCCATCATTCGAGTTTGCTGAAGCATGCGGAAAGTGTCATTCCTGCGGGCATTCGACATGCTGAGGCTCGCGCACTGTCCGACATCGCCATCGTCTTGGCGACAACGAAGTGCGCTACGAGCGCACGGCTGATCCCCGGATAGGTTTAGCTGCCTATGAACGCATTGTTGCGAAGAACGCGTCTCGGGAGGGAACAGCTCGAGCATGAGCTACTCGCTCCACTGGCGACAAAGTCAGACGAGTCGAAGGGTCGCGGCGAGGAGGAAGATCACGACGAGTTCCGCACCGCTTTCGAGCGAGATCGTGACCGGATCGTTCACACCAAGGCGTTCCGACGACTCAAACACAAGACCCAGGTCTTCCTCAACCCTGATGGTGATCACTTCGTCACGAGGATGACTCACACCATCCATGTCACTCAGGTAGGCCGGGCGATGGCCCGTGGACTCGGTCTCAATGAGGATCTCACCGAAGCGATCTGTCTCGGACACGACGTCGGTCACTCTCCATTCGGCCACACCGGCGAAGAGGCTCTGTCACCGCTTGTCGAGGGCGAGTGGCTCCACTCCGAGCAAGGCGTGCGTGTCCTGACCCTGTTGGAGCCACAAAACCTAAGCAGCGAAGTGCTCGACGGAGTCAGGGCCCATACATGGAAGATCGATCCACCACCGCAGACTCCGGAAGGCTGGCTGTGCCGCTACGCCGATCGGATCGCCTACCTCACCCACGACGTGGCCGACGCGCTCAGAGCCGGGGTTCTCTCGTATCACGACATCCCCACTCGCATATTGATCACGTTTGGCGCGACGTCGCGGGATTGGATCGATTCGATGGTTACTTCAGTGATTGACGCGAGCCATGCCGCGGGTGAAATCACGCTTGATCCGGAGCAACTCGATGTGATGAACGAGCTCCGTGATTTCATGTTCGAGAGGGTCTATGTGCGACCCGAGTCAGAGAACCAGAAGAACAAGGCGATCACAATGATCCGGGATCTGGTTCAGTACTACTCGGAGAGTCCGAATGAGGTTCCCGATTCGTACACGACACCGACGGCCGATCCGCTGCACCGGGCCATCGACTACGTGGCGGGGATGACCGACCGCTTCGCCCTCCACACCCACGACCGCCTATTCCGACCGACGCTCTTCGACTAATGCCCTGTCCGGTGACGTTGGCGGCACTAGCCCTTTCCGTGTATGGATAGCGCCACATATGGCGCCACGAACCTGAGGTAAGGCCTTAGGCCTGGTGGCGGCCCTTGCGGGCTCGATGGTCGGGGGCGTTCTCGGAGTCGGGCCAGAGGAGAAGCCCGGCGGCGATCCCACCGAGGGTGGCAGTAAACAGCCAAGACCCCATGACTGCCAGCGCTCGGCCACCTAGCGGAATGTGGAACCGTGCCACGCCCAGGACGTCGCGGTTCGAGGGGGTCCAGGTGTCGGGGGAGGCCTTGCCGTCTCCCTGGGTGATCCATCCGGATCCATTGCCTCCGACTACGCGATGGATCACTGGGTTACCCGCACCGAAATCACCTTCGGGCACGCGATACACGATTGTGTCACCGACCTCGACCGGCTGCTTCCAGATGACCACCGCGTCCCCAAGCATGTAGGTGGGCTCCATCGAACTGCCCGCAACCATCACTATCCCGAACCGACCGCCAAAGGTCGAGGGCCAGATAATCAGGATCAGACAAACCACCAGCATCGTCTGAAAAAATGCCGCTGCGTTGAGCCGTCGGGTCAACTGGGCGGCCCGGGATGAGGTGTCAACGTGGCGTCCCGGCAGATCGGCTCGAACCCGAGGGAGCGCTAGGCCGGTCATGGCAGGATCTCCACTCTGAACCAGCCGAAACTGCTCCAGTTGTCGAAGTCGGCTTCGAGCCCGAATCTGGTGTTTGATCCGAACAGAGCTTGTTCGGCGGTCATGTCATGGGTCAAGACGATCGAGCCGTTGACCAGCACCGTGAGAATCGGCCGTCTGATTTCAACGGCCAACACGGCGCTGGGGTAGTCGGAGATGGGATCGACCTGCGCCAGCACCGTGCCGGTGCCTGAGACATACATACCGAGCGTCAGACGGCCCTGGTCACGTTCATAAATCAAATAGATGTGATCGCCGAAGCCATCGACAAACAGTGAGAGGCCTGGTCCAGAGCGATTGCTCTGCGTTGAGATACGAGCCAGATTCGTGGACACCACGATGTCATCGCTCACGCCCACGTCGACCGAGGCGTGCGCAAATGGCAGACGGATTCCTGCCCGGACCTCGTCGCATCCATGATATCGCCACCCGCCCCCCTGATCTAGCCACACGTTGCCTAACGAGTCAGAGGTCCCGCCGAGCGCCTGGTTACAACCGGTAGTGACGAAGGGGTCATCGGCAATGGCGGCCGGAGCGGGAACGGAGACTGCCGCCGACCAGGCAGACAAGCTTGAAGACGACAGACCAAGCGACGCCGCCGACGCAGCTATTGCGGATCCGACCAGACCAACGACAACAATGCCTGTTAAGACCATCCGAGCCACTGGCCATCTCTCCGGCTTGAAGTGAGGTCCCATCTCTCTCCCTGTAAGTAAGGCGGATCGCCTGCGCGGTCCGCCCTACCTAACAGTTGACTAACTGATTACTTTGATCAGTCGATCGCGACATCGACGTAGTCGGTCTCTTCAGCCGAAAGAGCCTGCCCGGCGAAACTGAGAGTCGCTGAGTCGGAACCGATAACGCCCGTAACTTCAGTGGAAGCCCACGGGACCGTCGTTGAGCTCACGACCACTCTGACCGTCTCGCCATTGCAACTGCCATCGGCTGCATCGATGGAGACTGTGACATCGTCAACCTGGTACTCGCCATTTTGGTAGGTGGCCGCGAAGTCGACGGTGACTCCTCCACTGGTGCACGCCGCAACTACAGCTTCATCGGCACCCAATTCAGTCGGCGCTGTGATCCCGCCGAGGCTGGCAGCCGAAGCTGCTATCAGGCTGAACACAAAAACGGCAATGACTGTCGCTGTCAGTTTCTTTCGCATATTCCTAAACCCTCCGAATAAGCGGACGTATGTGCCCAAGTATCGGCGGCAGCAGTCGAACCTTTATGAAGTTTCTATAAAGTTGGGCTGGGGCGCGAAAATCTAAATCACCTTTACCCAAACCGCTTTGTGGTCGAATAAGAGCCATGAGCGGCATATCCGGAGACGAGGAGCGGGATCGGAAGATCCATGAGGGCTTCTGGCTCGTATCTGCAATCCGGGAAGCAGGCGACTACAGCCAGGAAGCGCTCGCCCGGGAACTCGGCGTGTCATTCCCAACGGTCAACTCATGGGAGCGTGGGCGCTCCCGACCACGCAGAGCACACGTCCTGGCTCTGGAATCTCTCGCCCACTCCCTGGGCATCCGTACCGACATTTCCCTACTGGTCATCGATGACGACCCCACAGCTTGCGAAGTCATTGAGGAACTTGTCAAGGCATCAAGAACACACGCCGAGGTACACACCGCTACCGACCCCAGCGAAGGGCTCCTCATTTGTGGTGCTGTGGATCCTGACGTTCTCCTTTTGGACATCATGATGCCTGAAATCAATGGTTTCGAGCTTGCCCGAAAGTTACAGAACCTCGATCTGAATCACACGGCTCAGATCGTCTTTGTAACTGCTTCGACCGATCTGGCGATCGATACCGAGGCAGCCCGCTTCGGACACAAGGTTCTCCGCAAACCGATTGCCCAAGAAGCCATCGATGAACTGCTGTCGCGCGCCGGGGCCATCAAAGAGATTGCCGTCTAAGGCAATACCGCGATGGTCCACGGACGTCTGTCTCTCAAGCGCCTTCGGACGCTGTTTCGCTCGTCTTGGATGTTGCCGGCACTTGTCGGACTCGGCTTCTTTGCGATTGGTGCCGTAGTCACGGTCGTCACCGCTGCGGAGACCTCCTATGGCATACAGGAACGTCGAGCGGAGTCATTCGAACATGAAATCGATGACCTGACCAGCGCTATCAAGGCGCGGGTCGAAGCGGCCGCGGCAATTTTGGCCGGCCTGGATGGACTGCTCGTATCGGGGGAGGTAGGCCGTGGTGAATTCCAGGACTATGTCGGCAGGCTCGAGGACACACCGGGCTTCGACGCAATACAGGCTCTGGAGTACACCCGACTGGTCACCCGCGACGAGGTTTCCCAATTCGAAGCCCAGGTCCGATCGGACACAAGCCTGCGCGATTCCGGGTATCCCGACTTTGTTGTCCATCCCGCCGGTGAGTTCGAAGACTTATTCGTGGTCGATTATGTCGAGCCACTTGCCGGCAACGAGTCTGCTTTTGGGTTCGACCTCGGCAGCAACCCCGCAAGACGAGAGGCTGTGGAAAAGGCGCGAGACACCGGTGAACTGGTAGCTACCGCTGGTATCAATCTGGTTCAAGATTCAACCGGAGCGACCGGATTCCTGTTGATGCTGCCTGTCTACATTGGCGAAACCGACGATCTCGGCATAGACGAGCGTCGAGAGCAGTTCATCGGTGTGGTCAACGGAGTTTTCCGGATTCCGGGCCTGTTGGCCGATGTAATGGAGTCCAGGCCCGGCATTCTCCTGTCTCTCATCGACGCGGGAGCGCCGGGCGACCCTGTCTCTGCTTCGTCCATCCTCTTCACCGCCGGATCGGGTACGGCGGCCCAGGAGGGCGCCCTCTCCTTAGAACGCTCGCTCCAGGTAGGTGATCGCCGCTGGATCGTCGCCGCGAGCGAATCGAGCATGGGGTTTGGCGACCCGGTGCTCGGAGTACTGCCTGAACTCTTGCTGATTCTTGGACTGGCCACCAGCGCGGCAATCGGCTTCTCCGGATACGCCCTCATGAACAGTCGACAAAAGGCTGCCACCGAGGCTCGCCGGGCTACAGCCCACCTACTGGCCCAAACCGACGAGCTACGGAAGGCTCGTGACAAGGCTCTCGAGGCAGACAGCCTGAAGACATCCTTCTTGGCGAACATGAGCCACGAGCTGAGAACCCCTCTCAGCGCTGTCATTGGGCTGGGTGGGATATTGGCCAATGAGTCCATAGGACCCCTCAATCAGAAGCAGCTCGACTATGTGAAGAAGATCTCGAACTCAGGTGGTCACCTTCTCGAGCTCATAGACGATCTCCTCGACCTTGCGAGAATCGAGGCAGGCAAAGAGCCACTCGACCAGATCCAGGTCGACCTGTTTGAAGCGCTTCGAGAGTCGGTGGAGATTGTCCGGTCCAGCGCTCCGGACGGGATGATCGAGCTGGTTGAGGCTCCCAATCAAGAGCCAATCATCATCCACGCCGATGCTCGCCGTCTCAGACAGGTAGTCATCAATCTTCTGACGAATGCAGTGAAGTTCACTCCCGCTGAGGGACGGGTCGGGGTCGAGGCAACAAAGGCCGACGACAGTGCTGAGATCATCATCTGGGACACGGGGATAGGCATCGAGCCCGCGGAATTGGATCGAATCTTCGAACCCTTCCACCAGATAGACAGCACTCTTGCGCGAAAACATGGGGGTACCGGGCTCGGCCTGGCTCTGAGCCGGCGGATCGTGGAGATGCATGGAGGTCGGATAACCGTGACGAGCGAAATGGGCGCAGGGTCCAGGTTCCGGATCACCTGGCCCCTCTCATCCGCGACCGAAGAGGCACGGCCGGCTGCTCCGATGGCGAAACCGGCCAAAGCCACCGACTTCTCGGAGCGCGAGCGAACGGTGGTGGTCGCTGAGGACAACGACATCAACCTGGCGCTGATGTCCGATCTCCTCCAGATAATGGGGTGGCGTGCTCTCGAGGCCCGAAACGGCGCTGAAGCCGTCGAACTGACACGGAGCCAAAAACCGAACCTTGTCTTGATGGACGTTCAGATGCCCATTATGGACGGACTGGCTGCTACCAGACTGCTCAAAGCTGACCCAACAACCGCTTCGATCCCGGTTCTCGCTGTGACGGCATTCGCCATGCCCGACGAGTTAGAGCGCTGTCTGGATGCAGGCTGCGAAGGCTATCTGGTGAAGCCTTTCACGCCGGAAGAGTTCGAAGGCGCCGTCCTGGGGGCTGTGAGTCGCATCGAGCCGGCCAACATCTGAATCCCCCGGTCCTGACCTAACGGCGGGCAGACTCGGACACTACGACAGCCAACTTCGCCCTTCGACAGCCCTTCATCCCAAGCCGGTCTTCAGATTCAGGCCCGTCGAAACGAACTGCACCGATCTCCATTTAGACGTTAGAACAGCCCGATACCTACCCTTCCCGCTCCGTGCTAGCGATCCAGGACCTGCATAAGACATTCGGCAACGTGGTCGCCCTCGACGGATGCACCTTCGGTGTGGAGCGCGGGCGCATGCTTGGTTTTCTCGGCCCCAACGGTGCCGGCAAGACCACGGCGATGCGTTCCATATTCGGGCTGATCCACCACGAGAAGGGATCGGTCACCTGGGACGACAACGAGATCACCATCAACGAACGACGCCGGTTTGGATACATGCCAGAGGAGCGGGGTCTGTATCCCAAGATGAAGGCCCACGACCAGCTCACCTACCTCGGTCGTCTCCGTGGCATGTCCGCCAGCGATGCCTCCAAGTCGGCCGATAATTGGCTCGAACGCTTTGATCTCGCCGACCGCCGTACAGACCCGGTTGAGGCTCTCTCCCACGGCAATCAGCAGCGTGTGCAGCTTGCGGCGGCCCTCATCCACGATCCCGAGCTGCTTGTCCTCGATGAGCCTTTCAGCGGTCTCGACCCCATCGCCGCGGAGACAATGGGCGACATCCTCCGTGAGCAAGCGGCAAAAGGGACAGCAGTCGTGTTCTCATCGCATCAGCTGGATGTCGTAGAGGACCTATGCGAGGACGTGGCGATCATCAACCGCGGCTCTATCGTCGTGGAAGGAACCGTGAAGCAGCTCAAGGACGCGGCGCCCATCCGTCACATCGAGCTCGACATCGACGGGGACCCCGAGCCACTCCTCGCTTCTCTGGACGGCATTCGCCACACAACCGTCAACGGTTCGATGCACACCGTGATAATCGACGCCGATACGGACATGAGGGGGTTCCTCGCCAGGGCTCAGAACGCAGGTCGTCTTCGACATTTCACATACACCACTCCCTCGCTCTCCGACTTGTTCCGCGAGGCTGTGCAGTGACAGCTACCAGCATCATTTGGCAAGTTGCGCGTCGCGAGATCACAGAACGAGGCCGGTCCAAGGCCTATCTCATCACCACCGTGGTCACGCTGCTCCTGGTTCTCGGTCTGGTGATCGTCCCAAGTCTGTTGGGTGGCGGTACCGAGGAGTACACAATCGGCTCGATTGGCGAGGGAAACCAACCCATCGTCGAGTCGGCCGAACTGCTGCGCAACGCCGGTGATGAACCGGAAGACGAGGAATCGGTGGCGATCTCCATCGTCGAGTTCGGCAACCTGGAAGATGCCGAAACTGCCCTGGCCGACGGCGAAGTGGACGCCGTCCTGGTTGACGGTTCCGAGGTGGTCGTCGAATCCGTCGGAGGCTTCGGGGATTCCGCTGTCGTCTCACTCCTCCAAAGAGGTGCTGCGTCCGTCGAGTTGGAGGTGATCGTCTCGGAAAGCGGGCAGGCAGCAACCGATGTGATCGACGTGATGACCTCCGACCCTCTGGAGACCACGACCCTGAGCGGACAGGAGGCGGGAGATGAGAGCGCCGGAGTCCTTGCTTATGCCGGCCTGATGCTTCTTTACATCGCAATTCTCCTCTATGGCACCTGGATCCTCACCGGGGTCACCGAGGAGAAGTCGAACCGGGTCGTTGAAGTCCTGCTCTCGAGCGTGAAGCCGTGGCAGCTTCTCGCCGGCAAGATCGCAGGTATCGGAATCTTGGGGATTGCACAGTTCACCGGCACGATCCTCGTCGCCATCGTGGCCCTTCAACTCACCGGCGCCTTTGAACTCCCCAACATCGGTGTGAGCAGCGTGGTCACCTTGGTCGTCTGGTTCGTGCTCGGTTTCTTGCTCTATGCCGTCATGTTCGGCGCAGCCGGGTCGCTGGTCAGCCGGATGGAAGACGCCCAGAACGTTGCCTTCCCCATGTCACTGACGGCTGTAGCCGGTTTCTTCGTCTCCATCGCAGCATTGAACGATCCCGACGGTGCAGCCGCAGTGATCGGGACCTTCATTCCACTGACAGCACCGTTCGTGGTTCCTGTCCGGGCCGCTCTCGATGCGATACCCCTTTGGCAGTACCTACTTTCGATCGTGATGGTGCTGGCGACCATCGCAGGGATGACCCTCGTCGCCGGCAGGATCTACGCCGGCGCTCTCCTCCGGTACGGCGGACGAACCAAGCTGCGAGAAGCCTGGCGTTCTGCGGCCGAGTAGTGCGTAGCCTTGGCGGATGGCCTACGACGAAGCAATCGCCGACTGGGGACATGGCGATAGGAGTCAGCAGCGAGCGTCCTTGGCTGCAATGCGGCCCTGGCCGGTCACCTCCCGAACCGTCATCGCCCGGCGCCGGTACTCTGCCGACGATGGGATACGAGCACATCGAAGTCGAGCGAGAAGACCACATCGCCACCCTCTGGCTCAACCGACCCGACAAACTCAACGCGATGTCATCCGACATGTGGGAGGACATCCCCAAGGCGATGGCCTCTCTGGATGTCGACGATTCCATCCGAGTGGTCATCGTCGCTGGAAGGGGAACTGCCTTCTCCGTCGGTATCGACATTTCCATGCTGGCCGGTCTCCAGCCGGAAGGCGACTCGCCGGCCGAGAAAAGTAAACAAACCTACGAAATCATCAAGCGCCTCCAGGGCACCAACAACTCCTTCGCCAACTCGCCCAAGCCGGTGATCGCCGCCATCCACGGATACTGCATCGGCCAGGGCATAAACCTGGTCACAGCCTGTGACATCCGGCTCGCCGCGGCGGACGCTCTCATCTCCCTTCGGGAAACCAGGATGGGTCTCGTGGCCGATGTCGGCGTACTGCAACGTCTTCCGTCGATCGTTGGCGCCGGTCATACCGCCGAGTTGGCCTTCACCGGGAAGGACATCACCGCCCAGCACGCGAAGGACATCGGGCTGGTCAACCGGGTCTTCCCAAATCAGGACGCGCTGATGACGGGCGCCCGCGAGCTTGCCGCCGAGATCGCGGCCAACTCCCCTCTCGTCATCTCCGGTGTCAAACAGGTTCTTGCTGCGAACCGCGGCCGCACTATCGATCAGGCTCTCGACTATGTCGCGCGGTGGAACTCCGCGTACCTCTACTCGAACGATCTCTACGAGGCGATCGCCGCGTTCACCGAGAAACGGGAACCCGACTTCAAGGGGAACTGAGGCCGATCATGCGTCTCGGAGTCTCGGCGGCGGTGGTCGATGACGCCGTCGTCCCCGGCGACGTCGAGGTTCGGGACGGCCTCATAACCGGTGTAGGCCTCACCCCTGCTACCGGATCCTCGATTGCCGTTCCCGGTTTCATCGACGTCCATGTCCACGGTTATCAAGGCGTCGACTTCATCGATGCGGACCAAGATGATCACGCCCGAATCGCCAGGTCTGTCACGTCCACAGGAGTGACCGCCTACCAACCCACCCTGATTTCGCAGCCGGTCGATGATATGGCCGAAGCAATCCGAAGCCATCCGGGAGCAGTGGACAATGGAGCCAGGGTTCTCGGTTTTCATCTGGAGGGTCCGTTCCTCTCCCCGGATCGGGCCGGTGCCCACAACCCCACGGCCTTGAGAATGCCGTCGATCAACGAAGCAAAGCAATTGCTAGACGCTGGTCCTGTGGCGCAGATGACTCTGGCTCCGGAGCTGGCTGGTGGCCTGGAGCTGATCGACTACCTCGTCACAGAGGGCATCACGGTTTCGCTGGGACACTCCGAAGCTTCGGCCGAGATAACTCACCAGGCTGTCGCCCGCGGGGCCGCGGCGTTCACCCACGTGTTCAACGCCATGCGCCCGATGAGTCACCGGGACCCGGGGATTCTCGACGCCGCCCTTTCCCAAGGCGGCGCATTCCTTACAGCCGTCTTCGACGGCGTGCACCTATCCGACGAGGCGGCAGGAGTGGTGATCAGATGCGCCGGGTACCAACTGGTGGCAATCACGGACGCGACCGCCGCGGTCGGGGCCGGCGACACCCCGGTCGTCCTGGGCGACGCAGAGATCGAGATCGTGGACGGCGCCCCCCGTCTCCCCGATGGAACCATCGCCGGGAGCATTCTCACCATGGACCGAGCCTTTCGAAATCTGCTCGACCTGGGGGTGGAGTTCCCTGCAGTTGCGCGAGCGACGTCAACGGCTCCTGCGCTGTTGGCTGGCATAGCTGACAGTGGAACAATCCAGGAAGGGAGGTCGGCCGACCTCGTCGTCCTCGACGACGGATACGAGGTGCTCCAGACCCTGATTGGCGGCGCTGAAGTGTTCCATTCCTGAACCAACGGACAACTCGGATCTACGGATGCAAGGTTCCGGAATGGTCACGAGATCGACCCAACCGGTAGACGCCGAGGATCACCAATTCGTAACGGTGCTTCGACAACAATCAGGTGATGTCTGAATACGACGCGGTCATTGTTGGGGCAGGCCCCAACGGCCTGGCCGCGGCCGTGCACCTGACACGGTCAGGGAGAAGGGTGTTGGTGGTCGAGCAGGCCGATACGATCGGCGGAGGAACCCGAACCGAGGAACTGACCCTCCCGGGCTTCTGGCACGACGTGTGCTCGGCGATTCACCCTCTTGGCATTGCCTCACCCTTCTTTCGGGAGGTTGGGCTGGACGTGGAATGGGTCCATCCAGAGATTCCCGTGTCCCATCCGCTGGGTGATGGTCGCCCGGCCGGGCTAAAGCGAGATCTGGAGGAGAGCGCACTCAGCTTCGGCTCCGACGGCCAGCGGTATCGGCGTGTAATCGGACCGTTGGTCGAGCGAGCCGACGAGATAATCGATAGCTTCCTCGGACCGTTGCAGATGGTTCCCCGAAACCCGGCCTCATTTGCACGTCTGGCGACGCGAGGGGCGCTGCCGGCTTCGACGATCATCAACAGGTTCACCACCGACGAGGCTCGGGGGGTGCTTGCTGGAATGGCAGCTCACGCCATCGCCCCGTTTGGATCACCCCTCACGGGGGGCGTCGCGCTGTTGTTCGCCGTGACTGCCCACGCCTATGGCTGGCCGATGGTCAAGGGGGGCTCGAGGGGAATCGCCGAGGCGCTGGCTGCGGTGATAGTTGCTGGTGGCGGAGCGATTGAGACCGGAAGGTTGGTGACATCGATCGATGAGCTTCCGTCTGCCGAAGTGGTTCTGCTCGATGTGATGCCGGAGTCCGCTGTCGAGATTGGCGGCGATCGAGTCATGTCCCGGTACCGGAGACGGTCGTCCGGGCGTAAGCGCGGCCCGGCCGTGTTCAAGATCGACTGGGCGCTCGACGGGCCGATCCCGTGGACCGACGAGTTGAGTCCTCTGGCGGGAACGGTCCATCTCGGAGGGACCTATGAGGAGGTCATGGCTGCCGAAGACGAGGTCCACGCCGGACGACATCCGAGTCGGCCGTTTGTCCTGCTGGCGCAACAGTCGAAGTTCGATCCCACGAGGGCACCGGAAGGGAAGCACACCGCTTGGGCCTACAGCCATGTGCCCGGCGGTTCCGACCGCGACATGACCGAACCGATCGAGGCCCAAGTGGAGAGGTTCGCCCCCGGATTCCGTGACCTGATACTCGACCGGCACACCATGAATGCGGCCGCCCTGGAGGCCCACAACCCCAACTACGTCGGCGGCGACATCGCAGGTGGTGGGTTCGGGGTCAAGAAAGTCTTCCAATTCGGATCGATCGGCCCCTACAAGATCGGGGACGGAATCTATCTCTGCTCGTCGTCTACGCCACCCGGTGCCGGCGTCCATGGAATGTGCGGCTATTACGCGGCAAAGGCGGCCATCGGAGCCTGACCGACCCCTTCTGGGCGGATCTTTGCTGACTTGTCCAAAAGAAATCCACCCAGAACCGAGCCCTCGTAGCTGATCGACCTAAAGCCCATCGGCTGTTGTGTCGAAACAGTTGGAACTATGTCTACAAGTGCAATGATGAATCAGGGTTGGGCCAGTCACGGGATGGGCCGTGTTCTCCGCGTGTTGATCGGAATCGGCGGCATGGCCGCTGGGACCCTCATGCTTCTTCAGGCGACTCTCATGCCACAATCGTCATGGGCCCTGATCCTCCTCGGCGTGGGCCTCGCCGCAACCGCCGTCCGTGCCGCCCTTGACCCCACCCGAATGCGACTGGCGATCGCGCTGAGCGCCATCATCGCCGTTCCCGTTGTTGGATTAATCATCTGAGTTTCGCGGCCGGCCCATCAGGCCCGCCGTCTCTATCAACGGCCACCGGTTAACGGTGGCCGTTGATTCATTCTCGCCGCGATGACACCAAACGACGACCCAACCGCTACCTGAGGTACGTGGCGCCAGATATGGCGCTATGCCCGCACGGAAAAGCCAATGTCAGAACTGGACGGCGGCGGCGGCCCAGTGAAAACCCGAACCAAAAGCAGTCAACACGACGAGGTCGCCCTTCTCGATCCGATCGTTGTTGACGGCCTCGAACATGGCGAAGGGAACCGTGGCGGAGCCGGTGTTGCCGTACTCCTGAACATTCACGTAGAACCTGTCTTCGTCGAAGCCAAGCTTGTTTCGGACCGCTTCGATGATCCGGAGGTTGGCTTGATGGGGAATCACCAGGGCGACCTCCTCCTTTACCCGACCAATCCGCTCCAACACCTCCAACGTGGCCTCGGTCATTCTCCTGACGGCCTCGATGAACACCCGGCGGCCATCCATGATGAGCCGGTTGTAGTCACCGCTCTCAAGGCTTTTTGCGTTGAAAGGGTTCCGGGTTCCCCCTGCGGCCAGAGTGAGAATCTCGGCATAGCCGCCCTCGGTCCCGGACACCACATCGAGGACTTCGGCACGGGCTTTCTCGGGACCGAGAATCACGGCGCCGGCCCCATCGCCGAAGAGGATCGACGTGGTCCGGTCTTTGAGTGAAATCATCCGAGAGATCAACTCGACCCCGATGACCAGGATGTTCTTTGGACGCGTTGCGATTCGAGATTTTGCTACGTCGAGCGCCTGGACAAAACCAGCACATCCGCTCCCGCCGAGGTCGTAGGTCGGGATGTTCCGACACTTGAGCTGATGCTGGACGAGCGCGGCTGTATCGGGAGTCATCATCTCCGGAGTGTCGGTTGCAAGGATGATCTCGCCGATGTCGTCCGAGGTGAGACCCGCGTCCTTGATCGCGGTTTCAGCCGCGTTTGTGGCCATGGTCATTGTGGTTTCGTCCTCTGCCACGAATCGGCGCCTCTTGATGCCCGTGCGTTGGGTGATCCACTCGTCGGTGGTGTCGAGCTGATTGGCCCAGTCCTCGTTGGTGATGACCTTCTCGGGGACGTATCCGCCAAAACCCATGATGTGTGCCATTGAGGGCAGACTTTAGGACTCAGCCGCCGTTTCTGGTCATTCTGCTAGTGAACAGCCGGACCGACGCCCAAGAATATTCGCAAAGGGGAGGCACTAGCGTGCCGGCCAATGACTTTCACGCCCAGCCACGTGGTTGCTACCTACTCCATCGTTGCCCGGGACCCGGAAACAGGGGAGTTGGGAGTCGCGGTGCAGTCTCATTGGTTCTCGGTGGGAACGGTCGTGTCGTGGGCCGAGGCCGGTGTCGGCGCAGTGGCAACCCAGTCCCTCGCCGATCCCGCGTATGGGCCCCTCGGACTCGACCTGATGCGGGCGGGGCGATCCGCTCAGCAGTCGCTCGACGCGCTTCTCGCAGGCGACGAGGAAAGAGAGGGCCGACAGGTCGCCTTCGTCCATTCCACGGGAGCTATAGCAGTCCACACAGGCTCGGGATGTATCGCCGAAGCCGGTCACATCGCCGGAGATCAGTTCAGCGTCCAGGCAAACATGATGGCCAACGACACGGTGTGGGATGCGATGGCCAACGCCTATCGGACCGCAGATGGAGACCTCGCAGAGCGCATGCTGGTGGCTTTGGAAGCCGCCGAAGCAGAGGGCGGTGACATCCGCGGGACACAGTCGGCCTCTCTACTGGTGGTAGCGGCCGAGTCGAGTGGCCAACCATGGAAGGATCGCTCCTACGACCTTCGGATCGAGGATCACGCGACGCCAATACCAGAAATGAGACGTCTGGTCAGACTTCGACGCGCCTATCTGCACATGACGGCCGGCGATGAGGCACTCGGGCGGGGCAGCATGGACGAAGCGCTCGATCAATACGCCAGAGCCGAGAATCTCGTCCCCGAGATCGTGGAGATGCCGTTCTGGAAGGCAGTCACCCTGGTCGGGACCGGCCACCTCGAGGATGCCCTTCCGATCTTCGCCGCGGTGTTCGAGCAGGAGCCGGTGTGGAAGGAGCTGCTCCCCCGCGTGATCGACGCCGGCCTACTCACAGTGGACGACGACACACTTCATCAAATCCTCGGCTGACAAGATCCATGCCGGCCCTTGTGTCGTCATCGAGGGCTACCCAGATAGGCCGCGGGCCCGATCGGCCCATTCGGAAACCACTGCAACCAGCGAATCCAGGTCCTCGTCGGTGACATCGATTGACAACGCCATGAAACCCCGGCGGGCCATGTAGAAGCCCCGCTCGAGCATCTCGAGGAATAGGAGCTCCTTGAGCCGATCATCAGAACCCACGATATCTTCCGGGAACTGAACAGGCCCACCGCTCACATGGACGGTCATCAGCGATCCAAGACCGGTCACGCACATCGGCAGCCCTGCCGAATCGAACACCGAGTTCAGGGCCTCCCGCAGCCGATCACCCCGATTGTTCACCGTCTCAATCACACCCGGTGTCAGCATTTCGGCCAATGCGGCTATCCCGGCAGCAGCGGAGATCTCGTTGTTGTTGAAGGTCCCGCCGTGGGTGAGAGTTCCGCCCGAATCAGGATCGAAAACCGACATGAGCTCTCGCTTTCCGCCGAAAGCGCCAATCGTCAAACCTCCAGCGAGGTACTTGCCGAGGGTGGTCATGTCTGGCGTGATTCCCAGGGCCTCTTGCGCACCGCCTGGAGACAGCCTCGATGTCATCACTTCGTCGAAGACGAGGACGCTCCCGGCCGACATGGTGATGGAGCGAAGCCCTGCCAGGAACTCCGGTTTCCCGGGGATACACCCTGATGCCGCCAACATCGGTTCGACAATCACGCACGCAATGTCGTCACCCCTGGCCTCAAAGGCGGCCTCCACCGACGGAAGGTCGTTGTACCTGGCCATCACCCAATCGTGGGGCACCAGAAGTGGACGACCGCCTTCGCCAAAGTAGAGCACTCCCCCGTGGTAGGCGTGATGAAAAGCCAATACCGACGACCTGCCCGTTGCGTGCTTGGCGGTCGCGATCGCCATGAGGTTGGCCTCGGTGCCCGAGCTGGTGAATCGGACCTGTTCGATCGACGGGAAGCGCATGCAGACGAGACGAGCGAATTCGATCTCAGATGGGCGCATGGCCCCTGACGACCAGCCACGTTCGAGGGCCGAGGAAACGGCTCTCCTCACCTCAATCGGGCTGTGACCGAGAAGCCCGGCTGAGTAATTGCCGAGCAGGTCGAGATAGCGATGACCGTCGACATCGACTAGGTAAGGGCCATCAACCGAGGCAACCCGAAATGGAAATGGGTCGAAGTCGAGTACAGATCGGGTGTTACCACCTGGCATCACGGTTTTCGCCTCTACATCGAGTCGGGCGCTCTCGGGCCGGGCCGTGCGGTAGCGCTCCCGCGCCTCATTCACGGCCAGATCAAGTGAAGTCATCAACGACAAACCTATCCGCCGACGCACCCTGGAAGCGCTCCATCCCTTTCGGTAGGCTCTACATGTGGAGTTCCTCGTTGCCCTTGTAGCACTGGTAGCGATCCTGACCGTCAGCTATTTGGCCTTCCGGGCAGGGCGCCTCCGACCAACCGGCGACGTCGAGACGAAGCGACTCGAGGAGTACGACTTCTACCCGTTCGTGGTCAACGATGATCGCCATATCGAGTTCAGCGCCGAAAGGTTCGACGAGGCCGTCAACCACTTTCTCACGATCCGAAACACGCTGGCCGCAAGGGAGCTCATCGTCGTTGGTGAGCAGAACTTCATCCGAGACACTTTCGGAACCGCCGAACTGGACGCATTCAAGACTCTGTACGACGTGTACGACGGCGACTCGGTGATAGGCGACAACGAGGCCTACCTAGAGAACTACAAGCGGATCACGACGCTGATTGGCCGGTCGTTTCCGAATACGGGTATTGAGATACTGCTTCACAACCTTGTAAACCCGGCACGCTCACTCGTAGTAATCGAGAACGGGGAGGTCACCGGTCGCAAACTCGAGATGGGCGCCACCAACCTCGTCCTCGATCTCAAGACCCGCAAGCATCAGAATCAGGACAAGCTCAACTACGAGCTGAATCTCGGCGCACGCCAGTTCAAGTGCACGACAATTCCCATCTTCAGATCCGAGTACGGGCTAGTCGGGGCAATCTGCATCAACATCGATACTCGATTCCTCAGGGAGGAAGTAAAAGTCCATCCCGAGAAACTCGATGCCTGGATTGACAATTTCCTCAAGACCGACTTTGAGCTCGAAGAGAACATTCTGTCGGAGGACGAGTACCAGGCCGCCCTCCGGGGCAAGCGGCACTACCTCGATGAAGCGATCAGGCGTGGTCTGGATGGGGAGCGGAGGAGTCAGCTGTCAGCCATCATGTTCTCTGACATCGTCGACTACACGTCAATGATGCTCCAGGACGAGCGAACCGCTCTCCATTGGCTGACGGTCTCCACCGATCTCCATCGAAAGCTGATAGCCGACCATCGAGGACTCTTCCTCAAGGAGATGGGAGACGGCATTCTGGCGAGCTTCGACTCCGTGTCACAGGCGGTCGACTGCGCAAGAAAGCTCCAGAGCGCGGTCAGGGAACAAGGTGATTTCCAGCTTCGGATCGGGATCCATCTTGGTGAAGTGACCAGATCGGGCGGGGACGTGTTTGGGGACGGGGTGAATCTCGCCTCCCGAATCCAGGGGGTGGCTAAACCGGGAACCATCGCCGTGTCCGACACCGTCTATCGCAACATCAAGAACAAGGAAGGCGTTGTTGCGACCGATCTCGGACCCACCGAATTGAAGCACATCGACGAACCCGTTCGATTGTATTCGATCGAGGTGTAATAGCTCCTACGGTCTCGAATCCATGACGTCGTCGGCTCACTGAAGAGCTGCTCTGCCTCGACGATCCCGCTGGTTGAGACGTCCGCATCGCACCTGGGCCCGCAGCCGTGTAACTTGCCGACGCGATTTAGACGTCGATATCAAGGAAGCCCCAGCCCCACGGTCGGTCCCTCAGATCTCTCATTCTCATTGCTCTCCTCGCCATGATCCTTGGCGCCTGCGTCAACGGCGAGCTTCCAGAAGGAACTGCGGCGCCCGGGGAGCCGGGCACAACCGTCGAGGCCCCGGAACCAACTGAGGCCCCGCCGGGCACAGAATCGCCCGACACCACCGCAGCGCCACCGGTGACCGAAGCCCAGGCCGAGGGAGAAGGCGAGGGCATCAGCCCGGAAGCTCTCTACATCGGGTTGGGAATCCTCCTTCTCTTCCTCGTGATTGGTTGGCTCATGGGACGATCGAGGAAGCGAGCTCCTGCTCCTGCTGCCGCCCCAACTCCCGCGGGAGCCAAGACATACGGCGACTATGTGCGCGACGGATACAGCGAGGCACGGTGGTTGTTCGATGCCCTCACAGACGAACTCGCGCTCTGGCGGGGCAACGCCCTGTTTGACGATCGGACCGCACCCGAAGATTCGGCCGGCACATCAATGGCAGATCGCTGGGCTCAGATCGACTCACGTATGAACAACGCGACCGATCAGCTCTATCGGGCAGAGGCAGCCGCGCCGGACCAGGCTACGGCCGCCACCGTCAGACAGACGGTCGACGCACTCAATGCGACGAGGACGGCGGTGGACGGACGAGCAGAGGCGAGATTCAACACACGTGGCGTGGCCGCGGACGATCAGCATGCGCTTGCCCAAGCTGCCGAACGCGAGCGCCTGGCTTCATCGACTCTGGCCGAGGCTCGTCGCACTCTCAACGATGCTCTGATCGCTATGAGCGGCGTCTCGTAGACGACGTTTCAGACTGCCGAACACGGCGAGAATGTCATCGTCACACGGGCTGCATCGGACAAGGCGGTTTCCGAGGACGGGTCTGGTGAGCCGTTCGGCGTGTGCTGTTAGATACCGAAGTAGGCGTTGGCGTCCCTGTGGTCGTAGAGCGCCCACAGCACAAAGAAAGACACCGCCACGCTCACCGCAGCGCTGGCCACATACCCTCCGGTTTGGCTGATCATCGTCAATATCCCGAAGCCGATTCGAACCACCATCACCGTCGCCACCAATGTCCGGACCCCGGCCAGGCCCCTCATCAACCCGAGGGCGACGAAGACGAGCACAACCGCCAGGATCCCCTCCAGGACGGCTGTGGTCACCAACTGGTCGGCGGTCTGCCCAGCCCGTGCCTGAAAGTCCGAATCGTTGCGGAAGACGAAACTGGCGATGCTGACGATGCCGGCGATCATCGCCTGAATCCAGACCACGATCCCGATGAGCGTGATGACTCCGGGCCGGTCCGGAGCGGCGCTTGCTGACATGTCCTTTTGTCTCCCTTGGTCTTGGCGATGGTGACGATACCGGGCCGTTTGGGAGCCCGGCGGACCTGTCGGATACGATTTCACCACTCCGGCATGGCACCCACAGTGAGGCTCGGCTGCTCTCGTCGACAGCGAGCATCGCAAAATGTTGTTCTCTATCTTGGGCGGAGTCCGCCTTATAAGGGTCAGAAAGCGAGGAACGTATGTCGGACCAGCAAGAAACATCTCCACCCGGGATATGGGATGAGCATGTCTACAAGATCCTGTCAGTCTCGGCGCTCCTCTTGCTGGGAATCGGCACCGTTAGCTACCACTTTCTCGAGGGTTGGACATGGGTCGACTCGCTCTATTTCAGTGTTGTCGCTGTCACTACCGTCGGATTCGGAGACCTCGCTCCGTCAACCGACCCCTCGAAACTGTTCACCGTGGGGTATGTCCTGGTCGGGATCGGGATCATCACGACCTACCTAAATGCCAGGCTGCAACAACGCGGCAGGAAGCGTATCCAACGGTCCACATAGATCCCAACACCACGGGCCGACGAGATCCAGTGTGTCGATTTCGCGCGGTGGAGCTGACTTTGAGATGACTGAGACTCCCGGCGCACGGGTTTAGTCTCTGACGGTGTCGCGCAGTCGGTACCTGATCGCAACCACAGAGCAGCCGAGGGTTCGTCGCGCAGCTGATGCGACAGGTGTGGTTTTTGGGCTGCTCATACTCCTGGCGAGTTTGCGGTCGTTCAATCAGGTCGTGGACCTCGACCAGGCAATGTCCGATCTGCTCGCGGCCATTCCTGAATGGCTGATCGGGACTCTCTCCGCGGTTTACGGGTTGGGAGCTGTCTATGTGGCTGTCCTATTCGCTGCGGTACTCATCCAGTGGAAGGAACGGCTAGATGCCGTTCGGGACATGGTGCTGGCGGTCGTCGCCACTTCGCTGTTATCCACGATTCTTGTTCGAGTGATCAGCGGTGCATGGCCACTCGTCATTCCCGAGTTAGATCTGGCGGAGCCGGTTGCACAGTTCCCGATCTTCCGTGTGGTCCTCGTGACAGGGGTGTTGCTCGTTGTGGCACCGCACCTGACGCGGCCGATACGTCGTTTTGGCTGGCTCGTGATACTGCTGGTGGCCTTTGCCGGCTTCGGGTTGGGGTTTGGTCTCCCGAGCAGCGCTATCGGCGCGATTGCTCTTGGCGTGGTGGCGGCCAACAGTGTGCTGCTGATGTTCGGCTCGCCACGCGGCTATCCAGACGTTGCCTCGATACAAGACGGCTTGAGCGGGCTCGGTGTCGACGTCACCAATGTGAGACTCGACGATGATCAGTCGTGGGGCGTACGCAGGCTGATTGGGGACAGCGAGGCCCATGGGCGGGTTGAGATCAAGGCGTACGGCCGTGATTCCACTGACTCTCAGCTTTTTGCCCGCACTTGGCGGTATCTCTGGTATCGAGATGCCGAGCCAACACTCATGCTCACACGTATGCAGAGCGTCGAACACGAAGCCCTGGTGACGATGATGGCGGAGCGAACGGCGGCATCAACCACACGTATTCTGGCAGCGGGCCTCGGCGGCGATGATGTCGCGATTCTCGCCGTTGACTGGAGGGGCCGTCGGCTGTCGGAGGTCGATTCGGAGCTGGTTAGTGACGAGGATCTTGTTTCGATTTGGACTTCTGTTGACGCTCTGCATCGTGCGTCGGTCTCACATGGGGGTCTCAACGCCACGGCCATCGCGCTCGGAGATGACGGCCACCAGATCGGGGACTTTGGATCTGGATCCCTTGCGGCACCCGAGTCGTTACGGACGATCGATGTGGTGGAGTTGCTCTTCTCCCTTTCGCAGATGTTTGGTGTTGAACGCGCAGTGGCGACGGCGCACGCCGGCATTGGCGATGACGTCTTATCGAATGTCCTCCCCTATATCCAGGTCCCGGCTGTCAGTTCCAGGGCGAAACGAAGGAGCGAGAAGCCCAAGGACCTGATCAAGGAAATCCACGATGAGGTCGCCCGTGTGACCGGCGTCGAGGTCCCTGAGCCGGTCAAGATCCGCCGGGTACAGGGGAAGAACCTGGTGATGACAGGGCTCACCCTGTTTGCGATCTCCTTCTTGATCTCCGCCTTTTCGGACATCGACTTCGCCGCCGTTTGGGATGAGGTGCAAAACGCTCAGTGGGCGTGGATCGTCGTGGCCTTCCTTGTGGGTCAGCTCGTCTACTTCCCGGATGCAACAGGAATGCTGGCGGCGGTCGGGTATCCGATTCCCTTGCGCCCGGTGTTGG
>JACZUI010000016.1 GCA_022573225.1 Acidobacteriota bacterium
GTCCTCGGCGCGGACGGGAACGCTCACCGGCACTCCACCAACCGAGAGAATCATCGACTCATAGAAAAACCATGGTGGATCCGAATAGACCACCTCGTCTCCCACGTCGACGAGAGTGGCGAGTGCGGTTGCAATGGCGCCGAAGGCTCCGGATGTCATGGCGATGTCTTCTGGCTCAAACGGCTGGCCCCGCCACTCGACTAGATGTTTTGCCACCCATCGACGCGACTCGTCTTCGGAGAATTTGTAGGCGTAATGGTCTTTGTCACGCGGGGTCGTCGCAGAAGCAAGGGCGGCCGCAAAACCGTCAACAACCATCTCCTGTGGATTGCCGAAGGCAAGATCGACGATGTTCGGTTCGAATCGGTGCCGCTCCCATATCTCGAGGAACGAGAGCAGGGTCTCATTGGCCCGTGCTATCTGATCAATCCGTTTTGTCGGCACTACCCCTCCGGTACGAGAGTCGCGACCCTAGTGATCAGAGAGCCTTCGCCTTGCTTGGGCTTCTCGAATCACCCGCTCGACCACACGACCCAGCTTCCCTCTGACACCAGTGTCGGATTGGATGAGTTGAGCCTCTGAACCCACACTCCTCGTTGGCCATCGACCTCTCCTGTGTAGGCGAACGCCGAGCCGTCTGGAGACCAATAGGAGAGTGACTGGGCGTACTGGGGAAAGAACGGGAGGACATCGCGAAAGTAGCTTCCCGCCGGCGTGAATGGCGCCAGCTCCAACGTCCCGGAGCCCGACCTCCACACCAGCGGTGTCACCTCTCCCGAAGAGCCGTTGGGGAGAAGACTCAGCAGCGACTCACCGTCGCCACTCCAATAGAAGCCGACCGCGGGTGACCGGCTGAGCGTTTCGACCTCGCCGGTGCCGACGTCGAACACGATCACCGAGTTCAACGATATCTCCGGGATGCCCTGAAGCCCCACAGTCACCGAGCCATCCTCGCCAATGGATTGGACGGCGACCCTTGTCCCTTGATCGTTGACAACGAAGGCCACCGGGCCGGGCACTGAGAGGAGAGGAGTCGTCCCGCTTTGATCTGTCGCGACAACCAGCTCATCCGAGACCAGGTGGAAGATCCCGGCCTCAGTCCAGAACGGGGCCAGATAGCCGGGGTCGGTCGGCCCCAGATCCTTGGAGTCCTCTCCGCGGCTCACCGTTTCGAAACGACGCGACTCGATGTGCGCGACTAGCTCATCTCCCTCCGGACTCCAGGAGAAGTAGAACGGGGCCCCCCGACCCCGAACGGTTGTGGTGCCTTCCGACACGTCGACCAACTCGAAATCGATCGTTCCCCCTGCCCCGTTGTGAAGCACACCAACACTCTCCCCGTCGGGCGACCAGTAGAGATAGAACGGCAGATCACTCATGGGAATGGACCGGGTGTCCCCACCCCCGAGATCGCCAATGCCCACCGAGAATCCGTTCGAGTCGATCTGGCCCCAGGCAAGCGACCCCGAGTCGGGCGACCAGATTGGCTGAAAGTAAGCGGCCGACCCATGATCATCCGTGATCCCTATCCGATTAGACCCGTCCGGGTCTATCACCGAGATGTTCCCGTCCTGGTCGAGGATCGCCAACCGACCCGGCAGATCGCCCACATCGTCTGCCAGAGCAAACCGAGTGCTCGATGGGTCGTTGGGAACTTCCGAGGTAACAGGGCTCGCACCCTGGGTGCATGCGCCCAGCACCAGAACCAAGACCGGGATCAGGGCGAGTTGACGACGCATCCCACCCAGGGTATCGAAGGCTCTAGGAGCCCGTACTACAACTGGCGGCGAAGCTCAGACGAACAGCGACACGTCGGCGTCGGCCGCGTAGTCCAGGAACGCGGCAGCTCCGGCGATGTCGGCCCCTTCGATCAGATCACTCTTCTCGACGCCCATAACCCCCATGGTCGTGGAACAGGCGAAGAACGTCACGCCCAGATCTCGGGTCATCTCGATGAACTCGGGAATCGTGGGGAATCGGGCGTCGGACATCCACTTGCGCATAACCTTGGTTGCGGCGGCGGTCGCGCCTGGGACCGCACCGAGGATGTTGGGCAACTGGATCGGTCCCGACGGGTTGGCCAGAGACGCCACCTTCAGGTTCTCGAACCGATCCTTGTGAAGAATGTCGAGTCCGTAGAAGGTGAAATAGATGCCTGCCTCCCATCCGAGACTGACTGCCGTGGACGCCATTATCAACGGTGGATAGGCCTGATCGAGTGTCCCCTTCGAGGCCACCAGGGCGATCCGCCTCGGCCTGGATCGCGGCTCTGTGGGCTCAGGTTGAATCTCGGATAGTGGTTCCAATGTCTGGGTCATGAGGCTATTCCTTTGCGTATCAGAAATGTCTGACTGTCGGCGCCCTCCTCGACGGAGACCAAGGTGTCTTGGCGCTGTCGAGTCATTGCCGGTATGTCCTCTAGGGCGCCCGGGTCGGTTGTCACCAAGCGCAACAGCGCCCCGTCTTCGAGCTTGTTGAGGACGAGCGCGGCCTTGTAGACCGGCAGGGGACAGAGCAGACCGGAGCAGTCGAGCTCGGTTGTGACGCCGGTCGGATTTGATTGCACGGTCATGGCTTCTCCTTGTTCATACCGTTGGTTTCCCTTCATCTCCGAGGATCTCCTCGAAGTAACTCGTGTACTTGATCCCCGAATCGGCCGAGATGGCGACCACGACATCGTCGGGCTCCGCATCGATCTGAGTGGCGGCGTGGACGACCGCGCCCGTGGAGGGCCCGACCATCAGCGCCTCTCTCCGCCAGATCGCCTTGGTGGTGCGGTAGGCGTCGTCGTCGCTCACCACGATCGCCTGGTCGATCACCTCTTGGTCGAAGATCCCCGGGGCCTTCGCCTCCTTCAGACTTTTCAGACCTGGCAAACGGTGCCCAGGTTCGGGCTCCACTCCGACGATCTGAACCAGGGAATCCTGCTCCTTCAGATACCGGCCAACCCCGCTGATCGTCCCGGCGGTCCCGTATCCGGCGATGAACCATCTGACCCTGCCCTCTGTCTGCCTCCAGATCTCGGGTCCTGTGGTTTCGTAGTGCGCCTTTACGTTGTCCTGGTTCTCGTACTGGTCGGTGTGAGCGAACCGCGTCCCGCCCTCGGACGCAGCCAGGGACCGTGCCAGGGCGATGGCACCATCCTTGGGATGGTCCACCGGGCAGAGGTCGTCGGGCGTCTCCCATACCTCGGCGCCGAGCATCCGGAGAATGATCTTCTTCTCTTCGGGAACACCGTCCGGGATGGTGGTGGTGAGCTTTGTCCCTGCCAGCGACACGAGGGCCGCCAGCGCAATGGCGGTGTTCCCCGAGGAGGCTTCGACAACCTCGCGCCCGTTGAGTTCGCCCCGCTCGGCCAGCCCGGCGAGCAGATAGGCCGCGGTGCGGTCCTTCACAGAGCCGAACGGGTTGAGCCACTCCAGCTTGAGATAGATGTCGAGGCGCTCTGCGGGGGGTACCTGGTTGAGTCGGACAAGAGGTGACGGGTTGTTCACATCAGGCAGCAGCTCACGGACATCGGTGAAGCGGCGCAAAGCGGCGTCAGTGGCGAGACTGGTTCGCCAGTCGGTTGTTGTCATTTCAGGGTCTTTCGGGCATAAGAAAAACCCGCATCGGCATACCGGTGCGGGCTTGGTGTCGTTCAGACTTTGTCTTTTACGTCACTACCCGCACGGCGCGGCCGCACTACAGATACAGGCGCAAACCGGACGGGAGATGTGACGAGTCATCACCTGCGATGATACGAGGTCCTGAGGAATGGTCAAGAGATTCCTGAGCAATTGGCTACAACCCGTCAGAGATCCCGCAAGGCCCTCCTCATGACCTTGCCGGTGGTGGTCCGGGGAAGATCGTCCACAAACGTGACACGGCGAGGGACCTCGTGGGCGGCGAGACGTGTTCGAACGTGATCTTGAAGCTCGGTCATCAATTTCTCAGACTGCCCAACGCCGTCCCTGAGGACGACAAAGGCGGCGGGAACCTGGCCCCGAATCTCGTCGGAAACACCGACAACCGCACACATCGCCACCGCGGGATGACCCATCAGCGACTCCTCGATCTCGCCCGGGCCGATGCGATATCCCATCGAGGAGATAACGTCATCCTTGCGAGACCGGAACCACAGATAGCCATCCTCGTCCTCCACCCCGAGGTCGCCGGTGAGCAACCAACCATCCCGGTACTTGTCCTGGGTGGCGTCAGGGCGATTCCAGTACTCCAACATCATCACCGGGTCTGGTGAGCGAACAGAGATCTCCCCCTCCTCTCCGAGTAGCCGGTTTCCTTCCTCGTCGAGAATCGCCACTTCATGACCGGGAAGGGCCCTGCCCATGGACCCGGCTCGCACCGGCCAAACCGAGCCACAGTTGCCCACCACCAGATTGCATTCCGTTTGCCCGTATCCCTCGTTGATTCTCGCTCCCAGCTCTGTCTCCGCCCAGAGGAGCATCTCCTCTCCGAGTGGCTCGCCACCAGTGAAGATCGCTCGCAACCTGAGATCGGATCTCGTCACGCCAGCCGCCCTCATCATCTTGAGTGCAGTAGGCGGAATAAACGCCAGAGTCACCCTTTGCTCGGCCATCAGGTCGGCCGCCCACTCCGGTTCGAAGTCGTGATCGGCGGTCAGCACCTCCATCCCGAAATACCACGCCGGGATCAACACATCCATGAGCCCGCCGATCCACGCCCAGTCGGCCGGTGTCCAGATCAGATCACCAGGCCGGGGGGCGAACTCGTAGTAGCACTCGAAACCCGGAAGATGGCCAAACAGCGATCGGTGTGCGTGTAGTGCGCCTTTGGGCTGGCCGGTGGTGCCCGAGGTGTAGATGAGATAGGCGGGATCCTCCGAGGCGGTGTCCATCGCGTGGTCGATGGGCTCATGATCACCTAGTTCCTCGAATTCCGCTCCAGTCACCACCAAAGGAAGTCCCGGAGCCGCCTCTCTCACTTTGGCAAGATTGTCTCGGTTGGTGACGACCAGCTTGGACCCGGAGTCGGATAGCCGGTAGGCAAGACCGTCGGGGCCAAACAACGAGGCGAGTGGCAGCGATACCGCACCCAGCTTCCACAGCGCAAGATGGGTGACGGCGGTCTCCAGCGACTGCGGCAGCACGATCCCGACCCTGTCTCCACGCCTGATCCCTAGCGCTGCCAGGCCACCGGCGACGCGATCAGACATCGCAGTCACCCGGGCAAAGTCCACCGTGGACACCGATCCTGCGGCGTCGACGATTCGCAAGGCCGGCGAGCCCGGCGACTGATCGTCCGAACAGGCGACACCCATGTTGAAGCGGGCCGGGATGCTCCATTCGAAACTCTCCTGAAGCGACTCGTAGGTCGCAACACCGACGACTGAAAGTGTCGGATCTCCCATACTCAGTCGGCTGAATCCAGGGGCTGTGTTTCTCTAGACAAGTCGGCGTCCTCCGGATTGGTCGTCCCTCCCAGCAGCCAGGCGACAGCTACAGACGCTGTCGAGAGCAGCATGGACAGCGCCGCCTCCCACGGAACCACGGTGTCCGAAGCGCACGCCTCAAACGCGACATCAGCAGAAACGATTCCTGATCCACTGAAGGTCGACGTGTCGACCTCCCAAGCCCAGCCACTCTCAAATCCTCGGATTACCGGATCGACCTGCTGAACAGTGCCATCCGAGAGACGCTGCTCGCACTGTGGATCGAGGTGGATGAAGAGAGCGACAAACGCCCCCAGCCACAGCAACGGGACAAGCACCATCCCGAACTTGCGGAGAAAGTGACCTCGCGGCGCAACCTTCAGATAGGCCCAGAACCAGATCAAGCCGAGGATGACAAGAGGGAGACCGAAAATCGAAAGGAGCCCGAGAGCTCCGGCCAGACCGAGCACCCCGGCCGGCAATAGTAAGAGAGAACGGTTGCGCATCGAGAGCGCCGCCAACGTCGGTGGCACCGCGACCACCGCGGCAATGACAATGGCACCGGGAAGCTCCGACCAAATGGTGAAGTCTCCCCCAATGATAGGAATCAGAAAGGCGGCCAACGCCAGGCCGTAGCCAGCGACCACAGCGCCCAACACCGCCTTTCTGACTGTGCCAGGCCACTGATCTGTGACATTCATTGTTCAAAAAGTCTCTAGGCGGATTCGACTGAATCGGTCCGGAACATGGTCCAACTTTGAAGGCGCTTATCGGGAGTGACGGCGTCGCCGCGAGTCACGAAACCCATCGACTCATAAAGAGGAATGTTGGCCTCCTGCTCGGTGGTCAAGAGGACACCCTCAGAGTCTGCGTCGGTGGCTGACATGTCGATGACGCGATCTACCAGCAGCTTTGAATACCCCCTTCCGCGATAGCCCCTCAGCACACCAACCATGCCGAGGTAGTAGAAGCCGTGGTCGGGCTCGAGGGGAGCAATCGCTGTCTCAAAGTTACGAAGCCTTTGCACTGCTCGCTGTCCGATTGGCTCGGCGAGCTCGTCCCCATCTGATATCGGCGGTCGACCTGGTGGGTCGATCAATGCCGCCGCAACGAACTTCGTCGGCTGGCCAGTCTCAACCCCGAGAAGGGGCGACCCAACCGCGACTCTTGACCTGGCGAACGAGCCGACCAGAGCCCGAAGGCGAGTCGGATATCTGGGACCCGAGCCACGGAGGATGTAGCGCATGGTCGGATAGTTGAAAAAGGACTCGGCCAGTACCTCGATCACTTCTTCGAGCCGCTCCGAAGAAATCTCTACAACTGTCGGCTCCGACATGCCTGCCACGCTAACCACCCAGGAGCGGGGTGGGTCCTAGATCCAGTCCTCGAGTGGGATCCCCAGACCGTCGGCGACCCGGTTGGCGTAGGCGTATCCCGCTCCACTTTCCGAGCGTGTGCAGATCCCGGTGTAGAGGCCCGTTACTTACACACGCTTGTGGCGGGGGAACGCGTCAGTTGGAAAAGGTGACCGAGAAGGCGTGGGCCCACCTGGACACGACCCTCCCGTAGTTCTCCCCGGCCGTCATCATGTCCCCCCGCGCCAGGGCCTCGACCGACTCGTGGATGAGCCCGGCTGAGTCGTCCAGAACCAGTTCCTTGGGATCGAACAGATCCGACACATCTCCGTAGTCGAGCTCCACCATCGATTCGTCCGAGAACTGCTCCAGCCATCCAAGTACCTGGGCCAGTTCCTCGGCCGGGCCGTGGAACACCTCCAGCCCGCGCAGCACGCCAAGAACATATTCCACTCGCGTCTTCGCCTCGGGGAGATCGATCCGATAGCGAATCCGCACCTTGTCGTCCACCTCGTAGACCTCTCTATCTTCCGCGCGGAAGGCGCTGAACCACCGGACGGGCACGTGCCAGGCAGAGGTCAGAACATGGGACCGCTGCGACGGATGCTCGCGCTGATGCTGGCGAAGCTCTCGATCGGCGGCGCGTGCCGCCTCCTCCGGGATGAGGCCGACTCCGACTCCCGCAAAAGCGTTGGCGAACGCCACGGTCGATTCCAAGACTCGCAGTCGAAGCGTGCGGGGACACACCAGCTCGCGACCCTTCCATTCGGCCGACCAGTTGGCGTCACGCTCGGACTCCGACAGGATCCCGTAGGAACGCACAAATCCTGGCACCGGATCACCGGAAGTCTCGATGTCCGGTGAATACACCCTGAGGTATGCCGTCTTGGTCACACACCCATGCTGGCACACGAACGGACGTAAATCTGCCCTGGGGGTCTTGCGGGCGGCCCCACAGTAAGATCGAAAGCGGAGTGCACCCCACCCCGTTGAGAAGGAGGAAACGACCTTGTCAGTGTTTGATGAGGTGGCCATCACTGGCCATGAGCAGATCATCTATGGGTATGACAAGGTATCCGGACTCAAGGCGATTATCGCCATCCACTCCACGGCTCTCGGTCCCGCCCTCGGCGGGACTCGCTTTTTTCCGTATCAATCCGAATCCGAGGCACTCGAGGATGTTCTGCGCCTCTCCAAAGGGATGACCTACAAGGCGGCCGCCGCAGGACTCGACCTCGGCGGGGGCAAAGCGGTCATCATCGGTGACCCCCGAGTGGACAAGTCGGAGCGTCTCTTCCGCGCCTACGGTCGGATCGTCGACTCCCTCGGAGGCCGCTACATCACAGCCGAGGACGTCGGCACCACCACCATCGATATGGACCTCGTACGAAGAGAAACACGCTGGGCGCTTGGTCACAGCATGGCCGAAGGTGGCGCCGGTGACCCCTCTCCGATAACCGCCCGTGGTCTCTACGCGGCGACGCGCGCCGTCTGTCAGATGCTTTGGGGCGACCCTGAGGTGGCCGGGCGCCGATTTGCGGTGCAGGGAGTCGGAAAGGTCGGATCCGCATTTGTCCAGCTTCTCGTCGAGGCACGGGCCGAAGTGATCATCTCGGACTCCCAGGAACCGGCCATCAGCGCAGCGGTGGAGACATACGGGGTCAAGAGTGTGCCATCCGACGAGATCCTGAGCGTCGATTGCGACATCTTGTCCCCTTGCGCCCTTGGGGCCGGGATCAACGAAGAGACGATTCCCACCCTCAACTGCCAGGCCATCGTTGGCAGCGCCAACAACCAACTCGCCACCGATGAAGACGCCGAGCGCCTCATGGAGCGCAACATCCTCTATGCACCCGACTTCGTGGTGAACGCAGGTGGTCTGATCAACGTGCACGACGAACTTCGCGGATATTCGAGAATTCGGACGCTCCAGAGCGTGGATTCGATCTTCGACGCAACAATGAAGATTCTCGAGACCGCCAAGACAGACGGGACGTCTCCAAACCAAGCGGCCATCAAGGTCGCCGAGGAGCGGATCTACGAAATCGGGGACCTGAGACGATTCCGCCGTAGCGGCGACGACGAGAACTGAGCGCCACAGCATGCAGACCCTCGACAACAATCTCAGCCACAAGGATCTGGGACTGACCGACGAGCAGATCGTCGAGATGTACCGGCTGATGTTGCTCGCCCGCAGGGTCGACGACCGGATGTGGGCCCTACAACGCCAGGGGCGGGCCGCGTTTGTCCTTGGCGCCTCCGGTCACGAGGCGGTCCAAGTCGCATCGGTGTTCGCCCTCGACACCGAGAAGGATTGGGTTCTCCCCTACTACCGCGACATGGGTGTCGCCCTCGCTTGGGGCTTCACCCCCGAAGAGATCTTCCTTGGTGTGTTCGCCAAAAAGACAGACCCGATGTCCGGCGGGCGCCAGCTACCCAGTCACTGGTCCGACCCGGACCGACGGGTGCTCACACGGTCGTCGGTCATTGGTTCTCAGTACCCGCATGCAGCGGGAATCGCCCACGCGCTGAAGATTCGTGGCGGCAACGAAGTGGCCGTGGTCTATGGAGGAGAGGGATCGACTTCGGAAGGCGACTGGCACGAGGCGATGAACTGGGCCGGCATCCACAACCTGCCCTTGATCTTCGTCATCGAAAACAACCAATACGCCATTTCGGTGCCAACTGACGAAGAGGTGGCGGGCGTCCTCGCTGACCGTGCCCTGGGATATGGCTTCCCGGGTGTTGCCGTCGACGGGAACAACCCGCTCGAGGTGATCCAGACGATGCAGGAGGCGGTGGCCCGGGCTCGCGCCGGCGAGGGCCCGACCCTCATCGAGGCCGAGACATATCGCTACTACGCCCACACTTCTGATGACAACGACACCCTGTACCGCACTCGTGAGGAGGTCGAGACCTGGCGCAAGCGTGATCCGGTCGCCTGGCTCCGTCAGTACTTGATCGAGAGTCGGTTGCTCACAGAGGCTGAAGAAGGCGATCTCGATCGCGAGTTGGTCAACCTTCTCGCCGATGCTGTGGAGAAGGCCGAAGCGGCGCCAAACCCGGATGAACCCACCTCTCGCGTGTACGCCAAAGTCATCGAGATCGGCCCACCCGCCACCGAGCCGGAGGAGGTGCCGGAGGGCGAGACGGTCAACTTGGTAACTGCGATCAACCGAACCCTTCATGAGATTCTCGAGGCACATGACGACGCCATCCTCTTCGGTGAAGACGTCGCCCGAAAGAAGGGTGGGGTCTTCAAGGCCACCCAAGAACTGACTGAGCGGTTCGGCGCCGAAAGGTGTTTCAACACCCCGATTGCCGAGTCGTCAATTATCGGAGTCGCCATCGGGATGGCTGCGGCCGGATACCGGCCGCTCCCCGAGATCCAGTTTGCCGATTACATCCACCCGGCGTTCAACCAGATCGTGTCCGAGGCGTCTCGAATCAGTTATCGGTCGGATGGTCGTTGGAATGTCCCAATCGTGATCCGGACTCCCTATGGAGCCGGCATACATGGAGCGCTCTACCACAGTCAGTCGATCGAGGCCTACTACGCACACGTCCCTGGCCTCAAGGTGGTGATTCCCTCTACTCCGGCCGACGTCAAAGGCCTCCTGCACACCGCTTTCGAAGACCCCGATCCGGTGATGTTCCTCGAACCTAAGAAGCTGTATCGACTGGCCAGGGGCCCGTTCCCAGACCACGAGTTTCGCGTGCCGTTGGGCAGGGCGGCCATTCGGCATCTTGGTACCGACGTGACGATCATTGCTTACGGGGCAATGGCTCACTTCGCCATGGACGCAGTCCCGATTCTCGAGGGGCTGGGCGTCAGCCCAGAGGTGATCGACCTGCGGAGCCTCAAACCTCTCGACTGGCCCACCATCGAGGCCTCGATCAGGAAGACCTCGCGAGCACTCATCGTCCATGAGGACAACGAGTTCGTCGGCTACGGTGCGGAGATCGCCGCGCAGATCGCCGACAAGGCCTTCGAATGGCTCGATGCCCCCGTTCGGCGTTACGCCCTCACCGACGTTCCTGCGATGCCTTACGCCGGCTCGTTGGAGAACTCGCTATACCCGACACCCGAAGGAATCGTCCGCCACGCTCAGGACCTGGCCAAATACTGAGTCGCGCATTCGAGCGTGTGCACGTCAAACCTAAGGTCTCTCCCACAAATGTCACTGCTCACTCATCTAAGCGACATCGTCGGCCAGGCATTCTCCGATCTCGGCCTGCCCACCGAACTCGGAGCAGTCGTTCCCTCGCAGCGACGTGAGTTGGCCCAGTTCCAATCCAACGGGGCGATGGCCGGGGCCAAGCTGGAGGCTCGTCCCCCCAGGGAGATAGCCCAGGATGTCATCGACCGGATCGCCACGCACGAAGAGTTCAAGACGGTTGATATCGCCGGTCCCGGCTTCATCAATCTGACTCTGACGGACGGGGCACTCGCTTCTTGGGCGGCTGCGACCGCGGCCGACGATCACCTCGGCTTCGCCGTGGCCGCCGAGCCATCGACAGTGGTCGTCGACTATGCCGGCCCCAATGTGGCGAAGGCGATGCACGTCGGTCATCTACGCGCGACCATCATCGGAGATTCCCTCGCTCGCCTTTTCGACTTCGCAGGGCACAACGTCATCAGAGATCCCCACTTCGGCGATTGGGGATTTCAAATGGGGCTCCTCATCGCAGCCGTCGAGGATGACGGTGTCGACCCGACCTCCATCACGCTTGACGACCTTCAGCGGATCTACCCCCCGGCGTCAGAGCGGGCACGTCAGGATGACGCCTTCGCCGATCGGGCCCGCGAGGCCACCGTGCGCCTCCAGCAGGGCGACCCCGGCCACCGCGCCATCTGGAAGCAGATGAAGAGCGCCTCCGAGGTGTCTCAACGCGCCAATTTCGCCGCCCTGGGAGTCAATTTCGACCTTTGGTACGGAGAATCTGATGTCCACGACCGGATCGCACCAATGATCGAAGCCATGAGGGAGTCGGGTGTGGCCGAGGAGTCCGATGGTGCACTCGTCGTCCGCGTCGCAGAAGAGGATGACAATCGGGAATTCCCGCCGCTGATCCTCCAAACCTCAGCCGGTGGCTTCCTCTATTCGACGACCGATCTGGCAACGATCGACATGCGGAATCAGGAACTCGGAGCCGACCTCTGCTTGTACGTCGTCGACCGTCGTCAGACCGATCATTTTGTCCAGGTCTTTCGGGCTGCCTACAGGTCCGGTGTCGCTCCTCAAAGCATGGTGTTGGAGCACATCGGCTTCGGAACAATGAACGGACCGGATGGAAAGCCATTCAAGACGAGAGAGGGCGGTGTGGTCCGCCTTGCCGACGTGATCAAACTGGTGACCGATGCTGCTCGCGACCGGCTCGACGAGGCTCATCTAGCCGAGGAGTATCCCGATGAAGAGCGAGACCGCATCGCCGCCTTGGTGGGAGTGGCCGCCCTGAAGTTCGGGGACCTGATCAACAACCGTGCCTCCGACTACATCCTCGACCTCGACAGATTCAGCTCATTCGAAGGGAAGACTGGCCCATATCTGCAGTACGCGGCGGTGAGAATCAAGTCGATACTGAGGAAGGCCACGGTGTTGGGCCTGGCACCGGGAGACATCATTGACCCGGGCGCGGACTCCGAAAGGGAGCTGGTACTGGAACTGCTCAACTTTCCCGAAGTCGTGGAAAGAGCGATCGCTCTGAGGGCGCCCAACCACATCGCAGAGTACGCGCATACCGTGGCCGCTCGATACAACCGCTTCTATGACGAGTGTCACATCCTCTCTGAGGAGGACGCAGGACGGCAGGGATCATGGCTGGCAGTCTCCAGCTGGGCCCTGGCCACCCTGAGCATCCTCCTCGACCATCTGGGGATTGAGATTCCCGACAGGATGTAGGAGATGGACTTGGTCGTCAGATCGGCGCGATCAGACGATCTGGCGTCGATCTCTACCTGGACGAAGGACACCTTCGAATGGGGCGACTACGTGCCCGAGCGACTCCCCCAGTGGATGGACGATCCCGAATCCGAGATCCTCGTCTGTGTTGACGCCGCCGATGTGCCACTCGCAATCGTTCATGTCCGAATGCTCGCCACAACGGAAGGATGGCTCGAGGCAGCGCGCGTCCACCCCGACCACAAACGATCTGGGATGGGCACGGCGCTCAACCACGCCGGAGTCGAGTGGGCGCGATCTCGCGGTGCCAGGGTGGTCCGGTTGGCCACAGAGACCGGCAACTTGGCCGCCCGGAAGCAGGTCGAGAAACTCGGGTACCGAGCAGGATCGTCGTGGGTGACGGCCTTCATGGAAGCTGACAGGTCATTTCGGGCTGAGATCGCGGCGCGCCTGGCCAAGTCGGCCTCGATCGACGTTGACAGCGCCTGGATGTTCTGGTCGACCAGCGAGTTGGGGGGTGCGGGACGGAGCCTGCTCAGCGAGGGTTGGCAGTGGCGAGAAGCGCGTGTGGACGACCTGACGGCAGCTGCCCGAGACGATCGCCTCTTTCAGTCGCCGGCGGGTTGGGTGATGTTCCGATCCGACGGTTCCGATCTCGAGACGATGTGGCTTGCCTCGTCTCCCGAAGACCTCCCGCGCCTTCTCGAAGGGATCAAGGATCTGGCCGCGACACAAGGGGCCGATCAACTGGTGGTGAAAGTTCCCGGGCTTGATTGGGCGAGTGAGGCATTGCGGCGGGCCCAGTTCAGCGTCTCGGACATCCTCGTGTACTACAAAGGAGTCTGATCAGGTGATGGTGGCCATGGCGGCAACCGCCCACACCACGAACATGGCGGGAATGTCGAGATTCGGCATCCAGGACACCTTGCCGGCCCCCCATCGCATCAGCAACGAGAGCGGCACTCCGAGGAGGGGCATGACAGTCATGCCTGCGATTCCGACGGCTTCCAGACCGCGGGTCGCCTGGTGTAGCGGTGCGGGCAATCCGTCGAGCAAGCGCGAGAGGAACCCAAAGGCCAGGACGGCCAGAAAACCCACGCCAAAGACAGCCAGAGTCCTCCCGATGCCAACCTCCCAGAGTTTGAACCCAACCAGCCGGCGGCCACGGCCCAGCGGTCCTTCCGATGCAACGCCAAGACAGAAGAGCCCGACCACCGCGATAACAAGAGCCGAGGCGAGCATGGCTCCAGAAGAAAGGTCCTCGGGGATGACATTCACCAATTCGAACCCGGCCAGCAGGACCGCTACCGCCAGGCCTACCAGAAGGCTTCCCAAAACCATCAGGCCGACGTCCAACATCGTCCCGGACGCCCCATAGCCCAGGATCGCGTAGCGTTTGATCATCCCGAACGCCGCCGACCGGGGTGCTGCCTCGCTCATGACGGGTCTTTCACCGCAGCGACGTTAACTCGGGTCCGAGCTGCCTCGATGGCATCGAGATACCACTCGATTGGGTGGCGAATCTCGACCTCATCGCCGAGGGCTGACCTCATCTGCATTTCGCACCCGGAGTTTGCCGACGCCACTCGCTTCACACCCGTCGAACGAATCTGCTCGGCCTTTTGGTTTCCGAGCTCCTGAGATGCCTCCGGTTGGAGAATGGTGTAGAGGCCGGCGGCGCCACAGCACATGCCGGCCGGGTCAATCTCAACTACCTGATATCCGGCCGCCTCCAGAATCGCCCTCGGCTCGGCGGTGACTCTCTGGGCATGGCGGAGATGACAGGGATCCTGGATTCCGATCTCCCCGTTGTCGGTCTCGACCCGAGGCAGCAAGCCTCTCTCGATCGCCTCCGCGATGGCGACGGTGATGTCGATCGACCTGGAACCAACTGATTCGCCGTCGTCCGCCCAGTGGGCGTACTCGCGCAGGTGGGCCGAACAGCCTGCCGCGGTGGCCACAATCATGTCATAGCCGTCGAAGGCCGGCGTGTTGATCGCGGCCAGAGATCTGGCCTCCGGCGCTTTGCCGTCATGGGCGGCCAGGGCGCCGCAGCAGGTCTGAGCAAGAGGAGCCTCGACCCGGTACCCCGCCATCTCCAGGAGCTCGATCGCGGCGCGGTTCGTCGGGCGGAACCACTGATCCTGGACACAGCCGGAGAGCAAGCCGACCGACCCAGCCGCGCCGCTTCCGCCAGAGTGGCCGACCGAAGCGTCGCTGCGCCCTCTGAGGGGGCGAAGACCCGACGTGAGGCGTCGATAACGACGTGGTGCCAGCTCGGTCAATCGGAGCATCTGGGCGAACCCGAGAAGTGTCGACCCGACGTTGAGGGTTCCCCGCGACCCAAGCAGCGACCCCAACAGGAACGCCCGCAACCGATGCGACGCAGACGGGCGCTGGGCGACGATCTCGGCACGAGTCCCCTCCAATGCTCGACCATACGGGACCATCCCCGGGCACACCGGCTCACAGGCCCGGCAACCGAGACAGAAATCCATGATGTGCTCAAAGGTCTCGTCCACCTCGAACAGACCGTCACGAACCGCGTTCATCGCCTGGAGCCGGCCGCGGGGCGAAGCGGTCTCTTTTCCGGTCAGACGAAAGGTTGGACATAGGGGAAGGCACAGCCCGCACTGAACACACGCGTCCAGCTCTTGGTCGGTTGGGTGCTCTTCGGTTACCCACCCCATCACAGGCCTCCTGCCAAACGGCCCGGGTTGATGATTCGTCTCGGATCGAACTGGGCAATGACCCGCCGTTGCAGCTCGATGGCGGGTGGTGGCTCTCCCCAGGGGTCGAAATCGGGCAAGGAGGCCGGTGGCGACTCGGTCACTACCAGCCTGCCACCTATCCCCTCCGCCCAGGATCTGAGCGCGCCGGCTCCTTGACGCGAGTCGGAAGCGAGCCGGATGTCACCGACACCGTGAACAGCCAGGTAACGCCAACCACCCGGCAACTTGGCGATCGCCTCGCTGGTGTTTGCCGGGGGCACTCGAAGCGACCAGCGGAGAGACCCGGCGGGGTCGACCGGCCAATCGAGACCCGGGATCTCCTCGCCTCGTAGCCGGCCACTTACAGCCTCTACCTCCGACTCCGTGCCCCATATGAATACCGCCTTCCGATCATCACTCTCCAGCACGGCCAGAGGGCGGCTGACTACGTCTGCCGCAGATACGTCGTCGACTATCACGGTCATCGCTGCCGGGGGCACCGGCCAAAGCTTGAGACAGATCGAGGTGATCACACCAAGAGACCCGAAGGCGCCCACCACCAGACGCGGAAGGTCATAGCCGGTCACATTCTTGACCACCCGGCCACCCGCCCGGACCACCCGCCCATCCCCAGTGACCAGGGTCACCTCCAGCACTCGCTCCCTGGTGCCGTAGAGACGTCCCCGACGAAGTGACGACATCCCCGCCGAAATGGCTCCTCCCACCGTGGAGGAGCCCGGTACCTCAGGAAGAACGGCGGTCTGGGATCGCTCGGCGAGCATTCCCTCGAGACGCTCAATCGGCATTCCGCCGCCTACCACAACCGTCAAGTCCTCGGGGTTCCAAGCCTCGGTTTGATCGAACCGGCCCATCGACAAAACGATCTCTGGTTGTCGTGGTGATCCGTATCCGTGGTGAGTCCCGCCGCCGAGAACATCGACCACCTTGTTGGAATCCGACGCATAGCGAAGGACTGAGGCCACTTCATCGTTGGTCGACGGGGCAACCGCCAAGACATCTGCGGGCACACCGGCTATCTCGGCTTCAAGTCGCATGATGTCACCGGGGTGGGTCACACCCAAGCGCCCTCAGGAATGGGACGACGTGTTCCGCCAAAATCAAAACATCGGGAGCCTTCGGGGAGAATCTTCGCCGGGTTGAAGAGGCCCTCCGGATCGAATGCCTCTTTGAGCCGGGCTTGGGCGTCGAGATCCAGTTCGGTAAAGCTGGCCCGCATCATGTCTCGCTTCTCCAGTCCGATGCCGTGCTCACCCGACAAAGCGCCACCGTTGCGAAGACATGCCGCCACCATCTCCTCACCGGCCCGCTGGACCTTGTCCAGCATCCCCTCCTCCGAAGCATCAAACGAGATCAGCGGATGCAGATTGCCGTCGCCGGCGTGAAACACGTTGTAGACGTCGAGGCCATAGCGATCCGCGATCTGCTGGACCTCGTCCATGGTCTCAACCAATCGTGACCTCGGCACCACGGTGTCGTGGAGGTAGTAGTCGGGCGAGATCTGAGCCAATGCCCCAAAGGCCGACTTGCGACCCTTCCACAATTTCGCCCGATGAGCCTCGTCTTCGGCAAGCTCCACACCGCGCGCGTTGTTCTTGTAAGCCATCTCGCTGATCAGAGCGGCTTCAGCCGTCACCGCCTCAGTCTCGCCCACAACCTCCGCCAGCAGCATCGCGGCGGCATCGGTAGGGAAGCCGGCGTGCAGCCAGTTCTCCACAGCGACCATCATCTTCTGGTCCATGATCTCGAGTGCAGCGGGCACGAATCCGGCGGCAATCATGTCGCTTACCGTCTGGGTCGCCTCCTCCATGGTCTCGAAATCGATCAGGAGGGTGCGAACGTCCGGGTCGAGTGGCAGCAACCGCACCAGTGCCGAGGTGACAATGCCCAGGGTGCCTTCAGAGCCAACAATGATCCCCTTGATGTCGAGTCCGGGGGAGTCAGGCGCCTCTCCTCCCAGCACAACGACTTCGCCGCCGGCGAGAACAACCTCGAGACCGAGAACATGGCTGGTTGTGGCGCCCTCGGCGAGACAGTGAGCGCCACCCGAGTTGTTGGCAACATTGCCTCCAATGGTGCAAACCGACTGTGAAGAAGGGTCCGGTGCAAAGTGAAGTCCGTAGGGCTCGGCATAGGTGCTGAGGTCGAGGTTGATCACTCCTGCCCCAACCCAGGCGGTGCGGTTGTCCACGTCGATCTCGATGTCGTTCATCAAGGTCGTTGACAGAACGATTCCGCCCTCGGTAGGGCTGGCTCCCGCGGTGAGTCCTGTTCCGGCGCCGCGAGCGACAATCGGAACGCGATGATCCTCCGCGATCCTGACCACCGCGGCGACCTCATCCGTGGTCTCGGTGAGGACGACACAGGTGGCCTCACCCCGCATCATCGAAGCATCCTTTGAATAGAGATGCAGCTCCAGCGGCTCCTCCAACACACGGTCGTGGCTGAGAGCTGACCTGAGATCGTCGACAAGGCTCACGACCCAAGGCTACAGATGCCTCTAGGGGATATGGTCGAGGATGTGTCTGGTGGCCTCGCGGAAACTGAGGCCAGACAACTCTTCCCGGTATTCGATCGCGAACGCAGCAACCGCCTCAGGATTCGTCTTTGAGTATTCCCGGAGCGCCCACCCGATCGCCTTGCGGATGAAAAATTCCTCCTCAAATGCGCGCTGCCGACAAAAGCTGAACAAACGGTCGGCGTCGGTGCGCTCCTTGATGCCGACCTGACAGATGATCGCCGATCTGCGAAGCCACATGACCTCATCATCGATCCATTGGTCGACTACGGCCCAGGCCGGCTCCGGATAGTCCCTGACCACCTCTCGGACCATGCGGGTCGAGACTTCGTCGACAAAATCCCACCATGCTCCCTCGACCATGAGCCTCCGGTAGAGAGGCAGAGACGCCGGGGTATGGAACTGGCGACTCTCCACGCCGACAGCCAGGGCCAGATACTTCTCCTCCCGATGTGGAAGATCCCACAGCGCCAAAACAAGCGATTCGTATTCGTCTAGGGAACTCGGAGCGAACTCGTCTTTGAGCCGGCGCATGATCATCTTGCGAGCCGGCTTCTGAACTCCATAGAAAGGCATCTCGGTCTTCATGTAGGCCTGCATCCCGGACGCCTTCTCCTGGTTGGCGGCTGCTGCAAGCTCGGCAGACACATATCGGCAGGCCGCGTCGGTGTCGAGTACCACGGCGGCCATTCTGTCATTACTCTCTAGCCGATGTCCATCGTCGTTGCACCAACCCCCAATCCAAACGCGCTGAAGTTCTCCTGCGGCGTGCCCGTCGGAGGGCCCGCAACCTATGTCGCCGGAGCCGAGCCCGAAGAAGAATTCGCCCGAAAGCTGCTCGACCTGCCCGGTGTGACCAGCATTTTCATGACGGCCGACTTCGTCACTCTCAGCAAGGCAACCGAAACCGACTGGTCAGCGATTCAGACGGACGCAATCGCGATTCTCGATGAGGCCTTCCCCGTTTGATCAGGGCACGGTCACCGTCTGGGGCCTGATCACACCGTCGGGACCGACCGCGATCACAACGACCTGCCAACCGCCATCGGGCAGGGGTATCCCACCCACGATTTCGCTTGAGCCGGTCATCTGCGCAACGACACCGGCTATGTCATCGGGAACCGCCTCGAGGTGGGTCGCAGCCGGCTCCGGCGACTCTGCCTTCTCGATCGTCGGCGGGAGCACGACCCGGGGCCCCGTCTCATCTACCTCCACCTCGACGACAGCCATCATCGGCGCCTGACGGACATAAACCTCGTCGCCATCGGCGCGGAGCGACCGGACCAATACCGAGACTCGAAAGCGAAGTGGCCCGATCTGTTCCACATCGACAGCGCGCACCCACTCGACAAAGACCCTGGCGCCGTCTTCCGAGGTCGGTGCCGGTATGCCTGAGGGAAGAAGGGAGGCCAGTGTCTGGGCGCTCTCCTCGCTCCCATCGAGCGTGAAGAACTCCGCTACGAACCACTCTGCATGAGCGGTTGCCTGGTCGAGGAGCCTCTCGGGTTCGACCGCGTACAGGTCGGCCTCACTGATCACGACCGGCCCCGCCGTCGCAGGGACCGGGACCGGAGCTACGGCTGGCGGGACCGTCACGACTGGCGCTACTGGATCCGCCGCAATCTCAGGCGTGGCTGAAGGTGCCGGCGCCACCGGCCGGCTATTCATGAATGAGTACGCCAGCGCTCCCAGCACGATGGCGCCCGCCACCACGAACAACATCCACTGGCGGTCCGGGCTCTTCTGCTCGAGCGTCTCCCACGGGATCCGCTCGTAGACCTCGTTCCTCTCCTCCTCCATGCTGCGACCGTATGGAAATCCCGTGACGGGTTCAAGAGGGCTGGTTCCAACAGAAACGGGGAACCAAACCGATCACAGCTATCGTTTCGCCGATCATGGCAACCAACCCCGACCCCAAACCGGGACGCTGGATTCTTCCGCTAGTCATCCTCGGGATGGTCGGTTTCACGTACTTCTTCGTCAGTGCCCTGCCTGAAGCCTCCCCCAACACCACACTGGCCGGAGCCACCAACACCACGACGACCCTCGGCGAGGGGACCGGCACCACTCAACCGGGCGGTGGCGGGCCAGTTGACGACGCCACCCAGGTTTATCTCGACGAACTCGACTCGGTGAACGCCCAGCTACAGGTGTTGGAAACGGAGTTGGTGACGGTCAACGACGCCTGGGACGCCGACCCGAAGGAGATCGAGTTCGATGACATAGAAAGCCGGATGGAGGCTGTCGCCGCCGATACCCAAGCCCTGGCCGACCTGGTTGCGGCCCTGACTGTCCCGCCGGGCCTGGAGAGCAATCACACCAGCCTCACCGCGGCCATCGACCTCGCCGCCACGGCGGCATCCGAAGCTCTAGAAGGCCTCCGTTCCTCGGACACCGGTGAATTCCGAAGGGCCGCGGTGGCCGCTTACGTCAGCGCCACGAGTGACTTCGACACCGAAGCTCAAAACGCTCATTCGTCCGGCGGCGGATAGGCCAGCCCACCACTCCCCGAGAGGAGCGGTTACCTCAGGTACCTGGCGCCACATATGGCGCTAGACACGCACAGAAAGGCCTGGTTGCGACCTAGCCGGCGTTCCTCTGATCCCACCCAGGCCTCAGACGTCGTAGTAGAGGCTGAACTCGTGGGGGTGTGGGCGGAGCCGGATCGGATCGACCTCATGCTCCACTTTGTAGTCGATCCAGGTCTTGATCAGGTCTTCGCTGAACACCCCACCCTGCAACAGGAAGTCGTGGTCCTCTTCCAACGCCGTCAGCGCCTCCGGCAGCGAGCCCGGTACCGAGGGCAGGCCGGCGAGCTCTGCCGGGGGCAGGTCATAGATGTCCTTGTCGACCGGGTCGTGTGGCTCGGTCCGCTTGGCAATTCCATCGAGCCCGGCCAAGAGCATCGCAGCGAACGCGAGATACGGGTTGGCGGCCGGGTCGGGACATCTGAACTCGAGTCGCTTCGCCGCCGGTGCCTGCGAATACTGCGGAATCCTCACCGCCGCAGACCGGTTCCGACTCGAGTACACCAGGTTCACCGGCGCCTCGAAGCCAGGGACGAGACGGTGGTACGAGTTGGTTGTCGGAGCCGCAAAAGCGAGCACGGCGGGAGCGTGCTCCAGCAGACCGCCGATGTACCAACGGGCCAAATCGGACAGACCGGCGTACCCGCCTTCGTCGAAGAAGAGTGGCTCGTCGTCCTTCCAGAGCGACTGGTGCACGTGCATCCCCGAACCGTTGTCATCGAAGATCGGCTTCGGCATGAAGGTCACCGACTTGCCTTCGGCCCAAGCGGTGTTCTTCACGATGTATTTGTAGAGCGTGACGTTGTCGGCGGTCCGTAGCAACGTGTCGTAATGCATGTCGATCTCGGCCTGACCCGCAGTGCCCACCTCGTGGTGCTGCACCTCGATCGTGATACCGGCAGCCTCCAGATTGGCGGTCATTTCCGAGCGAAGGTCCTGATAGTGATCGGTGGGCGGCACCGGGAAGTAGCCCTCCTTGTAGCCGGGCTTGTAACCCTTGTTGCCGCCCTCCTCGTATTCGCCTGAGTTCCAGGCGCCTTCGACCGAGTCGAGGAAGTAATAGCCCGAGTGCTGGTTCTGGTCGAACCGGACGTCGTCGAAAATGTAGAACTCGGCCTCGGGCCCCCAGAAGGAGGTGTCGGCGACACCAGTGCTGACCAGGTAGTCCTCCGCCTTTCTGGCGATATAGCGGGGGTCGCGGTCGTAGGGAGCACCGGTGATCGGATCGTTGACAAAGCAGTAGATGATCAGGGTCTTCCTCGAGCGGAAGGGGTCGTTGACCGCAGTGGACGCATCGGGGATCAGCAGCATGTCCGACTCCTGGATCTGCTGGAAGCCGCGAATGGACGAGCCGTCGAAGCCAAACCCGGCCTCGAAGGACTCCTCGGTCAGCTCGCGAGACGGAACGGTGAAGTGCTGAAGCTGGCCGGGCAAGTCGCAGAAACGCAGGTCAACAAACTCGTACGCCTCGCTCTCAACGAGGGACAAGACGTCTGAGGGCGTCTTGGTCATGATGCCTCCTTTAGTCGCCTGACCGTGAACGGAAAGGTTGTATCCGGGTCTGGTTTCCCTCCCGTTGCTGAAATGTGAACGCTGTGTTTCAGAGCCACCGGACTGCACCGGGTTGGGCTCAGCGCAACCTCCTGCACTCGAAAAGTCCGGGTGCAGGTTCGAGTACGCAGCGACTACCGTCGCTCCACGTCATGCCAGCCACGGTCGTCTTGGGTGCCCAGTGGGGTGACGAGGGGAAGGGTCGTGTCGTCGACTACTTCGCCGAGTCCGCCGACTTCGTCGTCCGCTACCAGGGGGGCAACAACGCGGGGCACACCATCGTCGTTGGCGACCAGCGTCTTGCCCTCTCACTGATCCCCTCAGGCATCCTCTACCCCAACTGCACTCCGGTGATCGCGTCGGGGACCGTCATCGACCCCAAGGTTCTCATCGACGAGATGGAGATGGCCGCCGCCAAACAACTCGACCCTTCGCGGGTGCGCCTGTCCTCCAATGCCCACGTGATCATGCCGTATCACCGAAAGCTCGACGCCGCGATCGAGCGCTATTTGGGCAAGAACCAGATCGGCACCACCAAGAAGGGAATCGGCCCCGCCTATACCGACAAGTACGCCCGATTCGGTATCAGGGTGCAAGACCTCTTCGACGCCAAGATTTTCAGGGAGAAGGTCGAGGCCGCTCTCGAAGAGAAGAACAAGATTCTCCCTCGCATCTACAACATGCTCCCTATGGAGGCTGACGAGATAATCGACGAGTACACCCGCTACGCCGACCGGCTCCGGCCCCACGTCACCGACACCTCTCTTCTCCTGTGGAACGGGCTCAAGGCCGGGAAACAGGTGCTGTTCGAAGGTGCCCAGGGAACCCTCCTGGACGTCGACCACGGCACCTACCCCTTCGTGACCTCCTCCAATCCCACCGCCGGCGGAGCGGCCGTGGGTTCGGGCATCGGACCCCGAGCGATCGATGAGATCGTCGGTGTCGCCAAGGCGTATATCTCCCGGGTAGGCACCGGTCCGTTCCCAACCGAGCTCCAGGATGAAACCGGTGATCGCATGATCGAGCTGGGTGGGGAGTACGGCACCGTCACCGGCCGTCGACGGCGTTGTGGCTGGCTCGATCTGGTGGCTCTTCGCTACGCCAACCGAATCAACACTTTCACCAAGCTGTTCATGACCAAGCTGGACATCCTCTCGGCCTTCGACACAATCAAGGTGGCCATCGCCTACACGAGCCGCGGCATCCGATACGACGATTTCCCGTCTCAACAAAGTGTGCTCTACCACTGCGAGCCCGTCTATGAGGACCTCGCCGGTTGGAACACGGACATCACCGAGGTCCGGTCCTACGACGATCTGCCCAAGGAAGCTCGGGCGTACATCGAATACGTCCAGGAGGCCGCCGACGTTCCCATCGGCTGGGTGTCCGTCGGCCCGGAGCGTTCCCAGCTCATCGAGATCCAGTGAGGGTCCTGCTCATTGGGAGCGGGGGTCGGGAGCACGCTCTCGGCTGGATGCTTGCGCGTTCCTCGCGGGTCAAAGAGTTGATATCCCTCCCGGGGAATCCCGGTCTCGCGGAGTTGGGCCCGGTGGTCGACGGAATCTCAGTGTCTGATGTTGGAGCCGTCGCTGCCATGGCCCGGGTGCATGACGTTGATCTGGTTGTGGTCGGACCGGAGGCCCCCCTCGCGGTCGGCGTAGTGGATGCGATGACCTCACTGGGCATCCCGGTGTTCGGGCCTACCCGTTCAGCCGCCCGTCTGGAGTCGTCGAAGGCCTTTGCCAAGGACGTGATGCGTCGAGCCGGCGTTGCTACCGCGGCGGCTGAGTCTTTCACTGAACCTGACCCGGTCAAGATGCGTCTCGATGCCACCGAAGGGCCTTTCGTGGTCAAGGCCGACGGCCTTGCCGCCGGAAAGGGTGTTTTGGTCACCGAGAACCGTGAGGAGGCGATGGTCTGGGTTGATTACTGCTTCGAAGGAGCCTTCGGTGAAGCTGGCTCCTCGGTTCTGATCGAGGAGTACCTCGATGGCCCCGAGGTCAGTGTCTTTGCGGTCTGCACTGAGAATGGGGCAGTGCCGCTGGAGCCGGCCCGCGACTACAAGAGGCTTCTCGACCATGACGAGGGGCCCAACACCGGTGGGATGGGCGCCTACTCCCCGGTCGACGACCTACCCGCCGGCTTGGTCGAGCAGACCATGGCCGGGATCATCCAGCCGACTCTCGACCAGATGAAGGAGGACGGCCACCCCTTCACCGGGTTTCTCTACGCCGGATTGGCCCTGACCTCCGAGGGACCGAAGGTGATCGAGTTCAACGTCAGGCTCGGCGACCCCGAGACCCAGGCCATCCTCCCCCGGATGACTACCGACTTCGTCGATGTATTGGAAGGAGCCACTCCGGAGTGGTCGGACATGGCCACGGTCAATCTGGTGCTCGCCGCCAGGGGTTATCCGACGTCACCCGAAAAGGGTGCGGTGATCAAGGGATTGGAGCGGGTTCCGGAGGACGTGATCGTGTTCCACGCCGGCACCAAACGTGACGGGAAGAAGCTCCTGGTCAACGGTGGGCGGGTTTTGAATCTGGTCGGCACCGGTGCCACCGTCGGCGAAGCAAAGGCAAGGGCGTATAAAGCGGCGAAGACTGTGACATTCCCAGGCGTCCAGTTCAGAACCGACATCGCGAGCTGAGAGCCGGTTCGCGAGCTGAAGCTCGTTCGCCGGCTGATCAGTCGTTGACTAGGTCTTCCACCAGCAATCGAGATCCGAGAGGCGCCGGGCCTGCATTGCTTACCGCGTTCGGATAGCGCCACATATGGCGCCACGTACCTCAGGTAACGATTCTAGGTGTGCCTCGGCGAACGCCGGCGAGATCGACTACGCGTCGTAGGCCAAATCAACGACCGATCAGGTCCTCAAGCATTCGGATTTCAAACGGAGTGTGGGTAGCGACGAAGATGCTCTCGACGACGATTGAACCATCGATAACCGCTTGCTTGGCTTCCTCCATCACATCGACATAATCGTCGATGTAGCCGCCGGTGGTGACGTAATCGATTCCGCCATTCCCAATCGTGAGCCATAACTCGTCGTCCACGACGCCCGTCGTGAAGAACTGATCGACCGCCTCCTCGACAATGAGGTCGAGGTTCTTGACGGTTGACGTGAGCAAGTGGTTCTGCCATGTGAACGCTAGAGGGAATCTGCCGGAAAAACCTTCGCGTGCCTCGATCTGGAGATATCGGTCGGTATCGACGCCTATCGCCCAAACAAATCGGGAGTTTTCGGCGAACTCTCGGGAAACCGCATCCATCACTCCAAAACCGGAGTCTCCTGCGGCCTCATACACAACGTCTACACCTTCCGAAATCAAGATTTCGGTGGCAAGTGCTCCCAGGGTGGGACTGAGGAAACCGCTCGAATCCGGCCACTCGGTCAGATAAATCGAGCTCACTTCGACTTGGGGATCAACGTAGGCAGCTCCCTGTCGCATCCCGATAAGGAAGTCGTTCATCATCTCGAGGTCAGTGCCAACAACGACGCCGATATGGTCGGTCTCGGTGAGCTGCGCACCGGCCACCCCGGCCAGGAATCCCATTTCGTTTTGGCGACTCTTGATGCACGATTCATGAGGAGCCGGACGGCCCTCGCCAAACGGACAACCATCGATCCAAACGAACTGTGTCTCGGGGTGATCAAGCACCAACTGGTGGACGGCAGCAGATTGGAGGAAGCTCGAGGCGAGCATGAAGACCACTCTGGTCCCGCGGTCGATGAACTCTTCCACGTTCCCTATGTCGGCCACATCATCGATGATGTGCCTGGTGGTCAGATCATGTCTCGCTGCGCCCGCGGCAAAGCCGGAAACTATTAGGGCTCCGAAGGTGCCCTCTGCGGACTCTGACCAGAGAACCGCGTCAGGTGGTGGTTCCGGCATCAACGCCATCACCAGAAAGGTGACCACGGCGGCCAGAGCGGCGATGGCACCGCCGAAGGCCCAGAGTCGTCTTCTAGCAGAACGAGCCAGATTCTCCTCTCGCTCCTCGCGCTCGTTTGTCGCTCGTTCTTCACGCTCCCTGAGGGCGACCGAAGCTTCAACAAAGGCGGCCTCGCCCCGGGTCAGCTTGAGAGAAGCCAGATCGGCCCACTCAGCGGTGGCCTGAAGCCGATCGCCCCGAAGCAGGTAGTCCTCGGATCGGTCGCTGTCCTCCCAATCCTGGGCTACGGTCCCCAGAGCAACCAACCGATCCAAGTCATCCGAGTGCTCTTCGATCCAGGTGCCCAATTGGGGCCATTCGCTGATCAGGTATTCGTGGGCGATCTCAACCACCGCCGAGCCTGAAGCGTCACGGCCAAAGGTGAGCAGACGTCGTGCCCCAAAGGCCTCAAGCACGCCCTGAAGAGCTACCCGGTCATCTTCGAGGTCGAGCAGTTCGCGTAAGGTCGCCGGTCGGGACGTGGCGGCGGCCCGGCCTTTGCGGATCATCCTCATGAAAAGCTGCTCCACGATTGCCTTGCCCTCGGCATCGAGCTCATCGAGCGTCTCCTCCGCACCCTGGGCAAGGGCACCGTGGATACCCCCGATCTCGCGATACCCCTCCATGGTGAGCCCGTTCTCGGACAGCTCGAACAGCTCGAACAAGGTGTATTGGAGAAGTGGCAGGGCGCCCGGCTCATCGACCATGTCGGCAACGATTTGCGCCAACAGGGCAGGTTCCACCTGCCGACCAACAGCCCGAGCCGGCTCGACAACAGCGCGCTCGATGCCCTGGGCGCTCATCGGCTTGACGCTCACCGCGGCATCGGCGAATACCCCGGCGAGCTCAGGCATCGACAGTGGCCGGTCGTAGTAGTCGGCCCGGAGGGTCGTGACCACTCGAAGCCGGCAACGCGGATCGCGCACAGCACGAGCCACCAACTGTCCGAACCGGGTCGCGTCATCAGGCTCGGCCAGCGTGAACAACTCTTCGAACTGGTCGATGACGATCACCACCGGTCGCTCGACAAGGCCGGCAAGGGAGTCGGGTTCGTTCTCGAACCTGCGAAGGAGCGTGGCGCGAGAACCCAACCCTGCCCGATCCAAGGCGCCGGCCAACTCCCAAAGTGGGCGAGAACCGGGCTGGAGCAGCACCACGGTCTCACCGGCCTCCCGCAACGCCGGCATCACACCGGCCTGGACCGCACTCGACTTACCCGACCCGGAAGGCCCGACAATCGAAACGAAACCGTGCCCCTCACGGAAACGATCCAGGACCTCGTCGATCAGGTCCTCCCGACCGAAATAGACTGCTGCGTCCTCCTCGGAGAAGGCCCGCAGGCCCCGATACGGGTTCCCGTCGGCAACCCGATCTGGCTCCGCAGTCGAGAGGGTCGGATCCTGGAGCAGAATGCGCTCTTCGAGATCCTTGAGGTCCGATGAGGGGTCGATCCCCATCTCCTCTCCCAGCAGTCGCTGATAATCCCCGTATTCACGCAAAGCTTCTGCCTGGCGACCCGACCGGTAGAGCGCCAACATCATCAGCCGGCGCGGCTCCTCGCGAAGAGGGTCGGAGTCGACCACTCGGCGGGAGTACTCCTTGGCTTGGTCGAGATCCCCGTCGTCGAGGTATAGCGAGGCCAGCGCCTGGGCTGCGTCAGCCTGCATCTCAGTGAGAGAGCGGACATATCCCTGAGCAAACTCGTCGTAGGCAAAGTCCGATAGTGGCGACGGCGTCCAGAGATCCAGGGCCCTCTCCAGCATCGGTCGACCCCTGACGACGTCACCGGTTCGCACCGCGGCAAGACCGTCTCTCACCAGACGCTCGAACACCTGGACATCGATGGAATCGGGAGGGGTGTTGAGAACGTATCCGGGCGGTCGCGTCTCGAGAAGGTTTGACGGCGCGCCGTTGGCAAACGCCTTGCGCAGATCAGAGACATACAACTGAACGGAGTGATAGGCCGTCCTGGGAGGCTCCTCACCCCACACCAGGCCGACAATCCGCTCGATCGGAACTACCTCGTTGGCATTGAGGATGAGAACCGCGAGGACCGCCCTTTGTTTGGGAGGCCCGAGGTCGATAGACCCGTTCTGCGAGTCCACCCGCAGTGACCCCAACAATCGAAACTTGATTGCGCTCATGTCGCTCCTCAGCCGGATAACCAGCCGGACGCAGGCTACGCCTCCGGCTGACGTCAGGTTTGTGGACGCCCTTCTATTTTCCTTCTACGCCCAAGGTCGCCGTTCCTGAACTTGACACGCCGGATCTGGCGCGATGCATTAATTACCGTGATCGGATAGCGCCACATATGGCGCCAGGAACCTCAGGTAACGGTCTTAGGCGCGGAGCAGGGGGCGGGTGAGACAGGTGGGGCCGCCGTTTCCGTTGAGACAGATCTCGCGGCCTTCGAAGGTGTGAACCTCCACCCCGGCGTCCTCGAGGCGTTGCCTGGTCACCGGGTTGCCGTCGAGCATCACCACCACACCAGGACGCACCGCGAGCACGTTGCAGGCCAATGTGTCCACCTCCTCGGGCGACACATCGATGAGACCGATACCCAATTCGCCGCAAAGGTTGTAGAGCCCGGCCGGCAGACGGGCTAACTCAACCAGGGCCAGACTCTCGGATACCGGTGATATCACACTCATGAGATGGAGACAATCGTCGGGTCCCTTGTCGTACGGCATGTCAAATACATGGACCGTCTCAGCCAGCAGGGCTGAGAGCTGGTCGATGCCGGCTTGGTTGGTCCGCAGGGTGCGACCGACACAGACGTTCTCGCCGTCCAGCCAGCACACGTCCCCACCGTCGACTGTCCCCGGGGCCTCGATCGAGGCGATGATCGGGATCTCATTCTGGCGATACCACGCTGCAAGAGCATCTTCCTCACCGCGCCGTGTCGGCTTGCCGGAGCGGAGCAGGATTGCCCCCCGGCGCGTCACCAGGGTCGGGTCGTATTGGTAGACGAAATCGGGCCCAAGATCGTCATTGGCCAGGACGTGGACGTTGACGTCGAGCTCTCCGAGGAGATCAATCAGCGCCTGGTGCTCTTTCTGAGCGACCCCGAAGGCGACTGGATGTCGAAACCCGTGACGCGAGTCCTCGAAGGCGGCAGCGAATGCTGGGCCCGGAGTCTGAACCAGAACCTCGCGTAGCGGGGCAATGCTTGAGGAAACACCGAACTCGACCATGACCGGCGAGGCTACATGGAGCTATTGGGGCGGATCGACAGCGCATTGTTCGGGGATTCACCAACTCGTCGAGCATCCTGATCTCAGGAACACCGTCTCTCACCAGTCTCCCGAAGAGACGAGCGTCGATCGTGTCCGGCGGCGTGTTGAGAACGTATCCGGGGGGACGGGTCTCGATCAGATTGGGAGGGCCGCCGCTGGCGAGCGCCTTGCGCAGATCGGAGATGTAGATCTGAACGGAGTGCTCGGCCGTACGCGGAGGATCGTCCCCCCAAACCAGGTCGATGATCCGGTCGGTAGGGACGATCTCGTTTGCGTTGAGAAGAAGGACGGCGAGGACGGAGCGCTGCTTCGGAGGGCCCAGGTCGATCGAGCCGTTATCCGATTCAACTCCGAGTGGACCCAGCAGTCTGAATTTGACTGAGCTCACTTCTCTCCTCGCCGTCCACCATACCCGCCACCCGACCGGTTGTGCCCCTGTCTATTCGTCGGGTAGAGCGGTCCCTCCCCACTTGTGGTCGACCATGTCCTGAGCCCTCTGCTCGTGAATTCCCGTGAGCCGGGCCGCGTTCTGGGCAGTGAGGCGGTCGACCATGTCCTGAGCTCGCTGGTTCTCGATCTCGATGACCCGGGCCGCGTTGGCTCCGGCGAACCGCTTGACCATGTCGTTAGCTCGGGTGTTCTCGACTTGGGCCCAATACTGTGCTTGCAGGTAACTGACGTACTGGGCGGCCCTGACGTCTGCGATCTCCGCCGGAGTTGACGATGACGGTGCCGATCCTGTGATCTGGACTGCCGCCACAACGGCTCCGACTCCGAGGGCGAGGGCAAGAAGCCCCACTCCGACGTACTTGCCAATTCCCGAACGCTGAGTTGCAACACCTGTCGCTGCCTTTTCTCCTAGAGCGGTCATGTCCGCATCTCCTTCGTGTCCCCGATGGGTGTCTCCCATCTGGCCACCAAGGTGACATATGACGCTCTAGAGCATCCACAGTCCCGCTCTATGCCCGCTCTATACGCTCTATCCCCACTCCATGGCCCTCTAGAACGCGTTCCTGATGCACCCCTCGCCGTATGTGACGCGATCTGCATTCAGAATGGGTACACGACCGTCGCGGCGGTTACCGTCGGGGCAATGGGCCACAAAGTCGCCATCGTGATGGGTTCGGGGTCGGACCGGCCGGTCATGGAGAAGGCCGCCGCCATGCTCGATCAATTCGACATCGAGAGCGATGTCAGAGTTCTTTCCGCCCATAAGACGCCGGACCAGGCACTCGAATTCGCCACCAACGCGGCCGACAACGGCTTCGAAGTGCTCATCGCCGGTGCCGGGAAGGCTGCCCATCTGGCCGGCGTGATGGCCGCCAAGTCGCTCCTCCCCGTCATCGGAGTGCCTATCTCCGCCTCGCTCGACGGGATGGATGCCCTCTTGGCGACCGTGCAAATGCCCACCGGTATCCCAGTTGCCACCGTCGCGATTGACGGCGCCGCCAACGCCGCGCTGCTCGCCGTGGCCATCCTGGCCGTCAGCGACGAGGGCCTGCGTGACAAGCTGGCCCAGTATCGGGTCGATCTGGCCGAGAAGACGCTGGCGGGTTGAGCAGAAGTAGCATCACTCGGCGATGACCCAAATTTCCTTTGACCGGCCCGATCCGATTGATTTTCTCGACATCGATTCTCTCCTCTCCGAGGAAGAAAAGCTGGTCCGAGCCACGGTTCGCGACTACGTCGAGAAGGAGATCGTCCCCCACATAGGCGACTGGTGGGAGGAAGGCATCCTTCCCCAAGAGCAACTGGCCAAGGAATTCGGCGACATCGGGCTGCTCGGGATGCACCTCGAGGGGTACGGATGTGCCGGGACGTCTGCCATGGCCTACGGACTCGCCTGCCTCGAACTGGAGGCCGGCGACTCCGGGATCCGGTCGTTCGTGAGCGTTCAAGGCTCTCTGGCCATGTTCCCGATCTGGAAGTTCGGCTCCGAGGAGCAGAAGCAGATTTGGCTGCCACGAATGGCGACAGGTGAGGTAATCGGCTGCTTCGGTCTCACCGAAGCCGATTCCGGCTCCGACCCGTCGTCGATGCGGACCAATGCCAAACGCGACGGAACTGATTGGATCATCAACGGCACCAAGATGTGGATCACCAATGGGTCCATCGCCGACGTGGCCGTCATCTGGGCCCAGACCGACGGCGGGATCCGCGGGTTCCTCATTCCCACCGACACGCCCGGGTTCTCCGCGATCGACATCAAGAAGAAGGCCTCACTTCGGGCGTCCGTCACTTCCGAGCTGATTCTCGACAATGTACGTGTGCCCGACGATTTCGTCCTTCCTGGTGTCTCATCGATGAAAGGGCCACTCTCGTGCCTCAACGAGGCTCGCTTCGGGATCACCTTTGGCGCAATTGGCGCCGCAAGGGCTTGCTACGAGTCGGCCCTCGACTACTCGATCGAGCGCCACCAGTTTGGGAAGCCAATCGCTTCGTTCCAACTGACCCAGCGGAAGCTGGTGGACATGATGGTTGCGGTGCAGCGAGGCACCCTCATCGCCGTCCACCTGGGCCGTCGCAAGGATGATGGGACGTTGACTTCGGAGCAGGTCAGCTTTGGAAAGTTTGACAATGTGCGTAATGCACTGGAAGTTGCCCGGACCGCACGATCCATCCTCGGGGCCAACGGGATCACCTTGGAATACCCGGTTATTCGGCACATGGCCAATCTGGAAACCGTCTACACCTATGAGGGGACCAACGAAATCCACACCCTCGTCATGGGTCAGGCCATCACCGGCCTAAACGCCTTCACCTGAGCTTTCTGTGAGTCCTTTCGGGGATCACAGCCTCCTTTTCACTCACAGAAAGGAAGTCAGGTCGCCGTTGTCGACGATTTCGAGGTCCTCCATCCCCAGCCAGAGTGCGACAGAATCGAGTTCGGCGCGCAGCTCCCGGCCAACCCGAACCCGATCGACCCCATCCTCAGCCCAGGCACCCTTGACCCTGAGCACTTCCCTGGCACGATCGGTCTTGAGGTCGACCCGAGCGACCAACTCTCCATCCAGCAGGAAAGGGAGCACGTAGTAGCCGTGGACCCGCTTGGCCTCCGGGACATAGATCTCGATGCGGTAGTGGAAATCCCACAGACGGTCCACCCGTGGCCGACACCAGACGAGACTGTCAAAGGGCGACAACAGAGCCCGACCATCCACTTCTCGCGGTAGGCGGGCGTCAGGATGGAGAAAGGCCTGTGTCCCCCAACCCTCCACCTCGACTTCGATGAGTCGCCCTTCCTGAACCATCTCTTCTACCAGGGGACGGGCATCTGGCACTCTGATCCGGTGGTAGTCGGCAAGGTCAGCAAGTGACGCCACCCCCATCGACCTCGAAGCCATCTCTACAAGTTGACGCTGTCCCTCCTCACGGGACAGACCTGCCGCCGAGAGAGCCGAATCGCGGATCACATCCTCGGTTGCTCCGTAGAGACGCACGAAGTTCACCCTGTCGAACACGGTGATGTCCCCCTGATGGAACAGGGCCTCGAGAGCAACCTTCCCCTTGCTCCATCCCCACATCGAATTGGCGTCTCGCTGGCCTGGGCTCTCGAGGTCTCTTGTCTGGAGCGGGCCGTCGGCCCTGACCTGATCCAGGACTCGACTCAAATAGCCGGGATCCTCCTTCTTGATCCGCTCCACCCTGTTCCAGCTCCAGGGAGCTTCCATCCTCCAACGCCACAGCGGATATTGATCAATCGGGATCAACGACGCTTCGTGACCCCAGTACTCGAACTGCTCTCCCGAACGCCACAGCCAACGATCGAGGGCGGCGCGTTCATAGGCACCAAGGCGCGAGAAGAAAGGCATGTAGTGGGCGCGACTGAAGACGTTGACCGAGTCGAGCTGAACCAGCCCGACCCGATGGAGCACCCGGCGGAAGTGCCGCACGTCGATACGACCCGACGGTCTCTGGTCGGTGAACCCCTGGGCGGCGAGCGCGTAACGACGTGCTTGATCAATGGAAAGGCTACGCATGCTCGGGAGAAGATAATCCCTGCCCCCTTCCAGGCACTTCCCCCACCGGCCTGTCGGCCTTTGCCCCCTCCGGCCCTTCGGGCCACCTCCCCCGCTCCAAGGGGGAGGAAACAAGTCGCTCCGCTCCCGGTGGGGGAACATCTCGCTCCGCTCGAGGGAGAGGAAAACGACAGACGGCATGCCATCATGCAACAAGTGATCGAGCGTTACAGCCTCCCCGAGATGGCCGACATATGGTCGGAGCAACGCAAGCTGGAAGCCTGGAAGCAGGTCGAGGTGCTCGCCCTGGAAGCGTGGGAAGAGCTGGGCAAAGTGCCGCCGGGTGTTGCCGCAAGTACCGAAGCGGCTGCTTGCCCGACGCCCGACGAGGTCGCTGAACGAGAGGAGGTCACCGACCACGACCTCGCTGCCTTCGTCGACTTGCTCGGATTAGGCGCCGGGACCGAAGCGGCTGGATGGGTCCACTACGGGCTCACCTCATCCGACGTCGTCGACACGGCGGGGGGCACTCTCCTCAGGGACGCCGCCGACCTGCTCCTGACCGAGTTGGCGAACCTGTTCAACACGGTGAAGTCCCACGCCGAGGAGCACCGAGACACCTACATGGTCGGGCGCACTCACGGAATCTGGGCAGAGCCAACGACATTCGGCCTCAAGCTGGCCGGGTGGGCATTCGAGCTCGCCCGAGACCATCAGCGACTCACCGACGCACGGGAGGGGGTGGCAGTAGGGAAGATCTCGGGCGCAGTGGGCACGTACGCTCATGTGCCTCCAGTCGTCGAGCAGCACGTCTGCGACGCTCTTGAACTTGCAATCGAACCGGCTTCAACCCAGGTCACCGCCCGCGATCGACATGCTCAGTATCTACAGACCCTGGCACTGATCGGCGCCTCCATCGAGCGGATGGCCACCGAGATCCGACACCTCCAGCGCTCAGAGGTGGCTGAGGTCAGGGAGGGCTTCCGCAAGGGGCAAAAAGGCTCGTCAGCGATGCCACACAAGAGGAATCCCATCCTCTCCGAGCGGATGACCGGGATGGCTCGCCTCCTCCGCGGATATGCCCAGGTCGGGCTGGAGAACGTCGCACTGTGGCATGAGCGGGACATCTCCCACTCGTCGGCGGAGCGAGTGGTTCTCCCCGATTCGTCCATCGCTCTTCACTACATGCTTGTGAAATTCCGGGGTCTCGTCGAGAACCTCGTGGTCGACGAAGAACGGATGCAGCAGAACCTCGACGCGACCCAGGGCCTGGTCTTCAGCCAGACCGTGCTGCTGGCCCTAGTCGAAACAGGCCTGACAAGGGACGAGGCCTACCGGCTGGTCCAGCGCAACGCCATGGAAGCTTGGAACGGGAAGGGTCATCTCCGCGACTTGCTCGCCGACGACAACGAGGTCAGCCTTACGGCCGACGACCTGGAAAGCCTGTTTTCGACCGCAAGGGTCAGCAGTTCGATTTCAGTGGTCTTCGAACGGCTCAAGCCACTGAGTAGTGGCTAGGCGAGAAGCTTCGCTTTTCGCCTTCCTTCTCGGCGAGACAATAGCCCCGCCTCGAGCCTGGAAGCGAGACAGCCAATGGTGATTGGCCATGATCCTCATCCAGATGAGCGAATGTGAACCGTTCCCGTGAACAAGCCGACGATTCTCCCGTCCTGACGGATCACCTCGACACGATAGGTGCCCAGGGTTCGACCCCGAGAGGATTCGATCACCCTTGCCTCCAAACGATCACCAAAACGGGTTGCCGCCGTCAGAACCAGATGGGCGTCAATCGCAAGAGCCCGATCGCCCGCGTTGTTTGAGGCGAGAGAGAACGCACAGTCGGCGAGGGAGAAGACCATCCCACCGTGGCCGACTTCGAGGAAGTTGAGATGAGCCTCGGTGACATCCAGTCCGACGACGATCTCGTCGGAAGTCACAGCCACCAGTTCGACCCCCAGAGCTTTCGCGTAGCCGTCTGAGGCAAGCATCTCTTCGGTCCGGTGTTGGTCGAATCCCGACATCGGGCGCAAGGATAGGGAGCCGGCCCGAACGCCCCGGGTCCGATGGGTTCGACCGAAGAGCGACCTGCATTACCCTGCCGGCACGTGACGGCATTACCTCACATCGCATCGGGCAAAGTCAGGGAGATCTATGAGGTGGACGCCCAGCATCTGCTGTTCGTCGCGACCGACCGGATCTCGGCTTATGACGTCATCCTTCCTCAGATGATCCCTAATAAGGGCAAGGTCCTCACCGGGTTGAGCCTTCACTTCTTCGACCTTCTCGAGACACCAAACCACCTGGTCAGCACCAATCTGGCCGGCATCCCGGGCTTGTCGGACAGCGAAGCTGCCGACCTGAGGGGTCGGGCCATGGTCGTTCGCAGAGCCGAGGTCGTCCCGGTCGAGTGCGTCGTCCGGGGCTACCTCTACGGCTCCTCATGGCGCGAATATCGAGACGGTGGAGGACCCACCACCGAACATCTGCCTTCCGGGCTAAAGCTGGCAGACAAGCTCGACGAGCCCATCTTCACCCCGGCGACCAAAGCGGAGAGCGGGCACGACCAGAACATCACCGAATCCGAGACACGACAGATTCTCGGTAACGACCTCTACGACGAATTGCGCTCCCGGTCGATGGACATCTACCGGCGTGCCTCGAGCTATGCCGCCGAGAGGGGCGTGATCCTGGCAGATACCAAATTCGAGTTCGGCTTCGTCGACGACGACCTCCTCCTGATCGACGAGGTACTCACTCCGGATTCGTCCCGCTACTGGCCGGCGGATCGCTGGGAACCGGGAAAGGATGTTCCCTCCTTTGACAAGCAGTACGTCAGGGAGTGGCTCGACACCACCGACTGGGACAAGTCTCCCCCTGGCCCCGACCTTCCCGCGGAGATCGTCGAAGGCACCAGTTCGAGATACATCGAGGCCTACCAGAAGATCACCGGCGGCTCGTTCGACGATTATCTCGAGTCGTCATGAGAGTTCGAATCGAGATCACCAGGCGCCCGGAGATCGCCGATCCTCAGGGCACCACGATTCGACGCGCTCTCGCCGACCTCGGCCACGAGCAAGTGGAACGGGTAAGAGTCGACCGGGTCATCCACCTCGACATCGCCGGGGACGACCGGTCGGCCATTGAGAGCCAGGCCAACGAGATGTGTAGGCAGGTGCTGGCCAATCCTGTCCTCGAGGACTTCTCCGTCGAGGTACTCGGATGAGAACAGCGGTGGTGCAATTCCCGGGCACCAACTGCGAACACGATGTTGTCGAAGCCGTCACCGCTCTCGGAGGGTCGGCCGAGCTTGTTTGGCATCGGGACACCGACCTTTCGGACTTCGACGGTGCGATCCTCCCTGGTGGGTTTGCCCACGGCGACTATCTGCGCACCGGCGCCATTGCGCGCTTCTCTCCAGTCATGACCGAGGTGTTTCGACTCGCCGACTCCGGTGCTCCGGTTCTGGGTATCTGCAACGGCTTCCAGATCCTTTGTGAGGCTGGGCTGCTTCCCGGCGCGTTGATCGCCAACCGCGACCTGGCTTTCATCTGCCGTCTGGTCGAAGTCGAGGTCGCAGACACAGACACGGTGCTCACGAGGACGGCGACAGTGGGCCAGCGGATACGGATCCCACTCAACTCGTACGAGGGCAACTGGGTCGACCCGACTCGGAGAGGGCGTGTTGTGCTTCGTTACGTGGACGACCCCAACGGTTCGCAGCAGCAGGCTGCGGCCGTCGCCAACGACCGGGGCAACGTCGTCGGCGTGATGCCGCATCCTGAACGGGCGATACACGATTTCCTCGGTTCCTCCGACGGCAACCTCCTGCTCGAAGGCTTCCTCCACTCATTGGCCCCCGCGTGACCCAAACCGTCGAGCCAACACATCGGCAGTTGGGCATGACCGACTCCGAGTTCGACTCGGTGGTCCGAATTCTCGGCCGCGAGCCTCGCCCAGCCGAGCTGGCCATGTACTCGGTGATGTGGTCGGAGCACTGCTCCTACAAGTCATCAAGACGCCATCTGGGCCGGTTCCCCACCGAAGCACCCTGGGTAGTCGTCGGTCCGGGTGAGAACGCCGGCGTCGTGGACATAGGCGACGGATGGCTCGCTGCCCTCCGTATCGAGAGTCACAACCATCCCTCGTATGTGGAGCCCCATCAGGGCGCCGCTACCGGAGTCGGAGGAATCCTGAGAGATGTGTTCACCATGGGTGCCCGGCCGATCGGACTCTGGGATCAGATCCGATTCGGACCCCTGGACGAGCCAAAAAACCGCTACCTCTTCGGTGGAGTCGTCTCCGGAATTGCCGACTACGGGAATGCCGTCGGAGTACCCACCGTAGGCGGAGAGATTGGATTCGACCCCTGTTACAGCGGCAACCCGTTGGTAAACGTGATGTGCCTCGGGATTCTGAAGCGCGACCAATTGGTCCTCGGCACCGCGGGAACGCCAGGCACTGTGGCGGTACTGCTCGGAAATTCGACCGGACGGGACGGGATTGGTGGTGCCTCAGTCCTCGCCTCGGCGTCGTTCGACAATGAGTCCCGGGAGAAGAGACCGAGCGTTCAGGTGGGCGATCCCTTCGAGGAGAAGAAGCTGATCGAAGCTTGTCTCGAGCTCTACACAAAGGGGCTGGTAGTGGGCGTGCAGGATCTCGGAGCGGCCGGCTTGTCGTGTGCCACCTCTGAACCGGCGGGCAGAGCGGGAGTGGGGATGGAGGTCGATCTCGACGCTGTCCATGTTCGAGAGCCCGAGATGACTGCGCCCGAGCTGCTCATGTCGGAGTCACAGGAGCGGATGATGGCCTTCGTTGACGCCGCCAACGTCGAACAAGTTCTCGAAGTTGCGGACAAGTGGGAGATCGACTCTGCGGTAATCGGGGTTGTCCGCGCCGGTGACACGCTGACGATCAGGCACAAAGGCGAAGTGGTCGCCGAGATCCCGGCGGCATCGCTGGCCGACGATGCCCCCCTCTATGACCGCCCCCGAGCCCGCCCCAGCGAACTGGACGATGTGTGGGCGACCGAGCCTCGCCTTCCGGATGATCTGGACCTGGCCGATGCCGTGCTCCGCCTGCTCGATGACCCGGCAATCGGCTCATCGGCATGGGTTCACGAGCAATACGACCACATGCTCTTCCTCAATACGATCGTCGGCCCAGGTGCCGACGGATCCCTCCTCCGGGTCAAAGGCACCAACAAGGGCCTAGCTGTCTCGACCGACGGGAACGGACGGCTCTGTCAGCTCGATCCGCGTCGGGGTGGAGCTCGCCTTGTTTTTGAGGCTGCCCTCAACGTTGCGGTCATTGGTGCCGAGCCGATGGCCCTCGTTGACAACCTCAACTTCGGGAATCCAGAAAAGCCTGAGGTCATGTGGCAATTCGTCGAATCGGTAGCGGGAATATCCGAGGCCTGCGAATCCCTGGGCGTGCCTGTCGTGGGTGGAAATGTCTCGTTCTACAACGAAACAGAAGGGGTCGACATCTACCCAACGCCGGTCGTCGGGCTGCTTGGGTTGGCCGATCCAGTGCCGAACGAACCTCCCCGAATCGACCGAGCCGAGGAGGGGATGGAGATCTGGGAGATCGGACCGGAGCCCACTGCCAGTCTGGCGGGCAGCAGCGCGGAAAGGATTGTCCTCGGAACTCTCACCGGGCGACCCACCGCCCCTGACCCTGAGGTGGCAAGGCAAGTCATCGGGCTTGTTCGCGAGCTAGCCCACACTGTCCCGGTTCTCCACGATGTGTCAGATGGAGGACTGGCGGTTGCCATCGCCGAAATCTGCATCGCCTCAGAAGTCGGAGCGACCATCGAGCTCGGCGACCCTTCCTTGCTTTTCTCCGAGGACCCGCACCGGGTCGTTGCGGTTTTCGAGCATGGTGCAGTGGAGCCCCCAGGCGACATTGCCCGTCGCATCGGAACCGTGGGTGGCGTCGCCTTGACTCTCGGAGATGCGACCATCGACATCGCTACGGCCACGGATGCATATCGCGAGGCAATCCCTCGTCGGATGACCTCATAGCGGCCTCGGCCTCCAGCCAACCCGATACCATCGCCACGTGACGAGAACCATCGAAATCCTGACCGCAGGAGGAGACAGCCCGGGCCTGAATACAGCGATCCACTCCGTTGGCAAGGCCGCCCAACGCGAATATGGCATGGAAGTTATTGGTTTCAAGGACGGATTTCTTGGGCTGATGCAGAACAGGCTCCAGCGGCTCGACTCCGACAACCTCTCCGGAATCCTCACTCGCGGAGGCACCATCCTCGGCACAAGCCGGGCCAAGCTGCTCGCCACCTCCGGATCGCCCTCGGCGACTGAGTTCAGCTCGCCTCAGATCTGAGCGCCAGATAGGTCCAGCTAAGGCCGACGATCTCTGCCGCGGCGAATAGCAGCAACTGCCACGGCTCACCCGTCAACACCAACACGATGAGGGCGGCAGCGACGAAACCCCGTCCCAGAATCGAGGCAACGTAGAGATTTCGTGTCTTGTTGCGCACTGCGTCGGCGTAGTAGAGCCCAAGAACCACAACTGTCACACCGAGAATTCGGATCCACGGTTCGTCGGTCTCCGCCACGCCAAGCGTCGACAGGACGAAGTTGGGCGCTATCGCCAACGACGCGCCAACGGTGGCGGCATAAGCCGCCCATACAGCCATTGCGCGATCAGATGACGACATTCCAAGGCCTCCTTTGGGCTGCGAACCTACTCTCCACAGCCATGAGCACTCTTGGCGCAATTCTGGCCGGAGGTCGAAGCACACGGATGGGGCCGGATAAGGCAAACGTAGAGATCGACGGGAAGACCATGCTCGACCGGGTTGCAGCGGAGCTAGGTCAAGTTTGTCGGCAGGTGGTTGTTCTGGGCGGGAGCCGAACGGGATACGAGAACTGGCCCGATGACCTCGACTCCCCCGGGCCCCTGGCGGGCATCGCCACAGCGCTCAACCGCGCCCGCCAACAACGAGTCCTGGTCGTTGCGGTCGACAACGCCTTCGTGCGTGCCGAGACCCTCGTTCAGCTAGTCGCTGTCGAATCTGAACTCCCGGTTGTTCCCGTCGACGCAGCCGGCGTACGCCAGGTGACCTGCGCCGTTTATCCAACGGCAATCGCTGACCAAGCCGAAGAGGAAGCCAAGGGTGGCGGGTCGGTCCAGAGCTTGCTGGACCGGGTGGCGCTGCATCCTGTCACACCTGATATCTGGTCTGCCTGGGGCGAGGATGGACGGAGTTGGTTCTCGGTGGACAGCCCAGAGGCGCTGGCCGAAGCCACCGATCGATTCGGCGGGTAGCGTCTCGACATGGCAGGTCTGCGTGCCAAGACAGAGCATCTGCGCCATCCTCGTGGGATCTCCTTGCTGGTGTCAGGTGCGGTTCTCTTCGTCGCTCTGCTGACAGCGCTCACCGTCTTTCTGAGCACGACGTTCGGTCCGATAGGCACCGGTGCCCTCGCGGTCGCCATGATCTCGCTGTATGCCGCCCGAGGCTTGATCAACGCAGCAGAGCGGGCTAACTCGGTCGAGATCACGTCGGAGCAGTTCCCCGAAGTCCACAGACGGATCGTCCAGTACGCCACGCTTTTTGGCCTCGAGGAGACGCCGCGGGCGTCCATGGCCCAGGCAGGCGGGACCTTGAATGCCTTCGCCCCCAAGCACAATCGGATCAACTTCATCAGGATCAACGCCGAGATCGTGGAGGTGGGCGAGTTCGGACTTGGTCCGAGGACTGCCGATCCAGAGACCCTTGATTTCATCATCGACCACTAACTCGGGCACGTCGCAGCCAGGCACACCACCTACTGGTATACCTTCATCGCCCTCTACGACCGCAGCCGGCTCGGGCGCATTTTTTGACCACCCCTACCGGTAGGCGCAACCCGACAACGTCAGTCTCCGAGACCCGCCTTGAGCTCAACCATCCGGCGGCCCAGGTGTCTCCGCTCCACCTCGTTGTCGGTGAGCGACTGCGCCAGGCTGAATGCCTCTACCGCGCCTTCCCGATCACCTGCTCGTACCAGCATCTCGGCCCGCGCGATCTGATAGGAGTGGTGGCCGGCGAGATCGTCCTCCAGCACTCCCAGAGCGGACAACCCGGCCTCCGGCCCATAGGCGAAGCCCCGAGCCACTGCGCGATTGAGGAGGACCACCGGCGAGCCGAGCACATCGACTAGCTCGTCATACAAGCCGGCGATGTGGACCCAATCGGTCGCGGAGAATCGGGAGGCAGTCGCGTGAGCGGCTGCAATCTCGGATTGGATGACATAGGAGCCATTCCCACCCATTCGCTTCGCCCGGGACAATGCTTCGAGCCCGGTCTCGATCTGAGATCGATCCCACAGCTCACGATCCTGATTCTCAAGAAGAACGAGATCTCCTACACCGTCGACACGTGCCCGACGACGGCTGTGTTGAAAACGCATCAGTGAAAGAAGGCCAAGCGGCTCCTGCTCGTCCGGCATCAGCTCCACCACCGTCCGCCCCAACTCGATGGCGGACTCGGCCAGGTCTTCCCTCACCAGATCCTCGCCAGATGATGAGAAGTAGCCCTCGTTGAAGATGAGATATATCACGGCAAGCACAGCCGCGAGCCGATCGACCAGCTCATGGTCGGGCGGAATCTTGAACGGAATGCCGGCATCCCTGATCTTCGCCTTCGCCCGGACCAGGCGCTGCGCCATCGTCGGCTCGGCAACGAGAAACGCCCGGGCGATCTCAGCAGTCGTCAGGCCGCCCAAGGTTCGCAGTGTCAACGCGACTTGTTTGTCGGTGGCCAATGAAGGGTGACAGCAGGCAAAAACCATTTGGAGACGGTCGTCGGGGATGGCCTGGGCCGAAATGGTCACGATCTCTCGCTCGGCATCGATCTTCTCCAGACCGGCCAGAATCTCAGATTTCCTAGCCAGATTCTGCTGTCGTCGGATCCGATCGATGGCGCGGCGGCGCGCCACAGTCGAGATCCAACCCGGTGGGTTACCGGGAACACCTGAGCTCGGCCAGGACCGAAGTGCCTCGACGAACGCGTCCTGAATCGCCTCTTCGGCGAGGTCGATGTCCCGAGTATTGCGGGCGACATTGGCGAGGACGAGGCTGTAGGAATCACGGAATGCCTGTTCAACGGCTTGCTGATGATCTACCAATCGGCCTTCCTCACGGCTGTCACGAGATCCATGCCAACCTCCTCGTTGCTCTCTTAGGAGACGAAGAGACCTCTACCGTATCGACATATATCGACCGACTAGCTTGAACAGGAAGAGAGAAGGAGCGAAATGGGTTGTCTGCTACTAATCCTGATTGGGGTCAGCCCCCGTCTTGGGATGATCACAATTTGGATTATCAGTGACTGGGTCGATCGGGCTTTCAATGGTGCCCTCATTCCGATTCTGGGGATCATTTTCCTTCCCTGGACGACCACCTTCTATACAGTTGGCTACATCATTGGAGATGCCGCCGCGCCTTGGGGGATACTCGGGATCTTCATCGGATTGTTCATGGATGTGGCCTTGCATACCGGAACAGCCGTACGAGCCCGCAAGTCGTCATACGCCACGTAACGCTGGCGCTCTTGACCACCCGACATTGATGACTGCTTGAAATCACGGCGGCGCTTGCGGGGTTTACTCAGCTTGTGACGAGCAATCCGAGACTGATCTACGTGGGCGACCCGATGTGCTCGTGGTGTTGGGGGTTCGCACCCGAGATCGAGTCGCTTGCCGAAGATCACCATGTAGAGGTCGTGGTCGGGGGCCTTCGTCCCGGCCCGGCGGCGGAACCGCTGGAAGAACGGCTGGCACGATTCCTCGAAAACCATTGGGTGGAGATCAACGAGCGCACCGGGCAACCCTTCGACACGGCATTCCTCGACCGGCGTGACGGCTGGGTCTACGACACCGAACCGTCAGCCATCGCGGTCGCGGTGATGCGAGAGATGAACGAAGCGCGGACTCTCGACTATTTCACCACGATCCAGGAGGGTTTCTATGCGAAGGGGCGCGACGTCACCGACTTCCACGAGCTCACCGAATTGGCAAAGGGCTTCGACGTCGACACCGCCGACTTCCGAGCGCGTCTCGATACGGAGGACGCCAAGAAGTCGGCCTGGGCCGACTTCTCTCGTTCCCGAAATTGGGGCATTGGCGGTTTTCCTGCCCTGATAGCCGAGCTTCATGACAACCAACTCGCCCTGCTGGCTCGGGGATGGACCAAAGCGTCGGTTATCAGGGAACGGATCTCCGGGCTCCCGTGATGGTGAGGAGCCCACGATGAGACCACCCCACATCCCCACGCCGCAGATCGACTCCTCGGCCGTCATCTCACCCGGTGCCCACGTCTACGGCGACGTCGAGATCGGACCGAGGTCCTTCGTTCTCTTCGGTGCGGTGATACGGGCAGAGCTCGACCGGATCAGTATTGGTTCCGACACCAACGTCCAGGACAACGTTGTGATCCACTGCGATGAAGACATCCCCACCCGGATCGGTGACCGCGTGACCATCGGCCATTCCGCAGTGGTCCACGGAGCGACGATCGAAGACCGGACACTTATCGCTATCGGAGCCCGGGCACTCAACGGCTCCGTCATGGGAGAAGGGGCATGGTTGGCCGCCGGCTCGGTGCTCCCTGAGGGCAAGAAAGTGCCGCCCTGGACGCTTGCGGTTGGGATCCCGGCAAGACCGATCAGAGACCTGACCGAGGCCGAAATCAAGAACGCCGACGATGGTGTGGAACATTATCTCGAGCTGGCCACCGCATATCGCGAAATCTTCCTGTATCCGATGTAGATGTAAGTCAACTCCGTGTTGGCGCAGCCCTACCATGGGATTGTGCCTGAGGACGCAGCAGTCCCGCTGTTGGACGGGCCCCGCGAGGCCTGCGGGGTCTTTGCTGCATACACGCCAAACCAGCGGGTCGCCAACATCATCTACTTCGGGCTGTTCGCACTGCAGCATCGAGGTCAGGAGTCGGCCGGGATAGCTACCTCCGATGGCGAAACGGTCACGGTCTTCAAGGACCTGGGGCTCGTCGCCCAGGTCTTCGATGAGTCCTCCCTCGCCGGACTGGGCGGTCACATCGGAATCGGGCATGCCCGATACTCCACGACCGGATCCAACAATTGGACCAACGCTCAGCCGACCCACCGCCAAATCGGCAATACCTCGATCGCCCTTGGTCACAACGGAAACCTGACCAACACCAAGCAGTTGGCTGCCGACCTCGGAGTGCACGTTGCCACCACCGACTCGGACCTGATGACCGAAGGGATCGCCCGCGAGGTCAACGACGAGCGTTCCGACTCCCGAGGGCTGGAGATGGCCTTGATAAAGGTCGCCCCTACCTGGAATGGCGCCTTCTCGCTGGTAATCATGGATCAAGGCAGGATCGTGGGCCTTCGTGACCCGAACGGCTTCAGACCACTATGTCTCGGGTCGCTGCCGGACGGCGGATGGGTGCTCGCCTCGGAGACGGCGGCTCTGGATCTGGTCGGGGCGCGGTTCGTAAGGGAAATTGCCGCCGGGGAAATGGTGGTGATCGACGCTATGGGCGTCCGTAGCTTCTACCCGTTCGACAACGTGCAGCCCCGGCTCTGCCTGTTCGAGTTTGTCTACTTCGCCCGACCGGATAGCCAGATGTATGGCCGCAACATCCATGGCGCTCGCTATGAGATGGGCAAGATCCTGTCCCAACAACATCCAGCGGACGCCGATATCGTGGTCCCCGTCCCAGAGTCGGGTATACCGGCCGCCCAGGGTTTCTCAGCTGCGAGTGGAATCCCGTACGTCGATGGACTGGTCAAGAACAGGTACGTGGGCCGCACCTTCATCGAGCCGAATCAAATGCTCCGTGACCGGGGGATTCGCCTCAAGCTCAACCCGATCGAGGAGAATCTCTCCGGCAAGCGAGTCGTCATGGTCGATGATTCGATCGTCCGCGGTACGACAACGCGCCAGTTGGTCAAGATGGTCCGCGACGCCGGGGCAGTTGAGGTCCACCTGCGGGTTTCGTCTCCGCCGTATCGCTGGCCGTGCTTCTACGGGATGGACACGGGAGACCGGTCGACTCTCATCGCGGCGCAGATGGAAGTAGAGGAGATCCGCCAGCATCTGGATGCCGACTCACTCGGTTATCTGTCGCTGGATGGCCTGCTCGAAGCCACGGGCGTGGCCGACGCCGGATTCTGTACGGCGTGCCTCTCCGGTGAGTACCCGACCGACACCCCGGAGACAACCGACAAGTTCCAGCTCGAGCGCTCCTGATATGACGTCGTATCGGGCTGCGGGAGTCGATCTGGACGGCGCCGACCGACACGTTGAGAGCATCGCGGAAGCGGTTACAAGCAGCTGGTCGGAATCAGTGGTCGGAGGATTCGGCGGTTTTGCTGCCGGCGTGACGATCCCTGCCGGATATTCCGACCCGGTGTTGATGATGAGCACCGACGGCGTGGGAACCAAACTCGAAATCGCCCGAGTCGCCAATCGCTGGGCCGGCGTCGGAGATGACCTGGTAGCGATGTCCGTCGACGACCTGGCGGCGGTCGGGGCCCAGCCCATCGGGTTTGTCGACTACATGGCGGTCGGATCTCTCCAACCCGAAAGAGACTCAGCCATTGTCGAGTCGATAGCACGGGCCTGCCAGACCGCCGGATGCCCGTTGCTTGGTGGCGAGACCGCGGAACACCCTGAGGTGATGGCCCCAGATGCAGTCGATCTTGCCGGGACGGTCATGGGAGTCGTGGAGAAGGGGTCGGAGTTGGCACCGGCAAACGTCAGGCCGGGACATCTGGTGGTGGGATTGGCCTCGCCCAACCTCAGGTCCAACGGGTTCTCCCTGGTTCGCGCCGTACTGGGGTCGGAGGTCGGCGAGATGGCGAAATCACTGTTGGCCCCCTCCGTGATCTACTCCCCTGCCGTCTTGGGAGCCGTGCGCACCGGGGCGGTGGCCGCTGCTGCCCACATCACCGGTGGCGGTATTCCAGGGAATCTGATTCGGGCGATACCCGACGGTTTGGGCACACAGATCGATACCGCAACGTGGCGTCGTCCTGAGATTTTCGATGTGATCGCGAAAGCCGGCGTGGCCGGCGACGATATGTACACCACCTTCAACATGGGCATCGGTTTCACGCTCGTCGTCGATGCCGCCGGCGTCGACGAAGTGCTCAAAGCGACAGAACAACATTCCCCGACCGTCATCGGAGCCGTCACCAACGAGCCGGGAGTGCATCTGACATGAGCTTCGCCGACGCGACAGCCGTCGAACAACTGAGCGAGCGAACCTGGACCGGGCACATCGCACCTGGTTGGAGCATCTTCGAGAATGCCAACGGGGGGTATCTGATGGCGATGGTCGCGAGGGCGATGTCAGAGTCGGTCGACGGCCGGCTTCCCGCCTCAGTGACGGCGCACTTCACCCGCCCCGGCAAGCCGGGCCCGGTGACGATCGAGGTCGAGGCGCTCAGATCAGGACGTACTTTCTCGACAGTGAGAGCGAACCTGTCGACTGACGACAGACTGATACTTTCCGCACTTGGATCATTTTCTGACCGAGGCCGCGAACCCAGGCCTTCGACCTTCGTTGACGGCTCGGCTCCCGACCTTCCCCCTCCCGACGAATGCGTGCTGATGGTGCCTTCCACCATCGGGCCACTCCCTCCTCCGCTCATGGGCAAGGTTGAAGAGCGACTGCATCCCGATGACGCTGCGGCGCTGGAGGGCAATAGAACCGGAGTAGCTCGCGTTCGGGGCTGGATTCGTCTCAAAGACGAGGAGCCCCTCGACACCTTTGCTCTTCTGATGGCGGCCGACGC